>UQNE01000014.1 GCA_900542355.1 uncultured Bacteroidales bacterium | reverse complement strand
GAATGTAAAAATAGTGAAAAATAATTTATTGAAAATCGATGAAATACACTTTGATGGAATGAAAATAGTTAGTGATATGTTATGTAATTATAATCTTGGCATAATTTTTGATAATAAATAGAATGTTGAATGGAATGGAAACAAGGAGTAGGAAATGAGGATGTATGAGGATGTATGAGGATGTGTGTGGATGAGATGTTGAATTTAAAATTACCGGTATATATTGATACTCTATGTAATTATTATATCATTAGTAGTAATAATTGTATTGTTATTGATTAGTACTACTCTTATTACTATATCAGTTATTGATTAGTACTACTATATATAATATATTATAACTTTAGTAGTATCTAATATAATAGACATATATAATAGACAGTATGTTATAGTATGGTTATAGTAAATATAGTATTGCGCAAATTACGCAAATTACGCAAAAAATAGGATAGCAAGTAAAAAAATAGGATTGATATCTATTTTTCTATGGTATTGATATAAGTGTATGGTTATGTCTATTATTGTTTTATGTTTTTTGCGAGTCGCAGCAACGCCGTCGCCTTTAATGGGCGAGCGGCTGCTGCGCAATGATAATGTAATATGATATGAAATGATTTGATATGATATTAGTTCTTGTGTAATTAGGTATGTTATTAGTTTTGTTGTTATTAGTATGGTATTACTAGTTTACGGAGTGATTAAATTATTGATATGATATGAAATGATATGGTATGTAATCTATATGAACTAATCTCTGTTATAAATGGTATGATTGAGGTTTTATCTTTTTTGTGCCTGTGCACTCCGCCCCCCCCTAAAAGGCGAGAGGGGTGCAATAGCACCAACTAATTCAATCCATAATCTATAATGATGAATGCATAATTACATAGCAATTACATGTGTATCATCTATTAGTTGGTATTATGAAAAACAAAGCAAGAAAAAAACTTACACTAATGTAAGTAATTATTTGGTGGTATGAAAAAAAAGCAGTACTTTTGCAGCGGATTTACTTTAATGCATAATGTAGAATGCTTACTATACAAAAACCACCAACAATGAGTTCAAAAATTTTCCAAAAACATTTGACTGTTGATGGGTAATGAATGACCAAAAACTAAATTAGTGTTTGTGTGGTCAGTCAGAAATAAGTATAATGCAGAGTAGAATCAACAACAGATAATCAATGAAAAATAAGAAAGCAGAGATACTGGCGGCAGCGGAAGAGGAGTTTGCCAAGAACGGATACGAAGGGGCGAACCTGTGTCGTATTGCCAAGAAAGTGGGCGTAACACATGTGTTGCTCTACTACCATTTTCAGGACAAAGAGAACCTGTTCCGCGAGTTATTAGAGCAGAAGATTGGGGCATTTATTCAGTCGGTGCTACCCCCGGAAGGGACGGAGAACCTGCACTTTATGGACAATATCGACAATCTCATTTCGCAGAACTTCGACTTTATGGCAGAGAATGCGATGTTGGCACGACTGATAGTGAACGAAACGGGTGCCATGCCCGAGTCGCTACAAGACATAGCCCACAAGCAATACGCAGAATACTTGGAACGCCTGCAACACTCGTTGGATGTAGAGGCAGAAAAGGGCAATATCATCGCCACCAATGCCGAACAACTGATGCAAACTATTTGTTCGCTCAACATCATGGCAGTACTGGTGATGCCCGCCATTGCAGGTCTGCTACCTCAACCCGGCAATGACAACAAAGACATCTTGCAACGCCGCAAAGAGGAGAATATACGATATATCCACACGATGTTGGGTGTGGGGCTCCGTTAATGAGGTAAGTTCTCCGTTAACGATTAATTGACCATTAAAACTTTCTTTTGTCCCGAATGCAGCGAATGTAGAGATTGCATTATCGGGGCAGTAGGAATGATTAGAATGTAGAGAAGGTTGCTACGCAGGGGAAGAAATAAGAATACTAAAGCAAAATATGAATATGAAAAAGTCTTTTAGAACTGTAGTATTGGCAAGCATTGCCGCATTGGCAGTGAGTTGCAGCGACCCCGTGAAATCGCTCACAGGCGGGTATAGTTACCAAGTGGGCAAACAGGAAGTAGTCATCGACGACACTGTATCTGTGGTGCTGACAAGTGAGATAGGTGCACTGCAGATGGAGCAGAACAAAGATGATGAAGTGCTGCTCACCTTCAATAGCATGAAAGGCGATGTCTATACCACCACTGGTACGATAGACGACAAGACGATCACACTTGCACCATTCAGCAGAACGCTGACTGTAACCTACACCATCACACAAGAGGACCTGTTGCGACCCGTGGATAAGACCGTCAACGAGGCATACAACATAGAGGTTTCGGGTGAGGCGGAGATACATGACGAGACCATTCATTTCCTGTTGCAATACGCAGGCACAGGCGTATCCAACGACAAGAAAATCAGCGGCGAGGATATACTGATGATTGCCAAGAAGAACTAATTTTACAATGCATAATGATAAATGCATAATGATGAATGCATAATGATGAATGCATAATGTATTACCTCCAAAACTATACAACACTAATTTAGTTTTTGGTCATTTACATAATAACCCTACATCAATGTATTCTTGGAAAATTATTGAACCCCATTATTGGTGGTTTTTGTATAAACTATTCATCGTTATGCATTACAAAAGGTTGCCATTCGCATTCTTCATTTTTAATTCGACAAAGCATATATGAAACAATACCTACATACTATATTGTGTGCATCGCTGATGGTGTTGGCGGGCTGCGACAAGTTGCCGAATAAAAAGCCAAAACAAGAGAACCCGCCCATTCGCGTGAAAGTGCAGACGCTGGAAGAGCAGACACACACCTACACCCACACTTATGTGGGGCGAATAGAAGAGGTGTCGAGTGTGCCTCTGAGTGCGCAGATAGCAGGGCAAGTGCTTTCCGTGAAGGTAAAGACAGGCGACAGAGTGAAAGCAGGACAGGAGTTGCTCCGCATAGATGACACCCAAGCCCGCAATGCCTTGCAGGCTGCCCAAGCCACCTTCCAACAAGCACAAGACGGCTATCAACGAGCCAAGCAGGTGTATGCCGAAGGGGGTGTAACGGAGCAGAAGATGGTGGAGATAAACAGCCAACTGAAGCAAGCCGAGTCGATGCTATCTATATCGCAGAAATCACTGAACGACTGCGTGTTGCGTGCCCCTATCGCCGGCGTGATAGGCGAATGTAGAGTGCATGTAGGGCAGACTATCGCACCTGCCGTACCCGTGATAACCCTATTAGATATGAACGGATACAATGTGGCTCTCGATGTGCCCGAAGCAGACATTGCGACTATTCAGCCCGGTGAGATAGGCAGTATCGTTGTAGCCGCAGCGGGCCAAGACACCCTGCCCATACGGGTGGTAGAGAAGAACCTGCTCGCCAACACGATAGCCCACACCTACACCGTGAAGGCGATGTTGCTCCGTGGGGACAGTTGCTTGCTGCCCGGAATGGTGAGCAAGGTATGGCTGCAATCGCAGCGTGTATCAGGCTTTTTCGTACCGCTTGAGTGCGTGCAGACGATGCCAACAGGCAAAAGTGTTTGGGTAGTGAATGGCAATGTTGCCACTCGCAGAAATATCGAAGTAGGCGAGTATGTAGCCGGTGGAGTACTGATAACCAAAGGCTTACATGCGGGCGACCAAGTGGTGGTAGAAGGCTTTCAGAAGATGTACAACGGAGCGAAAGTGGTGTTCTGACAATGCATAATGAAGAATGGCAAGCGATGTCAATATGCGGGCTTGGCAAGCCCGCGACGAGAACACTTCGCGAGTAGAATGCTTGATTCGTAATGAAGAATGCTTACTCTATACAAAAACGCTCAATAATGGGTTTCAAGAATTATCCAAAAACATTATTGAGGGTATGTTATGACCAAAAACTAAATTAGTGTTTAGTGTAATGCAGAATGCATAATTAAGAATGCATAATTATATGTCTAATTACATGATAATTAATGTTTTAGTGAAACAGTGAAGAAGCGAAATCACATAGAAGCAGCGATGCGCAACCATAACTTAGTGTTTTTGGTGGTGCTAGTGCTGACGGCGATAGGTATATGGTCGTTACCGAGGATGAACAAGGACGAGTTCCCGCAGTTCACTATCCGTCAAGGCGTGGTGGCTGCTATCTACCCGGGTGCTACAGCGCAGGAGGTGGAGCAGCAGGTAACTATCCCATTGGAGGACTTCCTGAATAGTTATATCGAGGTGGACAAAGCCACTACCTACAGCAACACCGAAGATGGCGTGGTGTATGTGTATGTGTCGTTGCGCAACTCGGTGAAGTCGGCTGCCGATGCATGGACCAGCATACGCGCCGGGCTGGACCTGTTCAAAAAGACAAGCCTGCCCGCAGGCGTGTTGCAGATAGTGGTAGTGGACGATTTCGGTAGCACCTCGTCAATGTTGCTTTGCGTGGAGAGCGACGAACGCAGTCCGCGTGAGTTGGAGTCGTATGCCCGCCAACTCTGTTCCCGCCTGCGCACCATCCCCGAGATGGGCAAACTGAAGATACTCGGTGCGCAACACGAGGAGATAGCCGTAACGATAGATGCTGCAAGACTATCGGCTTATGGGATAGATCAGAAAGCCCTTCAGATGTCGCTTATGCTGCAAGGCTTTCGCACGATGGGCGGGGACTTAGGCGGTGGAGAAGGACTGCAAGTAACTATCCCCTACACCGGCGAACGCGAGATAGCCGAGCAGATAGTGTGGTTCGACCCCACTTCGGGAGCCACTATCCGCCTGCGTGATATAGCCACTATCGAACGGCGATACCCCAAGGCGGACAAGTTCGTCGAGTACTACACAGGCGATGCCAATGCAGAGATTTCGCAAGACCGCTCCTGCCTGATACTGAATATGGAGATGGTGCCGGGCAACAACATTGTGGCGTTTGGCAAGAAAGTGGAGAAAGAACTAGAGCAGGCACGCTTGCAACTGCCCCCCGATGTGCATTTCCATCGTATCACCGACCAACCCAAAGTGGTGGACGACTCGGTGCGTTCATTCATGCGCGACATCTTGCTGTCTATTATTGTTGTGATAGCGGTGATGTTGGTGCTTTTCCCCTTGCGCACAGCCTTGGTGGCATGCACAGGCGTACCCGTCTGTACCGCCGTTGCCATTGGACTGATGTACATGACGGGCATCGAACTGAACACCGTTACGCTGGCTGCACTGATTGTGGTGCTTGGTATGATTGTGGACGACTCGGTCATTGTGATTGACGGCTACACCGACCTGCTGGAGCGAGGACACAGCCGCTGGTATTCGGCTGCTGTCAGCACCGAGCAACTATTTGTGCCGATGGCGTTGGCTACCTGCTCTATCTCGGGTATGTTCTTCCCCATGACGCACATCATCGAAGGTCCCTTGGGCGACTTTGTGCAGTTATTCCCATGGGCAATACTCTTTGCGCTGACTGCCAGTATCTTCTATGCCACATGGGTTACGCCTTATATGGCGACACGCTTTATCCGCCACCACAAGGCAGACGAGATGGGTTGGTTTGAGCGCAGGCAAAACAAGTTCTTCACCGCCCTGCAAAACGGCTATCAGACACTGCTCAACGCCTGCTTTCGCCACCCGTGGGTGTCCTATATCGTGCTGATTATCTGCTTGGCAACAGGCGTGATACTGATGATTACGCAACTCAATCTGCAACTGCTGCCCAAAGCCGAACGAGAATGCTTTGCCATGGAGATACACCTACGCGAAGGCTCATCGGTGCAGGAAACCGCACAAGTGGCTGACTCGCTGGCGCGTATGATGCGCACCGACAAGCGTATCACCTCCATCACCTCGTTCGTGGGACAAGCCTCACCTCGTTTCCACGCCACCTACACACCGCAGATGGCATCACCATCGTATGCGCAGTTCATCGTCAATACCACCTCCACCAAAGCCACGGCAGAGGTGCTGAGAGAATATACACCGCAGTACGAAAACTATTTCCCCAACGCCTACATACGCTTCAAGCAACTCGACTATCAGGCAGCCAAGAACCCGTTGGAGGTGCGCTTCACAGGCGATGACCTCGATGCTATCCTGCCCTACGCTGACAGTCTGCAACAGTTCATGGCAATCCAACCCGAGATGATGTGGGTGCACTCGGACTACGACCGCATCGCCGGACAAACACGCATCACCTTGCGCGAGGACGAGGCAACACGCTTGGGCATCACCGAGACCACACTCTCGCTCTACCTGAGCAGCCTGAGCAACGGTGTGAAGATGGCCACCGTGTGGGAGGGCGACTATGGCATACCTGTGCTGCTCTACACCGCCGGTGCAGACAAGATGAGCATCGACGAATTGCAAGACCTAATGATTCCTACCGCCTATCCGAGCGTGTGGGTACCGCTGCGACAAGTGGCAACACTCTCCCCCGAATGGCACCACGCCTCTATCGAACGACGCAATTCGGTGCGCACACTCACCGTCGGGTGCGACTTGAGAGGCACCACCAGCCAAGTGGCTTCGGAGAAGAAAGTGAAAGCATGGATACACGAGAATATGAGCGAACTGCCCGAAGGGGTGAGTATCTCGTATGGCGGACTAAGTGCTATCAACGGAGAGATGATTCCGCAGATTATGTGGAGCGTGGTGGCAGCATTGCTCGTGATGTTCGTGTTGTTGCTCTACCATTTTGGCAAAATCTCGTTGGCGTTGCTCACGCTGTCGAGCGCAGTGCTGTGCTTGTTCGGCGCCTTTGTGGGACTGTATGTCTTTGATTTGGACATCTCTATCACTGCCGTTTTGGGCATAGTGAGCCTTATTGGCGTGATTGTGCGCAATGCGATTATGATGTATGAGTACGCCGAAGAACTGCGCCACAAGAGCGGTTATACGGTGCGTGAGGCGGCTTACGAGGCAGGAATGCGGCGTATGCGTCCTATCTTCCTCACCACTGCCACTACCGCACTCGGTGTGCTGCCGATGATTATTGCCCATACCAGCCTTTGGATGCCGATGGGTGTAGTGATATGCTTCGGCTCGCTGCTCACTCTCCCCCTGACTATCACCATCCTACCTATCACCTATTGGAAGATGTACGGCGGTAAGGAAAAGACAGCATAAAGCGATTGCACCATCCTCCCTATCACCTACTAGAAGATGTACGGCGGCAAGGAAACAACAGCATAAAGCAATAGCACCATTCTACCTATCCTTTATCGAAAGAGTCCCGACAGTAAAGAAACAACATCATACAGCATTTTTTCTTATTCTTCACAATACACGCAAAAGCAATGTTGTGGTAAATGCTTCAACAACAAAACCCTCAAACAGACACTCTCCAAAGTCGGTCGAGCCAGGGATGTCTGGATTGGGTTAATCCGTTGATACTCAAGCCATAGAAGCGTGTGCCGAGGGCTTGCTCTTTGCCGAGTTGCTCAAGGTTATTTCTTGCAGGAACAGCCCAGCAGAAATCGGAGATAATCAACACATCCGCCATCTCGTATCGCTTGGAGTGGAGTGCCTCCAACGCTGCCTCCAACATCTCATTGCCGTCAGTGCCACCCGTCAGACCATCTTGCAGAAAACGGATGAGTGTTTGTAGATTGGCATAGTTAGCCAGGTCGATGGCTTGTGCACGCACCGCAAAGGTGATGAGATAACACGCACGATGTTGCGCACGAGCCATCGATAGCAGTTGCAGCAACAAAGCCTTGGCTATGGCAAGCGGACGCCCATTCATCGAACCGCTCGTATCCACACAGACGATGATAGGACCTCTGATGAGGCGAGGTTTCTTCTGCTGAGTGTGTTCTGTCTTCTCACAAATGACCAACGGCGATTTGGAAGAGAACGACTGTAGTTGAGAGGTAGCATAGCGCAAAAAGAACAGGTCTTCACATACGGGGTCGGATAGGTATGCCAGTTCGGCAGGCAGTGCAGATGGGATATGGTTGCTCAGGCACACGCCGTCGATGTCGCCTGCTGCTACAGAGGGTGCCACTATCGTGGGAATATACCGCGAGATGGTGCAGTCGTCGAGCATATCATCTTTTGGTTTGCCACGCCCCATAAGGTCCACTATCTCACGCAGTTGTGGGTAGCGATACGCTATCTCCGGTACCTTCAGCAGCGCGCGAAAATCGCTTATTCCCCATCCCTCTTGCAATCCCCGCTCAAAATGGTTGCGAGCCTTAAGGAATAGTTGCTCTTTCCTTGCCAGCAGGTGTTCTAGAGCACATTGTTTCCACTGTTCCTCCAGGGCCTCGAAGATAGTATCGAATTGGTCTTCTGTGGTGGCACGCAGTTGCTGCACATAGCCTTTAAGGTTGATTTCTTGCTCGGTATATCGCCGGTTGATATACTCCACCACCTTGGCCCACACAGCGCGTTTTTGTGCAAGGTAGCACCGCATAAAGCGGTCAATAGTATCCGTTTCCTCCTGCCATTGTTGCTCTTGCTGCTGATACGCTTCCAATAGATTTCGGCAAAACTCTATAAGCGAATACTTAAACGCCTCTCGCCACTCTGTATCTTCGCGGCACGACTCTACATTTATCGGATTATTTGTAACCTCTCGCAGATATTGCACAATCGGGTCATCCGTTGGCGATGAGTCGGGAGGCAGATGGTGCAATGCCCTGTCGATATATACATCAAACAGCGTTGCATACTCATTGAGGCGGGGGGCTTTCTCGTTCTCGTTTAATATCATAACTGATTGATATTTATTGCCTTAACGCGCATGGCATCCAAACTGCGGAGCATAGCCTTAGCCGCAGATTGAACCACTTGCAGGTCGTCTTTCGACAGAAACAGATTATCGCTCTTTTTGATACTCTCCGAGCGGTCGCGAATAGCAGTTTGTATAGCCTCAATCCGCGCAAGTATCTCTTTGGCAGGCGATTGCTTTTCGTCGGCCTGCGCAGTGTCAGCAAAAAGAGAGTTGCTTTTCAGAACGATTGGATAGATCATTCCGTCCACCACCAAACTGTCGGCTTTGCGACGCAACTGAACTATTCTGACCTGCTGCCCGTTGCCGAGATTCAGCCCTCGCATACTCTTGTCAAACAACTTAAATACCTGCCCATTGAGTTTCCGGTCAAAATAAGCCACACCCTTGCTGTCCGTACCACTGTAAAGCAGACCATAAGCCGTCTTAGAGATATAGGCACGCTGCTCCTCATACCCCAATATGGCATAGTATAGATGGTTGAAAATAGCATAGTTGCTCTCGTCTATCGGTGTGTTGTCTGCTATCTCTCGTTCCTTTACCAACTGACGGTAGATTTCCTGAAAGTCGGCTTCGCACTTTTGTATATCTTGCTGAATATCAGCAAAAATACTCTCCGATACTATCTTCAGTACAGGGAGGATACACTGTGTCTTATTCCATAACACATGAAACAACAGCAGCAGGTCAGAATAGTCAATCTCCGTCCGGGCATTGAGGAAAGCAGCCGTGCGAAGTAGGTTGATTATCTTGCGCCAGCGTCGGTCGCTGATGTAGTAATCGGCAGGATGCCCATCTTCTGCCTTACCTGCCTGCTCCATACCTTTACGAATAGAGGTGATACTTTGCAGAATCGATTGTGGCACTTGCACGCCATTTATCTGCGCTCTCCATTCACTAAGTTGCTGTTCTGTCAGGAGCATTGCGGGCGGAATCTGAATGGTGGGCATCTCTTCCATCTGTAGCATCTTATAGAAGGTGCTCTCGCTCTGAATGCAGTTGCTCACCACTCGAACAAGAAACCTGTCCCACATAGCCTCCAATCCCTCTCCCTCGGCAGGCAACTCGTTGCTGGCAGCGACGAGACATTTCATTGGTACATGCAGAGTGGTGGCACCATTCTGATAGATATGCTCATTGATAACCGTGAGCAACGCATTTTGGATAGAAGATCCCGCTTTCCATATCTCGTCCAAAAAGACAATCGAGGCAGAAGGCAAGTAACCATCCACCTTACGCTCGTAGGTATCTGCGTTCTTCAGTTTTTGTATACTGATTGGGCCAAATATCTCATCAGGCGTAGAGAAACGAGACATCAGATATTCAAATGCCGTAGCATCTTTGAGTAGCAGTTTTAGTCGGCGCGACACTTCGCTCTTGGCTGTCCCCGGAGGACCCAAAAGGAAGAAACTCTCACCACTCACAAGGCATAGCAGAGCAAGAGCCAAGATTTGGTCTTTCTCATACAGCCCTTGGCTGATAATCTTCAATAGTTGAGATACTTGTTCGTGTGGTGTAAAGGTTTGTTTTTTCGTCATCGTCTTTTTTGCCGTAATAGTCTTTTTGCCATCGTATCTTTCGTCATTGCAATGAAATAGTTGTGTTGAGTTGATAATAATTGGATAACAAGTTATGCCCACCAAGTGTTACGAGTTGTGCACTGTTGTGAACTGCAAAATTACGGAAAGTTTTTGGATTATGCGAGGTTCTGACCAACAAAAATATATTTTCTCCATAATACACTGAATTACACAAATATACACTATCACAATATACACTATGTTATAGTATAAGATTTATGCAATATGCTAAGACACAAAAATACACACATGCCGTTTTCGCCAATGGTGATGTCAATATCCCCCTCTTCAATATACCACGCAACCGCCTTCAGAACATCACCGAGTCAACCAACATCCGTATTAAGGTACAACTTAGTCAGCCTTTTTCAAGACGACACAATAGCCTTTTCTATCGCGCTATCAATCACCACCAACTCGCATATTTCCTTCCCTCTCCCCGTTTTGTACAACCGCCCAACTTAACAACACATTTTAACAACCCAACTGCGCCTTATACGACCCCAATAGTGCAGCGGTCTGCACACTGACCGTACTATGTTATTAGTAGGTGATTAGTATGTGATTAGTATGTGATTAAGCAAATCCGACCATAGTCTGATAGTACCCATAGAGCACCCAAGACAGCAGGTACATCCTTCTTAAAAAAGTCTTATTCCAATCCCCCTATCGGTGCATACGATTGCACAGCCGACATGGCACATTTTGCACCCCAAGTCCCCGCTTTGCATACACACTTTGGTAACCAAATAGAACAAAAAGTAAATAATTTGGGAATTTATTTGGGAAGTTCAGAAAAAAGCAGTACCTTTGCAAGGCACAATGTAGGATGTGTAGGCATACTCCGTTAGGCGCAAGCACGGCATATTGACATACTCAACATTGCATATCATCCGGTCATACACCTTGTTGATATACAGCCGAGTATAGCATGCGTTTTGCCGCCACACCTTAATACAAAAAGGAAGTATGCGACTTACCTGCTAAATAAGCAAATAATTAACCCATCTATTGTTTAACACATAAACACAAATCAACAATGAAACCAACTCATATTGAGCATCTTGGTATCGCTGTTACCAGTCTGGAGGACGCTATGCCGTTCTTCGAGTTCTTAACCGGTGAAAAATGCTACTCCATCGAAGAGGTAGCCGACCAAAAAGTAAAGACCGCTTTCTTCAAAGTGGGTCAGACCAAAATCGAACTTTTGGAGCCTACTTGCCCCGAATCGACCATTGCTAAGTTCATCGAGAAGAACGGTGGTCGTGGTGGTGTTCACCATGTAGCATTCAATGTAGAGAATGTAGAAGAGGCATTGAAAGAAGCAGAGGCTGCAGGGCTGCAACTCATCGACAAAGCACCTCGCAAAGGCGCAGAAAACTTGATGATTGCTTTCCTCCACCCCAAGAGCACAAAGGGTGTTCTCACAGAACTTTGCCAACAACCCAAATAACTGCGTGTTAAGAACTGCGTGTTAGTTAGTTTGTGAGTGAGATGATTTGTAATTTTGAAGAACTTATTGTTTGGCAGTTGGCGAGGGAACTTGTAACCAAAGTTTATTCGCTTTTGCAAGACAACAAGGATTTCGGATTTCGCGACCAAATACAATGCGCTGCCATATCTGTGATGAACAACATTGCTGAAGGTTTTGAGCGCAGCAAATACGCCAAAGATAATGCAATGTTCATTCATTTCTTGGGAATAGCAATGGGTTCTTCTACTGAGGTAAAAAGTATGCTATATACTGCTGAAGATTTAGCGTACATCCATCCTGAAGAATGCATACTCTTGCGAAACCAATGCACGCATATAGCCATCAAGATCAGTTCACTTATCAAGTTTCTTATGGAACACCCAAAGAACACAAAGTAACAAAACAACAAACCAACACGAAGTGCAAAACACGAAGTCACAAACACGAAGTGCAAAACACGAAGTCACAAACATTTACTTTACAAATATGGATAACGATAAATTGCAAAAACTGATTGATAACCGCGCCAAAGCACAAGCAGGCGGCGGCGAAGCAGCAGTAGAAAAACATCACGCCAAGGGCAGTTACACCGCTCGTGAGCGTATCAATATGCTTCTCGATGAAGGTTCGTTTGAGGAGGTAAACATGTTCCTTACCCACCGTTGCCACGACTTCGGCATGGAGAAGAAAGTCTTCTTGGGTGATGGCGTAGCAGTAGGTAGCGGAACGATTGACGGCCGTCTGGTATTCGTCTTCGCACAAGATGCTACCGTCATCGGCGGTTCGCTCAGCGAGACCATGGCACAGAAAATCTGCAATGTGATGGACCAAGCCATGAAACTGGGTGCGCCTATCATCGGTCTTAACGACTCGGGCGGTGCGCGTATCCAAGAGGGTGCTTGCGCCTTGGCAGGCTACGCAGAGATCTTCGAGCGTAACATCCTTGCCAGCGGTGTGGTACCTCAGATAAGCGTCATCTTTGGCCCCTGCGCAGGTGGTGCCGTTTACAGCCCTGCGCTGACCGACTTTATCATGATGACCGAGCAGAACTCGTATATGTTCATCACCGGTCCGAAGGTAGTCAAATCGGTTACCGGTGAGGATGTAAGCGTAGAAGACCTTGGTGGTGCGCATGTACATGCTACCAAATCGGGTGTTACCCACTTTGTGGCCGCCACCGAAGAAGAGGCGCTGCAAGAAGTACGCCGCTTGGTTAGTTTCATCCCGCAAAACAATATGGAAGAGGCACCGTTGGTTAAATGCACCGACGACCCGATGCGTGTTGAAGAGAGCCTGAACGAGATTGTTCCGAACGACCCCAACAAGCCCTACAACATGAAGGACATCATCAACCTCATCGTGGATAATGGCGACTTTATGGAGGTGCAGAAAGACTATGCTAAGAACATCATCTGCGGTTTTGCGCGTTTCAATGGCCGTTCTACGGGTATCATTGCCAACCAGCCTAACTATATCGCTGGTGTGCTCGACTGCGATGCCAGCCGTAAGGCAGCACGCTTCGTGCGTTTCTGCGATGCTTTCAATATCCAAATTCTTACCTTGGTAGATGTTCCGGGCTTCTTGTGCGGTACAGGACAAGAGTATGCAGGTATCATCGACCACGGAGCAAAACTGATGTTCGCTTACGGCGAAGCCACTGTACCTAAGGTAACTATCACTATTCGTAAGTCTTATGGCGGAAGCCATATCGTTATGAGTTGCAAGCAGTTGCGTGGCGATGTATGCTATGCTTGGCCTAATGCGGAGATTGCCGTTATGGGTGCAAGCGGTGCAGTGGGCGTACTCCAAGCCAAGGCTATCAAGGCTATCGAAGACCCCGAAGAGAAAAAGAAATTCATTGCTGAGAAAGAGGCTGAATATCGCGAACTCTTTGCTAGTCCCTATCAGGCTGCTAACCGCGGCTATATCGACGACATCATCGAGCCGCGCAATACTCGTAAGCGTATTATCCACGCCTTCGAGAACCTGCAGACCAAGCGTCTGACCAACCCTCTCAAGAAGCACTCAAATATCCCATTGTAATATGATTTTGCTTGAAGTTACCGCATCCACTTGGATGATTACAGGAGTAGGTTTTCTCTTGGTGTTGCTTCTGCTGATTGTGTTCGTGTTTGTACTCAAACTGATGGGCTGGATAATGCAACCTCGCGTTAAGCCCAAGAAACAACTAGAGGCACAGCACTCGCAGACCGTAGCACACACCCAAAAAGAGGACAAAGAGCATATCACCCTTACAGCCGACAGCACGGCTGCCATCGCGTTGGCTCTGCACCTGTATTATAATGGTGTGCATGATGAGGAATGCACCAAAACTATCGTTCAACCCCACCGTACACAATGGAACAACAAGATGTATGGTATGAATAATCTGCATAGATAAACAACAATGAAATCATTTCAATTTACTATTGATGGTCGCAAATACGAAACGACCGTCAACGAGATAGAGGAAAATGTAGCCGAAGTAACCGTCAACGGTACCGTCTTCCATGTGGCTATCGACCAAATGAAGAATGCTACTTCTATCAAACCGGCAGCCTCTAGAGCCACTGTGGCTTCTGCACCTCGCGCTGCGCAACCCGCCGGCAGTGTGGTAGTCAAGAGCCCGCTCCCCGGCAGTATCGTTAAGGTAGTTGCCGCTCCGGGGCAAGCCGTTAAGAAAGGCGACCTCTTGCTCACTATGGAGTCGATGAAGATGGAGAACCAGGTTACTAGCGAGTACGACGGTACAGTGAAAGCCGTATTCGTAGAGCCAGGCAAGAATGTAATGCAGGACGATAAACTCGTAGAAATTGAGACGGTAGCCGTGGCTGCTGCGCCTGCGCCCGCACCCGTTGCTCCCAAAGCAACACCTGCACCGAAGGCTACGCCGGCACCTGCGCCCGCTGCACCTAAGGCTGCAGAGATACCCGCAGGCGGAAAGAAAGTAGTTTCTCCCCTACCCGGCTCTATCATCAAAGTAGCAGTGAGCGAAGGACAAGCCGTGAAGAAAGGCGACCTTCTTCTTACACTCGAATCGATGAAGATGGAGAACCAAGTGCTTGCTGAGTGCGATGGAACAGTTACCAAAATTGCCGTTGCCGCAGGACAAAATGTGATGCAGGATGACCTGCTTGTTGTACTCGGATAAATGCTACCGCTATGTGGACTGATATATTAGCATTTTTCCAAACAATGGGTTTTATGAACATCGATTGGCAGCAGTTGGTAATGCTTTTCGTATCGTTCTTCCTGTTGTATTTGGCTATCAAGAAGCAATACGAACCGCTGTTGCTTATGCCTATCGCCTTCGGTATGTTGCTCACCAACCTGCCCGGTGCCAATATGTACCACCCCGAGTTGTGGGAAGCCTTCCTCGATGCCAACAGCCCCGCATATCATAGTTATGGTGCTATCCTGAAGGATGCCGGACTACTCGATGTGCTGTACATCGGTGTAAAAGCCGGACTCTATCCCTGTCTGATTTTCATCGGTGTTGGTGCTATGACCGATTTCGGACCGCTGATTGCTAACCCAAAATCACTCATCTTGGGTGCTGCAGCGCAGATTGGTATCTTCGTTACTTTCCTCTGTGCCAATGCTCTCGGCTTTACGCCTGCAGAGGCAGGTTCTATCGGTATCATCGGTGGTGCAGACGGACCTACATCTATCTTCTTGACCAGTAAGTTGGCTCCGCAGTTGCTCGGTCCTATCGCCATTGCGGCTTATTCGTATATGGCTTTGGTTCCCGTTATCCAACCGCCTATTATGCGTGCACTGACCACCAAGAAAGAGCGCGCTATCAAGATGAAACAACTCCGCTCAGTAAGCAAGACCGAGAAAATCGTTTTCCCGATTGTCATCACCGCTATCGTAGCATTGGTATTGCCCGATGCAGCACCGCTCATCGGCTGCTTGATGCTCGGTAACTTGATGAAAGAGTGTGGCGTAGTGGACCGCTTGAGCAAGACCGCTCAAAACGAGTTGATGAATATCGTGGTTATCTTCCTCGGCTTGTCGGTAGGTGCAACCGCTACGGGTGCCACCTTCCTCAATGTGAAGACACTGCTCATTCTCTGTATGGGTATCGTTGCTTTCAGTTTGGCTACTGCCGGCGGTGTGCTGTTTGCTAAGTTGATGAACCTCTTCTCCAAAGACAAAATCAACCCGCTTATCGGTTCTGCCGGTGTGAGTGCCGTGCCTATGGCTGCGCGTGTGAGCCAGATGGAAGGACAGAAAGCCGACCCGAGCAATTTCCTGCTCATGCATGCTATGGGTCCGAATGTGGCAGGTGTGATTGGTTCCGCAGTGGCTGCAGGTATCCTGCTTACCTTCTTAGGATAATTACCTCTCTGATACAAATAGAGCGTTGCCCTTTTTGAGCAACGCTCTATTGCTAAAAAAATGCTTCTACAATACCTCATCACCGAACCAACGAATACTGACCAATCGGTGATTAGTATCATAAACCTATCTATATCAATACCTCATCACCGAACCTCCAAATACTGACCAATCGGTGATTAGTATTGAAAACCTACCTATATCAATACCTCATCACCATCCTATTCATCGAGAGAAATGGATACACAATCTGTCATACACCACTTGGAGCATAAGGGCGTCAAACCGACTATCAACCGCATATTGGTCTATAGCACATTGGCGCAACTCAATCGCCCCGTAAGCCTCCGAGACCTTGAGAATGAGATGCTCAACTTGGATAAGTCGAGTATCTTCCGTGTGCTGACCCTCTTTGCTGAGCACGATGTGGTGCATGCCTTTGAGGATGGTAGAGGCATCATCCACTACGAACTGTGCCACCACCACGATGGCGAATGCAACCACAGCGACGGCCACCTCCATTTCTATTGCGAAACTTGCCAACGATCGTTCTGCTTAGAAGATACTTCCCTCCCTGAGATACACTTGCCGGAAGGCTTTGTCCCCCACTCTATCTCATTCGTCATTAAAGGCGAATGCCCCCGCTGCGCCCAAAAACACCAATAAAACACATCATAATACAGAGAAAGACACAGAGAAGAAAAGACATATAGAGACACATAGCAATTAATGGTCAATTAACCGCAATTAACGGAGAACAATGTTTTTGCTGTCTTTTTGCTATTTAGACTTTGCCGAGTATTTACCGAGACTTCGCCGAGACCTTACCGAGATCTAAGGCATATATTACAGAATAGCATTTTGTTACTTATATCTACATTTTACTAACAAAATAAAATTTCGGGACAATTGGCAATAAAAGAATAGTTGGAAAAATCAAACAGATTATTGAGAATGATACTGTTTCTATTCTTTCGCGCATAAATTCCTTTATCGTTTGTATTTCTAAGGGTGTCTGCCAAGTTGTAGATGCTCTTTTTTATTTGTGTTCTTTTGTGAGTATTTTTCGGATATTCAATCCTCAGAGGAATGAGGACTTGTTAAGCAACCATTTTTGTTTAATTTTAATTGTAATAAAAGCAAGATAATCTATTGCATAAATGAAAGAAAAGCAGTACCTTTGTAGGCGGTAAAGTCGTACAGGCTTTGCCAAAGACATATTAAAAGCGTTTATTGACGCTGCTTCTGACGAGTAGAAACTTCGCAACTTTCAACTTTTTCCTCAGAGCAAGCAACGATGGACGCCTTCGAGGTGTGAGTTTTTATAAGTTCATACTTATCTCCTATCCGCATTATACATCTTGAAATGTGTTTGCACACATTTTCGTAAGTTGTATCTTGTGGTGTTGTAGGTAGATGAATTGTACTCTCATACAGCGTGGGTTTCGCGTTGCCGCTTTCAGGAAAAATGGTAATGCGAAGACCTCTACTCGTGGAACGGCAATAGTCGATTTCCACGCTTTTTTTGTGTGCTTACTTATCGAAAAAGAATGTAAAACAACAAAAATGGTATGAAGGAACAATTTCTCGCCTTGCTGCATCAGTGCAGAACATCAAAGTATGCAAATGTCTATTTGTTTTTGATATTTGCGTTTTCACTATTTGTTCAATGTGTATTATTCCATTGGTTTGCTTTTCATAGTGTACTCATTTCTTCACTATGGAAAAATCCATTGCGCTTTTGGGCTTTCTATTTGCCAAAGATTTCCATTTCGCTGATAATCAGTTGTTTCGTATTTGTCTTCAAACGGAAGTATTGGACGATTTATGTTTCGCTGCTTACGAATGTTTGGATTATTGCAGAACTGATATATTTCCGCTCCACGCGCATTTTTATTGATGCGTATTCTTTCTTTTTGGTAGGCAATTTGCACGGCTTTTGGGGTAGCGTGGTTATGTATTTCGAGTGGAGTTTTCTTGTTCTCCTTATCCCGACACTGCTACTAATTTTGGGCGTTTTCTTCTTTGATAATAGGAAAAGAAATATCGCCTATACGGGTATTGCGCTCTGTTTATGGGCAATTGCTAATATTGTTAGTGCAAATGTGGTGAATAGAAATGTATATCCGAACGATAAACAGTTCTTTTACTCCCATATTCGAGCCTATTTTGTTCAGCATATTTGTGGTTGGAATGTCAATATAGAGTATATACAAAAAACATCGGTACTGCATGCTTTCGCATTAGATATGAAGCAGTTGATAGAGATGCCGTTTGAGCCAAAATGTACTTTATCTATCGAAGAAAACCAAACAATGCAGCAGTTGATTAACACACCACAGATAAAGCCAACTCCAACTAATCCATTGATTATCATTCTTGTGGAGAGCCTTGAGACTTGGGCAGTTCGCCCAGAAATAACACCTAATTTGTGTCGTTTTATGGATACGCATAGCAACCAAATTCTAAGGGCAACACGCATTACCAGTCAGACCAAGGGAGGAAATTCCGGCGATGGGCAAATGATTTGCAATACAGGCTTATTGCCTGCTGCGCAAGGTGCTGCTTGCAATCGTTTCCCAACCAACACTTATCCGTCACTTAGCGACCTTTACACTGGTACGGCAATGATTCAGCCCGGCAATTTAGGTACTTGGAATCAAGCATATATGAATAAAGCCTATCATATTGATACGGCATTTGTTAATCCATATAATTTTGATTCTCTGACTTTCAATGTGTTAGATACAATTTATGATAGGTACGCATATACTTTGGCAATCACTATTGCTACGCATACGCCATTCTTGGTGGACTCGAAGGCTGCACCTGCCGTTTTGCCCCAAGGTATGCCTACGAGTATGGCTAACTACTTGAATTCCATGCACTATACCGACTCTTGTTGGGGTGCATTTTTGTCCAAAATAGATACCGATTCGATGCTGCGAAATAGCACTATCTGTTTTATGGGCGACCATATCATTTTCAATACAGACCAGCGCGGTCAATTCCAAGATTACTGCACTGCGAATGCTCCGACTTATCATCCCGAAGAGGCTTATACCACATTTATTGCCTATTCGCCTAATATAGAGCAACATACGGTTGTAGATGAGGTTACATATCAAATGGACATTTATCCTACTATTCTACATCTTATCGGTTGTGAGGAATACTATTGGAAAGGGTTTGGCATCAATTTATTGGATCCTGTAGCACAACAACATCGCCCGATAGAAGAAAATGAAGCCTATATTTTGTCCGACAAACTCCTCCGTTCTAATTGGTTTGCCACTATGGATGGCGAACCATAATTCTACCGGAATCGGTCATCAGAAAGTTCGGCTCCACTATTCTTTTAATGATTGATTAAGAATAAAGAGAGTCTGCCCGACATCATCTATCGGGCAGACTTTTATTTAGTTAATCCTTTGGAGTTTCTATAGAGTTCCTATAGCATTAGTCATTTCGTTATCCCTTATCTTACCTGTTTGCCCATATTGTAGGCGGTTTGGATGGCGGGGTGGCCGGCTATCTCACCCATGTCGTTTACGCCACCGGCAAAGACTGTGCCTGCCAAGCGAGTATTCTCGAAGCATGCTATCCAGCCGTTCAAGCCGTGCTCTGCACCTTCGGGCGTCTGCTCCTCGTCCTCTGCAGCCGTGGTCAGCAAATAGATGTCGCGGAAGTGATAATCCGATGCATAGAGCGGGTTGGCACGGTCGAGTAGCGTCTTCATCTGCCCGCTCATCTCGTAGTAGTAGATAGGCGTGGCGAAGACGATAGCGTCTGCATCGTGCATCTTCTCCACGATAGCGGGAGCGTCGTCCTTAATCACGCACCGCAAGGTCTTGAGGCAACTGAGGCACCCGCGACAGAAACGCAGGTCTTTTCCGCGCAGCGAGATAGTCTCCACCTCGTTGCCGGCCTCTTCGGCACCGCGTGCAAACGCCTCTGCCAACGCATCGGAGTTGCTCCTTGCACGCAAACTGGTAGTAATAATCAGTACTTTCATTATGTTTTTGTTTTATGAGTCTGGAGCAAGGAGGCAAGAATAAAGACAAATGCCTTCTCTTACGCTCCTTACTCATCGTTGTTTATGCGATTCTCAGCATATTGTTTCTATGCTTATTTCTGTAAACTTTAGCGCAGCGCACTGAGGATGTCCTCAGTGAGTTGGGGAACGGTGAGGCGGTTAGCGGCGAGCAGTTCGGGGATATGGTAGCGGTCCTCAAACTGTTTGCGCTCACCACGCACCAATACACGCATCGCACTGTCGCCGTAGTAGCGGGCAATTTTCTCGCCCCAACCGCCGTCAATCTGTCCGTCCTCTAAGGTGATGACCAACGAGTGGTCGGCTTTGAGCGACTCCAGCGTATCGATGTCCAAAGCAGTAATCAAGCGCGGGTTGATGAGTGTGGCATCGATGCCCTCACCAAACAATGCATTGCACAGGTTATCACCGAGTTGGAAGTAAGCACCCAATGCAAGAATAGCCACACGGTTGCCACGGTGAGCCACCTCGTAGGTTGGCTTCGACCAATCGACATCTTGCGTCTGCACGCCCTTGCGCGACTGCACACCATTCACCGGCACACGGATAGCCACAGGGTGCTCACGGTAAGCAAGCGACCAATCGAGCATGGCAAAATACTCCTCACGGCAGGTAGGTGCCAAGTAAATCAGGTTGGGTATGTTCATCAGTAGCGGGATGTCGTAGAAGCAAGTGTGCGTTACATCGTTCATGCTCTCGATACCGCCCCAAAAGACAAGCAACACAGCGGGATTGTCGTTGATACAGAGGTCTTGCTGCAACTGGTCGTAGGTGCGTTGGATAAAGGTGCTATACACGCCCCACACGGGTTTGGCACCGCGTTTGGCTGCACCCGAAGCCAGTGCCACTGCGGTTTCCTCGGCTATTCCGACATCTACAAACTGCTTACCGGCACGCTCACGACGGTCCTTGGTGAAGCCGAAGACCGTAGGCGTACCCGAGGTGATAGCGAACAACTCGGGGTGCGTAGGCATAAGCGACAGCAGATGTTCAGCAGTGAGCGGCGCATAGTCCTCTGCCTGCGAAACGAACTTGCTCTTGCCTGTCTTCAGGTCGAAAGGCATGCCCCAGTGCCAACTCTCTTTGTCCTGCTCGGCAAACGATAAGCCCTTGCCTTTCAGCGTATTGATATGCACCACGATGGGGTGGTCGATGTCTTTCACACGAGCGAATGCCTCTATCAGTGCGTCCACATTATTACCTTCGTCCACATAGATATAGTCCAAGCCCATGGCACGGAAGAGGTTGCACTCTGCCTGCCCCTTGGTCTCGCGGAGCAAAAGCAGGTTCTTGTAGATTCCGCCGTGGTTCTCGGCAATCGACATCTGGTTGTCGTTCACAATAACAATGAAGTTGCTTTGCAGTTCAGAGCCGGCTACATCAAGTCCCTCCAATGCCTCGCCGCCACTGAGCGAACCATCCCCAATCACGGCAATCACGTTCTCTTTGCCACCCTGCAGGTCGCGGGCTTTTGCCAAACCGCATGCCAGGCTGACGCTCGTCGAGGTATGCCCGATAACGAAGTGGTCGTGTGCGCTCTCGGTAGGTTCGCTGTAGCCCGACACATCATCGTAGTGCGCTGCGTCCATAAACGCCTCCTTACGCCCTGTCAGAATCTTATGTGGGTAACTCTGGTGCGACACATCGAAGACGATTTTGTCTTCGGGCGAGTTGAACACATAGTGCAAAGCCACAGTCGCCTCCACCATACCGAGGTTCGGACCGATATGCCCACCGTGTTCGCTCACTTTCTGCAGCAGATAGTGGCGTGTCTCATCTGCCAGCGTATGCAACTCCTCGCGGTTGAGTTGCTTGATGTCCTGAGGACCATTGATTTTTTCCAGTACCATATTTCTAATTATGAATTAAGAATTACGAATTATAAGTTGTTTTCTGCTGCAAAATTACGACAAAAAAACTATCCCTGCAACTCCTTATATTAAATAGCGTAATTCGGGTACGACTATCCGTAATCTAAGTACGCCAATAGTCCCCAATAGTCCGCCAATACTGCCCATCGTGTTATATGCCCTGCTAAGTGCACAACCTGTTTTAACGAATGATGAATGCATAATTATATGTCTAATTATATGGTAATTATATGTTTAATCGTCAATTAATCGTTAACGGAGAACCAAAACCGCTATATGGTTTTATATGGCCTTTAACTGAGAACTTATACAATGCATAATTACATGTTTAATTATATGGTAATTATATGTTTCTCTCTTGTTTCGCTGTGCAACATCCCCTCCTATGTGGAGGTGCTTGGGGAAGTCTTTTGGTGCATTTGCCCTATATTTTATCGAGTTTTATTTGTGTAAGTCGGAGAATTTTCATAACTTTGCAACGACAAAGGATAAGCAATCCATAATTGAATAAATAAAAAACAAAAAAAATATGACACACACTTTTGCAGCCAGTCGCCTAACGAGCGGCAATACGGTCTTTCCGGACAAACTGGAGATAGATGACGAGAAAGTAACCTTCTACAAATCGCATTTAGTCGGGTATGAGACAACTGTAATACTTCGTGCCAACATCGGCAGCGTAACGGTCAATGCGGGTATGCTGTTTGCAGACATCGTGATAGAGACCAACGGCGGACAGATAACTACTGCAAACGGATTCAAACGCTCCGACGCCAAAGAGATACAATCACTACTTACCAAGAAATAAAACACCCAAAGGGTATGCGGATACTTAAGAAAATCTTTCAGAATGAGCACTTTATCTTGAGTGTGATTATCCTAAATGCGGCAATAATCTTTGCGCAAGAGAGCGGTTGTAACTACCTATGGCTACAGATAGCAGACTTGGTTTGCACCATAATCTTTATCATAGAGATGGGGGTAAAGCAGAGCGTGTATGGCATACAGGGCTATTGGCACGATAGTTGGAACTGCCTGGACGGCACATTGGTGATACTGTCGCTACCGTCAGTGGTGGCTTTCTTTGTGCCTGCCGGTGTGTTGGGCAACTTGTCCGTACTGCTAGTGTTGAGGCTGCTGCGTGTGTTGCGCTTCTTTCGTATTATCCATATATTCCCCAACTTCTCTACAATTGCCAAGAACTTCAGCAAGGCAATGCGAGATAGTTATGGTGTGTTTGCGGGTTTCTTAGTGCTTATCGTAATCGTGGCATTGGTGTCATGCGCGCTGTTTAGAGATTCGGCTCCGGAGTATTTTGCGACACCGATAGACAGTATCTACTCGATATTCAGAATCTGTACGGGTGAGGGGTGGAACGAGATACCGGACACCATTGCAGAGGGGTCCACAATCGTTACCGCGCGTTGGGTACGGCTGTACTTCAGCATACTGTTGGTGCTATGCAGTATCATCGGGTTGTCGTTGGTAAACTCAATCTTTGTGGACGCAATGGTAAGCGACAACAACCAAGACTTGGAGAAGAAAGTAGATGAACTGAACAAAAAAATCGATGCCCTAATAGAGCACGAAAACTCCGATAAATAGCGAATTTAGGCAACATTCATTACCATATAATTGTTCGTTAATTGCTCTGACGAAACTCCATAGTTCGTCAAAGAGCCATTTAAAGACCGCCACTATAAAGAGATTGATATTCCTAAGAATGGCACATAAGTGGTTGGAGTAACAATTGGACGGTGATTAGACATACAAAAAACGACTACTCAAAACATCGTTTGAGCAGTCGTTTTTTTGTGGTTCTTGATTGTCTACGGAAACGATAGGGCAATCAATGGAGTATCCATTATCTCACCTCTATACCCGTGGCGGTATAGGTCTTGTCGCCACGGATAATCAGCACTTGCCCATCGCGCACGACCTTGTGCGGTGTGGCAGAGGCTGTTCCGTCGGCTTGCGTATGGTCGATAGGCGTAGTGTCGGCTTGGATATTAAACTCCTTCCAATAGGTATCGCCTTGGTAGTCGGCTACCGACTCGGCAGGTACATAGACAGGAATAGCACGATTGACATCGTAGAATGTCTTGGCTGCTATAGCAGGCGGAGTGGTAGAAAGGACAGTGATTTTCTGTAACTTACTGCATAGCGCAAAGCAGTTGTCGCCTATCTGCTCTACGCTGGCGGGCAGCGTGAGGTCTTGCAGGTAGGTGCAGCCGTAGAAGGCAGCATCACCTATCTCGGTAACGCCCTCGGGGATAGTGAGGTGTTGCAACTCGTGGCAGTTATAGAACGCCCAGTTGCCGATACGATGCAGTGCACATCCCGAAGCAGGAGCATACTGAGCGATGCCCTGCAGTGCGTCTGCGCCCGCAAAAGTGATGGTTTGGATACTGCGACAGTTCTCAAAAGCACTATTGTCGATTTCCTCCACTGTAGCAGGGATAGTGATTTCTTGCAGCGACTTGCAGTCTGCTACCGCCATATAAGGAATCTTAGTCAGTTGAGAGGGCAAGAGCAGAGTACGCAAGTTGTAGCAACCCTTGAATGCCTCATCGGCGATGCTCGTATTGCTTACGGCTTGGATGTCTAATGTCTGCAAGGTCTTGTAAGAGCGATTGAGTACAGCAAACGCATTATCCGTCATCTCTCCGCTTGTGAGTTGGGCATATTTGAGATATTTAGGCAATGTAGCCCAAGACTCCTCACTAACATCAAAGCCATTAGCCGGCATTACAATGGTATCTAATGTTTTTATGAATGGGAGGTCTGTCAAGTCTGTTAATTTCATCTCATAACTCTTACAAACTAACTTATGTATATTGCAATTCTCATAACCAAATGCCCAATTTCCAATGTGCGATGGTAGGCGACCTAAAAAAGTGATTGAGGTTAGACCACTGCAGCCATAGAATGCATAGTCTCCAATGCTCGTTACGCTGTTGGGAATGGTGATTGAGGTCAGACCACTGCAACCTGAGAATGCAGAACCGCCAATGCTCGTTACACTGTTGGGGATAGTGATCGAGATAAGACCACTGCAGCCACAGAATGCATCGTCTCCAATGCTCGTTACGCTATTGGGAATGGTGATTGAGGTCAGACCACTGCAACCTCTGAATGCATACTCTCCAATGCTCGTTACACTGTTAGGAATGGTGATTGAGGTCAGACCACTGCAACCTGAGAATGCATAGTCTCTAATGCTCGTTACGCTATTGGGAATGGTGACTGAGGTCAGACCGCTGCAACCTGAGAATGCATAGTCTCCAATGCTCGTTACGCTATTCGGGATAGTGATTGAGGTCAGACTAGCACAACCTAAGAATGCATAATCTCCAATGCTCGTTACGCTATTGGGGATAGTGATTGTTCCTTTAGCAGCACAACTGCAAGCTAATAGACTGGTCTTGGTGGCATCCGAATAGACCAAGAAACCATCTGTATAACCATTCATACTTCGTGCGCCCCAAGGTGCACCCGTTGCTGTTCCTGAATATACGATGCTATATGCATTATAGAATGCATATTCTCCAATGCTCGTTACGCTGTTGGGGATAGTAATTGAGGTCAGAACGCTCATTCCAAAACATAGGTATGTCGGAATATGCTCTACACTATCACCAAAAACAAACGAGGTTATCTGTAGACGCAAATCATAGAATGGTGTAATACCATTCTGACAATCGGGGTAATTTGCAGCATTCCATACTACAGAGGTCAGACCGCTGCAACCCGAGAATGCATATTTTCCAATGCTCGTTACGCTATTGCCAATAGTAATTGAAGTCAGACCACGACAACCTTGGAATGCATAACCGCCAATGCTCGTTACACTGTTGGGAATAATTGTATTCTGACATCCTGCAATCAATGTGCTAGTAGCAGTTTCTATAATCGCATTGCAATTATTACGGCTATCGTATTTTAGATTTTCATTTTCAACAATGATTGAGGTCAGACCGCTGCAATCAGAGAATGCCCTATCTCCAATGCTTGTTACACTATTCGGGATAGTGATTGAGGTCAAACCGCTGCAACCTTGGAATGCACCATCTCCAATGCTTGTTACACTATTCGGGATAGTGATTGAGCTCAGACCACTGCAACCGAAGAATGCCCAATCTCCAATGCTCGTTACACTATTTCCAATAGTGACTGAGCTCAGACCACTGCAACCGGAGAATGCCAAATCTCCAATGCTCGTTACGCTGTTGGGGATGGTGGTCGTTTTGCAGCCTGCAATAAGCGTATTTGAAGCAGATTCTATAATCGCATTGCAATTATTACGGCTATCGTATTTTGGATTTTCATTTTCAACAATGATTGAGGTCAGACCGCTGCAACCACCGAATACATTTTCTCCAAAGCTCGTTACGCTATTCGGGATAGTAATTGAGGTCAGACCGGTAACACAGAATGCTTGTTGTCCAATGCTCGTTACGCTATTCGGGATAGTAATTGAAGTCAAGCTGCGGCACAATAAGAATGCATCACTTCCAATACTCGTTACATTGTAGTTCTTTCCTGCATATTCGATAGAAGCAGGGATGTTAGCAGAGATAAATCCTACATAATTATTATCAGAATCATAGACTTGATATGTTACTTCTACCGTGCTGTCGCTTGTGATGTTGTAGTACAAATCTCCATACTTAAAATCGTAAGCGGACAAGCCTACGGCTGCCAATAACAGCAGCCATAGGCAAAATAATCTTGGTTTCATAAGACAAAAATGATATATTTATCTAAGGCAAATAGACAAGATCATACTAACAATAGAGATGATCATAGTTACTATAGCACAATAAAGAGCCTTATTAGTTGTAACTAAAGTGTCTTTAGCGGTCTTTAGATTTTCGGAAGCAATATAATTATCAAGATACATATATCCATGCGATTTATATTGATCTAATTTTTCTGTAGCGACAATATGGTAATTAATGTATTTATATAGTGTTTCTTCTTCAATCAAGAACTGACTAGAACAATTTTGTAGTTTTGTATTGCACAGTGTTACCGGTGCATCGTTCTGTTTGTATAAAATTACACAGCCATGTTGTGCCAAATCTTCCAGTTCTGCTAGTGCTAACACTATTTCTCCAATGAGATCTGCACCATCTATATTGGCATTAGGATTGGTAGAATACAATGTACATTTCTTACTGATTGGGTCAATGACCAATTTGTAATCTTTTTCGTTAGCCAATTCTAAACCATCAGTCAACCAATCGACTACCGAACTTTCCTTCTGAATACTGTCAATTCGCTTTTCTCTTTGTTCTTGTTCATAAGTTTTTTTCATAATTTTCTCCCTAATTCGTGTCGGGCGCAACTTCTATGCGATGGGCGGTCGTAGTGAAATAAAATTGTTTGTTAGTTTGTTGTTGAGCAGTATCTTGCCCATGATACTGCTATGGGTGGCAATTAGGCGAATGCTGTATGTGCTAAACGAATGCAATTATACAACACATTACACATTGGCTTGATTTAGTGCATACAGGCTACACTTATAGACACAAAAAAAGCGTAAACATTCTTTTGCCGTTTACGCTTCAAGGCCTTCGCATTGCCACAGATAATAAACAGCAACCGAAGTCCACGCCGAAGTATATCACTCTACCCTTCTCCTACCGAATATGCACACAAATAGCGACACCATGCGCCATACTCAACAGCAAAAGGAGTAGTACATATACCACCCATAGACATTCATTGTTGCATTGTTTTGCTATCTGTTATGATTCAAAAGTTGCGAAGTTCTGAAACGCAAAACAAGCGTCAATAAACGCTCTTTCAATATGTCTTGAACCCAGCCTAACTCTCCATAAACATAAGCGAACCACTTTGATACTTCGGAGAACTCCTTCAAAAAGTGGCACACTCCATATTCATAGCATTCGGCGGGCTCCATAAGATGACCTCACAAAACATAAAATCATCTTATTGGGTGCGAAGTTACTGCATTTTTACAACCTGTGCAAGTATTTTTGAATTTTCCTACAAATTATTTTATTTTGCAAGAGCATTAGGCAACATAAGTCGCCATAAATTTCCCCAAGCCCTCTAAGGGAGAGGGCTATGCAAGGGCAGGTTTAACGAACTTAATGAAGAAACATAGAAGAAATACAGAGAATTAATTGTCTATTGATTGCAATTAACGGAGAATAAATACGCAGTTTTATATGGCTTTTTAACGAACTATATGGAGAACCACGACAAACAATTACATGTCTAATTACATGATAATTACATGTTGAAAAACCAATGGTAATTATATGTTTAATCGTCAATTAATCGTTAACGGAGGACTTTTCTCCCCCCCTCATTGACGGAGAAGCCCAGCAAATAGGCTTTCGGCTTGCATATTCGAGAAAAAAGCAGTAATTTTGCAGCCCTAAAACGGAGGATTCTACAAAATACCCCAAAAACGGAAAAGGTTCTACCAAATAATAGTTTGGGAGGTTAGAGATGTTTTTGATACAAAATACACTGGTTAGTCTCGACATCTTAGAGAAAGAGTTCTGCTGCGACCTTGATACTTGCCGTGGGTGTTGCTGTATAGAAGGCGATGCCGGCGCACCTATCGACGCTCTCGAAGAGCAGAAAATCAACGAGATTCTGCCGCTCCTATTGCCCGATATGACTAAGGAAGCACGCGCAGTGGTGGCGCAGCAAGGCATTGCTTACAACGACCCCACAGGCGACCGTGTTACTTCTATCGTCAATGGTAAAGACTGTATCTTTGCCCGCACCGACCATAACGGCTGGTGCTATTGCCTGATAGAGAAAGCCTACAACGCCGGGCGTATCGACTTCAAAAAGCCTATCTCCTGCCACCTCTATCCCATTCGCCTTTCGCAAGTGGGTGATATGGTGGGCTTGGAGTATCATCGATGGGATGTCTGCCATTGCGCACGCCAATTAGGCAAAAAACTACACCTCCCTATCTACCGGTTTCTTAAAGAACCTCTCATTCGCCGCTTTGGGCAAGACTGGTATGACGAACTTTGTTTAACCGCTACTGAATGGAAAAAACAATGCGCGCAGAAATAATCACTATCGGCGATGAGTTGCTCATCGGCCAAGTCGTCGATACCAATTCCGCATGGATGGCGCAACGCCTCAACGAGGCGGGTATCGACCTCTATCAAATCACTTCTATCCACGATGACCGACGGCATATCCTCGCGGCTCTTGACGAGGCTTTCTCGCGTGCTGACATCGTGCTGACTACAGGCGGTCTCGGGCCCACCAAAGACGACATCACCAAGCATGTGATGTGTGAATATTTTGGTACTACTCTGGTCGAGGATACGCGCGTGCGCGAACACATATATAATCTCTATCGCGAGCGACCCGATGTGCTCAATCGTCTTACGGCTACCCAATGGCTCGTACCGCAAGCGGCTGATATTCTGCCCAATAGAGTAGGAAGCGCACCACTCATGGTGTTCCATCAGGCCGATAAACTGCTCTGCGCTATGCCCGGAGTGCCTTACGAGATGCAAGTGGCTATGGATGAGCAGATTTTGCCCTATATCAATCGCTATCTGCACCCCGCAGCCAATATCATCCACCGCACTATCATGGTCTCAGGTATCTCCGAGTCGGCTCTCGCCATACGCCTTGAGCAATACGAAAACGCGCTTCCACCATACATACACTTAGCCTACCTCCCTAAAGATGGCACTATTCGCTTGCGACTCAGTTCTTATGGCGAGGCTACTCAAGACGAGATAGATGAGCAACTGCAACAACTCTCTGTCTTGGTCAGTGATTACTTGATTGCCACCGATGACAGTCCCTTAGAAGTTCATCTCGGCGCACTGCTCAAAGCCCGCAAGCAGACCATCGCTACCGCTGAGAGTTGCACGGGTGGTAAGTTAGCCGCTCTGCTCAATAAGCACCCGGGCAGTTCTGCTTTCTATCTTGGCTCGGTCGTCGCATACAGCAACAGTGTGAAACACAGCGTGTTAGGCGTCAGTCAAACTAATTTGGATACTTTTGGCGCAGTCAGCGAACAGGTGGCTCGGGAGATGGCTGAGGGTGTTCGTCGTTTGTGTGGCACCGATTATGCTATCGCCACCAGCGGTATCGCAGGCCCTGATGGGGGCTCTCCCGAGAAACCGGTTGGTATGGTCTGGATGGCATGGGCTACTCCACAAGGCACTACCGCCGAGTGTTTCCATTTGGGCAAACTCCGAGACCAAATCACCGACCGTGCCTCCACCCAAGCCCTCATCCGCATGATACGCATTATCAATGAAGAATGCATAATTCATAATGCATAATGCCCTATTCCATATAGAAATCCTAGAATATATAGACCATCTATATTCCCAAGAAATAATTAGTGGTCAATTACATGGCAATTATATGTTTAATCGTCAATTAACCGTTAACGGAGAACCAACCTGCGCAGCAGGGTCTCTACATTCTGGACAAAGAAAATTTTTAATGCCTTTTTATATGGTCTTTAATGGAGTCCGGTTAGAGCCATTTAATGGAGTACCCACACTATGAACCTATCATTTCTCTTTACCCCTACCATCACCCAATCTATCCTGGTGCTGACGCTGGTTATTACGCTGGGCCTTTGGCTCGGTGAGCGAGCGCGTATCGGTCATTTCTCTCTTGGCGTTACTTGGGTGCTCTTTGTCGGAATTGCCGTCTCGGCTTTGGGTATCCATATCAAGCCCGATGTCGCACATTTTGCCAACGACTTTGGACTTATCCTCTTCGTCTATTCTATCGGCTTGCAAGTCGGTCCCTCTTTCTCACCCTTTAAGCGTGGCGGGCTCCAACTCAATCTCCTCGCCACGGCGTTCGTCTTGCTCGGCTGCCTCACTACTATCGCACTCTATTATCTCACTCCCCTCGGCATGGATACCCTCGATGGCGTCTTGTCCGGTGCCGTGGCTAGTACACCCGCCTTGGCGGCCGTGCAACAAGCATGCAGCGATGTCCTTGGCTATGTCTCACCCAATGTGGCTACAGGCTATGCCGTAGCATACCCCCTCAGTATTGTCGGTACTATCCTCGCCTTCGAGATGATACGCCTTTGTCTCCGCGTCAAACTGCCGCAAGAGGAACAACGACTCCTAACCGAGAACGATACCGCCGACGACAGCGAGAAGCCTGTCTGCGTTGATATCACCCTCCATAACCCTCAAATCACTACCCTTACCATCGCACGATTGCAGACGCTTTGCCCTATCAAGATGATTGTCAGCCGAGTCATCCGACCCGATGGCACCGACGAATTAGTTTCCGAACAGACCACTTTCGGCAACGGAGATATTATTCGCATTCTTACCGATAAGCAGCACCTCGATGCCCTCCGACTCCTGGGCACCGTCAAGAACTATTCTTTCTCCTCTAAGGAAAACTCCGACCACCTTATCTCACGCCGTATCGCCGTTACGCGTCCCGAGTGCAACGGCAAACGCATTGCCTCGTTCAACCTTCGCTCACAGTACCACGCCACGATCACACGAGTCAATCGAGCAGGTATTGACCTCCTCGCCACCCCCGAACTCGTACTACAGTTAGGCGACAGACTCATAGTTGTCGGCGATAAAGCCGATGTACAACGCGTCGCAGAGACTTTCGGCAACGAACTCAAACGCCTCGATATTCCTAACCTCCTGCCCGTCTTCTTCGGTATTATGATGGGCGTCTTGCTCGGTATTCTCCCCATCCCATTGCCCGGCCTCAATCAGACTTTCCGCCTCGGCTTGGCTGGTGGCTCACTCATTGTCGCACTACTAATCGGGCGATTCGGACCCTATTATAACATGGTGACTTTCGCCACCACCAGTGCCAATATGATGCTCCGCCAAGTCGGACTCACACTCTTCTTGGCTGCTCTCGGCCTCGAAGCCGGAGAGCATTTCGTCGATACTATCATGCAGGGAGGATATATGTGGATTCTCTATGGCTTTATCATCACCATGGTACCACTTCTTATTATCGGATTCGTGGCGTATCAGGGCCTCCACATCAACTATTTCAAAGTCATGGGGCTTTTGGCAGGAGCCATGACGGCAGCACCCGCACTGGCCTATGCCGAGAGCCTTTCCGGGCGCAACGACCAAGCCTCCGTCGCTTATGCCACCGTCTATCCCTTCACCACTTTCCTCCGCGTCATGGCAGCACAACTGCTCATCATATTCTTCTGCTCATAGCAACGACCAATGCATAATGCATAATGCATAATGATGAATGCATAATACCCTAGAATATCTAGAATATCTAGAATGTCTAGAATGTCTAGATTTCCTAGAATCTCTAGATTGATTCCTTAGTCCATCTATTCTGCCCATCCCCTCCCTTGGAGGGGCTGGGGGAGGTCGCATTCTTCATTGTATGTGTATTAGAAGATAGTCAAGGCTATATGTGCGCAGGCTTCAGCGTCTGCCAAGGCATGGTGGTGGCAAGTAAGGTCGTATCCGCAAGCGGCAGCAACGGTCTGGAGTTGATGATTGGGCAACGCAGAACCAAAACGGCGTCGAGAGGCACTAAGCGTATCCATAAACATATATTCGGGATACCTGAGTTGGTAGGTAGCAAAGACTGCTCGCAGGCAGCCCTCATCAAAGCGAGAGTTGTGGGCAACAAAAGGCAGCAGGTCGATAGGCGTATCGGGGTACACCTCGTGTATCTTCTCCTCCACACACTCCCATACCTCGGGGAACGCTGAAGCAGCATTGGTATCGGCAGCACACAACCCGTGCACCTCTTGGCAGAACGAGGCGTAATAATTGGGCATCGGGCGAATGAGCGAGTAGAAACTATCGGCTATCTCGCCATTGCGCACCATTACCACTCCCACGCTGCATACACTGGAGCGGCAACCGTTGGCGGTCTCAAAATCGATTGCTATAAAATCATTCATCGGTATATTCTTTGTATCTTTTTAACACTATAAGTTATTCTTCGTTCTCTTCGCTATAAATCTTGTTGAGCATGATAAACTCTTGCCTCATCTGCTCGCGCAACCACTTAGGGGACAGCACCTCGATAGCCGCACCATAGGAGAGTATCTGCTGGTTAAACTCAAAAGTGGGCACCAGAAAGAACCGGAAGACCGAGTAGTCCTCGTTCCGCTCTATCTCCTCTTGCGACGAATGTATGGGCAGCGAGCGAAAGTAGCACGACTGCATGGAATCGACACGAATACGCACCAGTTCGGGCGTATGCTTACCCATATAGACCCCATAGCGGTCGGCAAAGTAACGCTCTGCATCAAAATCGGTCGGCATCACAAACGACTCGGCGGTGCGCTCCAGCGACAGCACACGGTCAAGCGCATAGATACGAAGGTCGTCTAAGTTCTCAGGCTTGCCTAACACATACCACCGCTGCCTGAAGATACGCACACAATAGGGTGCAAGGAGCACCTCGGAAGGTGTATTGCGGTAGAAACTGCGGTGGGTAAACTGTATCTTGACACTATCGCGCATAGCCTCGATGATAGGCGTCAGATACTCCTTTCCGGAAGGAATATCCTCCAAGACGATACGGCTGCGCAGTTGCGTACATTCGCTCAGCAAGTTCTCTGCCGCAAAGGTGCTTATCAACCATTGGCGCAGTTGGTCGCGCTGAATATCGGAGGTATTGCGGATGTAGTAACCGCTTGATTTACTGAAGGCTATGTCTATTTGGAATAGTTCTTGTATCGCCTCCTTGTAGCGATGAAAAGTGCGTTCGGGGATTTGGGTCTCGTGGTCGTAGTTGAGCGACGAACGGCTCCAACGACGGTCGATTTCCTCACGCGAGATATGCCCCGCCGAGTAGATGAGTTCGACCAACCAAATATAGCGGTTGAACAATACAGATGAGTTTTGCTTAGGCATAAGCGAACCGATTAAGTGGAACAAACAAAGCAGCAATAATTACGGCACAAAGGTACAAACTTTTGACGGGTTATGCAACCTAATGCCAAGTTTTATACCACTTTGTGCCGAAATAAACAGTTAGCAGAAGCCTATGGCTTTGCCTTGTCGCTTGTTGATGAGTTCGTTGTCGCACGCCTCTTGTATAGACGACATGTCTATCCCTTCGATGTCATCTAATATATTGTGTATCACCTGCTTGCGGGCTATATTCTCTATCTGCCCGCCGGAGAAATTATATTTTTGGGCAAGCGAAAGAGCATCGTTGTCTGCCAGTTCGGGCAACATCGCATGCCATATATGCCGGCTCTCCTGGGGCGTAGGTTTCGGGAACTCTATCTTGTAGAGGAAGCGTCGCTCGAAAGCACTGTCTAAGTTGCCCGTCAGGTTAGTGGTAGCAATCATAATGCCGTCGAGTGTCTCCATCTCTTGCAAGATGATGTTCTGCATAGCGTTCTCCATCTTCTCCACGCTGTGTTCGGTATCTGCGCTACGCTTACCGAGGATAGCGTCTGCCTCATTGAATAGCAAGATAGGCTGTACAGGCATTTTCTTGCAGCAGTCACGATAGCGGTCGAAAGTGGCTTTGATGTTCTTTTCCGTATCACCCACCCACTTGCTACGCATATTAGGTATATCCACTTGCATTACGGCACGCCCCGTAGCGCGGGCCAGTTGGTAAGCCGTCTCGGTCTTGCCCGTTCCGGGGCCGCCATAGAAGATACAAGCAAATCCGCGACGCATGTTGTGCTTTGCCAATCGCTCTTGTACCTTGCTCAGACGCTCCGGCATGAGCAGCGATTTGAGTTGCTCCACCTGCTTGGTAACCACCGGATTGAAATAGAGTTGCTTCTCGGCAATGCTGTCCGGCATCTTGAGCCCTACATTGATGTCGGCTGCAAAGTTAATCTCCAGTTCGCTCAACCAATCCTGCTTTGCCGCGTCGGTCAGTTTCCAAGCAGAGGGGTCTGCATGTCCTCCCAGACAACCATTCTCTAATATACCCTTCTTTATCAAATGGTAGTTACCTCGGCGTATGGCGCGCACGATGCAGTTAAGCACATCTGCATCAACGAAATCTTCTACATCGTGCGACATTACACCATCATCTCCATCGCATACAAACATACACATTGTTGCCAACAAGAAGACCACAGTGTCCTCATCGAGTTGCAGCTGTTTCACATACTTTACTAATTGCAACTGTGGATTCAATTCTACAAGTTCCAAGATATGTTTGGCGAGTCGCGATTGTGTAAGTTCATTATTAGATGCTGCACTGAACAAACTGTCGAGTTCTTTAATCCAATCCTCGGCAGACAGCCCCTTATAGTTCTTCTTCTCCGGCATTTTGTTTTGTATAATCGACGAAATCACCTTTTCCGAGACGATATAGTGGGTGGCATTTTCCATTCGGCTCTTGAATGAGCAAAGCAACTCTTTCTCGCAAAGGCTGTCCAATGCACCACGCAACTGCATCACCTGCAACGGTCTGCAATCGAAGTATCGGCTCAGATTTACCGCAGAGATGTCTCCAAGGTCATTGAGGTTGAAAACGCAACTGAGAGCCATAGCCTCATCGTGCGAAAGGTTGAGGCGTTGCATCAACTGTTGCAAGTAGGGTTCTGCACCTTGCACCTTATCATCTTGCATCTTAGATTTACGCAAGAAACTATCTGCTTTTTCGAGCAGTTGAACCAAATTTAGCGACTCTAAAGAATTTGTTTCCATAAGCAATTATTGTTTATTAATTGGTTGCATTATTGTTTTGCGGTGCAAAAGTACTACTACATAGTGCCAAATTATGGCAGCCTACATAGTAAAATACCTACAAAGTGCAAAAAAGCATACACCACACAGCCTTTTTCATCACGCTTAGCACTTACTCTACTTCAAAATGGGAAAACCGTTGCTACCCTCCAAGGAGGATAGATGTCCCAAGAAATGCGCCTTGCTTTTAATCTCTAATCGCAACTTTTCATTGCGATTTAATCATTGTCTTTTAATCTCGTTTTTGTTCTCTTTGCGCATACTTGAGACCGAAAGAATTTGCATTCAGCCACAAATGAAAGAGCGATAAGGTAAGTACAAAATCTATGCCATGCACCTACACCCAAGCAAAAATAAATAGAAGGTGTGCTATCCATGCGTATGGAAAATGATTTTCCTGCACATAGCGTAGTATTTGCAATGGTAAAGCCGACTGCAAAGATGTCAGTATGGTTGTTCTGTCCTGCCAAAAGTGCGTCATCTGCCAAAAGTGATGTCAGTATTTTGGTAGCAGTGCCCTTATGCATTGCGCATTTATCTACGCTGAGTCAATACCGAGACCATACCGAGTCGATATCGGGTCGTTATGCGGTGATTATGCGGTGATTAAGGGGTGATTAAGGGGTGATTATGCGGTGATTAAGCAAATCCGACCGTAGGCTAACCGTAATCCGACAGTACCCAAGCCCTATCTAAACACCGCAATAGTCCTGCAAAACCTCGGGGCAACCGCCTCAAATCCGGAATGCTTTATTCAATGCATAATGATGAATGCACAATGCATAATTATATGTCTAATTACATGATAATTATATGTTTAATGACCTATTAACCGTTAACGAAGACCCCCATAAGCGCAATACACGATACAAAGCCATACCGATGAGACAAAAATAATGTTATTTTTTCTGCCATTCTATTGCACGAACTATTCTTTTTCCGTACCTTTGCGCAGAAAACAACTTACTACCACAATCAACTATCAGCGTATGGAAATATCTCAACAACAGATAGAGCAAGACAAACAGCGCGAGCGAAAGATACTGCGTGTAACGCTATTGGGCAGCGTAGTCAATACGGTGCTGGTGGTGTTTAAGTTCATCGCCGGTGTGTTGGGCGGCTCAGCAGCAATGATAGCCGATGCGGTGCACTCGTTGTCCGATTTTCTGACCGATATTGTGGTGCTTATATTTGTCAAAATCAGCAACCGCCCTGCCGACCGACACTACACCTACGGCTACGGCAAATACGAGACTCTCGCAACGCTCCTGATAGGTATTGCCCTATTGGCAGTAGGCGGAGTGCTGGCAGCGCAAGGGATAGAAAAGATTGTGCAAGCCGCCCGCGGTGCCACTCTGCCGCAGCCTGGGATGATTGCTTTTTGGGCAGCCGTAGTGAGCATTGTGTTGAAAGAAATCACTTATCAGATTACTATGCGTGTGGGCAAAGAGGTCGAATCGGAGGCAGTGAAAGCCAACGCATGGCACCATCGCTCCGATGCTCTATCGTCTATCGGCACGGGCTTGGGTATCGGAGGAGCCATACTGCTCGGGCAGCAATGGACCATACTCGACCCTATCGCCGCTATCGTGGTGAGCATTCTGATTATCTTCACGGCAGGCAAACTGATTAGCGGTGCTTTGGGCGAGTTTGTCGAGAAGAGCCTGCCCGAAGCAACCGAAGAAGAGATACGGCAGATTGTGGCAGAAGACAGCCAAGCGAGCGAGATGCACCACCTCTGTACACGCCGACTGGGTAACCGCATTGCTATCGAGATGCACTTGCGTTTCCCGGGAGAGATGAGCCTGTACGACGCACATCGCCACGCCACGCACATCGAGCAACGCCTCAAGCAACGATTCGGCTTCAACACCCACATCAATATCCACTTAGAGCCAACCAAAACCGACGGCATCTACAAAGCCCCCACCACGAAATAACCCGCGACGCACGCACAAAAAAAGTATCTGCTAAACGACAAAAAAAGAGGGCATCTGCTAAAACAACAGACACCCTCCTTGTTAGTTATTGTGCGCAAAACGCTATTCTATTCGGCTGTGGCCAACGGAGCGGCTTGCACATAAGTGCGGGCTGCCAACTCTTGGTCGAGCACATACATCCCATACGAGTTACCGTCTAAGAGTTTGAGTTTTTGGATGATGTCGGTAGCGTTCTCCTCTTCCTCTACCTGCTCATCGATGAACCATTGCAGGCGCGATTGTGCAGCATAGTCCTTCTCCGATACGGCAATATCCATTAGGTTGTTGATCAGCGAAGTTACTTTCTGCTCATGAGCGAGCGTGTTCTCAAATACAGCCAACGGATTAGCCCAGTCGGTCTCTACTTTGTCTATCGCTGCCAAGCGTACATCGCCGCCACGGCTCTGCAGATAGTTATAGAAGATCATTGCATGGTCTTGCTCCTCTTTGAACTGCACCATAAACCAATTAGCCATACCTACATAACCGGCACGGTGGCAATAAGCAGACATACTCAGATAGAGATATGCCGACCACATCTCTGCATTGATTTGGGCATTGATAGCCTCTTCTAACTTCTTGGAAATCATAATAAAAAGTATTTAATGGTTAACTACCTATCCTCAATCAAAAAGCGTACCAAACTAACTCTCTGGCAGAAAATTGCACCATTTTATCTATCTGCTCTCTCTCTCGACAAGCCTCAAAAACCGCCCGACAAACATCGCCCAATCTCAGCAGTCTGTTCCATACCACTCAACAGCCTCAGCAGCCCCCACTCTATCTGTCAAAACACCTCAGTGCCGGTCAAAGTATAGGTCTTCCCGCCACGCAGGATATACACTTGTCCGTCCCTAAGTACTTTCCGTACACCAGTGCCGTTTTCTTGCATCGTTGTTCCGTCTATAGTGGTGTAACCATTGGTATTAAATTCGCCGTTGTAGGTGTTCAGCACTTGGTTCTCCCAGTCTTTTACAACGATTTGATAGGTATAATGCGAAGCCTCATCCAACCCCGTAACCGTAAACTTGTACCCTTCTGCGCTCAGCGATGCGGCAGGAGTGTGCTTTGCTTCACCGCGAGCAGGAGCAAAAGCAATACTCGTAAGTTGTCCCTCGCCGTTGAAAATCAACCTACAGAACACTACATTACCTTTCTGAATAGTCAGAGTATAACTATCGGCATTGCTGTCGGCAGGCCAAGTGAAGGTTGCATCGGTGTCAGATGGGCGCACGGTGAGTGTGCCGTTAGTGGTGTTGTCCACACTAATAGGCACAATGGTAAACTTACTCCAATACTCATTCACTTTATATTTCTTCACAAAGTTTGCCAATACATGCAATTCCGCATTGCTGCTCACTCCGGAGAAAGTGGATTTATAAATAGTAGGTGTAACATCTGCATAGCAAGTAACTGAATAAATACGCTCATCGCCGGCAAATGCGTTTTCGCCAATCTCCTCAATGTCCGTACCGAACGACACTTCTTCCAAGTACTTACAATTCTCAAAAGCACGATAGCCTATAGTCTGCACACTATTAGGGATAGTAACCGAGGTCAGTTTATTCAATCCATAGCACAGATAATCAGGTACATTCTCCACCTCATTTCCAAAAATAAACGAACTGATACTACTTTCCCCATTCTCGACATAGAAAGGCGAATATTGACCACTTTTTCTTTCTACCGTACAATTTTTCGCATTCCATATCACAGTATCAAGCCTGCTGCAACCGCCAAACACCGCACTACCTATACTCGTTACACTACTCGGAATAGTGATTGAAGTCAGCCCACTGCAACCCTTAAAAGCCGAAACTATACGCCATACACTATTAGGGATAGTGATAGAGGTCAAATTACTGCAATCAGTAAAAGCATCACCCCAAATCTCCTTTACAGGATAAGTTATTCCGTCAAAAATGACTGTATCTGGAATATTTACACTTGTAGAATAACCAAAATATTGTGATACTGCGACTGCTTGCAATAGGCTATCTCCTTTCGTGATATAATAATTTAAAAATCTGTACCCTATATCATTTACATAAAAATTACTGTAACTATCTGCATAGAGAGTTGTGATGGCAAAGAAAGCCATACATATTGCTAAAATTCTATTTTTCATAAGTTTTTGAGCATTTGCAAGAAAGCAAGGTAACTTCGAGAAAAATACCAGAGGCTACCTTGCAATCTCTTAAAAAATCACTTTACACATTCAACGACTTTGTAAGACAGACAATAAGGCGTCAAAGTTAGGAACAGTGAAGTCCTCAACATAACCATCATTGTACACAACTACATAGTTTCCAAACAAGGTATGAAAATCCTCATTGTGTGGAATCTTGCAGATTTTTTCTACATTCTCTAACTTGCCCTTTTTCTCAAACTCTTCGGAAACTGTTCTTCTGAGAAAGATTTGTTCCTTTTCTCCAAGGTCAGACAGTCTTTTTACTACTTTTTCTTTCATATAAAAATAATTTTGCTTGGCATGAACTCCGCTACCAAAAGTTTGTTGTATAAGAATTTTATTACATAGGCATAAAAAAGGCGTGGAGTTCGATTTTGTTGCCGACTCCATGTATTGAGGCTCTCGCATTGCCTATCGCCAAAAGAATCAGCAACGCGAAACCCACGCCAACATAAGAAACGCACATCTTGTCATCTCCTACGCACCGAGCATATACCCTTTCGGATACACACCGCACACGCACAGAGTACGACAAAACGAGCAGAATACTTACACTCCGCGGGCGTCAATCGTTGCAGTATTCTGTTGACGATTAGAAACTTGCGAGATTTCAACACATCAGAACACAGCGCCAAATAACGCCAAATAATATGTCTGCCAAACCCGCTCCGCAAATATCTGCTCGCATAAGGACAACATACAACCGTTGTTTCCCCTACAAAACGCAGACACAACATTGTGGGTTTCGCGCTGCAGAGATACAACTTATTTTTTACTCTTGCAAGAAAAATGTAATTAACGCTAAAAAGACTCCTTTACAACACTTGCAAAACACATACAGCAGTACAACCTTAAGCAAAAAATGCATCATTTTAGTACGACCACTGCACCCCACTACAGCAGAGCAAATCTTAATAAACGACACTTATAGAAGCGTTACAAAAGCAATTAGTGCTAGGGTAGTGGTAGGGCGATTGTTCCTATATATCACATACATACACCTAATAAGCCCCACAAAAACAGAATCTTAAGATTTGATACTTTTTCGCAAAAAAGTATAGTACAGAATTGAGAAAAATAGACATACCCAACAAGGAATAACTAAGGTTGAAAAGATAGCGCAAAATTATGTCTGCAAGCGGCGCAGATAGGTGCTTTGTGGCAACCGCTATTGCGTATCTGGCAAAAAAGCAGTAACTTTGTGCGCTAATCGTTTCTGCCACGCATTGTGGCAACCCAACAAAAACTAACATACATGAAACAGACTGTTTTTTTAACGGGTGCTACAGGCACCATGGGCTATGCGGGTATGCAAGAGATACTCCGCTATCCCGATCGATATACCTTGCGTATCTTAGCGCGGCCGAGCCAAAAAAACAAAGCCTTGCTCGCGCCACTAGCAGATAAGGTAGAGATCGTTTGGGGCGACCTAACCAACTACGACGACATTCTGCGTGGCGTCAGTGGCAGCGACATCGTGCTGCATGTAGGCGGTATGGTATCTCCGCAGGCCGACTATCGCCCCACCGCCACCCGCAAGACCAATATCACGGCTGCCACTTATATCCGCGATGCCGTCTTAGCACAAGGCGACAAGCAACCTCGCGTGGTCTATATAGGCAGTGTAGCGCAGATGGGCGACCGCCGCGAGCCCCTGCACTGGGGGCGCACGGGCGACCCGATATGCGTATCGGCATACGACCACTACGGACTGACCAAAGCCGCCGGAGAATGGATCATCACCAACTCGCCCATACGCCGTTGGGTCAGCCTGCGCCAATCGGGCATTCTCTACCCCGCTATATTCAAAAACTACGACCCGATAATGTTCCATGTGCCTATCCGCGGCGTGCTGGAGTGGGCTACCGTAGAGGACAGCGGGCGACTGCTTGAGCGTGTATGCCGCGAGGAAGTACCCGACGACTTTTGGAACAACTACTACAACATCGGTTCCGGCAAGGAATACCGCATCAATAATTACGAGTTTGAGCGACTGATCTTAGAGGCTACAGGCTGCCCGCGCCCCGAGCAGATATTCGATACCAAGTGGTTCACCACCCGCAACTTCCACGGAATGTGGTATGCAGACGGCGACCGCCTAGAGAACTACCTGCACTTCCGCGCCAACATTCCTATACACGAGTATTTTGCTCAAATGGCCAAAGCAGACAGTATCCCCGGTGCCATCAAGTTCGCCTCCAAGACCAAAATAGCCAAACTCGTGCCGCACATCGTTAAGTTGGCGATGCGGGCTATGGCGTACTCCAAAGAGCATGGCACACAGTGGTGGATTAAGAACCATATCGAGCCGCGCATCCACGCCTACTACGGCAGTATAGAGGCATACAATGCCATTCCCGATTGGAAGCATATCGACCTCAGCCACAACAGCGAAGAGGCTATCACGCTCGACCACGGCTACGACGAGCAGAAACCCCGTTCGCTCTTCACTATCGAGGATATGCAGAAAGCCGCAGCCTTCCGCGGAGGCAAATGTCTATCCACCGAGATGGTGCAAGGCGATTGGGACACCCCCTTAGAGTGGGAATGCGCCGAAGGACACCGCTTCACCGCCTCACCGCGCGTCATACTCCTGGGCGGACACTGGTGCCCGGAGTGTATGCCGTGGCCGTACAGAGATGAACCCAACCCGCGCCCGTGGCATTGGGACAAGGTGGCACGCCAAAACCCGTTCTTTGCGCAGATATGGACGCCTCTGCACGATGCCGATGAGAACAATGTATATGGCCCAGAGATATTCGATGGTTGGGAAAAATAACAACTTTAATATATAGGCAATCCGTTGCTGATGTTACTACCTACAAAACTATGTATTTTGACGAATTAGCACTATCCGACGATGTGTTAGACGCACTGTGGGATATGCACTTTGATACTTGTACACCCGTGCAAGAAAAGACGATCCCCGTTATCTTAGACGGCCGAGATGTCATCTCGTGTGCGCAGACCGGTACGGGCAAGACGGCGGCATATATCCTTCCGCTTCTCACCAACCTCGCCTACGACCACCACGACCCCGACAAACTGAACGCTATCATCATGGCGCCCACACGCGAGTTGGCGCAGCAGATCGACCAGCAGATGGAGGGCTTCGGGTTCTATGTGCCGTTCTCGTCGGTGGCTATCTATGGTGGCAACGACGGTGGCGCATGGGGTACGCAAGTAACGGGTCTGCAAAAAGGCGCAGACATCGTCATCGCCACCCCGGGGCGACTGCTCAGCCAACTAAATATCTACGATGTGGACTTCTCCGGCGTGAAGTATTTTATCCTCGACGAGGCCGACCGAATGCTCGACATGGGTTTCTACGACGACATCATGGCTATCGTCAATCGCCTGCCCAAAGAGCGGCAGACGATTATGTTCTCCGCCACCATGCCCGATAAGATTCGGCAGTTGGCACGCGCTATCATGCACGACCCCGTAGAGGTCAAGATAGCCGTCTCACGCCCGCCCGAAACGATACACCAGATGGCAGTCATGCTCTACGAGGCGCAGAAGACCGCTATGGTGCAGCACCTATTGGAGGGTCGCAACCTAAAGAAAGTAATCCTGTTTGTCAGCAAGAAGCAGAAAGTGCGCGACCTCACGCGGGCTTTGCGCGCCAAGCATATCGATGCGCGGGCGATGTACTCCGACCTCGAGCAGAAAGAGCGCGACGAGGTCATGCTCGACTTCCGCAACGGCAAAGTAGATGTCTTGGTGGCTACCGACATCATCTCGCGCGGTATCGATGTGGACGACATCCCGTTAGTCATCAACTATGATGTGCCCCGCGATGCAGAGGACTATGTCCATCGTATCGGGCGCACGGCACGCGCTGAGAACAAAGGCGAGGCCGTAACCTTAGTCAGCCCCGAAGATGCACGCTATTTTCAGAAGATAGAACGATTCTTAAAGAAACCCATCGAGCGGTTGGCTCTGCCCGAATCGTTAGGCGAAGCCCCTACAGACGCCTTATACGCCACTCATTCGGGTAAAGGTTGTTTAGGCGGGCACCGACATTCTTCGCAAAACCGAGGGCAACACCCTCGTAAGTCAAAAGCACCACGCCGGTCGGCAGACCGCTCAAATCGAGGTTAAGTGCCTCCGTGCGCAGATAACTCAAGGCTTGCTCCTTAGTGAGTGCCAGTTGTGGAAAGGCTTCCTTGCGGAAGTCTTTCGTCATACTTAGGCTATGCTGCGGCACAATACCTTTACCGCGCTCCTCGCCCAAACCGAAACCGGTGGAGATACAAGTAAAACGGGCAGAGAAGAAATCAATCAACTCTTTATACTTAGCGGGATAAGCCGTAGCGAATCGGTCGTTTTGGCGTATTGCCCAGCGGTCGGGGTGGTTGAGCCACATACGCATCTGTTTCTCGTAGTTGGCAGGTGCGGAGCCTTTCTTCAATGCCTTGGCTTTGAAGGGCGCAAAATCCGCCTCATCTTTGCGCAATACGCAGATATACAGCCCCTCGCTCTTAGTTCTATGAGGGTAGAAATGATAGCCCGCCGTCCCTTGAGCGATACCCCATGCAGGGTCGTATTGCAGCGGTAGCACCTCCGCCCCGAGCATTTCTGCCACCCATCCTACATTCTGCTCGTTCTCCACCGTATTAAAAGTACAAGTCGAATAGATAAGTATGCCGCCAGGTTTGAGCGCGTCCCACACATCGGCAAGGATAGTGCGTTGCCGCTCGGCACACATCTTTACATTCTGCAGGCTCCACTCATCGCGGGCAGTGAGGTCTTTACGAAACATACCCTCACCCGAGCAAGGCGCGTCCACCAAAATACAATCGAATAGATTGGCACACTGCTCGCCGTATTCGGCAGGCGTGTTGTGCGTAACTACCGTGTTGCCGTTGCCCCATTTCTGTATGTTCTCCGATAGGATAAATACACGCTGACGCACTACCTCATTGCTCAGTAACAGCCCCTCATCGCCGAGATACTCGCTGATAAGAGTCGATTTGCCGCCGGGTGCGGCACAGAGGTCAAGCACGATACTGTCCTTAGCCACATACTGCTCCAGGGCTTGCTGCACGAACATCGATGCGGCTTCCTGTACATAGTAGCAACCGGCATGAAAAAGAGGGTCGAGCGTGAACTGTGGGCGGGAAGAGAGGTAGTAGCCGTCCAAATGCCACGGCACCTCTTGGGTGTCGGCATCAAAGGTCAGCACATCCATCTTCGTATTCAGACGAATGCTCGTTGGCGGCTCCGTCTCCAAGGCACGAAACAGGTCATCGGCTTCCGAGCCCAACTGCTGACGCATACTATCGATAAAATCTATTGGCAACATACCCTACTCTCCCTATTTATAAAACGACTGCAAAGTTAGTGTTTTTTATTGGAATATGCAAACTATTTTTGTTCGCCGCCCTTTCTACGCAAAGATATGCATCAAGATTGCATCAAGTGGAGAACCAAAACATTGGCGTAGTAATTATATGTCTAATTATATGGTAATTATATGTTCTTTGTCCTCCACGCAACGACTTTTTATATGGCAATTAATGGAGAACCAAAAACATTAGCGGAGAACCATGATTTGCATATCTACCCGAAAAAGCGTAACTTTGCAGCATATTTCAGTTTTCTAAAAACAACCAATCTATATGCGAGTGATTGTACAACGCACCACCCGTGCCTGCGTGCGGATAAACTCCGAGGTGGTAGGCAGTATCGACCAAGGTTTTATGCTCCTTGTGGGTATCACGCATACCGACAGCCGCGAGGACGCCGATTATATTGCCAAGAAAGTGGCGCAACTGCGTGTCTTTGAGGACGAAGCGGGCAAGATGAACCTCAGTATCAAAGACATAGGCGGCTCTATACTCTCTATCTCCCAGTTCACGCTCTACGGGGATGTGCGCCACGGAAACCGTCCGTCGTTTATTCAAGCCGCACGCCCCGAGCAAGCGCAACCTCTCTACGACTATTTCAACCAATCCTTGCGCGAGGTGTACGGTTTGCAGGTCGCCACAGGCCATTTCGGCGCAGATATGCAGGTCGATTTCATCAACTCAGGCCCCGTTACTATCCTCATCGACTCCGCCAATCGGTAGCCTCTATCACCAAGCCAATTACGGTAGAAGGACAAGACTATCCCCATATCATATAACAACCACCGCCGCAGGCAGCATCTACTGTCGGCGGCGGTGGCACATTATCGTATGTAGCAGAACTTTTATTCCATAAAGTGCATATAGGCGCGTAGGAAATGGCGCAGTTCGGAGAGGAGTTGCTGGCTCTCTTGGATGATATTTAGGTAGAGCAACGCCGTCTGCTGTGGTAGCACCTCTCGGTCTGCCTCCGAGGCGGTTGTCAGCCTATCCAAGTGTTTCTTACGGAGCGCAGAGAGGTGCTGTTTCGAGTCCTCTATCTCCGCCAGCAGCGCACGCACGGCGGGTTCGGGCTGGGTATAGACCTGCAATGCTTTCTCATAGTAATCGGCAGTCTCTTGAGCAATCAGGTGCAGTTCCCGGCAGAGGTCTTCGGGTAATGGGCGGAAACCGCTGTCGATATGGTCGCGGCACGGCACGGCGATACGCTTCAAACCGTAGAGCATCTGCTCGCCTGCATTCGACCCGAGGTGGAACCAGGTATTCTTCTCTAATACAAAAGTAGGTGTTATCCGTCGCAGAGCCATCAGTTCGCGCGAACGGCTCTTGCGTTTCCATTGCTGCAAGTCGTCTAATCGTTTGCACGCCGTGCGCAGGGCTTTTAGGTCGGCCTGCTCAAAGGCATGGCAGGTACCGACATAGATATCGCGCGTCTGCCGGAGCATACTGCCCGATGCTAATTGGTGGTGCTCACGCAGCAGTTGCCACATCTCGGTGCTGTCTTGTGTAGAGAGCATCTTCATATAGCATTGCTCCAATGGTGCATTCTGCTCATCTTTCGGCTTCGATGAGCGTATATTGCTCACTATCAATATGATCACCACTGCCACAATCAGCACAATCATCGCTGCAATACCACCCCAATGGAATATCAAGCACACCAGCCCGGCAGTGAGGAAAGCCACACCCGCCGTGATGAACCAACCGCCTATCACCGACAGCACACCCGTGATACGATACACAGCCGACTCACGCGTCCAAGCCCTATCTGCCAACGAGGTACCCATAGCCACGATGAAAGTAACATAAGTGGTCGAGAGCGGCAACTTGAGCGAAGTACCCATGATGATAAGCAAACCCGCAATCACCAGGTTCACCGAAGCACGAATCAAGTCGAACGCCGCACCGTCAGCCAAGATAGCCTCATCCTTGTTAAAGCGCGAGTCAATCCATCGGCGCACCGGCACCGGCGTGATATGCTCCATCGCGGCCGACAGTTTATTCGCACCACGCACAATACTCTTTGCCACACGGCTCCCGCCGAACATCTCATCCCCTTCTGCCTGCCGAGAGAGATTCACCGAGGTCTGCACCACATTCTGCGCTTTTTTCGATTTGGTGAGCGCAATCACCATGATGATACCCGCGCCGAGCAAGAAGAAAATAGAAGTCTTTGCCGGCTCATTGAGCGCAGACATCAGGTATGTCGAGGCGTCGGCACCAGAAGCGGCATAGTCTTGATAAGCCGACAGAGCCGCAAGCGGAACGCCCACAAAATTGACAAGGTCGTTGCTCGCAAAAGCCATCGCCAAAGCGAATGTACCAAAAAGGATAATGATGCGGAATACATTTACTTTTAGCAAGTAGAGCACCTCCATCAGCAGCGTGCTGCCTACGAAGATGATACCCATCAAAGCCCCTGTATTCGCATCTATCCATTCATTTACACCCACAGGTACAAGCGGACTTTTCGCCAACACCTTGATTAACACGAAATAGAGAATGGCGGTGATACTCAGTCCGCCAAAGACACCGATAAAATACTTCAGACGCGGCGTGTAATTGAAGGTAAAAATCAAACGCGCTATCCATTGTACCACCGTACCTACCACAAACGCGATACCTACCGAAAGGAAGATACCTAATATCACTTCCAGCGCCTTACCTGTATTTAATAATGAGTAGAAATTCAGCGCACCCGTCGAGTCGCCCGCTATCTTGATACAAGCCAAACAGAAGGTACCGCCTAGCAACTCAAACACCAGCGATACGGTCGTACTCGTAGGCATACCCAGCGAGTTAAACACATCCAATAGAATAACATCGGTGAGCATCACTGCCATAAAAATACACATTATCTCTTCAAATGAGAACTGCTCCGGACGGAAGATACCATGGCGGGCTATATCCATCATTCCGTTGCTTGCTGCCGCACCTACGAAGACACCGATGGCGGCAATGAAGATAATCTTTTTGAGAGAAGCCACCTTGCTACCCACTGCCGAGTTCAGAAAATTAACGGCATCGTTGCTCACTCCCACCCATAAGTCGATGATTGCCAGCGCAAAAAGAAATACAATCATCACTAAGTAAATCGTACTCATACTATATCTGATTCATTTTTCGCTGCAAAAGTACGCTGATTTTGTAAAGAAAAAGTGTAGATTTTGTGAAGAAATTATTAAGAACCTGTCCGAAGTTTGTGCATATCACGAAAAAGAAGTAATTTTGCAGCCGTAAAAATAGATTATTAACTCGCTCTTAACACCTCTTTTATGTCGCGCATTCTGATAGTAGATGACGAAGACGATATTTGTCAGATTCTGTCTTATAGTCTGCAAACTGCAGGTTATCAGACCCTTATCGCCCACTCTGCCGAAGAAGCGATACCCTTGGTGCGCACCTCTGCGCCCGATCTCATCTTGCTCGACATCATGCTCGACGGTATGTCCGGCACACAGATGGCAGCCTATCTCCGCAACGAGGGACTGATGACTATGCCTGTTATCTTCCTTACCGCCCTCGGAGGCGAGAACGATGTCCTCAAAGGGTTCCAACTGGGCGCGGATGACTATATCACCAAGCCGTTTCGTATCACAGAGGTACTGGCACGAGTGGCGGCAGTGCTCAAGCGCACCGGAGGAAACACCGAGGCGCAAACAGCCGATACACTCACCTATCAAGGTATCGTCATTAATCATCGTGATAAGTCGCTCACCATAGATGGCACACCTGTAAGTATCACCCGCAAGGAATTGGAACTGCTCTCTTTCCTGCTGACACACCAAGGGCAGATGCTCTCCCGTGCGCAACTGCTTACTGCCGTTTGGCACGACGATTCGTATGTGTTGGAGCGCACGGTAGATGTGCATATTACGCACCTTAGGCGTAAGATTGATGCCTATGCCGAACACCTCCAAACAAAGTCCGGCTTCGGTTACATCTGGCGACCATAAAAACAATAAACGAATAAACCCATCAACAAATAAACAAATCAACCTATCAACAAATAAACAAACATCAACCAACTAAACCACGCATCAACAAATCAACCAATAAACGCATAAACAAAAAAATATGACTATCACCATCGTTATCATCGTTTGTCTTGTCCTCTTGGGCGGACTGAGTTTCATCATCTACCACCAGTGGAGCGAACGGCGTGTGATGAAAGCACGCGAGCAACAGCGGTTGGAACTGACACAGAATATCTCCCACGAACTGAAAACCCCCGTTGCCAGTATTTTGGGTGCATTGGAGACCATCCTGCTCCACCCCGAGATGAACGCCGAGCAACAGCACGAGTTCTTAGAGCGTGCCTACCAGCAGGCAGGGCGGTTGAGCAACCTGGTCGAGGACATCTCTATGCTCAACAAACTCGACCTCAATACCCAACTATACGACCGTCTTGAGTTGGAACTCAGTTCGGTGGTTAAGAATGTGGTGGAAGATGTCAGTCCGCGTGTAGAGGAACTGGGGGCTAAGATCACCTACCATGTCCCCGACCATATCATTATCTCGGGCAACTACACCCTGCTCTACTCTATCTTCCGCAATATCGTGGACAACTCCTTGAGCCATGTCGGCAAAGGCGTGCAGATACATATTGAGTGCACGGGGCAAGCACCGAGTTACATCTATTTCTCTGTTTACGACAATGGTCCCGGCGTTCCGCAAGAGTGCCTGCCCCACCTCTTTGAGCGTTTCTACCGCGTGGACAAAGGGCGCAGCCGTAAGTTAGGCGGTACCGGACTGGGACTATCTATCGTCAAACACGCCGTGCAGTTCCACGGAGGCACCATCACCGCGCTCAACCGCGAGGGAGGCGGACTGGAGTTTCAGTTCTCACTCGCACGCCACTTGGGCGAGAAACTCTAAACGCAGCAACGCTATATCGCTGATTAGTAGCGTCTTATAGCGTCTTCCATCACATCCATGACCCACATCGACTCGCTTCATCGTGCGCTATATCGATGGTACGAACAGTACCACCGTGTATTGCCGTGGCGCGAGACCGATGACCCGTACAAGATTTGGCTCTCAGAGATTATCTTGCAGCAGACACGCGTCGTGCAAGGTATGGAATACTACCTGCGTTTTACGGAGCGTTTCCCCGATGTAGCAACGCTTGCAGCAGCCGAGGAAGACGAGGTCCTGCGCTATTGGCAAGGCCTCGGCTACTACTCACGAGCACGCAACCTCCACAAAGCGGCAAAGATGATTGTCGCGCAGGGTTGGCTGCCCTTTCCTACTTCTTTTGAGCAGATTAGGCAACTCCCCGGCGTAGGCGACTACACCGCAGGAGCCATTGCCTCCTTTGCCTACAACCGCCCCTACCCCGCTATGGACGGCAATGTGTACCGCGTGGTGGCACGACTGTACGACTGCGACATCGCTTTCGATACCAACGCAGGCAAAAAGCACTTCCACCACCTCATCGATGACTTGCTCGACCAACAAAACGCACGCCTTTTCAACTCGTCTATTATGGAGTTTGGTGCCCTCTATTGCACCCCGTCGCTAACCTTGCTCGGCAGCGAAGAACCTTCCTGTCCACGCTGCCCGTTGGCTGCCTTCTGCTTGGCTGACCAACACCACACCGCCACACTGCTACCCGTGCGCAAACCGCGCCCCACATTGCGCGATCGCTACCTCAACTATTTCATCTGCCTCTGCCCCAACCAAATCGTGGTAAGCAGCACCCCAACCGACAAAAATAACCTCTCTGCTACAACCGCTGCTTCCGCCTACAGCACCCTCCTCCACAAACGCACCGACAAAGACATCTGGCAACACCTGTATGAGTTTCCCCTTATCGAAACAGACCATCTCTTCGATACCGCCGAAGCCACGCAAGCCCTACACACCACTACGCAACCTACAGTCCCATCCGCCATACAAAGTACTACACAAAACGCCACGCAAACCTCAGACCTACTAGTGCTTGATTTCACCCATATCCTTAGCCATCAACGCCTCCATACGCGTTTCTTCTGTTTGCAAGTACCCGCCTTGCCTATTATCGGCGATACTATAGCCGTTTCCCTATCCGACCTCGACCAATACGCTCTCTCGCGCCTCACCCTACGCGCCTTAGAAAAACTGCAACTTCTTTCGTAGAGCATAATTGCTCCAACCGACTCACCCCATTCCCATACTAACCATTATGCATTGTATCTCAATTGTAACAATAGCATACAAATAGGGCAACCGCACCAAAATTGCACATTGCGGTTCTATGTATGGTATGGTTCTCCGTTAATGGCTCTGATTATTCTCCATGCAGGTCGTTAAGACAGTGGAGGAAAGAAAAGGTATGGAAAATTAGAAATCTTTTTTAACACTACTATAGATATTGCGAAGGTAGTATAAGGGTATTCTTAGGTAGGTTTAATCACATACTAATCACATACTAATCACATACTAATTACATAGTACGGTCGGTAGGCAGACAGTAGCAAAACAGGGTGCAAACTATGGAACAAAAAGATAAAAATAAGACAAAACAAGATAGAGATAGGATAGAGAGCGGGGATAAGAAACCGAGGCATATAATTAGATATGTAATTATGCATTTCAAATTTGATGCGGTTGTCCGGAGCATACTACGCCGAAACATAAGCGAGCAAAATCTGAGCAATCTTATTATGCATTCTTAATTACGCATTGAAAGATTTGCATATATCTGATTTATTTTGTAACTTTGCACCGCAATTTAATGTAAACCAGATTTATACGCATGAAAAAGCATTTCTTATGGTTAGCATTGCCTCTCTTGGTGGCATGCAACACTACTCCTGACCCTATCAGCCGTATTGCCACAGGGCAACCCATACTACCCATTCGCATGACAAGCGACACCGCACACATCGTCCTAACCGATTATGTGCCGCTCCTAATGGCTGACACCGGCTACACCAAATGTCAAGATATCGACTGGCTGACAAGCGACCGTGTAGAGGTACTCAACCTCGTAGGCGACGGCGCATTGCCCGAAGAGATAGATATCGTCAACCACGACAACATCTGTAAAGGCATCGCTATCCACAACAATCAGCAAGGTTTCGTTATCCCCATTCTACCCAATAAGCCGCAGAAGCAAGGCCTCATCTCGCTGAGCAACAACGCTGACAACCACTGCATAACGGTTGGTTTCACCTCACCTGTTACCCCCACTACTCTCATTGCCTTTGTACAAAATATGCCCATCGCATCCCCCGACGCATGGACGCACAACGACGACGACACCTACACGCTCAATCTCTCCAAAAGCACAGAAGTAAAGCAGTGTAGTCGGGGGCGTGCTTACCTGCGCATCTACGCCGAAGATAGCACCTTCCTCTACAACGACCTGCTCATTCCCCTACAAGACGGCAAACCGATTACCGACCCCGCTCTGCTCAACCGCCACGACGACCAAGCACAAGTGCTCTATTCTATCATGGTGGATCGTTTCCAAAACGGCAACACGAGCAACGATTGGAAAATAAACTCACCCGAAGTCTTGGATATTGTGGACTATCAAGGCGGAGACCTCGCGGGCATCACGCAAAAGATAGAAGAAGGCTACTTCGATGAGTTGGGCGTTAATACACTATGGATCAGCCCTATAACGCAAAACCCATGGGACGCATGGGGTAAGTATGTCTTCCGAAACGGCAACAAATACGACTCGACCAAGACCTACACCAAGTTCTCGGGATACCATGGGTATTGGCCCATCTACGCCACAGCTATTGATAAACGCCTCGGTACAGACCAAGAATTAAAAACGCTCCTCTCTCGTGCCCACGAGCATGGAATCAATGTGGTGCTCGATTATGTCGCCAACCACATGCACATCGATGCACCTACCCTCAAAGAGCACCCTACTTGGCACACCGATTCTATCTTGCCCGATGGACGACGCAACTTTGAACTCTGGGACGAGGCACGCCTTACCACCTGGTTTGATACGCATATCCCTACTCTCGACCTCGAGCGACCCGATGTATGCCAACCTATGACCGACTCCGCACTCTATTGGCTTGCTAATTACGACTTCGACGGGTTCCGCCACGATGCGTGCAAGCATATACCCGAATGCTACTGGCGTATGCTCGGACAGAAGTTGGCAGAGCGCTTCCCTGATAGACATATCTGGATGATAGGCGAAACTTATGGCTCGCCCGAACTAATCAACTCGTATGTCAAAACCGGTATGCTCAATGCGCAGTTCGATTTCAATGTCTATTTCACCGCTACGCGTGCGCTATGCAACGACGGCACTATGCAAAATCTGAACAACACCATTCTCACCTCCCTTTCCACCTACGGTTCACACCACACTATGGGCAACATCTCCGGCAACCATGATCAAGTACGCTTTGCCTCGTTCGCCGGAGGAGCAGTCAGTTTCTGGGAAGACCCCAAAGAGGCAGGTTGGACACGCTATTGCGGTATCGTACCAAACGATAAGACCAACGACACACTGCTCATCAATCAAGCATACCAACGCGCCTTTTTGCTCGAGGTACTAAACCTCACCCTCCCCGGAGTGCCCTGTATCTACCAAGGCGATGAGTATGCTGAGGTAGGTGCTAATGACCCCGACAACCGACACCCGATGCGCTTCGACGGACTGAACCGCTACGAGCAGAACTTCCGCAGCCAAGTGGCTGAACTAATACACTTGCGCCGTAGTTCTATGCCGCTCCTCTATGGCGATTATATCCCGGTTTACGCCACCGACGATACGCTCTGTTTCGACCGTGTCTATATGGGCGAGACCGTGCGAGTTACAATCGACCGCGAAAACTTGACTTACTCAATTACTAATTTATAACCTATTCTTATGAAAAAACTTTTTATCCTTGCGTTGGGACTTCTCACGCTCGCTTCTTGCGCCAAACAAGAACCTACCACACACACGCGCTGGGCTTATGATGCCACTATCTACGAACTCAACACGCGCCAACTTACACCCGAAGGCACCTTTGCTGCTGCCGAAAAAGTGCTGCCCGAGTTACGAGAGAATGGAATTGATATTCTGTGGATTATGCCTTGCCAACCTATCGGAGTCATCACTCGAAAAGGTACGCTCGGCAGTTATTATTCTATCATCGACTATTGCCAATTCAACCCCGAGTTCGGAACACGCGCCGACTTTGAGCATCTGCTCGCCACGGCACACAACCTCGGCTTCAAAGTGATTCTCGACTGGGTTGCCAACCACACCGCACCCGATAGCAAATGGACAGAGAACGAAGGTTGGCACTACCGAGACAGCCTCGGTAACCTAATGGTACAGTACGACTGGACCGACATCTCAAAACTCAACTACGACAACCAAGAGATGCGCCAAGAGATGCTACGCTGCATGCATTGGTGGATGGACTCTATCGGTATCGACGGATTCCGCTGCGATGTAGCAGGTGAAGTGCCGGTCGATTTCTGGAACTGGGCAATGGCAGACCTGCGCCAAACGCACCCCGATATGTTTACGCTCGCCGAAGATGAAGCCAAAGCACAAGACCTCACCGAGTCGGCATTCGATATGTACTATGGTTGGGAACTCCACCACTTGATGAATAATGTTGCACAAGGCAAAAGCACCGTGGATGACCTATGGAACTACTTCCAAAAAGCCGACACCACCATTCGTGCGAACGCCATCCGTATGAATTTTACCAGCAATCACGACGAGAACTCGTGGAACGGCACCGAATTTGAGCGCATGGGCGATGCTGCCGACCTCTTCGCTGCTTTCACCTACATCGTACCCGGTATGCCCCTTATCTACACCGGTCAGTTGAGCGGTAACCACCATCGTTTGGAGTTCTTCGAGAAAGACTGTATCGACCGTGTAGAGGGCGCACATCAGTATGCTATGTATCAGAACCTGAATAAGTTACGCAAAGCCAACAAAGCACTATGGAGCCCCGAACTCGGAGCCAAAATGCTTCGCTTGCCTGCCGACAACAATCAGATTTTTGCTTGCGTTCGTCCGTTGGACAACGGCAAAAACACCGTCATCGCAGTAATGAATATGTCGGCTGACGAACAGACGGTAGCCATCGACCTTACAGGATACGAGGGCAAATATACTTGCTTCAACTGCGGAGAGAAAAAAGACCTCACCGCAAGCGAAACGCTTACCCTCAAACCATGGGAGTACCGCATTCTCACCAAATAACCTATCCCACTGATATACAATTGATAAGGCGAGGCGTTATGCCCCGCCTTTTTTGTGGATAGGTGTATTTATTTGCATATTTGCCAAAAAAGCAGTAACTTTGTCGCGGATATGTGGCTCTATGCAAGGCTACACCCTACAACTCAAATTCTGACTACAATGACGATTGCTATATTTGGAAATGCGATGAAAGAAAACACCTTAATAGAGGTGTCGCATATCCTTGCTTTCATGGAGAAAAGAGGCGTCAATGTGCTGCTCTCCCAAGAACTGCGCCAAGAACTCAACCTACGCGAGTTCCCGCCCTTCCCCGAAACACGGGCAGGCGAAGAAGAACCCGCCAGCCCATACAACGAGCCAATTGACTTTGCCATGTCTATCGGTGGCGACGGCACTTTCCTAACCACTGCGGCAGCCATCGGCAATCGCAACATACCTATCATCGGTGTCAACTGCGGGCAACTCGGTTTCTTGGCCGATGTGCAGACCAAAGATGTCGATATGATTATGAATCAGTTGATTGAGGGGCAATACACTATCGAGCAACGCTCAGTTCTCCAAGTTACTTGCGGACGCGAAGGTCTGATTATGGCACCCAACGCCCTCAACGAGATTGCTATTATGAAGCAAGGTATGAGCAGTATGATTTCGGTCGAAGTAAGCGTCAATGGCGAGATACTGCATACCTATCGCGCCGACGGTTTGGTCATCTCTACCCCCACGGGCAGTACTGCCTACAACCTATCTATAGGCGGACCGCTCCTTGTTCCGCAGACAAGAGGACTGATTCTTGCCCCTATCGCCACACACAGTCTTACCGTGCGGCCGTTGGTAGTGCCCGACGATTGGCGCTTCGACCTCAAAGTATCGAGCCGATACAGCAGTTATATGATTAGCGTGGACGGGCGAAGTCAGATTCTTAGCACCGATGTTACACTTCATATCGAGCGCGCACCATACACTATCAAAGTGGTGCAAGTGGGCGAGAATAGTTTCCTCCATTCGCTACGAAACAAACTCAATTGGGGCAGATAAACCCATAAACGAATAAACCAAAATAAACCAACTCAACCACACATAAACCTATAAACGAATAAACTAATCAACTAATAATCAAACGACTATGCTCGATTTCATCACTTGGAATGTTGACCCTATCCTCATACACATCGGCGACGGAGGCATCCGTTGGTACGGACTCCTCTGGGCGTTAGGTATCTATTTCTGCTACCTCATGCAGGTAAAGATCTACAAAAACGAACACTGCCCCGCCGATTGGGTGGACAAACTCTTTATTTGGATGGTATTGGGTGTCATCATTGGCGCACGCCTCGGCCATTGCTGGTTCTACGAGTGGCACGATGTTACCAATCCCGCACTCGCACGCTACTGCCAAATGATGAATATATCCACCGACCCCGTGCAAATCTTCGGTTGGACAATCAACTATCGCAACCCCTACATCGAGCATCCTCTCTTGCTGCTCAAGATTTGGGAAGGCGGTTTGGCAAGCCACGGAGGGGCTATCGGACTGATGATTGCCGCCGTCCTGCTCAATAAAACGCAGTTTCGCAAATACCCGCAATACCAAACCTCGTGGATTTGGATTCTCGACCGCCTTTGCATAGGCGTCTGCTTCACCGCTACCCTCATCCGCTTGGGTAATCTGATGAATAGCGAAATCTACGGCGGGCCAACCACGATGCCGTGGGGTTTCATCTTCGTGCGCAACGGAGACACCGTACCTTGCCATCCCACGCAGATATACGAGATGCTCTATTGTATTGTGGCTATGGTAGTTACGCAGATTATGTACTGGCATTTCAAAGCCTATCGCCGCGAAGGTCTGCTCCTCGGAGTATTCTTCGAGATTGTCTTTGTTACCCGCTTTGGATTGGAGTTTATCAAAAACGACCAAGAGGCGTTCGAGGCAGAACACCTCCTCAATATGGGGCAATGGCTGAGCATTCCCTTTATCTTGTTGGGGCTCTATCTCATCATTCGTGCCTATCGTCGTCCCCTCCTGCCCGAGGTAGCGCAAGCACCCGATGAAACAACCAAGACCAAGAAAAAATAGAACATTTCTTGCTTTCCTCTACTAGAAAAAATTGGCAACTTTTGTCGAGACCTTGTCGAGACCTAATCGAGACCTAACCAAGTTCTAAACAAAAGGAAAAATGCAACATTTTAAGCATATATTAGCGGCGTTATTAGTGTTGCTGTGCGTATCGGCTATCCACGCCGAGAGTACGCCTTTTGGTGAAGGTCTGTTCCGCTACAGTCCCTTCGGACACAGCCTCTATGCCGACGAGCATCCCAATTTTGTGCGATTAGATTTTGCCTACTCTACGATGTACCCTATCTACGATTGGGAGCATTCCGGCAAGGCATACCGCACACAGACGCTCGGTATCTTTGGTTTTCAACTGCCCGTTTGGTATGGGCAGATAGCCGATTCTACTATGGCTCTGAGTGTTACGGCGGCTATGTCGGCCAATATATGGATGGATCTGTTTGGTGGCAAGACCTCCCCTATCGTCGATACCGACTACCGCATTGCGCTACCCACCATTGCTTTTCTACACCGTATCAACCGCGGTTTTGCGCGCAACTATTCAGTCAGTTGGTCGCCTTTCAAGCACGAGTCTACCCATATCGGCGACGAGATGCAGATACAGAAAGTATCCGAGGATCGTGCCTTGCGGCGTATCAATGTTTCCTACAACTACACCGAGTTCACTTTCACGCTCAACGAGGCGGAGGACCGCTACACCGAGAACCATTGTTTCCGAGTCGGACTTATGCTCCTATGGAATTGGCAAAAAGGCTGGTACAAAGTCGATGAAGAGGATGGCGATGCCTCACTTACTCAGCCCCGCCTCTCGCCGTGGGAAGCCTACCTGCAATATCAATACCAATCCCCCACAAGCCGGCACGGCTTTCAAGGTATCGCCTCTGCCGAGGTGCGCAACCGTGCCTTGTATGGCTACAATCTCGACAACCGAGCCACTGATTCTCAACCGCTTATGCAAGCCGAAAGCCGCATTTTCACCTACAATGCCTTCATCGGTGCACGCTACAACACACCCCGCTACGATGGCTATTTCTCCCGTATCGCCTTGGGCATTCGTGCCTACCATGGCAACTGCCCCTACGGTGAATTCCGCAGCATCCGCTCATTCAGCCACATCGGCGTCTGCCTCATGCTCGAATAGTTTTGGCGCGATATTTGTACACAAATACCATTGTAATCAAAACTATACATTTATGACCCACAAAATTGTAGCACTCGTGTGCGCTGCTATGCTCTCCGTGTCTGCCTTCTCACAGGTTCAACAGATTGTCGGCAACTGGAAAACCGTAGATGACAAAACAGGCGAGAACTATTCTATCATCCACATTTTCAAGGCAACAGACGGACTGTACTACGGCAAGATAGCCAAGATGTTGGTCGGTCCTGCCGACCTGGTTTGCGAGGCATGCGAAGGGCACGACCACAACAAACCCTTGGAAGGACTACTCATCATCCGCGGTATGCACGAGGAAAATGGCGAACTGCGTGGAGGTAAAGTGCTTGACCCCGAAAGCGGCAAATTCTACTACGGAAAGATTTTTCTCAAAGACGGCAAACTCGTGCTGCGTGGCAGTATCGACAAACGCGGTATCCTCGGGCGCAGCCAAACCTGGCTCAGAGCCCAATAGTGTCCCATCCTAACCCCATATCCCCCGCATACCCACCTCAACAAAGTGCTGTTAAAGGGCAGATGATACACCATTTTGCCCATTTACTTACATTTTCGTAAGCAGACCCTTGCATATACCCCAAAATAGTCGTACCTTTGCGCAGTCGTAGGTAAAATACTCACCTACGAAGCACAAAAAAACTTTGTAAGTATGAAACAGACTATTTCCTTAGCCGAAGCCGTCAAGGAACGGCATTCCGTTCGGCAATACACCGAGCAACCAATTGACACTGAAGCAGTTACCGCTTTGCGCAACAAGATAGATGCACTCAATACGGAGAGCGGGTTGCATTTGCAGTTGGTCGTAAACGAACCCAACGCTTTCGATTCGTTTATGGCGCACTACGGTAAGTTCTCGGGCGTTAAAAACTACATTGCGCTCATCGGTTCGGGCGACAAACTGGATGAACGCTGCGGGTACTTCGGTGAGCAAGTGGCTCTGTTGGCGCAACAGTTAGGACTCAACACTTGCTGGGTGGGCATGACCTTCAAGAAAGTAAGCAACGCACTGAGTATCAACCGAGATGAGAAACTCACCGCTGTGATTGCCTTGGGCTATGGGCAGACACAAGGCATAAGCCATAAAATCAAGACAATCAGCGAAGTATCTGCTTGCCAAGGCGATATGCCCGATTGGTTTAAGCAAGGTGTCGAATGCGCGCTGCTGGCTCCCACTGCTATGAATCAGCAGAAATTCCGCTTCGAGTTAGTAGGCGACAAGGTGCGCGCTACCTGCTCATGGGCTCCATTTGCCAAGATGGACTTAGGCATCGTGAAGTACCACTTCGAGATTGGTTCCGGCAAAGACCACACCATCTGGGCATAAAAGCCAAAGAGGGCGATATAAAAGCCAAGGAAAGCAATATCGACCCCAAGAAGGCGATATAGCGTACCCCACGATACCCCCACCAATAGGTGGTCAAAACGAACAAAGGTACTGCGCTGAAAGTGTATTCCAAACACACCTTACACCCGCAGAAAAGCCCCCTACACCTTATATGATATATACAAGATTCCGAGCGAATTTGCGTAACTTTTATGCAAAACCGCTCGGATTGTTGTGTAATTCAATTTTTATTTGTACTTTTGTGGTCAATTTGAGTTTTTGGTGTGTTTTCGGTGCTAATCGCAGGCGCACCTCCTAATAAAGACATCTATGGAATTATCAGAACAAGAACAAGTGCGCAGACAGAGTCTGCAAACCATGCGCGATATGGGTATCAACCCCTATCCTGCTGACGAATATGTAGTTACAGGCTATTCTAAGGACATCAAAGACCACTTTGTAGACGGCGAAATCAGCGAAGATGCTGCCGATAAACCGCTGTGGTACACAGGCAAAGAGGTGCGTATTGCAGGCCGACTGATGTCGAAGCGTATCATGGGTAAGGCTTCGTTTATCGAACTGCAAGACTCCAAAGGTCGTATACAGGTATATGTCAGTCGCGATGACATCCAAGCACCCGTCCCCGAAGGCGAAACGGCTACTACTGTGGAGCAGCAGATGTACAATGTGGTGTTCAAAAAACTGCTCGACATCGGTGATTTTATCGGTATTGAGGGCTTTGTCTTCCGCACGCAGATGGGCGAGATTTCGGTGCATGCAAAGCGCCTCACCGTATTGGCTAAAAGCCTGCGCCCCCTGCCTATCGTCAAATATAAAGATGGTGTGGCTTACGATGGTTTCAACGACCCCGAGCAACGCTACCGCCAACGCTATGTGGATTTGATTGTCAACGACGGCGTCAAAGATGTCTTCCTCAAGCGTGCCACTATCATTCGCACCATGCGTCGTGTCTTCGACGAGGCAGGCTATACCGAGGTGGAAACGCCTATCCTTCAGCAGATTGCGGGCGGTGCATCGGCGCGTCCGTTCATCACCCACCACAACGCGCTGGATGTAGATATGTATCTGCGTATCGCCACCGAGTTGTACCTCAAACGCCTTATCGTAGGTGGCTTCGAGGGCGTGTATGAGATTGGGCGAAACTTCCGCAACGAGGGTATGGACCGCAGCCACAACCCCGAGTTCACCTGCATGGAACTCTATGTGCAGTATAAGGACTACAACTGGATGATGACTTTCACAGAGCACCTGCTTGAGCAGATTGCCATCGCCGTCAACGGCACCACCAAGGTGCAGATTGGCGACCACGAAGTGGACTTCAAAGCCCCCTATCGTCGCTTGCCTATCCTCGAGGCTATCCAAGAAAAAACAGGTCTCGACCTCTCCACGATGAACGAAGACGAGATTCGCGAAGTCGCTAAGAAATACGGCGTAGAGGATACTGAGCACATGGGCAAGGGCAAACTCATCGACGAGATTTTCGGCGAGACCTGCGAAGGCACTTTCATTCAGCCTACTTTCATCACCGACTACCCTGTCGAGATGTCCCCGCTCACCAAGATGCACCGTTCCAAACCCGGACTGACCGAGCGTTTTGAACTTATGGTCAACGGCAAAGAGTTAGCAAATGCGTATAGCGAGTTGAACGACCCTATCGACCAGTACAATCGCTTTGTCGAGCAGATGAAACTTGCTGACAAGGGCGACGACGAGGCTATGGTTATCGACCACGATTTCATGCGTGCCTTGGAGTATGGTATGCCTCCCACATCGGGTATCGGTATCGGTATCGACCGCCTCGCTATCCTCATGACGGGTCAACCTACCATCCAAGAGGTACTCCTTTTCCCCACGATGAAACCCGAAGCGTGATTCAATGCATAATGCAGAATGCATAATGCAGAAATATATGGCTAATTGATGGCAATTATATATTTAATAGTCATTTAGCGGAGAACAAAAACAAACATGCAATATAAAGTTGCTATATTAGGTTCGGGCTCGTGGGCCACGGCGTTAGCCAAGATTATGCTCACCAACCAATCCGAAATCAATTGGTTTATCCGTCGCCAAGAGATGATAGACGAGTTCGTTGCCACAGGCCGAAACCCGTCTTATCTCGGTGTGGCGGAGTTTGATGTCTCGCGTATTCATTTCTCAACCGATATTAATAAGGTGGTCGCGCAGTCCGATTTGCTCATTCTGGCTATCCCTTCGCCTTATGTCAAGCAGTCTCTCAACAAGATTCGCCGCAATATGACGCACAAGATTGTCATCTCGGCAGTCAAAGGGATGATACCCGATGAGAATCAGTTGGTTACCGACTATCTGCACGAGCGTTTCAAAATCCCTACGGAGCAGTTAGGTATCATCGCAGGCCCATGCCACGCCGAGGAGATTGCCCTCGAACGACTCAGTTACCTTACTATCGGCTGCGAGAAACTCGAGAATGCCAACGAGTGGGCTACCCTATTCCAAACCTCTTTCGTCCATACTACCACTAGTAGCGATGTCCTTGGTTTGGAGTATTCCAGCGTGATGAAGAACATCTACGCCATTGCCGCCGGTATGTGCCATAGCCTGCACTATGGCGATAATTTCCAAGCCGTACTCCTCACCAATGCTATGCAAGAGATACTCCGTTTCGCCACAGCGGTGAGCAATACGCATCGCGACATCACAGCCAGCGGATACCTCGGCGATGTGCTTGTTACTGCCTACTCTAAGTTCTCACGCAACCGCCAGTTTGGGCAGATGATTGGGCTCGGCTACAGTATCAAAGCCGCACAGATGGAGATGGAGATGGTAGCAGAAGGGTACTATGGTACGCGTGCCATACACTGCGCCAACGAGCGTTATGCTGTCAGCCTACCTATCGTGGACGCAATGTACGACATACTCTACAACCGCAAATCCCCTACCCAAGTCATCCGCCAACTCACACAAAAACTGCAATAACTAAGGCAAATACAATGCATAATGAATAATGCATAATGAATAATGCCCCTAGAAATCCTAGAACCCCTAGAATATCTAGAAAAAATACGAATCAACTAATCAACATATAAAAAACTATGAACGATATTCAATTTTCCTACGCCAAGGCGGTCAGTGCCGAGGCGGTAAATGCGTACAAAAGCAAAGTAGCCGAGTGCCAAGAGATGCTCGTTAATGGCACGGGCAAAGGCAATGATTTCTTAGGGTGGATGAACCTGCCCGCAGACATCCGTCCGCAACTCGATGATATTCAGGCTACTGCCGACCTGCTCCGCAAACAATGCGAAGTCATCGTCTGCATCGGTATCGGTGGCTCCTACCTCGGTGCTAAAGCCGTCATCGACGCACTCTCATCGTCTTTCGCTTGGCTCGAAGGCAATAAACCTGCTATCGTCTATGCCGGTCAGAACATCGGCGAGGACTACCTCTACGAACTCCAGAACTTGCTCAAAGGCAAGCGTTTCGGTATCATCTGTATCTCTAAGTCCGGTACTACCACCGAACCTGCACTCGCCTTCCGCCTCCTCAAGACGCAACTTGAGCAGCAACAAGGTGTCGAGGCTGCCAAAGACCTCATCGTCTGCATCACCGATGCCCGCAAAGGCGCACTCCGCACACTCGCTACACAAGAGGGCTACAAGACTTTCGTCATCGAGGACAACATCGGTGGCCGTTTCTCGGTGCTTAGCCCCGTAGGCTTGCTCCCTATCGCTTGCGCAGGCTTCGACATCCGCACCCTCATCGGTGGTGCCGCTCGCATGGCTGAGGTATGCGGTATCGATACACCCTTTGAGCAGAACCCCGCTGCACAGTATGCTGCCGCACGCAATAGTATCTACACCGAGCAGGACAAGAAGATTGAGTTGCTCGTCAATTTCCACCCCAAATTGCACTATGTATCGGAGTGGTGGAAACAACTCTACGGAGAGTCCGAGGGTAAAGACCACAAGGGTATCTTCCCCGCAAGCGTCGATTTCACAACCGATCTCCACTCAATGGGTCAGTATATACAAGACGGTGAGCGTCATCTCTTCGAGACCGTTATCTCGGTCGCAGAACCTAACCACACTGTTGAGTTCCCATTCGATAAGGCTAACCTCGACGGACTTAATTTCCTCGCAGGCAAGCGCGTTGATGAGGTCAACAAGATGGCCGAACTCGGTACCATGCTTGCTCATGTAGATGGCGGAGTGCCTAATATGAAGATTACCGTGCCCGCCCTCAACGAGTACTACCTCGGCGAACTCATCTATTTCTTCGAGCGCGCTTGCGGTATCTCCGGCTATATTCTTGGCGTCAATCCCTTCAATCAACCTGGTGTAGAGGCATACAAGAAGAATATGTTTGCCCTCCTCGACAAACCCGGCTACGAAGCAGAATCCGCCGCCATCAAAGCACGACTCTAAACAACTCCGACGATTGAATAGAGAACATGTAATTATCATATAATTACGCATATCATTATGCATTCTTCATTATGCATTCTAAGAAAGAGGACTGTACAACACAGTCCTCTTTTTTTCATTTCTGATTGACTGAAGCGTCTGTGCACTCTTTGTCAAAATCGCTCAACAACCCATTATTTCCACAGAAAACTTCCACATATTTTTGCTGATTATTTGCAGATTAGAGAAAATAAGTGTACCTTTGCAAGGTGATAGAATGACGGAATATACAGTTTTGGATTTCTGTATTGGAATTTCAAGTGTAGATTTTTGAAAGTGGGCTGTAGATTTCAATGCGTGTTCGATAGGGAATGAGATTTGGGTAGCGGGATTGGCAAATGACAAAAGACTATAAATAAAATAAGGAATGGCAAACCTGAAAGATATAAAACTATTTCTTACCGATGTGGACGGCTGTATGACCGATGGCGGGATGTACTATAGTGCCACGGGCGATGAGATGAAACGCTTTTGCGTGTATGACGGTATGGGTGTTGTTCGACTGCGCAAAGCAGGTATCCCATGCGGCATACTGACGAGCGAAAATACTCCCATCGTGGCTCGGCGTGCAGAGAAACTGGGGATGGAGTATCTGCGAATGGGTGTGGGCAGCCAAGTGACAAAGGGTTGCACTACCAAGTTAGCCGCAGCCGAAGAGATTTGCAAAGAGTTGGAAATCAGTTTGGAGGAGGTATGCTTTGTTGGCGATGACATCAACGATCTCGACCTGCTAAGCCGGGTAGGCACTGCCGTATGTCCACGAAACGCCATGCCGGAGATAAAAAGCATACCGGGCATCATCTGCCTGACGCATAACGGCGGTGATGGGGCCATACGCGAGATATGCGAGATGATTCTCACTGCGCATGCGGGCTCTGTATAAGCCTTGGTTCTCTTGTAAGCCCCCCATTGCGTCCACGGTTTTATGCCCCCCGGATTACAGTTAATCAACGATTAATTACTCTGAGAGAACTCCATATAAAGCCCATAAAAAAGCCAAACAAACTGCGAGTGAGGAATAGTTGAGTAAAATTATATCAGAACGCATATAAATTGCCCCAGGAACATACAAACTATATGAAATCTAATATAATTTGGCACATTATTTGCAGAATTATATGCGAACACATATAGTTAGGAATTTAGACCGCTAACGCTGTTGAATCGCACTTGCATGCTGTTAGGCTACTATTAAAACTACAAGAACAAGATGAAAACGAAACTATCAGAAAGTGTAAAAAGCCTGCGTAAGCAATATGGGATGACGCAGGAAGACTTGGCATATAGGTCAGGGGTGAGTTTGTTTTTTGTTCGCGAATTGGAGCAGGGGAAAGTGTCGTTGCGTATGGATAAAGTAAACCAGGTGTTGAATTTGTTTAATTATGAATTAGTTCCGCAACGAAAAGACAATGCGCAAGGCTGAAATATATTATCAAAACTCCTTAGCGGGACTGTTGGAGGAAACAGATGCGTGCTATCGTTTCTCGTACTACCCCGCCTATCTGCAACAAGCGAATGCGTTGCCGATAAGTCTGACAATGCCCTTGTCGGGCGTTGCATACGAGAGCAAAGTGCTTTTTCCGTTCTTCGACGGACTGATACCGGAGGGTTGGTTATTGGATGTGGCGGTGCGCAACACGGATATAAGTATGTTGGATAGAATGGGTCTGCTGCTATTGTGTTGCAAAGATTGTATCGGGGCGGTGAGTGTGGTAAATGCGACGGATTGATTATGTGTAAGTGTTTGTATTGCTATAAGCCATTGGGTGCAGGTGAAAAAGATTTCCACCTAGTTTGTGCTCGCCGTTTTTTCGGTACGAGTACGGTGCCGGTGTTCAACTATACACGCGCTGATATGGACAAGTTGGCAGCCGAAGTGATAGCCGCACAAACCACCTTGACAGGCGTGCAGCCCAAGATTTCCTTGCATCTGCAAAACCACAAGGGCAGCAAACGCTTGACGATTGTAGGGCGATGGGGAGGGTATATCTTCAAGCCACAGACGGAACTATATCCCTACTTGCCCGAGGTGGAGGACTTGACAATGCACTTGGCAGAGCAAAGCAAGATTAGCGTTGTGCCTCACACACTCATCCGTTTGGCAGACGGCGAAATAGGCTACTTGACCAAGCGTATCGACCGCACAACGAGTGGCGAGAAAATAGCCATGGAGGATATGTGCCAACTATCCGAACGGCAAACGGAATACAAATACAAGAGTTCGTGCGAGCAGGTAGCCAAAGTGATAACACGCTATTCGTCAGCCCCTACTTTGGATGTAATGCGTTACTACGAGTTGTTGCTATTCTGTTGGTTGACAGGCAACAACGATATGCACCTGAAGAATTTTTCGTTGTATCGCCCCACCGATAGCGGATATGTACTGACTCCTGCATACGACCTGCTAAATGTAGCCATTGTGAATCCAAAAGACAATGAGGAGTTGGCTCTGACGCTCAATGAGAAGAAACGCAAACTGGCACGCACGGACTTTGAGAAAACCATGCTCAGTAGCGGGATGAACGAGAAAGTGGTGAGCAACATATTCCGCAAGTTCGAGAGGACATACCCCGCTTGGGAAGGCACTATCCGTTCGTCGTTTCTGCCCGCCGAGATGCAAGACCGATATTGGAGTTTGGTACAAGAGAGGATAGAGCGCTGCGCTGTTGGAAGTTAGAACGCACTTCGTGCCATTAGAGGTTAGATAGAATTATTAGAGGTTGGATAGAATAAAATATAAAGCAGACAGATGACAGAGTTTGATTACTACATACGACAAGGCGAACCGTCTCAACGCGAGAGGGCGGAGGCTTGGGCTGTGGCTATCGGTCTGCAAGATGTGGACGGACTGAAAACCTCTAACTATCTGCGCGAGACTGCCCGCAAGCACATCGAGGGGGATATAAGCATAAAAGATGCGCAACGATTGGTACATACCTACTACCAATCGAAGACAAAGCGCACTGCCGATGATGACGACCAATTTGAGGCAGATTCTGTGTCCTCAAAAATAGTTGAATTGCTTGAAAGCAACACGGTTGGTTTTACTTTGCCCGGATATGTGTCTATCCACAAGCATCTATTCACCGGAGTATATAAATTTGCGGAGCGTATCCGAGATTACAACATCACCAAAAAAGAATGGGGCCTTCGCGGGGGAACAGTCAATTATCTAAACTATATGGATATCCGTCCCGCTATAGAATACGACCTTGAAAAAGAGCGTGCTTTTAGTTACAAAGGTTTGTCCGCAGATGCTATCGTGGCACATATTGCCCAGTTTGTAGCAGGTCTATGGCAGATACATGCTTTCGGTGAGGGTAATACGAGTACCACTGCCGTATTCACTATCTTATATTTGCGTTCTATCGGTTTTGATATAGACAACAGCCTGTTTGCAGAGAACTCTTGGTATTTCCGCAATGCTTTGGTGCGTGCCAACTATAAGAATGCAACCAACGGGATAGACTATAATTATCAATTCCTTGAGCGTTTCTTTAGAAATCTCCTTTTAGGTGAGCATAACGAACTGAAAAATCGCTATATGCTTATCAACCCACCGACAGAGTTACAGCCATCGCCCTCAAGTACCCCCTCAAGTCTTGACATCAATAGTATCTCTGAACCGATACGACGATTGGTGCTTGCTATCAACGAACAACAGTTGTCTAAAAAAGAACTGATGCAATCATTGGGTTTGAAAGATAGAGCCAATTTTGAAGACTATAGTTTAACACCTGCCATTCAGAGGGGATATGTACATCTATTGTACCCTAATTCCCCAAAGCATCCTCGCCAAAAATACTTGCTAACCGTAAAAGGACTAATGATATATCAAATGTTGAAAGAAATCGAGCAATGAGAAATATAGCCATCATATTAGCGGGCGGAACGGGTAGCCGAATGGGAGGAGGTATGCCCAAACAGTTGCTGACCTTGGCAGACGGACAGACTATTTTGGAACACTCCGTGGCAGCCTTTGAACAGGCGGAATGCATAGATGAGATAGGTATCGTAATGCACCCGGACTATATCGCGTGCGCCGAAGAGATGTTGCTCCGTAACGGGTGGCAGAAAGTGGCGTTTATCATTGCGGGGGGTAGTGAGCGTTGGGAATCAAGCGTGAACGCCATTCAAGAAATAGAACAAAGAATAAAGAACAAGGAACAAAGAATCGGGGTACCTATCCTACAAGCATCCTATAACCATCCTATAACAAATATCCTCCTCCACGATGCCGCACGTCCGTTTGTCAGTCAGCGAATTATCAACGATGTGTGCAAGGCGTTAGAGACGCATAGGGCTGTAACCGTGGCGATACCTGCCACCGATACGATGTATTCTGTTTCGGAGAATATAACGGACAAAGTTGTGCAAGATATTCCGCCGCGGGCGACATTGATGTGTGCCCAAACGCCACAGGCATTCCGTTTGGAGGTAATCGCGGAGGCATACGACCGGGCTCTGCAAGACCCGCACCTGCAAGCCACCGACGACTGCGGAATCGTCCATCGCTACCTGCCCGAAGTCCCCATCTGCATCGTGCAAGGCGACCCCGCCAACCGAAAAATAACCTACAAAGAAGATATTTAAGAGAACTGCCCAATGGACGAAATCATAAAGCAAAATAATAATCAACTTCTCACCAACATCCGCGAGATACTGCTTTCTGCGCGGCACACTGCATATAAGGCGGTGAATTTTGCGATGGTTACTGCTTATTGGAACATCGGCAAGTTGATTGTGGAAGACGAGCAAAACGGCAACGCGCGTGCCGAGTACGGAAAGGCTGTTTTGGAGGAACTTTCCACCAAACTGACAAAGGAGTTTGGAAAGGGATTTGGTGTTAGGGAATTACGCAAAATTCGACAATTTTACCTTGAGTTTCCAAAAGGGGACACACTGCGTCCCGAATTGACTTGGTCGCATTATCGCCTGCTAATCAAGGTAAAAAACGACCAAGCACGCCTGTGGTATATGAACGAGGCGGCAGAGCAGGCGTGGTCTTCGCGGCAATTGGATAGACAAATTTCCGTGCTGTACTACGAGCGTTTGCTTAATAGTGCAGACAAAGATTCTGTGCGTTCGGAAGCCGTTGAAAAACTATCGACACTCATTCCGCAGGATTTCATCCACGACCCTTATGTGCTTGATTTCCTCAATCTGAAAAACTATCCTGCGCTGCACGAATCCACCATAGAGCAAGGACTGATAGACAACTTGCAGTCTTTCTTATTGGAATTGGGTAAAGGTTTTTGCTTTGTGGCACGACAGAAACTGATGCGTTATGAGGACGAAGATTTCTATGTGGACTTGGTTTTCTACCATTCCATACTCAAGTGCCATGTACTGATTGACCTCAAATTAGGCAAACTCACGCATCAAGATGTCGGGCAGATGGATAGTTACATCCGTATGTTTGATGACCTCTACAAGCACACCGACGACAATCCCACATTGGGCTTGATATTGTGTTCCGAAAAAAACGAAGCGGTAGTCAAATACTCCGTTCGTGCCGAACACAAACAGATTTTTGCATCCAAATACATGTTGGAATTACCCTCCGTACAGACACTTCAAGAAGAGATTGTACGCGAGCGCAAACAATTGGAGAATAACACGCAAAAACAAAAATAAACATTTAAACTATGTACAACGGAAAAATAGTTGTTTATACAAGCGGAACATTTGATATGTTTCATTCCAACCATCTGAAGATGATTGAGTATGCTCGCGGATTGGGGGATACACTAATTGTTGGTGTTTCCACTGATGAATTGGTTTCCAGTTACAAAAAGCCGCCAATCATTCCTTTTGAAGAACGACTCGCAATTATCAAGGCATTAAAGTACCCGGATGTAGTCATTCCTCAACGCACATTGGATCACACAGAGATAGTAAAGCAACTGAACATTGATGTTTTTGTTGTGGGCGATGATTGGGTTGGCAAATATGACTATCTAAAAGAGTTGGGCGTTACAGTATTTTATTTTCCGCGCGGCGAAGGGGCTTCTACAACCAACATCAAAAAAAGTATTTTGGAACGATACAAAGATACCATAAATAGTATTGATAACCAACCTAATCCAGATGTAATAAGATGAAAGCATTAGTAATAGGTGGTAGTAGTGGAATAGGCCTATCAATGGTACTTAATTTAATATCTCGGAAAGATATAGAATTGGTGTATGTATTGGACAAACAGGCATTTCCTAAACAATACTACACAAAAAAAGTGCAAGCAGTATTGTGCAATTTAGCAAATGCCAATACCGATACGATATTATCTAAACTTGATACTATCCAATACTTGTATATAACCGCAGGTTTTGGACATCTACACTATTTTCAAGAACTTAGTTCTAAATATATTGACGATAGTTTTTATGTTAATACAATAGCACCTATTCAGGTAATTCGTTTTTACTATGAACAATTATTGCATTCCACTCCCTTGTATTGTGCTATAATGGTTAGTATAGCAGGACGCCTATGTTCTCCTATGTTCAGCATATACAGTGCTACAAAAGCTGCGCTTAGTAAATTTATAGAAGCTATAAATATTGAATTAGAGGTTCAAAATAGTGCTAATCGTATATTAGAAGTATCTCCAGGTTCATTAAAGGGGACAAGTTTTACCGGTGGAATATCTGATCCTACACAAACAAATTCTTTAGCAAAAGACATCATAGAAAAATCAGAAAATAGACACACTCTATTTATCCCTCAATATGATGAAGTTTTTAAACAAGTAATTAATCGATACCAAAACGATGCTCATAAGTACGGAGTAGAAAGTTATTGGTATAAACAAAAAAGACTAACAAAATGACCTTATACGATTTGCAAAAAGCCACTTATGGAATAATGTTTTTACCTAAATGGTGGGTGCAAAGACTGCATAAGCGAGATGAACGCCTATGGGTATTTGGCGCATGGGATGGATTGCGTTATTCCGATAATTCCCGGACACTATACGAATATGTAAACAATCATATCACCGGCATTAAAGCAGTATGGTTGACGCACAGCGAAGAGATTGTAAAACAGTTAGAAGCAAAAGGACTGCCGGTCGCTTTATGTAGTTCTAAAGAAGGCATTAAGTTACAGAAAGAAGCAGGATATTTCTTTGCGACCAAAGGAATATACGATGCCGACCCGCGCTATATGAACGGCATTCGCTATATCAATCTGTGGCATGGTATGCCCCTTAAACAGATTGGTAATGATGCACAACTCTTTATCCGCAAAGATACCCTATTCAAACGGTTTAAGACTTTCTGCCGACGCTGCTTTGTTCCTTGGGAATTTCTTTCCGGTCCGACACTTACCGGTTCTTCCTTTTTTACTCCTTATTTGCAATCTGCATTCCGATTATCTCAAACCGAGGTATGGGATGTTGGTCTTCCACGCATTGACAAATTCGCGGATAACCAAGAACATGAAAAACTGATAGACGCACTCAATCAACGATACAATAACCCGCTAAAAGTATTGTATATGCCTACACATCGAGATGTGGAACATGGTACATTCAATCCTTTTGGAAAAGCGGGATTTGAGATGCCTAAGTTGGTAGAGATGCTACAAAAGCGAAATATCGTATTTCTCTACAAAGGTCATTTCTATGATAGTAAAGTTCACTCCGATGCAGGTGAACGCCTATTCACTATCACAGACGATCATTACGATGATTTATATACACTAATAAAAGACATAGATGTTCTGATTACAGATTATTCCAGTATCTATTTTGATTTCTTGTATCTGCATAAACCCATTATTCTGTTTCCTTTTGATGAACAGGAGTATGTGTCAAAATCACGCCCATTCTATTTTGATTACAATCTAATGGAAGCCAAACGAGTATATAATTGGGACGAATTAATAAAATGCCTTGATGCCGCAGAATATAGCACACCTAACCAACAAGAAATCGACCGATTCTGCTCTACCCGATATGGACACCATTGTGAAGATTTGGTGTTGCACATCAGTGGCATTGCCAATTCTCGTCCTTATGATAATAGATGCTCAAAGCCGACTGTATCGGTAGTAATGTGTACCTACAATGGGGAAAAGTATCTGTGCGAACAATTGGATTCTATCTTGGCACAAACATATCCCATCAAGGAGTTAATCATACAAGATAACGAGAGCACAGATGGAACAATGCGTATTCTACAAAAATATGCAGCAAAGTACCCGATTATTACTATTTATACCCGCCAACGATTGAACCATTCGGGAGAATATGATGATACTATGCGACAAATAGTGAACGATAATTTTCTATCTGCTATCGGGAAAGCAACCGGAGATTATATTGCCATCGCTGACCAAGACGACATCTGGGCAGAAAGTAAATTAGAGATGCAAATTGAACATATTGGCAATAATCTATGTTGTTTTCATCACTTGCCATCTTTTACAACAACACCTAATCGCGCATACACAGACAATAGGGAATATAATTTTGGTATAGAACGGTTGCTCTTTTTTGGTGCCATACCCGGGCATACTATGCTCATTGACAAGAAATTATACACTCTATTAGTTAATCGGATACCCCAAGAAACCATTGTACAAATTACTAATTCTTGCTGTTACGATACAATAATGGGAGTCATAGCCTCTGCATTAGGGAAGATTGTTTTTATAAACAGTGCCCTCTCTTTTCATCGTGTCCACATAGACTCAGCATCCATCAGTGGAGTGACAAGAAAAGATTTATCCCAACGCACAATATCCAATGCCATCAACTTGGTAACAAGGAACTTAAACTCAGAGTTACGCGAACACTTAACACCCATCATCGAACGAAGATTAACAAACATTGGTTTGCTGCTGGCTTATTTTCCGGAGGCTCCGCATCTTTATACGAATGAGGGGCATAAGTTCATCGAATGCTATACCAACCATTCATGGAATAATATACACAAAAACTTTCGTTTTGTGGGATTAGCCGTTCACAATCGCAATCGCATTTTTTATGCGAAAGAAAAAAATCAATTTGTTGCGACTTTGCGTGCCCTTATGTTCCCAATTACACTATATGATGCATTTTGGGGAGACTACCAACGAATAAAAAATCAATGATATGTGTGATGTACTTGTCATAGCCCCCGATTTTCATTACTTTGCACAAAGTATTACCCATGCTTTCGAGCAATTGGGCTTACATACCCATTGCGAAACATACGATAATCCCATTCACCCATATACATTGCGGAATCAACTGAAGTATAAAATCGGTAACAAAGATACACTAAAAGAGCAATCACGACAAAAATACAAGCCTTATATAGAGCAAATCTTCGACACTTTGCAACCCAAACTCGTATTTGTTGTGAATGGGGATAACCTGTTGCCGGAAACTGTAGAGTATATGCACCAAAGGGCAAAAATTGCGATCTGGCTTTTTGATAGCATACGGCGTTTTCCAATAGCGATACACAATTTACCATACGCAGATAAAGTGTTTTGCTACGAAAAGGAAGATATTGCACATCTAAAAAACTTACTAAACATCAATGCACTATTCCTACCACAAGCAGCAGACAATACACTATATTATCCTATCAAAACGGCGGATAAGGATTTAGACATCGTTTTCGCAGGGGATATTTGGCAATCAGAAAAACGACAACAAGTTTTGCAAAAGGTTGTTGCCCATTATTCTGACAAGCATATTCGCATTTGGGGGATATACAAACCGTGGTATAAAGGTCTTTGGCGTTGGCTCACACGCGAACATCCCAATATCTATACCAATAGGAATACCAACGCAACCACACTGAATATGGATTATAATCGTGCCAAAATAGTTCTGAATATCCATCACGAACAACAACACAATGGCGCAAACCCAAAAGTATTTGAGATTTGCGCAACGGGTGCATACCAAATCTGTGATGCTAACCCATATTTGGAACAACTTTTTCCCAATGGAGAAATTGGCCTGTATCACAACGAACAAGAATTATTTTCGCTGATAGACTATGCGCTTACACATAATATGTCTGCTCAAGCCAGTGCTGCACGACAAATTGTATTAAACCAACACACATTTGTAAAAAGAATGGAGTATGTTATTCATACCATGGGTATTGATTAATGCATTAAATTAAAATAAACTGATACAATAGTATTCGTAATCGCAAAAATGCACGATAGCAGATACAATGGTATGAGTTATTTTTCTTTGCAAGGATATGATATAGATTGAAACGACAAAATCTAATTCGTATGAAACAATATGATTATCTGATAGTAGGGGCAGGATTGTTTGGGGCGGTGATTGCGTATAGGGCGCGCAAGGCGGGGAAACGCGTATTGGTAGTGGATAGGCGGGCGCATAGTGGAGGCAATATATATTGCGAAGACATAGAGGGCATACATGTGCATAAATATGGGGCGCATATCTTCCATACCGACAACAAAGAAGTATGGCAGTTCGTCAATTCGCTGGTAGAGTTCAATCGCTACACCAACTGCCCCGTAGCGAACTATCAAGGACGGCTCTACAATCTGCCGTTTAATATGAACACTTTTGCCGAGATGTGGGGCGTAACCACTCCTCAAGAGGCGCAAGCGAAGATAGATGAGCAACGCCGAGAGGCACTGCAAATGCTCCAAGGGCGTGAACCGCAGAACCTGGAGGAACAAGCACTTACCTTAGTGGGTAAGGACATCTACGAACGACTGATAAAAGGTTATACCGAGAAGCAATGGGGACGCAAGTGCGACCAACTGCCGGCGTTTATTATTAGGCGTCTGCCTGTGCGTATGGTGTTCGACAACAACTACTTCAACGACCCTTACCAAGGTATTCCTATCGGAGGATATAACCTGCTCATCGACAAACTGTTAGACGGCTGCGACATTCGCCTCAATACGGACTATTTGGCGCACAAAAGCGAGTTGGATGCCATGGCAGATAAGGTCGTTTACACGGGGTCGATAGATGCGTATTTCGGGTATCGACTCGGACATCTGGAGTATCGCACCGTGCGTTTTGAGACGGAGATACTCAACACGCCTAACTATCAAGGCAACGCCGTAATCAACTACACCGATGCTGCCGTGCCTTACACGCGAATCATTGAGCATAAACACTTTGAGATGTTTGGCGCAGCCGTAGAGGCTTGCTCAAAGACTGTTATCTCGCGTGAGTACTCCACCGAATGGAAACCCGGAATGGAGCCGTACTATCCCGTGAATGATGAGCGTAATAGCAGGCTCTATCAGCAGTACGCCGCATTGGCTCAGCAAGAAATGAATGTACTTTTCGGCGGACGACTGGCGGAATATAAGTACTACGACATGGACGACATCATCGCCCAAGCCCTAAAAGTGGAGATATAATGTACAGAAAAGTGTCGTTTGTAGCAAATACTAATAACTATCAAGTAATCAAGCATTTAGAATTGCACTTTGAGAATTTTTCTTATGCACTTTGAGAATTTTTGATTGAAAGATTGAGAATTTTCCGTTGCACATTACGATAAGTAACAATACGCAATACACAATAGCAAACTATGCCAAAAGTACTTTTTATATGGTATAAACGCTCCAAGGGAATCTTGGAAGGAGGCGGACAATGCTCGCTGCGCAACTACGAGATGATTTGCAATGCCGTAGGCAAAGCAAATGTGGATTCCTACTATGTACACGACGAATCTAAGCGGAAGACCTTGTGGGGGTATATCCGCGGAGTGTTCTATTTTTTCTTCAACTATTACTACGGACTGACACCTCGCTCGGTGCGACAAATAGTAGAGAAAGCACAAGGATATGAGTATGTTTTTATCGACCGTAGTGTGTTTGGTATCATTGCCAAGAAACTCAAGCAGTCTGGATATAAAGGGCAGGTTATCAGCCACTTTCACAATGTAGAGTATCTATACTTTCAGGCAAAACTGCCCGCTATTCCCGGGCGACAACTAATTATTCATGCAGCCGATGCCAACGACCGCTACACCTGCGAATACTCGGACAAGATAGTGGTTCTGAATAAGCGTGATGCCGATTTGATAGCGGAACGATACGGGCGAAAGGCCGATGCTTTGGTGCCTATCAGTATGAAAGACCGACTCGATGAGGTGCCGACGAGCGATGTGCTCACTAGAAAAAAGCCGCTGTGCCTGTTTCTCGGTTCGTATTTTCCGCCTAACAACGAGGGGATTTTGTGGTTTGTGGAGCATGTGTTGCCACACACCAATATACAAATGCAGATTGTAGGAAAAGGGATGGCAAAACTGAAACAAGAATCGCCCCAACTGCATGATATAGAGGTGGTTAGCGACGCGCCCGACTTGCGGCCGTATTTGGAGAATGCAGATATAATGGTACTGCCTATCTTCTCGGGTAGCGGCATGAAAGTGAAAACCTGCGAATCGCTGATGTATGGTAAGAACATAGTAGGGACAACAGAGGCTTTTGAGGGGTATAATGTTGATTATCAGCAAATAGGCGGTCTATGCAACACGGAGGAGGAATTTATCCGCTGCCTACAAAACTTTGCCGAGCAGCCTCGTCCACGCTTCAACCAATATGCACGGAAACAGTTCATGAGCAACTATTCCTACACTGCGATAGAATCTGTCTTCCGCCAACTATTTTCGGACAACAGTACACCTGCAAAATAGGCAGAGGGATATACGAACAAAACACCTAAAATGTACTCCAAAGGTTATGAAAGAGAATCTGCGTATCAAGTTTTATTGTCGGTCGTTTGATTTGCGGCTGTATCGGATTTCAAAGCGTTTCTACAAGGACTTGGGCTACCCGTGTGTGCGACTGACCGACCAAGCCGCAGACGAGTATTTCTATACGATGTTGGCAGATACCGATTGCGACATCGCTATCAATGTGGATGAGGATTGTTTCATCTCCGACCCGCAGGCGGTGCTGGATTTGGCAGATTATGTGGTTGCCAACGGGTATGCCAATGCGGGTTGCCCCGATGGCGGAGGACAAACTCCACGAGGCGGCAGTCCGCTTGTAACTAATCCATTTTTCAATATACTGGATCTTAGGCAGATACGCACCAAGTTCTCACGAGAAGCCGTCAAAGCCTTCCGCTACGAGGACCACAAAGCCGCGATGATAGCGGCGTATCCGAAGGAACGATTGGAAACAAGATACACTTTTGACCGCCCCGAGATAATAGAACCGTACTATCAGTTTTTCCTATGGCTTGCGGCTAACTTCAAGACTTTGTATCTGCCCAGTCGCAAGCACCCTGACGGTTGGACTACCCTACTCCAAGACCCTGCGGGACACACCTTGTGCGCCCACTCGTGGTTGGCTCGTTTCTATTCCGTTCCTTCGTTCGTAGCCAAACACATACAGCGCAATGTAGGCAAGCAGAAAGCGCGAATAGATGCCTTGATTAGCGAAACAGCAGCACTGCGAGGCATCACTATCCCTAAGGAAACAGTATGGGAAACGCTGTGGTATGCCGGAGATAAGACTTTGCGTTGGGTCATCAAAGTGCCTCAGCGCATTGCGGCATGGCCTGCCAAGTACCGCCGATACCATAATTCTGCACAGTGGTAACCCTCAACACGCAGTAACAAACAGTGCGGAGCACTTACTAACACGAAGTGCCCAACACGCAGTCATCAATGTATGGCATTGAGGAATGCGTACAGTTGCTCTTGGTTGGTGGTTTCGCGGGGGATAACCAGGATAGTGTCGTCTCCGGCGATAGTACCGAGTATGAGTTCTTCGCCACGATTATCGATATCGTAAGCCACGGCATTGGCAAACCCGGGGCGGGTCTTCACCACTGCAAAACGCCCGCAGAAATCCACGCTACGGATAGACATCTTAGCAAGGTCGGAATCAATACCCAATACCTTTTTCTCTACAACGGGATTAGCCGGCACAACATACTTGAAAGTGCCGTCAGGCAGCACTTTTTTCTCTGCACGCAGGTCGCGCAAGTCCCTACTCAAAGTGGCTTGAGTGATGGTGTAGCCTTGTTTTTCGAGGGCTGCACAGAGTTGTTCTTGACTATTGATGATTTGCGCATTGAGCAGATTGGTAATCACGCGCAGACGGTTCATTCGTATATTCATAATGTTATGCATTTATTTCGCTGCAAAATTACTATTTTTTCTGCATATATGCAAGAAAATAATGCATAATATAATATATAATGCATAATGCGTGCTTATCAAGCAAGCGCGACTTTTTCTCGAACGATTATCACACACTGTATTTAGGGGTTGCGGGCTTGGCAAGCCCGCGGCAGGGACGCTTCGCGGGTGGGGACGAGAGCAGGCACAGCGAGCGGGGGCAACAAGCGAGGGGCATTTTTTGGGGCGGGACGACACTATTGTGAGGAGGGGGCATCATTTTGGGGCGGTGGCATTATTTTGGCGGAGGGAGCGGAGGATGGTTGCATGGATGAAGATATGAAGGCGGGCATAG
>UQNE01000013.1 GCA_900542355.1 uncultured Bacteroidales bacterium | reverse complement strand
GAAACTCTCCAACTAAACAAAGAGACTGCCCAACATACTTGTTAGACAGCCTCTTCTCAGCGGAAAGTGAGGGATTCGAACCCCCGGTACGACATAATGCGTACACCGCATTTCGAGTGCGGCTCTTTCGACCACTCAGACAACTTTCCTCATGCCTCTCGAACGAAAGCGGGTGCAAAGGTACTGCTTTTTTCTGATTTATGCAAGACCCAACCCCATTTTTGTCGAAATAAATCTGATTTAGAGGTCATTACCTAACGATAGCCCTGTTTCAAAGCGAGTATTTGGCGAGAACTATGGCATTGCCCTCTAATGTCCATTGCGGCAAGTGCGCTATTTCTTGGTAGCCCAATCGTCGGTAGAGCGCAATGCAAGCGGTGTTCTGCTCACGGATAACCACATACAGCAGTCGCAGATTAAGGCAGGCAAAAGCATACTGCTCCATTTGTTTCACCGCCTCATAACCGGCACCATGGTGGCGTGCCTCGGGTGCGATATATAGTCCTATTGCCGCCTTCCTATTGCGTGGATCGAAGTCAAAAAGGTCGATACAACCTATTGTCTGTACCACTGCCAAATCGCCTGTCGTGCATTCCGAAAGCGGCAAATCTGCCTCGCTACTCGGAGCAACCTGCTCGATAACCAACCTCAGTTGCCCGTCGCGATAGATATCCCCCGTGGTGCTCTCTATATAGTCGCGCAGGTCTTGCTTAGAAAGCGGGTTATGCGTGTCGCTATCCGCCCATACCGACGCATCGTTCTCCCAGCGGTAGAGAAACGGCAAGTCGGCAGGTTCTAATTTGCGTAGTCGGATGCTCATTTGCCGAATAGATTGCCGAACAACCCTTTTTTCTTGGGGTACTGCTCCTGCCCGTTGTCCTGTGGAATGGGCTTGAGTGCATTCCCCGAGTGAATCATTTGGTAGATCACCCCCCAATCGGGCAGCCCGCCGAGGTTACGGTCGTCGATAAACACATCGGCGGTCAGTTTGCGGTTAGGGCGTGTGGCGGAATCTTCCTCAGGGTAGTTAGAATTGACTGCATAGAACTCCAACCCCTTCGATTTGCAGTAGTCCACAGCCTCTTGCAGCAACTCGCCCTCACGCACCGTCCAAAGGATAATCTGATGATGGTCGATGTCCTGCAGTTGCTTCAGCGTTTGGATGGCAAAGGGAATAGGCTTTCCTATGCGGGGGTACTCATGCGTAACGATAGTCCCGTCAAAATCAACGGCAATAGTCATAAGGCGAACGGGTTTAGTAGGTTTCTTGATTGTCTTTGTTGGGCGTCAGTTCTATTTGTATCTTGCGAGCCGTAGGCTTCGTAAAATACCAACCGATGGCTGCGATAGCCGCCACCCATAGCATCGATTTGTAGCAGCCCAACCAATAGAAAGCAATGATACCAAACACCATGGCATTGCTTACCAATACAATACGCATAGCCGCATACCGATAGTAGAGCACAAATTTCCTGTCTTCGTCCTCTATCTTGCTGATTTGTTTGCACTTATACTTAAATCCGTATAACCCGAGCGGAATAGTGAGCAATGCATCGAAGATAACTACATACTGAATCACTTTGCCCGCTGTGGACATCGTGTCAATCATCTGAATCGCTCCGCGCGATACGAGCAAGTACATTACCACCATGGCGATGAGCGCAAGCACCATCATACCATAGTAGAACCAATTTAGGCGATGAGCAGTTTTTGTTTCCATTAGGCTTTGAAATCTATTCTGTTTACTATTGAGCGACCGAGAGTGATCTCGTCGGTGTATTCCAGTTCGTTGCCTACCGCTACGCCGCGGGCTATCTGACTGACCTTAGGCGGGTGGGCATAGCCCGCATTTTGCAGACGGCGGTAGATGTAAAAATTGGTGGTGTCCCCCTCCATGGTGGTAGGCAAGGCGAGTATCACCTCCTGTATATCTTCGGGTTCGATACGCGCTACGAGCGAATCTATCTCTATGTCTTTCGGTCCTACACCATCCATCGGTGAGATGATTCCGCCCAATACATGGTACAACCCTGAGTACTGCCCCGTGTTCTCTATCGACATCACATCTTGTACATTCTCCACCACGCAGATCGTCTGTCTGTCCCGCCGATGCGATTGGCAGATTGGGCAAACTTCTTGGTCGGAGATATTGTGGCAAATGCGGCAGTAATGCACCTCGCTCTTGAGACGCGTGAGCGCACCTGCAAAGGTATCTACATCCTTTTCCGGCTGCTTGAGCAGGTGTAGCACCAATCGCAACGCCGTCTTACGCCCCACTCCGGGCAAAGAGGCGAACTGATTGACCGCATTCTCTAATAATATGGATGGATATTGATTCACAAACCGACTTTTTATCGTGCAAAGATACACCAAAAAATCGAAATATGCAAATGCACACCGCTATTTCTTACCCCGTAGGCTCTATGGCAGGCTCAACCAATACCCCTACTAATCCGCAAATAGGCCAACTTTTCCAAACACACACACATTCATCATTATGCATTGCATTATGCATTGAATTACGCATTCATCATTATGCATTTCATTATGCATTATGCATTTAATAGTTGTTGTTTAATCGGATTGTTTTTGAAAAATAGCGTTGTTTTGACGCGAAAAACTTGTTTTTAGCGGAAAAATCGCAGAAAAACGCAGAAAATAACAAAAAAGTTTGCGAATTTCATAGAAATAGTGTACTTTTGCACCGTGAAAGCAAAAGGACTCGATTTCTTTGCTCCAACAACCAATCAACTCGCAACGCTAATTATATTATATAAGGTATGAGCAATATCCGATTTGAAGCATTGAAAAATGCTTGGAACCACCAACCGGTGGAAGTCAAAAGCCCTGAGGCTCGCGCAAGTGTCATCTTCGCACAGAATGTATTCACTCGTGAGAAGATGAAAGAGTACATCGCAAGCAATGTCCTTGAGCAACTCTTCGATCTGATGGACAACGAGAAAACCCTCAGCCGAGACATTGCAAACAGCGTCGCTATCGGTATGAAAAAATGGGCGATGGAGTTGGGAGCAACCCACTACACCCACTGGTTCCAACCCCTTACCGGCGGTACGGCAGAGAAACACGATGCGTTCTTCAGTTTCAGCAATGATGGCGCACCAATGGAAGAGTTCTCCGGTAGTGTCCTCTATCAGCAAGAACCCGATGCCAGCAGTTTCCCAAGCGGTGGTATTCGCAATACCTTCGAGGCTAGAGGCTACTCCGCATGGGACCCTTCATCACCTGCATTCGTAATTGGCGACCGCCTCTGTATCCCCACTATCTTTGTTGCATATACAGGCGAAGCGCTCGACTACAAAACGCCGCTCCTCCGCTCTATCTCTGCCGTCAATAAAGCAGCCGTTGCCGTAGCCAACTATTTCGATCGTAATGTCAAGCGAGTATATAGTTATCTCGGATGGGAGCAGGAGTATTTTCTCGTCGATGAAGCACTCTTTGCTGCCCGTCCTGACCTCGTTATGACAGGCCGCACCCTCATGGGACACTATGCCAGCAAGAGTCAGCAACTCGACGACCACTATTTCGGTATCATCCCCGAGCGTGTACTCAATTTCATGACTGAGTTGGAGATTGAATCTATCAAACTCGGCATTCCCGTCAAGACACGACACAACGAGGTCGCACCCAACCAGTTCGAGTTGGCGCCTATCTACGAAGAGGCCAACCTCGCTTCCGATCACAACCAACTCGTTATGTCCCTTATGGAGCAGGTAGCACGCCGACACCATTTCCGCATTCTGCTCCACGAGAAGCCCTTTGGTGGTGTCAATGGTTCGGGTAAGCACTGCAACTGGTCGCTTGGTACCAACACGGGCACCAACCTTCTCAGCCCGGGTAAAAACCCATATCAGAACCTGCAGTTCGTTACATTCTTGGTCAATGTCCTCATGGCGGTGCAGCGGCATAACGGCTTGCTCAAAGCATCTATCGTCTCGGCTACCAATGCCCACCGTCTTGGGGCCAACGAAGCACCACCTGCTATCATCTCTGTCTTCCTCGGTACGCAGATCACCGACGCACTCAACCAAATTGAGCATGCCGACCTCGACAAAGGTATCATCATCAATGCGAAAAAAGAGATGAAACTCGGTGTCGGCAACATACCCGAGATTCTCCTCGACAATACCGACCGCAATCGAACATCGCCTTTCGCTTTCACAGGCAACCGATTCGAGTTCCGTGCCGTAGGCTCCTCCGCCAACTGTGGCGCAGCAATGCTAGCGCTCAACGCTGCCGTCGCTGAGCAACTGACCCTCTTCCGTGAAGAGGTGGACGCACTTATCGAGAAAGGCGAAGCCAAAGAGCGTGCATTGTTTATCGTCATTAAACGCCTCCTCCACGAGTGTCATGCTATCCGTTTCGACGGAAACGGCTATAGCGATGAGTGGAAAGAGGAAGCCAAGAAACGCGGACTCGATTGCGAAACAAGCGCACCCCTTATCATTGATAACTATCTCAGCAAGAGTTCGGTAGATATGTTTGCAAAGACCAATGTACTTACCAAGGCGGAACTTCTATCCCGCTGCGAAGTCAAATGGGAAAACTACTCGATGAAACTCCAGATAGAGTCCCGTGTCTTGGGCGATTTGGTTATCAATCATGTCTTGCCCGCCGCCAAACGCTATCAGACTATGCTCCTGCAGAATGTCCTCAGTGTGAAACAGGTCTTCCCCGAGAGCGAGGTCGGCAAACTAAACCAGCAAGACTATGTCATCATTCGTCAGATAGAGGAGCACGCTGCTGCTATCATCGAGGGGGTAGAGAAGATGAATGGCGAGCGCAAACATGCCAACCACATCGAGAATCAGCGCGAAAGAGCCATCGCCTTCCACGACAACATCGTGCCGCTCATGGAGGAAATCCGCAAGCATGTGGACGACATCGAGATGGTAGTCGATGACGAACTATGGACGCTGCCTAAGTACCGCGAAATGCTCTTTATCCACTGATAATCAGTGTACTATAGTCTGTGTGCACAATAAGAATGTGTAGGCTGAATCCTATGGGCAAATACCCCATAGGATTTGGTCTTTCATATCGCCCTAATCACTTACCCAAAATACTTGCTATCGTATGCAACTCTCTTTCACTAAGATGCAAGGCCTTGGCAACGACTACATCTATATCGATGCACGGGAGCATATACCCGCCGACTTGCCCAACCTTGCACAACGCCTTAGCGACCGACACTTCGGTATCGGAGCAGACGGTATCGTGCTGATTACCAATAGCCCTACATGCGACTTCGGCATGCGTATCTTCAATGCCGATGGCTCAGAGGCGCAGATGTGCGGCAATGCATCGCGTTGCATCGCTAAGTATGTCTTCGAGCGGGGACTCACTACCAAAACCACTCTCACCTTGCAGACTCTCGCAGGCGTCAAGACACTCTCGCTCCAAGTGGCAGAGGGTCGGGTAGAGCAGGTCTCCGTCGATATGGGCATACCTAAATTTATCGGTATCACAACTGTCAAAATCGACAAATATCGGTTCAATCTGGGGAAGATAGATATGGGCAATCCCCACGCCGTGGGGTTCGTTAGCGACCCGCAAGAACTCTCTTTGGCTGCTACCTACGGTGCGCAGATCGAGAATCACCCTGCTTTTGCGCCCGAGCGCACCAATGTCGAGTTTGTGTATGTTCACGATAGGTGCGAGTTAGATATGCGTGTGTGGGAGCGGGGTAGTGGCGAAACACTGGCTTGCGGTACGGGCGCATGCGCTGCCGTGGTAGCGGCTATCCATACTCAGCGCATCGTCGATCATGCCGTCGTACACCTCCTTGGCGGCGACCTCCATATCGCCTTGCAGCCCGATGGACACATCCGTATGACTGGCGGAGCAGAGTTTGTCTTCGATGGTGTCATCGACATCTGAGCAACTACCGCCAATCAAACGACAAACAGTCTCCCCACAATCGAAAAAAGAAGGAAAGAAATACGATAAATAACATACATCATGTTTCGTATCAATAGTAATTTCTGCCGCCTTCGGGCGGCCTATCTCTTTACCGAGATACAGCAACGCACCGATGCTTTCGTTGCGCAACATCCTGATAGTCGGGTTATTCGCTTAGGTATAGGCGATGTTCGCGGTCCCTTGGTGCCTGCTGTCATCGAAGCCCTACAAAAAGCCGTAGCCGAGCAAGCGGATACCCGTACTTTTCACGGGTATGGACTCGAGCAGGGAGCCGAATGGATGCGACAGTCGATAGTCGATTTCGATTACCATCGTCGAGGAATAGACATCGGCATCGATGAGGTCTTCGTCTCGGATGGCGCAGGCAGCGATCTTGGCAACCTGAGTGATATACTCGATGTCCGCAACCGTGTCGCAATAGCCGACCCCGTCTATCCTGCCTATGTTGATGTTAATGTGATGGCTGGCCGTGCCGGCGAGTGGGCAGGCGACCATTGGAGCGATCTCATCATGCTCCCTTGTACACCGCAAAACAATTTCTGCCCCGCTTTCCCGGACGAAGTTCCCGATTTGATTTACCTCTGTTCGCCCAACAACCCTACGGGTACGGCGCTTACATTCAGCCAATTAGCCGCATGGGTCAACTATGCGCGTGAGCACCATAGTCTGATTATCTTCGATTCGGCTTACGAGGCATTCATTCGCAATGCCGATGTACCGCATAGTATCTACGAGATCCCCGGTGCCAAAGAGGTGGCTATCGAGGTGCGCAGTTTCAGCAAGACAGCGGGTTTCACGGGTGTCAGGTGCGGTTACACCGTCGTACCAAAAACGCTTCTCGGGCGCAGCGACAGTGGTGAACAGGTCTCGCTCAACGCGCTCTGGTATCGCCGACAGTGCACCAAGTACAACGGCACAAGTTATATCTCCATGCGGGGAGCGCAGGCAGTTCTCTGTACCGAGGGGCATCGGCAGGTGATGGAGCAGATTAGCGGATATATGCGCAATGCAGACCTTATCCGCAATAGCCTCACTGATTGCGGATTAGAGGTGTACGGCGGACAGGACGGACCTTATGTGTGGGTGCGTGCACCCCACGACATGGATTCGTGGCAGTTCTTCGATAAGTTGCTCGCTTCTTGCCAAATAGTCTGCACCCCGGGTGTCGGATTCGGTCCCCACGGCGCAGGCTTCGTGCGTTTTTCTGCTTTCGGCTCCGCTGAACAGGCGCAAGAAGCCATGTCCCGCATAAAAAATGCAAAGATATTTTGAGTTCTACAAAAATTAGTGTATCTTTGCACTCGGTTTTACAAACCGATTACCACCAACCGCCAATTGCACTCGCTGTGTGAACGGCAGAAACAACACAACCAATTTTATTTATGTGCGGAATAGTAGGCTATATAGGAAAACGCCATGCGTATCCCATTCTTATCAAGGGGCTGCATCGCCTCGAATACCGCGGTTATGATAGTGCCGGTGTGGCGCTCATCAGTCCGCAGGGTAAACTGAATGTCTATAAGACCAAAGGCAAAGTCGCTGATTTGGAATCTTTTGCAAGCGACAAAGATGTCAGTGGTACCATCGGTATTGCTCACACGCGTTGGGCTACCCACGGCGAACCCAACACCGTCAATGCACACCCCCACTACTCAGAATCGGAGGAACTGGCTATCATCCACAATGGTATCATCGAGAACTATGCCGTCCTCAAACAGGGGCTGCAGCAGCACGGCTACACCTTCAAGTCCGAAACCGACACCGAGGTGCTTGTGCAACTCATCGAATATACCAAGCGTACCGATAATGTGGACCTCAAAACGGCGGTGCAACTCGCTCTCAATCAGGTCGTTGGTGCCTACGCCATCGCTGTCCTCGACCGTGATAATCCCAATGTCATCGTAGCCGCCCGCAAGGGTAGCCCGTTGGTTGTCGGTATCGGAGAGGACGAGTATTTCTTGGCGTCAGATGCTACGCCTATCGTCGAATATACCGACAAAGTCGTCTATATCGACGATGAAGAGGTCGTAACCATAGAGCGGGGTAAACCGTTGGATATCACCACTATAGGCAATGTCCGTAAGACCCCCGAGATCAAACGCCTCGAGTTCACTCTCTCCCAGTTGGAAAAAGGCGGCTATCCTCATTTTATGCTCAAAGAGATTTTTGAGCAACCGCGTACTTTGGCAGATTCTATGCGCGGCCGTGTCAATGTGGAGCACAACAACATCGCACTCTCAGGTTTCATCGACAACAAAGAGCGTTTTCTCAATGCCAAACGCATCATCATCACCGCCTGCGGCACATCGTGGCACGCCGGACTGATTGCTATGTACGCAATGGAGGAGTTTGCTCGTGTTCCCGTCGAGGTGGAGTACTCCAGCGAGTTCCGCTATCGCAAACCGGTCATCAACCCGGGCGATGTCGTCATCGCAATCTCGCAATCCGGCGAAACGGCAGATACCTTGGCGGCTATACAGTTGGCAAAAGAGCAAGGCGCATTTATCTTCTCAATCTGCAATGTCGTCGGTGCATCGATTCCCCGTGTCTCCGATAGTGGCTGCTACACGCATGTAGGCCCCGAGATAGGCGTCGCCTCTACCAAAGCGTTTACTGCACAGGTTACCGCCCTCACAATGCTTGCCCTTTGTATCGGCAGAGAGAAAGGTACGCTCTCCGAGGAGAAATACCTCTCTATCGTGCGTGAGTTATCGCTTATACCCGACAAGATAAAGACCATCCTTGCACAAGACAAAGCCATTGCCGAGTTCGCCAAGACTTTTACCTATGCGCAGAATTTTATCTACCTCGGGCGCGGCTACAACTATCCCGTGGCTATGGAGGGCGCACTCAAACTCAAGGAAATCAGTTACATACACGCCGAGGGGTACCCCGCTGCCGAGATGAAGCATGGTCCCATCGCCCTCATCTCCCAAGAGATGCCGGTTGTAGTCATCGCGCCACACTGCGGCACTTATGAGAAAGTGGTCTCCAATATCCAAGAGATCAAAGCCCGCAAAGGTCGCGTCATCAGCGTAGTTACTGAAGGCGACATCCTCGTTAGTAATATGTCCGATTTTACGATTACCGTCCCTGCCACCGAGGAGTGTCTTACCCCTCTGCTCACCGTCATCCCGCTCCAACTGCTCGCCTACCACATCGCCGTCGTCAAGGGGTGTGATGTCGATCAGCCGCGCAACCTCGCAAAGTCGGTTACCGTTGAGTAAACAGCCGCTTGCAGTAGCGAAAATGGGTGTTTGCAGTCGTGCAAACAATCGATAAGGATGTAATCTCGCGCACAGGAAAAATCAAACATTTCCCGCTTTTGTAGAGTAGGGAGTGAGTCGAACGCTTGTCGAGACCTTGTCGAGACCTAAGCGTGTTATTAATATACCGAAATATACAACATTATGGATAAAAACATTCGTGTTGCCGTCTTAGGATATGGTAACATCGGACATGCTGCCGAGCAAGCGGTCTTGTCTGCACCCGATATGGAGTTGGCGGGTATCTTTCACCACAACGACAACCTCGATTCTATCAACGCTGATGTCGTACTGCTCTGCACCCCGACGCGCGAAGTCCCTCATTTCGCTGAGCAACTGGCAGCGCGTGGCATCTGCACCGTCGATTCGTTTGATATACACACCCAAATACTCCACTTGCGACAACGCTTAATGCCTGTCAATCAAGCCAATAAGTCGGTGAGTATCATCTCCGCAGGTTGGGACCCGGGGTCAGACTCTATGGTGCGTGCCATCCTGCAGGCGTTAGCACCCGGCGGACTCACCTATACCAATTTTGGTCCCGGTCGCTCTATGGGGCATACCGTCGCAGCAAAGGCGATTGCAGGGGTCAAAGATGCTCTATCGATGACTATCCCGCTCGGCACGGGTATTCATCGCCGTATGGTCTATGTCGAGTTGGAGCAAGGGGCTGATTTCGCAGAAGTGGAGCGCAACTTGCTGAGCGACGACTATTTTGCGCACGACGAGACCCATGTCATCCAAGTACCTTCTGTTGCAGACCTCAACAATGTGGCGCATGGTGTCAATTTGGTGCGTAATGGCGTATCGGGTACAACTCACAATCAGCGTTTCGAGTTCAATATGTCTATCAACAACCCCGCTCTCACAGGGCAGGTGATGACCTCTTGCGCTCGTGCCGCCTTCCGCCTTCGCGAGGAGCAACGATACGGAGCCTACACCATGATCGAACTCTCACCCGTCTCCCTCCTCCCCGGCACCCTCGAGTCCCTCATCCCCCACCTCGTCTAAACCTCCTTACCTCCGCTCTCGTGATGAAGTGTCCATAAATACTATGTATAGTTTTTATCGCCTAATTTGCGATTATCTGCGATAAAATGGCACAATTATTTGCGTAATCCAAATAATTGTTGTACCTTTGCAGCGTGATTCGATTGAGGGGACCGATTGGTTCCCTCAATTTTGTGAATAGAGGGCTTGCTTTGGGTGGCAAATCAACCGTTCAAAAAGTCCTCAGGGATACACAAAATAAGGAAACACAATATAATATAGATAAGCAGTTATGGATAAATCTTTGGTAGAAAATCTGGTGCAAGAGTATCTTAAGGATACCGATTATGCGCTCATCACGCTCGATATCAACTCGCAAAACGAGATTCTCGTTGAGGTGGATTGCCTGCAAGGTGTCGATGTAGACTTCTGCTCTGCGCTCAATCAGTATCTGGTCGAGAAACTTGATGCCGCTGGTGTGGAGGACTACTCGCTCGAAGTGGGCAGCGTCAGTCTTACCGACCCGTTCAAAACCAAGATGCAATACGAGAAAAACCTCGGACACGATGTAGAGGTGCTGACCAAAGAAGGCAAGAAACTGCGCGGGCAGTTGGTGAGCGTGGACGATAGCACTTTCTCGGTGGATGTGGATACGCTCGTCTCGGTAGAAGGCAAAAAGCGCAAGCAACACGAGATGATTACCCACACTTTCGGCTACGACGAGGTCAAATACACTCGCTACGACCTCAAATTCTAAAAAAAACTATCTGGAAACCTAGAATATCTAGAGCATCTATATTCCCTAGCCCCCTAGGAAAATCAAAAGAAAAAATAATAAGAACAAATATACAACAATGGCAAAAGCACAAAATTCAATCAATCTGATTGATATTTTCTCAGAGTTCAACGAACTCAAAAACATTGACCGCCAAACATTCATCAATGTGTTGGAGGATTCGTTCCGCAATGTGATTGCAAAAATGTATGGCTCGGATGCTAACTACGATGTGATTATCAACCCCGATAAGGGCGACTTGGAGGTCTATCGTAACCGCCTCGTGATGGAGGATGATGATGTGGCTAACCCCAATACGCAGATTGCACTGAGCGACGCACTCAAGATCGATGAAGAGGCAGAGATTGGCGAGGAGGTTACCGATAGGGTTGATTTTCAGTCCTTTGGACGCCGTATGATTCTCAATCTGCGTCAGACTTTGGCTAGCAAGATCCTCGAGTTGCAGAAAGAGAATATCTACATCAAATACTCCGAGATGCTCGGTCATATCGTTTCCGGCGAACTCTATCAGGTGTGGAAAAAAGAGATGTTGCTCCTCGACGAAGAGGGGAACGAACTCTATCTGCCTAAGCAGAACCAGATTCCGAGCGATTTCTTCCGCAAAGGCGATACGGTGCGTGCCGTCGTAGTGCAGGTGGACAACAAGAACCAAAACCCCAAGATTATCCTCAGCCGTACTTCGCCTCTCTTCTTGCAACGCCTCTTCGAGCAAGAGGTGCCCGAGGTGCACGATGGCTTGATTGCTATCAAGAATATCGCTCGTATCCCGGGTGAGCGTGCCAAAGTGGCAGTAGAGTCGTTCGACGACCGTATCGACCCCGTAGGCGCATGCGTTGGTATCAAGGGTGCGCGTATCCATGGTATCGTTCGTGAGTTGCGCAACGAGAACATCGATGTCATCAACTATACCTCCAATATCAACCTTTATATCCAGCGTGCGTTGGCTCCGGCTAAAATTACCTCGATGAACATCAACGAGGAGGAGAAAAAAGCCGAGGTTTACCTCTTGCCGGAAGAGGTAAGTTTGGCTATCGGTAAAGGCGGCTTCAACATCAAGTTGGCCTCTATGCTTACCGGCTATCAGATAGATGTCTATCGTGAGATGGACAACGACGACTCCGATATCTACCTCGACGAGTTCAACGATGAGATTGATCAGTGGGTCATCGATGCCTTCAAGGCTATAGGTTTGGATACTGCCAAGCAGGTGCTCAATACGCCTAAGGCAGAACTTATGGAGCGTACCGACCTCGAGGAGGAGACCATCGACGATGTCATCCGTGTCCTCGAAGCCGAGTTCGCAAACGACTGATCTACAATACTATAGAGGCTCTGTAGGCTCGTATGCCTATAGACCTCAATGGCAGTCTTTTCTTCCGGGAGTGTATAGTCTTTCTATGATGTCCCGGATAAATAAACAACAATTTTTTAACCCCTAAAACCCACATATTTCGCATGGCAAAAAAACTTATCGAGGCTTGTAAAGAACTCAATATCGGTATGGCGACCGCCGTAACTTTCTGTGCAAAGCATGGCAAGGAGATCGATGGTCTTAACCCTAATATCCGTATTGATGACGAACTGTATCTGCTTCTCGTGAAAGAATTCAATAAGGATATGGCACTCAAACTCGAAGCAGAACGCAGGGCGCAACAACGCCAAGAGCGCGAAATGCCGCAGACGGCTTCTATTGAGAAGAAGCCTGAACCCAAGCATATCCCCACCGAGGTTCCGCAACCTAAGGTAGTGGGCAAGATCGACCTTGATGCCGACCGTAAAGCCAAAGAGGAAGCCGAAGCAAAAGCCAAGGCCGAAGCCGAGGCTGTCGCACGCATCAAAGCCGAGGCAGAAGCGGCGGCCAAAGCGAAAGCAGAGCGCATAGCACGCGAGGAGAAAGAACGCCAAGAGGCTGAGCGCAAAGCGCAAGCCGAGGCCGAGGCTGAGGCGAAAGCAAAAGCGCAAGAGGAAGCGCGTGCCAAAGCCAAAGCAGAGGCCGATGCGCGCAAGGCTACGGAGCAAAAAGCCAAAGCCAATGCGGCTAAGCAGACCGACAGTCAGCCTGCTGATAAACCCGCAGAACAACCGCAGAAGCCGGAGATATTCCGCCTCGAGAAACCGGTGCTGAAAAATGCCCCCAAGGTAGTCGGGAAAATCGACTTGAACAGTATCAACCAATCGACGCACCCCACCAAGAAAACCAAGGAGGAGAAACGCAAAGAGCGCCAAGAACGCCAGCAACAACAAAATCAGCAAAATCAGCAGGCTACCGAGAAACGCAAACGCGAGCGTATCAAGCAAAGCAAGGTGGACATCAACGATGCCCGCAACCAAAAAGGCAAGCCTGCAACCAAGAAAAAAGGCGTAAAAGTGGAGGTCGATGACGAGGAAGTACAGCGTCAGATTAAAGAGACTATCCAGCGTCTGCAGGGGCAAAAAGGTAAAACCAATACCAGCAAGTACAAACGCGAACGACGCGAACTCGAACGCGAGAAAGTAGCACACGAGAAGGAGGCAGAACAAGCACAATCTAAGGTGCTCAAACTCACCGAGTTCGTTACTGCCAACGACCTTGCCGTGATGATGAATGTGCCGGTTACCAAGGTCATCAGCACCTGTATGATGCTCGGTATGTTCGTTAGTATCAATCAGCGTCTCGACGCCGAAACCATCAACCTGGTGGCTGAGGAGTTTGGCTTTACCACCGAGTATGTCAGTGCGCATGTGGTGGAAGAACTCAATGCTGACGAGGAGGTCAACGATGCCGACATCGAACCGCGTTGCCCGATTGTTACCGTCATGGGACATGTGGACCACGGTAAGACATCGTTGCTCGACCATATCCGCAACACCAATGTTATCGCCGGTGAGGCAGGTGGTATTACCCAGCACATCGGTGCCTACAATGTTCAACTCAAGAACGGACAGCGTATCACCTTCCTCGATACCCCGGGACACGAAGCCTTCACCGCTATGCGTGCCCGTGGTGCGAAAGTTACCGATATTGCTATCATCATCATCGCAGCCGACGATGCCGTCATGCCCCAAACTATTGAGGCAATCAACCATGCACAGGCTGCGGGTGTACCGATGATATTTGCTATCAACAAGTGCGATAAACCCGGTGCTAACCCCGATAAGATTAAGGAGCAACTCTCCAATATGAATATCTTGGTTGAGGATTGGGGCGGTAAGTATCAGTGCCAAGAGATCTCCGCTAAGAAAGGTGATGGCGTCTTCGAGTTGCTCGAGAAAGTGCTGCTCGAGGCAGAGATGCTCGACCTCAAAGCCAATCCGAAACGCCGTGCCAAAGGTTCTATCATCGAGTCTTCGCTCGACAAAGGTCGTGGTTATGTGGCTACGCTCCTTGTTTCCGATGGTACGCTCCACATGGGCGATGTAGTACTCGCCGGTACTTTCCATGGTAAGGTCAAAGCGATGTTCAACGAGCGCGGACAGAAAATCAAAGAGGTGCTTCCGGGCGAACCGTGTACGATTCTTGGTCTGAATGGTGCGCCGCAGGCAGGCGATGAATTCAATGTGATGCCTACCGAGCAAGAGGCACGCGAGATTGCCAACAAGCGTGAGCAACTCCAACGCGAGCAGTCGATTCGTACCAAGAAACATGTCGGTTTGGAGGAGATCGGACGCCGTCTGGCTATCGGTGATTTCAAGGAACTCAATATCATCGTCAAAGGTGATGTCGATGGCTCTGTTGAAGCACTTACCGACTCGCTGCTCAAACTCTCTACCGAAAATATTCAGGTTAATGTCATCCATGGTGCCGTAGGTGCTATCTCCGATAGCGATGTCCTCTTGGCGGCTGCGTCCGATGCTATCATCGTCGGCTTCAATGTCCGTCCTACTTCTACTGCACGCAAGATGGCAGATTCTGAGGAAGTGGATATCCGTATCTACTCCATCATCTACGATGCAATCGAGGAGGTCAAAGCCGCTATGGAAGGTATGCTTTCGCCCGAAATCAAGGAGGAAATTACCGCTACGCTCGAGGTGTTGCAGACTTTCCACATCTCCAAAGTGGGTACCATTGCCGGTTGTATCGTGCGTGAGGGTAAGGTCAAACGAGGTAATAAATGCCGTGTCATTCGTGACGGTATCGTCATCCAAACAAGCGAACTCTCTTCGCTCAAGCATGGTAAGGACGACATCAAAGAAGCCGGTGTTAATACCGAGTGCGGTCTGAGCATCAAGTCGTTCAACGACATCATTGCAGGCGACCTCATCGAGACCTTCGAGCAAGTAGAGGTGGCAAAAACACTCTAAATTATTCGCATCTTATCCCAAGGTTATTCCTGTGGAAAAGTAAATAAGGAGGGCGTCTGGCACAAGTCACAGACGCCCTCTTTTTGTTAGTACCTTGGTTCGTAGGTTGGCAAGTGAGTAGGTATTACTTTCAAACTTCCAATTCTTAGATGAATTTCCTCCCCCTCTTAGCCCTTTCGCTTTAGCCCTTCGCTTTTGTCCACAATAAAAGGGCTGCTCAATCGCTTGGGCAGTCCTTTCCTTTCTATTCTATTCTCTTTTTTTGCTATGGGTAGCGTAGCCTGTTCGGCGTAGGTTAGCGCGGGTCGTAATCGCCGTATCCGCCTACACCTATGCCCGCATTGCTGCTGACCGAATAGAGTACTGACTCAGATTCATAGCGAGTTACCTCCGTACTTGGTTTGATATAGGGTTTCATAGTTCTGTCTGTTTTTGTATTATGGTTCAACATTGTTTAATCCTTGTTGTTTGATAAGCGTTTTGGTCTTGTGTGGTGTTCCACAAAAGGTCGTTCCAACTATCCGTTTTTTAGTTAGTTTATTCGCATACCGGTTACATCATATCGCTCACCGTTGCGCAGGATGTAGATGTGTCCGTTCTCTACTATCTTTTGTACCGTAGTATCGCTGTCAGCGGGTACAAGATCCATGTCCGTGGAGACTTGTCCGTTCATCACCACGCGAGCGCGAATCTTCTGTGCGTCAAGCGATTGTGCTAACTCAAAGTAAGCACGGAATCCTTTGCTCCGAACCGTCCCTTGCGGCTGATAGAGCGTGTTGTTAGGACCAAGATACCATTTGTCTGCAGGTACCTCCGTGGGAGAATAGATACCTGTCATTTTCACTAATCCGTCTGTCGGCGCTACTTCCGTTGAGGCTTGTGCATCTATTGTAACGCCCTTAAATACAGGGTTATCCACATTCTCAGCAGGGCGGAACAGATACGGTGTACCGGCTTCAATGGTCTTTACGCTGCTGAAATGCACATACAGCAGATCATCGCTTTGCTTTTGCGAGTAGTTTAGTTTCATCAGTTCGCACTCGCCAAATGCCTCTTCCACTTCCTCTTCCGTCAGCGCAAACGGCAAGCACAGCGTGTACCACGCCCCATCGGCGACAAAGGAACGATTTAGTTCTGCATACACATACTCACCTTGCAGTGTACTTAATTGCGTAGCCGTTTCGCTGCTGTTCTCATCCAACGAGATTGTGCCGTTTTGTATGTTGTGATCTTTCCATTGCTCTGCTGCCTTGTAGGCTGCAATGGATGATTTTTGTACAAATACATTTTGTGTACCGGTTTCAGAGAATACAGTAGCACCCAAGGTAGGAGGTACTTCTGCATAGCAATATATTGTTGTGAGACTAGGTTGGAAATAAAATGCTTCAAAGCCTATATTTGTAACAGAATTAGGGATGACAAGTTTCTGAAGGTGATAACATGAGGCAAACGCACAATCGGCTACTTTTGTAACGCCTTGTGGAATATTATAAAATGTGTATTCTTTTCCAGCGGGATAAGCGACTAATTCTTTCTCGTCTGTTGTAAAGATGATGCCATCTATTGCTTTGTATGTGGGATTGTCTGTGGCTACAACAAAATTGGTTAGACTTGTTAGACCTGTGAACGCGTGTTGTCCAATTTCTGTGATTGTCTTAGGTAGTTCTACATACTGAAGCCCACCTTGTTGCCAATTATTGGCATAATACAAAGCATGGTCACCGATACGCGTTACGGTATAGGGGATATTGTTGTATGTAACAGTAGCGGGAATAACAGCCCTCGTGAGTTTGGGGTAATTATTTGTAGGGTCTCCTGTATTGGTTACTTCCACTGTCTTATCGGCATCCGATAGTATATTGTACGCTATACCGTCTGCTATAAAAACATCCGCCATCGCGTTGAGTGTCAGCAACAAAGACACTACAACGCCAAAAACTTTCTTAAACATAGTCATTTTTATTATGTTGTTAAATATATTCTATTTTTGTTTCAACAAGCCGCAAAATACGTGCCAAATACCGCTCGATTTTATAATCAGTATAAAATGCAAAGCCAAATTGACATTCTATCACCTTGCACACAAGGCGTGCAGTGTGGCGATAGAACTCACTCTATGATCCACAAAATCAGACAATTTCCCCTTTTTTATTTGCCTATGTCAGAAATAACACTTACCTTTGTATCGGCAAAGACGCATTTGCGTCATTGCAGAAACACAACCTACCGAAAATATGAATCACACAAAATCATCTTTCCTCCTTTTGCTATGTGCTTTTCCACTATGGGCAATGGCAGAGTCGATGCCTGCGGGCTACTACGATCGTATCAACGGCAAGCACGATGCCGAACTCAAATCTACCCTATCGGCCTGTATTCGCAAACACACCGTCATCCCCTATGGCAGCGGAGCAGGCTGCACTTGGGGCGTATTCTTCTATTCCGACCGTGATGACAACGGCTATTGTATCGATATGTATTGCGATTCGTGGCAGAAACTCTCCTCCCTGGGGGCAGTGGCTTCGGGCTGCAACATTGAGCATTCGTTCGCAAAGTCGTGGTGGGGTGGCACCAAAAACGATGCCTACGAAGACTGTTACCACCTCAATCCTTCTAATTCCGTGGCCAACTCCTCGCGGAGCAACTACCCATTGGGTGTACCTACTACCGACATCAAAGACCCCGAAAAAACAGGTTCGCTTCGTGTCGGAAAGGCAACTTACGAGGGTGAAACTTTCTGGGTATTTGAACCCAAAGATGAGTACAAAGGCGATTTTGCACGCGCCTATTTCTATATGGCTACCTGCTATGGCGAGGAACTTACATGGCGCCTCGACAACAAAGATGTCGGCAGCAAGTATGCTATGCGCAACGACTCCTACCTCGAGTTCCGCGATTGGGAAATACAAGTTCTGCTCCAATGGCATCGCCAAGACCCCGTCTCCGAGAAGGAACTCAAACGCATGGACGCCGTTAGCGATTTTCAGCACAACCGCAATCCGTTTATCGACTATCCCTGCTTGGTGGAGTATATATGGGGCAACCGCAAAGGACAAATGGTAGATTTATCTCTCCTGAAAAACACCTACGATGACGATTATCTTTCGCTCGACGATGAGGCAAAAGCCGGTTGCCCTTGTTCCGAAATATCTACTGACCTCGTGACTGCTTCCACACCCGCTGCCCGCAAAGTGCTACGCAATGGGCAGATCATCATCATTCGCGATGGGGTAGAGTACAACCTGATGGGTATGCTTATCAATACGAACGAATAGACAGATATACTTGTCTGCGTAAATTTATAGGGTCTATCGACACTAACAAATAGATTATCAGATGAATAAGACTTGTCCTCGCTGCGGTGCCGCCTTCGTTTGCACCCACGATATCCACTGCCAATGTGTAGGCATCGCCCTTTCGCCTCGCGCACGCACATACATACGCGAACACTGTTCTGATTGCCTCTGTGCGGCTTGCCTACGCCAACTCGCCGAGCAGTTCCCGGATTGACCGTCTTGCAAAAATAGCAATAAATCCGCCTGCCAATGCCGTTGTATTGTCGGGCGGTTTTATGGTCGGTTCTGCTAAGTAAAGATATGAATTTACACTTTTGTAAGTGCTTTTCTTGCAGGTATCACAAAAATTCCGTACTTTTGCATCGTGAATAACTTGTCTGCAAGAGAATAGATTGTGTTATGCCCCACCGGCCTGCAAATAATTATATTGAAATTCAGCCGTTTCCATCACCTTGTGGCGAGTTGCTGCTTGGTGCGTATTGTGAGCAACTCTGTCTTTGCGATTGGGTGGAGCAGAAGCATGGCTTGCGTAATCTACACGCACTCCAAGCCCATTATTCTGCCTCCGTTGAGCAGCGTCCTTCCGATATTCTTGCCCGAGCAGCAGACCAACTCAACGCTTATTTCGCAGGTGAGCGCACCGCTTTTGATATTCCTCTAATCTATGGTATCGGCACTGATTTTCAGCAACTTGTATGGTCTGAGTTGCGCACAATCCCCTACGCTGTCACTATCTCTTACTCCGAGTTGGCTGAGCGTATCGGTCGTCCCGATGCGGTACGGGCAGTGGCGAATGCAGTCGGAGCAAACGCCCTCTCTATTTTTGTACCATGTCATCGTGTCATTGGCAAAAACGGTACACTTACGGGCTATGCAGGCGGATTGTCCGCAAAGCAGTATCTGCTCCAATTAGAGCATAGTTACATTCCAACCGATAGATAATCAACTACTTAGTATCTTTTCCCTGTATGAATATGACTTATCGAAATATCTTTTCCGTTATCGCTTTGTGCTTGTCTGTCGTCCTCGTAACGGCGCAGACCAATACTCCGCTTACCTCGTTGCCCGATACAACTCCATACCCAACCGATTCCGTTCTTACGCTCGATTCGTGCCTCTCGTTAGCGCAACGCAACAATAAGCAACTGCAGTCCGCTCGCTTGGATGTGGATAAGGCACAACAAGTGAAAAATCAGGCGTTTACCAAGTATTTCCCGCAAGTGAAAGCCACGGCAGTGGGCTACCATAGTTTATATCCGATGGTAGAGGTCGGTATCGACGACATTGGCAATGCTTCGGTGCGCGATTTGCTTGCTACGCTATATGGCAACTATGGTGCCGCCTTGGGGTTGGAAAACAATCTATCCCTGTTTCAGTATGGCTACCAAGTGGGCGTAACCGCTCTGCAACCGGTCTATATGGGCGGAAAAATCGTTGCGGGAAATCAATTGGCGGAAGTGGGGGTGCAGGCGGCGCAACTACAAACGCAAATCACCGAGCGCGACTTGATTGAGCAGGTCGAGGAGAGTTACTGGCTTGTGGTCGGATTGACTGAGAAACAGCGCACTCTCCAAGCAGTTACGGCTCTCCTCGATACTGTTCATCGCACTGTGCAAGTGGCTGTCAATGCCGGACTTGCCTTGCAGACCGACCTACTGCAGGTCGAATTGCGGCAGTCGGAGATACAGCGCACGCAGATTCAACTCTGCAACGGGCTCTCTCTTGCCAAGCGCGCCCTCTATCAGTCGGTCTATCCCACAGCGGACAGTCGCAAGGCAGATAGTCTCCGCCTGTCGCCCATAACCATCGATACACTCCTTGCTATTCCCGCTCTCTCTGCCGGTTTCGATTCGCCCGAATCCTCTTTGCTGGGGTTGCAAGTGCGGGCAGCGCAGTTGCAACGCCGAATGGATATTGCCGACGCACTGCCCCAAGTGGCGGTAGGAGCGCACTATGGGTACAGCAACCTGCAGGCGAATATCTTGCGTGATGGGCTGGGTAGCAAAACAGGCAATGGTGCCGTCTTTGTATCGGTGTCCGTGCCGCTTACAGGCTGGTGGGAGACCGGGCATAAAATCAGAGAGAACAACCTTGCCGTGGAGCAGGCGCGCTTGCAGCAGTCGCAGATGAATGAGATGCTCACTCTCCGCACGCAGCAGGCGTACGATAAAATGCAAGAGTCCTATCTCTTGGTGGGCGAAAACCGACATGCATTGGATATTGCTAAGGAGAATTATCGCCTTTCTTCGCTCAATTATCGGGCAGGAATGAGCACCATTACCGACCTGCTCACGGCGCAGACCACTCTGCTCCAAGCCCAAAACAACCTCACCGACGCACTCATCTCCTACCGTGTCAATCTCCGCCGCTATACCGACCTCACCCGCTAAATTAGAATAATTCTAACTATTCAATGGCAATGGAAAGAATCCGAGCATTTAACGAATTAGTCGCAATAAACAGATCTCTTAAACAACAAACGGATTCTTAAAACTATTAGTATAATCCACTGCCCCTATCCTCCACTGTTGTGGCACTTTGGAGATTGATTCTACCTTGTAAAGACCTTGCGTAGGTCGTATTCTGCATTGCACTGTGCCTATTCTTTATCGAGTCGTTAATAGGTGCTTAATAGGTGATTCTCGAAAACGAGAGCCACTTATGCCATAATCTGACCACATATTAAACTGCCCAAGGAGGGGATGAAAATGAACTTTGCTGTAGAACGAAATCACCATTAAAGAATATACAAATCAATGTCTATTTGTGTGGAAATAAATGTTTTTGTTCTTGCAGTGCAGCGTTAATATTCAATTGGCAGAATTGTACTATTGATGTGTCAAAATCATACTTCTTGTTGTTATAAATATGCAAAAGTTTTGTATTTTGCATATTTTAGTAGTTTTTTGTTGCAAAAATTTGTTTCTTTGAAAATTATTGTCTATCTTTGCGGCATGATTCGATTTTTATGATGTAAGTAATGTTTGTTGTATATTTTTTAACTATAAAACTATCTGCTGGCAACTATAAATTATCTGTTTATATTACTGCATATCTGGTTTGGTCTTGGGGGAAAACTAATGTGAGGGCAAAGACTATAATAAGCAATTATTATAGGGGAAATAAACTAAAAACGGATGTGTATGGGCATATCGGGTATGAAGTGTTGGCCTACTTCCCTAATAGGAATTGTACTATGAAAAGGTGGTTCGGTTTTTCAAGAAACGATGTAACGGGAAGGTACAAGTATAAGACTTTGCGTGAAACACAACAAGGCAATTTCTATTGTCCGACTACTCGCGTTACGATTGATTTTACCTGTGTGGAAATTTATGTTTTACAGGAAAATAGTGGTTTGAGTATATCATATAAGAAATAATCTTAAAATTATATAGAAATGAAAACTAAGTATTTGTTCTTAATTGCTTCTTTGGTTGGATTGTCTGCATGTAGCAAAATGGTGCATTCTAATGCCTATTTCTTGCATAATACTACTGGACATAGTATCACTATTGTGAATACAAACTCAAATGTGTACTCCATTCATAATAGTTACGACAGTGTCTTCGTTAATAATGGCGATTTTTATCCTCTTTATTATCAGACTGTTTCCAAAGAGGAGGAAAAGTATTACGATATTCTCAATTTACAGTCGCGGTTGTATATCTACAGCAACGATACCTGTTTCTATATACATCAGGGAGACAGCAACGAATATCCGCTTAACTGTTTGTGGAAGTACTTCTATCGTGAGCCAAGTAGCGAAGAATTGGTGGAGTGCAGTGCTATGATTGCTATGGATATAGATAATGTTTTTGTTTATGATTTGACTGATGAAAACATAAGGTCGGTAGTTCATCGTCCTTAATTATTTCAGAATGTGAATAATCCAAGAGAGTGTCTAACAAGTTTTAGATGCTCTCTTTTGTTTTCACTATTGTTGGCTTGCCCGGTTTTTGTCTATTCGTTGTTGCATATCCGAGAAAAAAGTTGTAACTTTGCAAACGATTGTACAATGGCCATTATCAGCAAGTAAGTATGGGGCGTGCGCAAGCAGCAAAAAAGAAGATAAAGGGAGGTTCTCCCGTTGAGGTGGGGCATTTGTCGTCAGAACCGATGACAGATGTTTCCTCTTCAGTTTCGCAACCTGTACGCACTTTCGAGGGAATCTACAAAGACCGCGGAAGTCGTTTTCTGGCCTTTGCTGAACCGATTACAGATGAGGCACAGGCAAAAGCCCGTGTGGCGTGGTACAAAAAACAGTACCACGATGCACGCCATGTCTGCTATGCCTATCGTTTGGGAGCCAATCTATGGCGTACCAAAGACGATGGCGAGCCGCATGGCACTGCCGGTGTACCTATCTTGCGCTCTATAGATGCACGCGGATTAGACAATATCCTTGTCGTCGTTGTTCGCTATTTCGGCGGCACCCTGCTTGGTACGGGCGGACTGATGGTGGCATATCGGGAAGCAAGCAAAGATGCGCTCGATAAATATACAATCTGTTGATTATCAGTGTCATAAATACATAGCATTAGCGGGTGTCCTCAACCGCTCAAACGCAATGCAATCAAACACAGCATTCAAAAACACAAATATGGACCCTTATAAAAAAATACGCGCATATCGCAATGGTTGGCTTCTCGCCATTACAGATTGGTTTACGATTCTTCCCGTCCTCAAGATATACAAGTGGAAAACCACTAAGTCCGTCCGCTTGAGTTATCTGGGTGACCGCCGGCAAATAGAGCAAGACATCCGCCATGGTGCGTTCTTTATGACTAACCACCGCGACATCTGTATGGATTCGGCATGGCTGTCAATGCTCCTTCGTGAGCGTTATTTCATTCGTCCTTACATCGGTATCGGAAACAATTTGTTCGGCAAGTGGTGGATCGAACCGTTGGTGCGCTATTTGCGTTGTTTTGTGGTCATCCGCAACGGCTCTATGCATCAGCAGTTGGAGAACGCCAAAGTGCTTTCTCATTACATCAACGACCTGCGCAACCACCACAAATCGATATGGTTGGCCCAACGAGAGGGGCGTGCTAAGGATGGCAACGACCGCACACAACCCGCTGTTATTAAGATGCTTACTATCGACGCACCCGATTTCTTCGAGGCAATCATACGCCTTAATATCTGTCCGGTTTCTATCTCCTACGAGTTCGACCCCTGCGATTTCCTCAAGGCGCAAGAGATGCAGCAGAAGCGCGATATCCCGCATTGGCACAAATCCAAGGCCGATGATATCCGCTCTATGGCTACCGGTATCAATGGGCAAAAAGGGCGCGTGGTATATCGCCTTACGCCTTCTATCAACCATGAGTTGGAGCAGGCTTTGCGTGAGCATCCCCAACTCAGAGAACTCAATCGCAACGAGCAGATACAGTATGTCTGCGATTTGATTGACCGACACATCCATCTCGGCTACGAGTTGTTTGATCGTGGCACGGATTTTGACCAATATATCCAAAGCCGTGTCGATTTGGTGAATATCGAGGGCAAAGATGAGGATTTCTTGCGCGACAAGATTCGTGAGATGTACGACAACCCGCGCAAAAACGCCCTCGCTGCACGCCAAGCGACCAACGGCAACACATACCCTGACAACACTACAACCACTAAATAATATCAGTTATGAAAAGAGCCATTTTTCCGGGTAGTTTCGACCCGTTTACCATAGGGCATTACGACATCGTAATGCGTGGTCTGCAACTTTTTGACGAGATAGTTATAGGTATCGGCCGCAATAGTACCAAAAAAGAAACCTTCCCCATCCGCGAACGCGAGATGGCGATACAAAAGATTTTCAAGGACGAACCTCGTGTACGCGTGATGATTTATGATTGCCTTACCGTTGATTTTGCCAAGCAGCAGGAGAGCAATTTTATCTTGCGTGGCATACGCTGCGTTTCCGATTTTGAGTACGAGCGCAATATGGCAGAGGCGAATAAGCAACTCGGCGATATAGAGACGATTATACTCTATACTCGCCCCGAATATGCACATATCTCGTCCACGCTCGTGCGCGACCTCTATTCCTACAACAAAGATGTATCGGCTTTTGTGCCTAATAAACTCAAATAACTGCTGCCTTAGCGACTTACTTCTTAAAAACGAAATGATGAAATCGCATTTTTCACCCCGATTGTTTCTTGCTCTTCTGCTTTTTGTGGCTCTGCCTACTATGGCGCAACGCCAAAAGACAAGCCGTATCGACCAATCGCTCACTATCTTCAACGATGTCTTGCGCCAACTCGACATCAACTATGTCGATACGCTTAATTATGAGGAACTTACCGAAACGGCTATCAATGCTATGCTGCGCCGAATAGACCCCTATACGGTGTATTATCCGAAGAAAAAAGATGACGATTTGCGTATGATGACTACGGGTAAGTATGGCGGTATCGGTGCTATCATTCAGCAGCGCGAAGTGAAAAACAAGCGGGGAGACAAAGAGAAACAGATTATCATCGCCAATCCCTACGAGGGCAAACCGGCGCAACGCAATGGTGTGCAGGCAGGCGATCGGATACTTTCTGTTGACGGCATCTCCACCAAGGGGCAGTCTGTTTCTGAAGTAAGCAACAACCTGCGCGGTGTCCCCGGCTCTGAGGTTACGCTGGTGCTCGAGCGTGAGGGTGTGGAGAAAACTTTTACAGTAAGTTTCTTGCGTGAGGATATTCATCTCGACCCGGTGGCGTACTATTGCGCTATCACGGCAGATACGCTGTCTGCCCCTGTCGGATATATCAGTTTCTCTGAGTTTACTACCAATTCGGCACGCGAGTTTGCTATTGCGCTCGACGACCTCTATTACAACCGGGGCGTTCGTTCGCTTATCATCGACTTGCGCGGCAATGGCGGCGGTATCGTCGATGAAGCCATCAGTATCGTCAATCTGTTCGTTCCGGAAGGAACAGAGATCGTCTCTACTAAGGGTAAAACACAGAAATCGTGCCGGTCTTATGCCACCATGTCGACTGCGCGTTTCCCCGATCTTCCATTGACTATTCTTGTTGATAAGAACTCTGCGTCTGCAAGCGAGATTCTGAGCGGAAGTCTGCAAGACCTGCATCGTGCTACGCTCATCGGACAACGCACATTCGGCAAGGGATTGGTGCAAAATGTTCGCCCTATTGCCTACGACGGGCATCTTAAGGTAACTACCTCCAAGTATTATCTGCCCTCCGGTCGCTGTATTCAGGCTATCGACTATGCCGAGCGTCAGCGAGGCAAGACTTTGCACCGTGATACGGCAGGAGGAATCCTCCCCGATATTGTCCTAAACGATTCGGCTAAGGTGGATGTCTGCTATTCTCTCTATGTGCAGAATATGTTTTTCGATTATGCCACTCGCTACTACCGCTCCCACGATTCGATTGCTGCTCCCGACGAGTTTACGCTTACCGAAGACGACATCGAGGATTTCTGTCAATTCCTTGAGCAACAGGGCTTTACCTACGAGACAGAGACGGGTAAGTATTTCCACGATGTCTTGGAGATGGCACGCCACGAGGATATCGATTCTGCTACTTTGGCGGTATTGGAGGCGGTGCAAGCGCAACTCAAGCCTTCGTTCCGCGAGGCAATCTACCGCAATCTCGATGAGGTGAAAAGCCTCTTGGGTAGCGAAATCGTTTTGCGCTACTACTATCAGCGCGGGCAAGCGGCATACCAACTGCGCTTCGATGATGAATTCAAACGCGCTGTCAGCGAATGCAAACAGATGATGCTTTCTGCCGAGAAATAGTATTTGTAAGAGTTTAAGAACAGTATTTCCGTACAGAATTTGAACAACAAAAAAGAGGGTGTCTAGTAGTGGACACCCTCTTTTGTTGTATTCCTATTAGTAAGTAACTAACCCATACTCAATCTTTTATGGGATATAAAACTAACCCTGTAACTTTCTTAATTGGGGCAGTTGGCTATTGTTTTGCTGCAAAAGCCAAGGCGTAAAGACGCATTTGCTTGAGCATTGCCACCAAACCATTGCTGCGGGTAGGGGAGAGGTGCTCACGCAAATTGATTTTGTCAATAAAGTAGAGGTCTGCATCTACTATCTCTTGCGGTGTATGGTCGCTCAATACATGAATCAGCAGTGCCACAATACCTTTTACCAAGATAGCGTCGGAATCCCCGTGGTAAATGATTTTGCCGTCTTTCATCTCGGCGGTGAACCATACCTTCGACTGACACCCGTCTATCAAGTTCTGTTCCGTGCGATCTGCCTCGGGGAACGGTTCCAATCCGTTTCCATAATCGATGAGCAGCGAGTAGCGATCCATCCAATCGTCAAAGGCGGAGAACTCGTCTATTATCTCATCTTGTATCTCGTTGATTGTCATATTGTTATATTTAGTTGTTTGCTATTGGTTTTATGCGTTCTTATTCTTTGCCTCTGAGCGATTGTATCTTGTGATACAGGTGTTCGGCAATGCGTTCGTCAGCCTCCTCATCGCATTCGCCTAACGGGGCGTCGATGATGTAGTCGGCTTGCGAGTAGTAGGGCTCGCGCGACTCAAGGTGCGGGGTGATAAACTGTAGCAGTTCGCTCTCTGTGCGGCCTTGTAGTACGGGGCGTTCGCTCAAGTCGGTCAGAGCAAGGCGTTTGGCAAGGTGTTCAGGTCGCCAACGGATATAGATACTTGTTCCCAGTTCGTGCAGGCAGTCCATATTGTCCTCCCAACACGGATATCCGCCGCCTGTAGCGTAGATCACTCTATCCATAGGCAATTCCGACAACTCTTCTACCACATCTTTTTCTTTGTGGCGGAAATCCTCCATACCATAAGTGCGGATATAGTCGGCGGTACTCAGACCGTAGAACTCCTGAAAGGCATCATCCAAATTGACGAAATGCCAACCTAATTTATCGGCGAGCAAGCGACCTACCGTCGTCTTTCCCGCCCCCATATAGCCAATCAGATAAATCGGTAATTCCATTTTCTTCAAGATATTTTAGCCGTTGCCAAAGTGGTATCTTCTAATCAATACCTATCTCTTTGCGTAACTATTATCTTTCGTTCTCAGTGTTCATCTTTGATGATATTGTCTTGCCTTTTCTCGTTTTCGTCTAACATTTCATCGGTGTTATCCTTCCACACGAGTAGTCCGTTTTCTATCGAGGCTATCGGAAAAACAGAGTGTTGCGGGGCGGAAATGTTGCGTATCAGTTTGCCGGCTTCGGTGTAGATTCCTGCGCACGAAGAGCAAATAGGTGCGCAAACGGTGCGTACCATCAGAATGCTGTCGCCACTGTAGTCGTAGAGTTCTATGTAGCAACTATCCGCCATCCGAATACGCATATAGTGCCCTTTCTCGCTTACTATTTCCGGGTTTCCGCCCAAGGCCGAGATGTCGTCAAGTTGGCGGATAAAGAAATCCTCTGCCGATAGCAGCAAAGGTAATACACAGAATATCAATAGTATGAACTGCTTTCTCATAATTTATTGCAATAGTACTACAGCGTATGCGGCTATGCCTTCTTTGCGGCCCACAAACCCGAGATGTTCGGTGGTGGTGGCTTTGATAGATACGGCATTTGTTTTTACGCCCATCACCTCTGCAAGGCATTGCTGCATGGCTTCGATATACGGATTGAGTTTAGGTGCTTGGGCACAGATAGTGCAATCGCAATTGCCTAACTCATAGCCTCTTGCGCGTATCATTTTCATTGTACGGCGTAGCAGAATCTTCGAGTCGATGCCTTCGTATTCGTTACCTTTTGTGTCGGGAAAATGATAGCCGATGTCTCGCATATTAGCGGCTCCGAGCAAGGCATCGCATAGTGCATGTATCAGCACATCGGCGTCAGAATGCCCCAACAATCCTTGCTCTGAGGGTATATCAATTCCCCCCAACCACAATTTGCGATTGGGGGCGAACTGATGTACATCATATCCAAAACCGATTCGCATTACTTCGGATGTTTGGGATATTCTTTTTCTTATCTCAATAGGGGAGCGTCTGCGTTTATGGGATACCCCGGTCACGCATTCTCCTATCGGCTTACTTGCGGTTGTTTACCAAGTCTTTGATACCGGCAAGGTCAAAGCCGAGCGTGAAGCGCATAGTCTGGTCGAGCGGGTTGGTGGACGACAGACCGATGCAGTATGCTACATCCAATGAGAAGATGCTCAAGTGGAAACCGGCACCGGCAGTCAGATAGTTGCGGTTACCTTTGTAGTAGTTTTCGTAACTGTATCCGAAGCGAGCAAAGAACTGCTTGTTGTATGAGTACTCAAGACCTGCACCCCAACGCACCTCTTTGAACTCCTCCAATGCACCGCCCGGGGCGTCTGCAAACGATTGGAAGATACCTTTTACCGACGAGAGTGCGGAGTAGCCCTCTTGCGTCCAACGGCCGTCTTCGCCGTCAGCATATTTTGACAGACGCGACGGAACCATCAACTTGTCTGCCTGTACGCCGAAGGTAAGACTATTGTATTTGTCGAAAGGCAACTCATAGTTTACACCAATGCGCATTGTAGCGGGGATGAAGTTGTTGATAATCTTGTCGTAAGTCATCTTGCCACCAAGGTTCTGCAGGGCAAAACCAAGCGAGAAATAACTCGTTCCCATCGGCAACTCGATAGGCTGGTGGTAGTAGAGCGATACATCGGCTGCCATTGTCCATGCGGGATACATCTCGCTTCCCGTTGAAGTAGATGAGTTGTAGCCGTTGTTCAGGTCGGAGTACATAAAGCGCAGTGCTACCGCCATACTCACATACTCGTGCAGTTTACGATAATACGACAGGTCGAGCGACCACTCATTGGGGCGTACATCTTGTAGCACGGTACCATTGTTGTCGGTCAGCGATACATTTCCGAGCGAGAAATAGGTGAACGATGCTGCGATACCGCCGCCCAAATCACCAAAGTTGTAGTATCCGGCAATGTGTGCCAGGTCGATGTCGCTTACCAATTTGCGCAACCACGGTGTATAGTTGGCGGTTATTCCACCGGCACTTTGCATGTAGGCATATTTGGCTGCGTTCCAGTGGAGCGAGTTTAGGTCAGCATCGGTAGCAACACCTATATCGCCCATACCTGCCGAACGAGCATCCGGCGCAATACTGAGCGAGGGCATCGCGGTAATCAGAGGGTTCATCGTTTGATCCACAGTTTTTGCTGCGTTAGCACTCAGTGCCAAAAGGCTCACGGCTGCGAAGGATAAAAGAACTTTTTTCATTATCTGTTTGTTTTTATATGTTACTAAATAAATTGATTGTCAAATAACTACATCAATAAATTTGCTTCATAGGCTGTTCGTTGCTTGTTTTTATTGTACAACCACTATCTTGCCCGATTTGGACGAGTAACCGCTGTTTTCTGTTTTTATTCGTATTCTATATAGGTATAGTCCCGGGTATAGCCCCATCTCCGACAGGTTGAGTTGCACTTGGTCGGGGTTCTTTTGGCTATGTTGCCACATTAGTCGTCCCGACATATCATACACGCAGATATCGGTCTGCAATACCATATCCGGTTGGTCGTAGTTTACAATCATATTCAGTACGCCCGCTGCCTGCACGGGGTTGGGGTAGGTTACCACCGAGTAGATATTCGGGTCGGCACCTTTCTCCACTACAAAACTGAGCGAAGCGGTACTGCTGTTGTTCATCAAGTCCCACGCACGGAAAGTGAGTGTGTGTGCACCCTCGGCGAGTTCTTGCATCAGGTAACTGACTTGTCCTTTCTGATAACTGCCATCGGCAGAGGTGAAAAACTCATTCAACACATAGGTCTGTGTCGCGCTATTGTCCACTACCAACATCAAGTCGTGTCCGATACCCGTTCCCACGGTGTTGATACCATTCTCATCTTCTATGTCGGCAAAGAAACGCGGTGTCTCGTAGGTGGTGCCACCATCTGTAAATGCCGGAGTATTCAGATAGAGCGAGATAGTAGGTCCTATAGTATCTTGTTTGAGATACGAACCGGTGCCGCCCACCACGAAATTCTCAAAGTGCCCCACAGCCTCTGTCCCCTCATTCGGGTCATAAGCATAGTACACAATCCGTCCCCTTCCGTAGTTGTAGCGTATATCTTTGGGCGTCATAAAGGCGTACGAGAAGCGTCCGTTGACCACATCTGCCGACCCGCTGAAGAGCGTATTCGGATAGTCGTTGTAGGTTACGGTCTGTTTCTTGCTCTCGTCTTTTTCATCGTTATCTCGGGTTGTAACGCGCTGTAGTTTATCGTAGATGGTGATGTTCACTTTCCCGTTGAACCACTCGGCTACTTGGGCGTTCTCGTCCTCAATATGTCCCTCCATCTGCTGTACATCCAATGCACGCAGTGTATCGGGCTGTGTGGTGGTCATTATTTGATAATCAGTAGGATATGCCAATCGCAAGGCGGGGTCACCAAGCAGTACATACGACATCTTGTTGTCGTCTGTGCCCGTCATATTTTTGGCTATTGCTAACGCTTTACCTACCGTCATATCATACGAATAAGGGTCTTTATGGCCGAATAGTGTATCGCAGAAATTGCGGTTAATGTAGGTGTTTTGGGTCGCATAAACGGTTCTGCCTGCCGAGATAACGCCTATCGCTCCGCCATTCGGGTTCAGCATTGCCTCTTCCGCTGCACACCGTTTGCCCGAGTCGAAATGTGCAAAACTGCAAGTCGCAAACATCCAAAGGGCTTGGTTCTGATTGGTCATCTTTTGGATGCTTTGCAGGTTCATCATTCCCTCGTTGGTGATGGCGTTGTAGCCTCCGTGCCCCGAGTAGTTCATATACAATGCCCCGTTTTTGAGCAGGTTGTCCAATTTGTTTTTAGCGAGCGGATAACTCTCGCCCGATGCATCTACTTCCTGCGGATAAGCGTCGAGATAAATCTTGTTTGCCACAAAATTCGGGTTCTTGCTCCTCACACGCTCTGCCCCGGCTTCTGCTACACGCGTATGCAGGTTGTTGTCGCCGTCATCAGCAAGGAAAATCAATTGGTTCTTCCATTTGCCGTAACTGTCGTTGGCCATATACGCCACCAGTTTATCTACCACTTGCTGTGCTTCGGTTACGGTGTTTACCGGTAGTCGCCCTACACCTATATCCATACGCCCCTGCGTATCGCTTTCGCCCTCGTTGTCGTCGAGGAAACCGAAATAGTCATCCGAGGCATAAGCCTTGGTCTCCACGGTGGAGTTCTTGGCTTGGTAGGTCAATAGGGTATTCTGCCCCGAGGTGGAGAGGATCTTGCGGTTGTCAAAGGTGCCATCGCCCATCAGCAGAAGCCAACTCGGCTTCACATTGCTGCCTGTTCCGCGGTCGTAGAGCATTTTCATCAGCCATCGATATGCCGTGGCATCGGGCGTGCCGCTCGAAAACTCGTTGTACACCTCTTGATCGGTTACCACAGCCCATGTGATGCTCTGTTTCTGCTCGTGGGCTTGTGCCAAGCGCCTTGCCTCGCCTACAAAATCGGCAGGGCAGATAATCACATAGTCGATATTCTTTAGGTTGTGTAGGTCTTGATTACCCACTGCACCTATTACACTCGTTTTCAGCCAATTGCTCCCATTGGTATTCACTGCCACATACTCTTGCACTCCGTCTTTGTTTGAGCCGGCAAAAGTAAGTACCGACCCCGACAGCGTGGCGGGTACGCGGGTGATGTGCGCACGGTCGGTGATGTTCCAAATCTGTGTTTGTGCCGTAGCATTGCTCAGCGAATACACGACGGGTGTCGCTACACCATAATTAATAGGGTTGCGAAAAGTCATCGCATCGCCGCTCATCGCCAGACGGCAAGTAGCGGATAGTTCGATATAGTTGAGGTTGCCCACGGCTCCGGCGGAGGGGTTAGAGAAACTGAGGCTCACGGTGTGGGTGTTGTCTGTGGCTGGGAAAGTCTGATTGAAGGTGGTCAGCGTACCTTTGGTGTAGAAATCGCTCACCGGCACCGAGTCTAATCGGCGTGTGGTGCTTTCGCCGTTGAGGCTCAGCGTGAAGCGTGAGGCGCGAGAAGAGTAGGCTGCCACCTCGCTGCGCAGGCGCACAGGCTCGCTCGTTACGGTGTTCGGTGTGGTAAAACTGAAGGTGCGAGTGGCTTCCGACGATGAGAAAGCCTCGCCGTAGAACTCTCTTCCGCCGCCGTCCACACCGCTCTCGCGGTCAAGCAGGTTGATCAAGTCGAGTTCGTGCACCTGATAATTGATGTATGTATCTACGCTCGTTGCGCCCGTCGCATCAACGGCATCGCTCGGGGTGAGTAGGTTCTGCACCCCGGCATTGTCTGAGAGAAAATAGTAGCCGTAGTCTGAGTAGGGGTTACGCGTATGGATAAACTGTGTTCCGTTGTACTCCCATGAGGTGCTGCCTTGCGCGTAGAATAGGATATAATCGCCTGCCCCAAATACCCCGTCTGTACCTTTCTCCATGTAGAAACCCACCGATGGCAGGTCGTCTATCTTCGCTTTGCTGAAGTTCTGCGTGAGCATCGCTCCGCCGTAGCCGTAGATGCGTACATTAGCAGGGTTAGAAAGCCCCGCTGCCTGCAGTTCTTCGTAGGTCATCCTATACACACCGCTTTCGCTCACACGGATCTTCACCCAAGTGCCGTTTTGTAGCACCGAGTGGTCGGCGTAGGAGTGTATGGCGGCTGTAAGTGGCAGAACCACAGCCAAATAGCATAGTATAGGTATGAGTCGTTTCATTTGATTTTGCAGTATAGTTTATCTTCTTTTCCTATGGTGGCATGCAGCGTTTGGTTGGCTGCTACACACCATCCTTCGGTCTGTTGCTGAATGTATATCAAGTCTCCTTGGCGAATCGTCATTACTTCGCTTGCTTGGTGTACGGCCTCTTCTGCACTGATAATCAGAGGCATAGAGTTTATTGCCTCACAGACGCCCTCTTCGCTTTCTATGCTCCAATCAAAAGCATTTTCTTCACCAAATTCGCCCACTGCAAGCGAGAAATCGAACCCCGTGGCGCGTGTCCAACTCTCTCCGTTTTGCCGTGCGGTGCTTAGGCAATCGTAGGCGGTAAAGTCGGCTGCCGGAGCCATAGCATCGTAGTAGCGACTTCCGAAACGAGTAGCGATATTCTTTCCTAATCGGCTGACCCTCAGCACAACGGCAGGCGTAAAACGCATATCGTTCGTCCAATCGGGGATAAACATCGGTTTACGATTGTTGAGCAGCGAAGAGTCGCCTTTCAGCAACATCTCCGTCTTCCCGTCGATATATGCAAATCCGATAATTTTCATCCTGTGCCTACTTGCCACGATACAATTCGCCGACAAAGTTACGATTTTTTTCTCACGCACGCAAGTGCATATCAATAAATGTGCTTTTTTTCTTAAAAAGACGACTTTTTTCTTGCACTTTTTCTTCTCGTCCTGCCCCCCGTAAGTTCTCTTCGTCTCTTCCCTCTTTGTCTCGCAAATGTCTTTTGGAACCTTCTTTCCCGCCTATACCCTAATCTTACATTTTGTCATTTTGTCTTTGAGCGGACTGAGTCGAATGCTTGTCGAGACCTCATCGAGATCTAAGGCGAATTTTGCAAAAATCATTTTGCTATATTATTGCGTTTATTGCTTTCTTTTTGCTATTGAAAGTTTGTAAAATGCTTACACGAAACTTCCGGCTGCCAAACACAGCAGTCCGACCACAATACCAATCAGACACGCAATTTTCTTCCACGGGTCTTTCTCTTTCAGTACCACCAAACCATACAAAAACGGGATAATCGTACCGCCTCGGCGGATTGTCGAGACTACCGAAATCAGCGAATCGGGGTCGCTCAATGCCAGCATATACACATAGTCGCTCAGCACCAAAAACACCGATATGCCTGCCACTGCCCATGTCCAACGAAAATGCCCTTTTTCGGTCTGCTCGCTGTGATGAAAATAGCGTTTTTGGTTGATTATCAGAGTGGCTACAAACATGATAACTGCCTGATAGATAGTGTAATATACCTGCACGGCATTGTGGTCAAATCGCCGCATCATATATTTGTCGTACAGTCCGCTTGCCGACCCGATTACAATCGCCAAAAACAGGCAGATATAGTATTTCCGCAGGCTCTTCGGGGCGTGGATGGGTGCGTTTTTCTCTGCTCGGTGCTCCACTATCGATAGCGCAAAGATACTCCCCAACGCGCACACCACGCCGGCCCATTGCCAGCCGTTCAACACCTCGCCGAATATCAGCAGTGCGCCGATGAGTGTCCACATCGGTCGCGTGGCCTGCATAGGCGAGACCACCGAGATAGGCAGGTACTTGATGGCGATGTACGCACACACCCACGAACTGAGTACGATGCACGATTTGAGCAGTATCAGCAGGTGTGCCGTCAGCCCCACGCGAGGCACGAAAAACAGACTGCCTTCCATCATCGTCGGGCAGACCCGCGAGAGCAACAGCGGTATGCAGAGTATCAACGACGAAATAAGCAAACTGACCGTCAGCACATCCGTTACGCTGTTGTCTTGCAGCGAACGCTTCTTGCTGATGTCATAAAAGCCCAAACAAAGGGCGGAAAGTATGGCGAGAATTACCCACATAGTCTTAGTTTATTGATGTTGTGCTTGCTTCAGAAATACTTGGTAGCCAACCTCGCAGTTGATGCAACGGCTTGATTGACAGTAGTTTTGGTATAGGTGAATCAGTGCTTGGCTGTCTGCTGCCGTGCGCACGGTCTGACCGAGCAATACCCATTGCCGAACCACGCTGTTGTCCTCCGCTGCAATCTGCTCCATCAGAGCCATCGCCTTGTCGATGGCAGCCGAGTCCTTTCGAGCAAGCGCATACGCATATTTATAAGGTACTACGCTGTTGATCAGCAGTATGTTGATTGAGTTGCGCCCCATCGCAGCCGGTGCCGTAAGTCGCAGAGTATCATCTGCTGTCGGCTTCAGCGTGAAGAGCGAAACAAGCGATTCGATGTCCGTCTCGTCCATCAGTCGTGAGAACAGAAACTCCGATTGGTGGAGCAGTTGCGCAAACTGCCGAATACGCACTTCCGGAAACGCCTGCGGGCGCATACGCGCTTTTTTCCATAGATAGCCGTCTATCGGTGTCAGCGAGAACTTCTTTTGCAAGAACCGATACTCCCTCAGCAGCCGTTGCTCCTCGTCGCTTTGTGCTGTCTGCTCCGTCAGCAGCCCCGATTGCCCGAGCAAGATGGCGGTCAGTTGAAACAGACTGTTGCGGTGTTTCTGCAGGTACGCCAGTGGCGTCTGTATCGCCATCGTCTCAAACGGAATACCGTTGGTGTGAAACCCGAAATTGTGCGCCAGCGTGATGTAGAAAGCGTGTTCCCAACTATGCTGCGTGATACCAAGCAACTGCTCTATCGATTGTCGCTTGCAGTCTAACCGCTTCTGTAGCAGCGATTTACGCCAACCCTCCGTGAGCAATGTCGGGTCTTGCAGCAGCAGTTTGTGGCATTCGATTGTGTTCTCCGCCGAGTCCATTTTTTGCGCCGCCGTGAGTAACCGAGTCAGCAGTTCGGGGTCATCGGGATAGTTCAGTTCGCATTGTACGACGGCCTCTCCCCGCGAGTTGTACACTCGCTTGTCTGCGTGGCGCACCACATGCAGTACCACCGAGTCGTATGCCGCGTCCAGATGATGCCGATGTTTGTACCAATCTGAAGAGGTCAGGTGGATCTCCACATTGCCTACCCATTCGGTCTCCCCGATACGCAAATGTACATCCGAAAAGTCCGGTCCTGCGTCCGTATTGTGCCGCCCTACCGACAGCACTTCCACGCGCAAACCATCGGTCGTGGTCTGCTCATAGCCCGCCCAGAGGCGGTTCTGCCAAATATAGTGGAGCAATATCTCGGGGAAGGTGCTTGCCATTTCGAGGTGCAAAATTACTGCTTTTTTTGTGCATTTCCAAAAAAAGCAGTACCTTTGTCGTTCATTAGAGGATTTTTTGGGAGTGATAATTTCAAATAAATTGTTCTTAGAAATGAAAAATCATTATTTGCATTACCTCAGTGAGGTGATGGCGCATCAATGGAATGATGCAGCGCTGACGGACTATGGGGAGGAGAAATCGTACACTTTTGGGGAGTTGGCAGAGGAGATGGAGCGGTTGCATATCTTGTTTCGTCAGTTGGGGATTACGAAAGGAGACAAAGTGGCTCTTGCGGGTCGAAATTGTGCAAATTGGGTGGTTGCCTACTTGGCTGTTGCGTCTTATGAAGGGGTGGTAGTAAGTATCTTGCAAGATTTTAAGGCAGAGGATATTGCCAAACTGTTGCAGCACTCCGATGCCAAGATGCTCTTTGTGGGTCCGTATGTCTGGCGTGAGTTGCAGGCGCAGCCTATCGACCAACTCTCAGCCGTGGTTTCTTTGGAGGATTTCTCCGTCTTGCGCGCTAAAGACGGACTGCAAGTGCCTGATAAAGAGGCTATCGATGCGGCTTTCAAACAGCAGTTCCCTCACGGCATGCGGTCGGCGGATGCCACTTATTCGGTCAATCCGGATGACTTGGCATTGCTCAACTACACCAGTGGTAGTACCGGTTCGCCTAAGGGCGTGATGCTCAACGGGCGTGCACTGAGCAACAATGTGGAGGCGGCTATGCAGATTCTGCCCGTTGAACCCGGGCAACGGATTGTTTCTATGCTCCCGCTTGCGCACATGTTCGGTCAGTTAGCTGATTTTCTCTATCCTTTGTGCGGAGGCACACACATCTACTATCTTACCAAATCGCCTACACCGAGTATCTTGCTCAAGGCGATGGCGGATGTGAAGCCCTACATGGTGGCTACCGTGCCTTTGGTAATTGAGAAGATTCACAAGCAGAAACTCGATCCGCTGTTGAGCAAGAAAATCCTCAAGGTTTGCTGGTACACCCCCATCGTGATGAATATCGTGCGCAACCATGTGCGCAAAGCCTTGGTGAAAGCCTTCGGCGGACAGGTGCGCTACTTCCTTTGCGGCGGGGCAGCGATGAACCCTCTCGTGGAGAAATGTCTGATGGATGTCCATTTCCCGTTGTCTATCGGCTATGGTATGACCGAGTGCGGTCCTCTTGTGGCAGGCAACCCGCCTAAGTATTTCAAACGCCGCAGTTGCGGTGTACCCGTGCCGAATATGGAGGCAAAAATCGATAATCCCGATGCCAAGGGCGAGGGCGAAATCTTGGTTCGTGGCGAGAATGTGATGCTCGGCTACTACAAAAACGAGGAGGCCACTCGTGCGGCTTTCACGCCCGATGGGTGGCTGCGAACAGGCGACCTCGGCTTTATCGACAAACGCCAAAACATCTTCATTCGCGGGCGCAACAAAACGATGATCCTCGGGGCTTCGGGGCAGAATATCTATCCCGAAGAAATCGAAGACAAACTCAATGTGCAAGAGGGCGTCAGCGAGTCGGTCATCGTAGAGCGTGAGGGACGATTGGTGGCACTGATTTTCCCCGATGAGCAGACCTCTAAACGCCTATCGGTAGAGGAATTGCAGCAACTCATGCGTGAGAATATCAAGAAACTCAACAAACTTATCCCCGGTTACAGTCGTGTCAGCGATGTAGAGATTAAGCAAGAACCCTTTGAGAAGACCCCTAAAAAGTCTATCAAACGCTTCCTCTACAAGTGATGAGACTACTCAGAGCGATTTCTACAGAAACTCCGTTTGCTTTCCGTCTGCGCTTTAACTCTCTAATATATAAGGTGCCTGCGGAAAGCAAAACTACTGAATATCAAACAACTAAAACAAAATAATCAAATGAAAAAACTTTTCCTTTTTTGTGCCGCTTTGTTCGCACTCTCTGCTCAAGCGGAAGAAATCACACTCAATCTCTACACGGCAGTGAATGCCAATGGAGAAGGTGTTGAATACAACACCGAGAACATCATGGATAGTACCTACAGCGAGGACTATACTTGGAGTCCGTTTTTCTATACTAATGATTTCGACTTTATGTTTTCTCACCTGCCCAGCGGAAACAGTTTTGGGGGTACCAGTTGGGAAGGATTCACGCTTAGCAAAAAAAACACCAATACAGGAAATGGCTTCGAGTGTGTTGCCAAAGGCGGATTGGAAGGTGTAGGTACACCCTTTGTGGTAGGATACTATTCCGAGTATTTTACCAACAATACAGAGGAATATCCTTCTTCTAATATCATCATCTTTGGTGAGAACTACTATCCCAAAGAGGTCTATATTTGCCAGAACTCCAACACGATGAAAGCCCTCAAAGAAGGATTGAATATGGCGCATGAGTTCACCGACAAAGATACTCTCGCACTCATCATCACGGGTCTCAACAATCTGTATGAAGAAATTGGCAGCAGCGTAGTTTACTACCTCGCAGTGGATGGTAAGTTTAACGAAGGTTGGGAGAAAGTAGATCTCTCTGCAATAGATGATTGCAACGGCCTTAGTTTCCGTATGACCTCTACGGATAAGGATCCTAAGTGGGGTATGAACACCCCTTCTTATTTTGCTCTTGATGGGCTTACCGTTTCTACGGAGAAAATTATGTCTGCCCTCCCGACCGCGCAAACGAAGGCGAATGCCACCAAGCGTATCGTGGATGGCGAACTGCTTATCGAGCGCAACGGCAATACCTACAACGCAGCAGGTCAACTCTTGAAATAAATCTGTCTAACCGATTGTCTGACCCGGGTCAGACAATCGGTTTTTTCATAACAACCTAAACCATAACAACCTGATTTACTATGCATTCCGCACACATTTCATCTCGCATTATGCATTGTGCATTCTGCGTTGTTTTGAGTCTTTCGGCTTTTGCTGCCACCGATGATTGGGCGCAGCATGCGCATTATGCAGAGGCTAACCGATTGCTTGAGCAACCGCCCGTAGCCGTCTTTATGGGCAATTCCATTACCGAGATGTGGAACGAGGCGCATCCCGACTTTTTCCTTGCGCATAACTACGCTTGTCGTGGTATCGGCGGACAGGTATCGGCGCAGATGTTGGCGCGTTTCCAAGCCGATGTCATTCAGTTGCAACCGCAAGTGGTAGTTATCATGGCGGGTACCAACGACATTGGCCTCAACAACGGCTACATCTCTCCCGAGCATATCTTAGAGAATATCCAATCGATGTGCGAATTGGCACAACTGCACCATATTCAGCCGCTTCTCTGCTCCGTATTGCCCGTCTATGAGTATCCGTGGCGCAAAGAGTTGGTTGAGCCCTCGCAGACGATTCTTCGGCTCAACTCCTTGCTCAAAGCGTATGCCGAGCAAAACAGCATTCCTTATATCGACTACTATTCGGCTATGGTCGATGACCGAGGCGGGCTGCCTGCCGTCTATTCTGCCGATGGTGTACACCCGATTTCTGCGGGCTACGACTTGATGGAGTCGATTATCGTTCCTGCCATCAGCAAGTATCTCAAATAATGGGCAAACGCCATTTAGATTTGCATATCTCAGCCAAAAACACTACCTTTGCATTCTCAACAGCACTTAAGTGAATATCCTTTGCAGCATAGAATCGCTTGTCTCGCTCGACCAACAATGGCTTCTTGCCATCAATGGTTGGCACGCTCCGTGGGCAGATACGCTGATGTGGTATATCTCCAAGAGTACCACTTGGCTGCCTTTGTATGCGGTCTTAGTTGCTTGGGTGGTGTGGCATTATGCCGTTCGCCCTTATCGTCTCTCGCATAGCCGCAAGGCGTTCTTGGGGTGTCTGCTGATTCTTATCGGTTTTGCCGCAGCGGTAGGCGGAGCCGATTATATCTCTTCGGGGCTAATCAAACATTGGGTTTGTCGTCTGCGCCCTACTCACGAACCGGCGCTTGCGGGTATACTACATATCGTCCGTGGTTACACGGGCGGAATGTACGGTTTTGTCAGCAGCCATGCGGCAAACACAATGGCGTGTGCACTGCTTTTCTCGTTGCTTTGCAGAAACAAAATAGCCACCTGCGGCTTGATGCTTTGGGTGGCTCTAAATTGCTATAGCAGGATGTATCTCGGGGTGCATTACCCTCTCGATATATTGGGCGGACTCGTGGTCGGTACGCTCACTGCGCTAATGGTATTCTTACTTCTGAATCGCTTTGGCGTGCTTGTACCGAGCAGTTGCTCATCTTCAGCATCCGCCCGAGCGGTGTCTGAGGGCGACGAGGGCCCTGCATCTGGTGGTTCATAAAACGCTCGTACTGCTCCTTGCTCAGTATCTGTTGCAACTCGGCGTACAGACATTGCAAGCGACTCAAGTCCTCCGCACGAGTATTGCTCAGCATACGCATACGCGCGTATTTCAAATGGAGGCGATAAATAGTGTCTATCTTTGCGCTGTCGCAAATGCTCAGTTCGCGCACCAACATCTCGGTTTGTTTCTGCGCAATCTCCTCCGGCTTACGCTGAGGACGGTCGCTTTCGGGAGGCTGAGCCGACGCACGAAGCACCAATAGTATCAATAATGTGAAAAAACAAATTCGTTTCATACCGCAATTTACATAGCAAAAACTATGCCACGCAAACCCGAAATATGGATAGCCCGCCGCCTTTATTTCTCAGAGAATACCGATGGGGGTGCTAAAGATATGCCCCAACGCACCTCTCGCCCGGCAGTGCGGGTCGCTTTGGCGGGAATCATCATCGGCGTGATGGTGATGATTGTTACGATTTGCGTTGTGGTGGGCTTCAAACAGACCATCACCGACAAAGTAGCAGGCTTCGGCGCGCATATCCAAATCGTCAATTTCGACAACAACAACACCTACGAGATGCAGCCTATCACGGTGAGCGACTCGCTACTCGATGCTCTGCGCGACTATCCGCATGTGGCGTCTGTGCACCTCTTTGCCACCAAACCGGGTATCATCAAGACCGATGATGCTTTTCTCGGTTTTGTTTTCAAGGGGACTGACTATTGGGACTATTTTGCCGCCAACCTCGTAGAGGGTGCGCTCCCTGCTCTGCCCGGCGAGGTGATTATCTCCCGCCTCCAAGCGAATCAACTCTCGTTGCATGTGGGCGATGATATGCTAACCTATTTTGTGGACGAGCATGTGCGGGTGCGCAAGATGCACATCGCCGGAATCTATGAGACGGGCTTTGGCGATTTTGACCAACTCTTTGTATTGGGTGCAATCGATGTCGTTCGTCGCCTCAATGCGTGGGACGACAACGAGGTCTCGGGCGTGGAGATACTGGTGGACAACCTGCGCCACCTCAACGAGACTGCCGACCAAGTCTATTTCGCTACCGTCAACCATATCGATGACGAGGGCTACAACCTCTACTATGTGCAGACCTTGCAACAACTCAATCCGCAGGTGTTTGCATGGCTCGACCTATTGGATATGAATGTAATCGTAATCATCTTGCTAATGCTCTGTGTATCAGGTTTTAGCATCATCTCCGGACTGATAATTCTCATCCTCGATAGTGTGCAACTCATAGGTGTGCTCAAAGCCCTCGGGGCGGATAATCGCTTTGTGCGCCGTATCTTCATCGCCGAGGCGGCAATGCTGATTGGCAAGAGTATGTTGTGGGGTAATGTGTTAGGTCTCGGGCTGTGTGCCGTTCAGTATTTCACTCATCTCATCCCGCTCGAGGCGGCGACCTACTATGTCAATTATGTGCCTATTGCTTTCCCGTGGGGGTGGTGGTTGCTGCTCAACATCGGTACGATGGCTGTGTCGTTGCTGATTCTGTTGGCACCCTCGGCTATCGTTACGAAGATCAGTCCCGCCAAGGTGATGCACTTCGAGTAATAATCCGTCAATCCCGCTATGACTATGCAGTTCTCTACACCGGTGCAGATACCCGCTTCGCAGCGACCTATCCGCTATTCTGACCATATCTTGATGCTCGGTTCGTGCTTTGCCGACAATATCGCAGAGCAGATGTCGGAGTACTATTTCCAAATCACCGCCAACCCGTTCGGGACGCTCTACAACCCTGTTTCTATCGCTAATGCGTTGGCACTGACGCGTATGCCGGAGTTGGTGGAGTGGGGCGGGCTGTTTCATTCGATGTACCACCACGGTGCGTTCTCTTCGTCCGACAAGGAGCAAACCTGCCGTTCGGTGGAGCAGAGTATCGGGCGTATGCAGCAGGCTTGGGCTGAGGCTTCGGTGGTGATTATCACTTTCGGCACCGCATGGGTCTATGAGCGCAATGGTATGGTGGTTGCCAACTGCCATAAACTGCCCGCCTCGCAGTTTACCCGTCGTCGCTTGTCGGTAGAGGACATCGTCGGTGTATGGCAACCAATCCTTGCCGCCTATCCCGACAAGCAGTTTATATTCACCGTCTCGCCTATTCGGCATATCAAGGACGGTTTGCACCAGAACCAACTCTCCAAAGCCACTCTGCTGCTGGCTATCGACCAACTGCTCGACAGCCACACTGCTTATTTCCCGTCTTATGAGATTATGCTCGATGAACTGCGCGACTATCGTTTCTACGCCGATGATATGTTTCATCCGAGTCCGTTGGCTGTCCGCTATATCTGGCAGCGTTTTGCAGATACCTATATCGAAGCCGATACTCGCGGGGAGATGCAGACGCTTCATCAACTCTACCTTGACCGCCATCACACGCTCTTGCACCCCGATTCGCCTCAGTCGCAGGCATTCCTTGCCCGCTTAGAGGAGCGCACCGCTTCGCACCGCTTGCGCTATCCGTGGATTTAGATACTATTTTGTATCGTCCCGCAATGGGATTCTGCTAATTTTCTACGGGGATAAGCACGCGCTACACACTAATTTTTCTATGCTGCTTGCGGTCGGCCACGATGTCGTCCAAGTGGCTTACTGCCCATTGTAGCATCGGTGTGCATGCCTGCATAAACGAGTGTACACGCTCCGTCAGTTGGTAATCCACCCGTGGCGGTACCTCCGCATATACCGTTCGCACTACAAATCCGTCCTCTTCCAGCGTCCGCAGGGTGGTGGTCAGCACCTTTTGCGAGATGTCGGGCAACGACCGTTGCAGCGCATTAAAGCGCACAGGTTCAGTGCTTTGCTCTAAGGTGTGCAGCACCAGCAACGACCATTTATCGCCTACCCGCGACAGCACATTGCGTATCGGGCAGTGCGGGAACAGGATGTCCTGTATTTCATTCTCGTGTAGCATATTCCGTAGTTTTTTGTGTGTTACTGTGCGGTGCAAAGATACTGATTTTTGTCGATTTATGCAAATCTGATTGGATAAGGGACAAGGGATGATGGACCATGGACGAAGGACAAGGGATAAAGGACAAAATGTATCGGTGGTATGAGGATGTTCGGAGTATGCTCAGGGTATGGTCAGCCTACGGTCGGATTTGTTTAATCACCGCATAATCACCGCATAATCACCCCTTAATCACCGCATAATCATCCGATAATCACCCAATAACGACCCGATATCGACAGGGAACAGGCTCGGTAAAGAACGAATGAGCATGGACGGGTGTATCAAAACTATTTCCTCGGTCCCGAATGGAGAGAATGTAGAGATTGTATTATCGGCGTGATAGGAATGATTAGAATGTAGAGAATGCTGCTGCGCAGGGGTTCTAGAATTGACCCTCAATAATGTGCTCAATAATGAATAAGCATTCCCGATTTGATGCGGTTGTCCTGTGTATATGCTTGAAAATTTGCATATTTGCCTTTTTTTTCGTATCTTTGCAGGCGATTTAGATATACCATGTTTGGCTTGATTAGATATTATGCTCGATTGGATATGTTTGGTTTGATCAGATACTATGCTTGATCAGGCATGTTTGGTTTAGTTAGATATTATGCTTGATCAGATATGTTTTGCTCGTGTTTTAATAGTTGTTTCTTGAAGTTCCGTAGTTTCTTTTTGTGGATACTGCTTTTGTTGTCGGCTCCTATTTGTGCAGAATGGGTGCCGCTTGTGCGCACTTTTACGCCCGATGACTACGATGCGGGTACACAGAACTGGGCACTATTGCAGCAGCAAAACGGTTGGATCTATGCGGCGAATAACCATGGTATGCTGGAATATGACGGCAGTCGCTGGAAACTCTATGGTATAGGCAATTCAACGGTGGTGCGGGCAATAGCCACCGACACCGCAGGGGCTGTCTATGCCGGAGGAACGGACGACTTTGGCGTCTTCCGTCCTAACGAGCACGGCACATTGATCTATCAGTCGTTGGCGGAGAATATCCCCGATCGTTATCGCCATTTTGGGGAGGTATGGAAGATTTTTTGGAGCGAGGAACGGCTGTATGTGCAGACGCGCAACTATATCTTTTTGATAGACAACGACAAGCAAGTGGAGGTGATTGACCCGGGCGATGTGATACGCACTTCGTTGCTGATTGGGGATGAGTTTTTTGTGGCTACGGCGCGTGATGTGTATGTGCTGAGTGCGAACCGATTGCATGCCCTGCGCGGTTCGGAGAAACTGCGCAGTTCGGTGGTGTGCGCATTGCTGCCTTACGACGGACAAGGCGTGCTGATTGCGACTGACTTCCGCGGGATATACCTATATAATGGTGAGTCGGTGGAGCGTTTTCGTACCGATGCGGACGATTATATCATTGCCAACCAACTCTATACGATGGCGGTTAACGACCGGTATATGGCGTTCGGTACGGTGCGTACAGGCGTGGTGCTGACCGACTTGAAGGGGAAACACTGCCGCTTTCTGACACGCGAGAACGGCTTGCAAAACAACACGGTGCTGAGTCTGCTTTTTGACAAAGCGGGCAACCTGTGGATTGGTTTCGATAAGGGTATCGATTGTGTGCAGTTGATGTTGCCCATCGAGCGGCTCGACAACACGATAGTGGATTATGGGTCGGGTTATGCGGCCTATGAATACCGAGGGGCACTCTATTTGGGTACCAACCAAGGCTTGTATTGCCTGCGCAACGGGCAACTGCGCTTGGTGGAAGGTTCGCTCGGACAAGTGTGGAGCCTGACGGAGATGGATGGTGTCTTGCTATGCTGCCACAACCGAGGTCTGTTTGAGGTGCGAGGTGATGCTTTTGTGCCGATAGAGGCCACCGACGGCGTCTGGAGCATAGAGCAGAATAGCAAAGTGGAAGGCGCGATTGTGGGGACATACATCGGCTTCTCGGTGCTGCAGCACTCGCAGCAAGGGTGGAAACTGCGCCACTTAAACGGGTTTAATGAGACAGCACTCTACTATAAATTGGACGCAAAGGGTAATATCTGGACGCTCACTTCGCGCGGATTGGAACGCCTGCGTGTCCACTCGGCAGAAGGAACGGTAGAGCCCGAGGTGGTCTTGCCGCATTCCGCTGCCAGACAGGCCTATTCGCTCTCGCGGATAGGGGACGAGATCTATGTGTCGGGCGATACTTATTTCGGTATCGTAGGGGCAGACGGTGTGTTGCGTGAGGGTAAACCGGCGGATGCACACTTGCCCATGGAGGCACGCTATACCCTTGTGGGGCTGGATAAGCAGCGCAATCTATGGATGCTATGCAACGATAAGTTGTGCGTTGCTACCTACAATGAGCAGAGCGGTGCCTATTCGCCGGCGATGGATGTGATGCCTGTGGGTAAGTTCCTTATCGGCGGTTTTGCGAACATCGCTTTTTTGAGCAACGGAGAAGCGGTGTTGGGCGGCGTGAGCGGGTTCAACAAAGTAAGCCTGTCTGCTATGCTCAATCGGTATACAGGTACAGCGGAAGGAAATACGCTCTATATTCGGTCGGTGCGCACGAGCAGCCCGAGTATCGAGAAAGTGTATGGCGAGTCGTTTCCGCAGCAGGTGGGCGAGGTGTCGTTGCCGTCGAATGTCTATTCGCTGCGTGTGGAGTTCAGCGGGAGCAATACGGCTACCAATGCAACGATGTTTGAGACGCGCTTGTGGCCTGCGGAGAAAGAGTTTACGGCTGCATCTGCGGTGTCGTATCGCGATTTTACCGCTCTGCGTGCGGGCAGTTATCGCCTCGATATACGCATGCTGACGCCCGACGGGATACAGGAGCGCAGTCTGCCTATCAGCATTGCCCGACCATGGTTTCTAACGGGCTATGCCATTACGGCTTATGTGCTCTTTGGGCTGCTGATTGCCGCATATATCGTGCAGCGTGTGCGTCGTCGTATCCGCCTTAATAAGGAGCGTGTAGAGGCGCGTGCCAACGAGCAACTGCACGAGCAAGAGTTGCAGATTTTGAAACTGGAGAATGACAAAGCGCAGTTTGAACTAAAGCAGAAAAGCCAAGAATTGAGCAATATGATTCTCTCGGAGAACAACCGCAAGGAGTTCACCGATGCTGTCTTGCGCGACTTGCACCGCGCCATCGATCTGCTCAATGCAGGCAAGACCGACGATGCTAAACTGCGGATGCAGACGCTGCTACAACGCCTACAGAACAACAGCGATACATCGGTCGATTGGAAGCGATTTGAGGAGAATTTCGACATAGTCAATGATAAGTTTATCCAACGCCTCAAGGCTAAGTATCCGTGGATGAACAAGCAGGAGCGACGGATGTGCGTCTATATCAAGATGGGCTTGCAGACCAAGGAGATTGCGCCGCTGCTCAACCTGACTACGCGAGGCGTGGAGATGATGCGCTATAGGCTGCGGCAGAAGATGGAGATTGATTCGGAAACCAATCTGAAGCAGTACTTCAACGAGATGTAAAACGCTTAAATTCAGTATATTATGGCAAAGGTAGTGTATATTCATGGTTTTGCGGGCTCTATCCACTCGCATACCGTAGGTGATTTGCAGAAATACTATCCGCAGTTTGAGTGGTGTCCCATAGAGGTGAACCACAATGTGGAAGAATCGGTGGGTAAAATCAATCAGTTTGTAAAAGACCATACCGATGTAAAGTGCCTGATAGGCAGTTCGTTAGGTGGCTACTATGTGCTCTGCACCGATTTCGCAGGGCGCAAACTGGTAGTCAATCCTGTCTTGAACCCGATGTCCTCGCTCAAACAGTTTGTAGGTACGAATAAGTATCGCGGTCGGCGTGAGAATGGCGATACCGAGTTTAAGTTTACAATGCAGGACTTGTTTCGCTTCAAGAAGTTTACGCCCAAAGATACACCGATGACCATCTGCCATTACACGCCGGATGACCCAGTGTTGGGCGACATCAAACGCGATTATCAGAAGTTCTTTGCGCATGCGGAGATGACGCCCGACCTGCAAAGCCACTTTATGAACGAGCATTACATCAAGCACAAACTATGCGAAGTGCTGTTGCCGCTCATCGATAACTCCACCGCAAATACTTCGCAGCCATGAGAAAGTTGTATTGCGTAGCCGACCATATATTCTCATTGGAATGCCCCGAGAAGTGGCTCTCGTTGCTCATCAATTATATCCCGTTTGAGGTGGCGGATGGTGAGCCTATTTTTACGCTTACGGTTTCTGAATCGCCTTGCCCGATGAGGGATGAGACAGATGATACATTGATTTTTATGGACTCGTCGGACGATGATATGCCCCGCATAGAAGTGTATGCCCGCTCGGAGTATTGGCGGTTTGCTATCTCCAAATGGAAGAAAAGCCCTATCTGCTGCCAACTCTGTACCGATGCACTGTTTACGCAAGCCACCCTGTATATATCGGACAGCGATGCGCGTTTCGCCATCGACAACGGCACCATGTTGCTCTATGCTTTTCGTACGGCTCACCTAAGCACACTGGAGTTGCATGCTTCGGCGGTAGTGAAAGACGGTTTTGCACAACTATTCCTCGGGCATTCGGGGACAGGCAAATCGACCCACGCACGAATGTGGCAGGCAGCCTATCCCGACGCATGGTTGCTCAACGATGACAACCCCGTCTTGCGCCTTATGTCTGATGGTCAAGTGCGTGTCTATGGTTCACCATGGAGCGGAAAGACCCCTTGTTACAAAGCCCAATCTGCGCCTGTGCGAGGAATAGTTAAACTGTCGCAAGCCCCTCAAAATCAGATGCATCGCCTTAGTCATGCCGAGGCGTATGCTTACCTGCTTGCTTCTGCCAGCGGGTTGAAGATAGTCCCTAAGATGATGGACGAACTGCACGCCACGATTGCGCAAGTGGTGATGACCGTTCCGTTTTTTGGTTTGCAATGTCTGCCCGATACTTTTGCTGCTGTGTTATGCCATCAGACGCTCTCTACCCCCGATACGACCACGCTGTAGCCTGCTGTCTCCGTGCTGCAGTATGGGCAGAACCTTGCCCACAGTCGCTCCGTGCGCTACTCCAAGAGAAAGACTTTTGGAAGGCGGCTTATCGGCAGAGTTGCGGACATCTGTTGGCTGTATGGGCGTTGGATAACCACCTTATCGATGCAGGGGAATCGCTTAAGATACAGGTGTTTGCCATCTATCAGCGCACTATGCGTCAGAACCGTTTGCTCACAGATCTGCTTACGCTCTTTGGGCAGCACGATATCCCCGCTGTGTTGCTCAAAGGCTACGGACTGAGCCTGCTTTATCCGTCGCCCGAGATGCGCGAATACGGTGATATCGACCTCTATATCGGTGAGCAGAACTACGACCGTGCTACTGCTTTCTTGCGCGCTTCTTTTCCCGATGCCTATTGGTTTTCTGAGGAGTATGTGGGGCATCATTTCCTAATGCAACTCGATGCTAACCGTGATCTGGTGGCGGAGTTTCACAATATAGCGATGGACTTGCCGGGCATGCCCCGAGCAGAGAAAGCGTTTAACGACTTCTGTGAGCATGAACTTACGCCATTGCGCACCGTGCGGCTCAACGAGACCGATATACCTATCCCGAGCGTGCGTTTCAATGCGCTCTATGTGTTTGTTCATGCGTGGCATCATTTTGAGAACAATGGAGTGGGACTGCGGCAGTTGGCAGATTGGATGCTATGCCTTCATCAACTTGCGCATACCCTGACAGAAGAGGAACGACAGACTTTTGAGGCAGAACTCAAAGGATTCTTGCAGCAGATGTCAATGCTCGATATTTGGCAGACCTTTGGTTGTGTCTTGGTAGCTCATCTTGGGTTGTCCAAAGCGGAGTTCCCGCTCTATCGGTCTGCCTGCGAGAAACGCGGTGAGAGACTATACCGACAGATTCTGCACGACGGGCATGGCTATCGCTTCGCTAATCGTCAGTCGGGAGCGATAATCCACACTTTCCCTCTGCGCCGCCCCGAGCATAATCGGTTGCTACAACGCCTCTACACAGCGTTGCGTATCCCATACGATGCTTTCCAATTAGCAAAGATATTTCCCCGATTGGCATTCCGTCGTTTCTGCGGTAATATCCGCTTAGGTTTTCGCCGACTATTCTCTCGTCGCTATACCAAGCCATAGAATGCGCAGTTTCGTGTAGGGCTTGAGTGTTCCACTAAATGCCATTCGTTTTTGTACTCTACCATTCTTATGGGAAGGGCATCCGTTAATTGTAGTTAATTGACCATGAACGGCTATGGTAGTCTAAATTTTTCTGCCTAAGTAGAACAGAAGGAACCCGGCAAGTATGGAAACAAGGAGATAGAGCAGGGCGAGAAAGAAATGCCCGCTATCCATTAGGCGTATCGTGTCGGCAGAGAAAGTTGAAAAAGTAGTGAACGCACCGCAAAGCCCTACTGAAAGCATCAAGTAAGCCGAGGTGTTGCCAAAGCCTGTATAGCGTTCGCCTAAACTACAAAGAATACCCAATAGAAAACAACCTAATACATTCACAATCAGCGTACTAAACGGAAATGCGTTAGTGCTCCATTGTGCACAACACAGTCCTACTAAATAGCGCAGGGCTGCACCAACAGCCCCGCCTAACATTACAAATATAAGATTCTGAAACATTTACTTTACCACTGCATAAACAGAATTCAAAGTGTTTTGTTTGCCATTTACATCATTATGACAATTGCACTTTGCATTGGCGTTGTACCCCTATTATAACTCGGTAATTTTGCCATCGCGGAACTCCCAACGACGACCCGGATAACGCTCGGGCCAAAGGGTGTTGTGGGTAGAAACAATGACGGTTATACCTGCGCAACTAATGCTATGGAGCAGTTCCATAATCTCGTTGCCGGTCTCGGGGTCGAGATTCCCTGTCGGTTCGTCTGCCAAAATCAGTTCGGGTGTGTTGAGTAGCGCACGGGCAATGACCACACGCTGCTGCTCTCCTCCGGACAACTGGTGTGGGCGTTTGTAGGCTTTCTTCTCCATTCCTACCTGCTCCAACACCTCCTTCACATGCGCTTTCATCAGCGTCTTGTCTTTCCATCCCGTTGCCTTCAGCACAAAGAGCAGGTTATCCTCCACGCTCCTATCGGTGAGCAACTTATAGTCTTGAAAGACAATACCGAGGCGGCGACGCAGATAGGGCAGTTGGCGACGGCGGATCTTCGCCATATCTTGTCCCAATACCTCTGCTGAACCGGCAGCAATAGGGAGTGCACCATAGATAGTCTTCATCAGACTCGATTTGCCGCTACCTACCTTACCGAGCAGGTAAATCATCTCACCTGCTTGGACGGTTAGGTTGACATCGGTAAGCACTATCTGCTCCGCCTGGTGTATCTCTACATCCGTATATTTAATTAGTTCCGATGCCATCAGGGGTTAGTCCTCCATCTTGTTGATTTTGTCTTCCAACTCGCGGAGTTGTGCTTTGAGGGAGTCGATTTTCTTCTGCATATCGTCCACCAACTTATTGGCAGTCTTGGTCTTGCCGGTGAAGAAAAGGATGTTGTTCTCTGCCGTTTTGATTTCCTGTTGGAGGTTGGCGTACATACGCGTCAGTTTTTGGCGGTCAGTCATGCTCTCGACACGCTTGCTGAACTGTGCTTTAGCCGCCTCTTTCTTCTGCTGATAAGCCTCACGAACAGAGCGATTGGCCTCGCGTTTAGCATTGAAAAACTCATCGCAGGTATCGGAGAATTTCTTCCACAACTCATCGGAGTACTTGCGGGCTACGGGACCAATTTTTTTCCATTCGTTTTGGAGTGCAATCATCTCGTCGGTGGTTGCTTTCCAATCGGTGCTGAGTTTCAGTTGCTCGGCTTTCTCGATGAGTTCGCGTTTGCGGCGCAGGTTGTCGTTGAAGCCCTCGCGCAGGTCTTTATAGAAAGTGGTCTTTGCCTTGAAGAAAGCATCGCAGATAGCGCGATACTCCTCATAGATGGCTTGGTTCTGTTTCTTGGGTGCAAAACCGATAGTACGCCATTCGCCTTGTATCGACTGTATCAACTCGGTTGCCTCGTCCCATTGGCGAGTGGTCTTGTAGCCGGAATAGTCTATCTCACGCAGGCGGGCGATGAGTGCCTGTTTCTTTTCAAGGTTCTCTGCCTCTTTGGCATGCAACTCATCGAAATAGGCTTGGTGTTTCTTGTTGATAGCGGTAGAAGCCTCTTTGAATCGGTTCCAAAGGTCTTCGCGCAACTCGCGAGCCACGGGACCAATCTCTGCCCACTCCTCGTGCAACTGTTGCAAAGCACGACTTGCCTCCACTACATTCGGGTTCTCTTTGAGTTTCTCCGCTGCCTCGCAGAGCAGGGTCTTTGCTTCGAGGTTCTTCTTAAAATCAAGGTCGCGCAACTCGATGTTTATCTTCACCAAATCATAAAACTGCTCCTGGTACTGCTGATAGAGTTTGCCTATCTCTTGGGCGTTTTGCGGGGGCACTGCGCCTATCGATTTCCACTCGGTGCGGAGGTCGCGCATCTTCTTGATATTGTCTGTTACATCGGCTGTCTCGGCTTGTGCCATTTCCTTCATCTGGTCGAGGATGTTCTGCTTGCGGAGCAGGTTCTGCTTCATCTCTGCCTCGGCTTTGGCGGTGGCTTCTGCGCGTTTTTGTTTGTATTGGTTGAGCAACTCACGAAACTGCAACTCTGCCTCATCGATAGCCGGTTGCCACATCTCGAGCGTCTCGCCCGCAGCGGCAGCAGCCTCTTCAGCCGCTTTCTTTGCAGCCTCAAGACCTTGGTGGTACTCGCGATAGAACTTGGTCTTGAGTACTTCCACTTGATCCTTGATTTCGGATACATTCTGCGTGAGCAAGTCTTTTAATTGAGCCACCAATTGCTGTTTTGTCTCTTCAGCAGTCGGTTGAGCCGTTTCTTGCTGTGCGGTCTCCATTTGTTTTTCCTCCTGTGCAGCCGCCTCTTGGGGTTGCAGGGTCTCGTTTAGTTGTTCGTTTTCCATAAAGATAGTACGCCTTCCGGCGCGGTGCATTGTGCCTGTATGGCAGATTTAGATGCCCCAATAGGGCAAGATTTAATTTACGCGACAAAAGTACAACAAAATTTTTATATGTGCAAAAAAAAGTGTACCTTTGCACGGATTTTCCTAATTGGCAGAGCCTCATACGCTTAAACGAGGGCTGCCAACTAAAAGAAACTTACAATGATTACAATAGAACAACTAAAAGACATTCAAGGCAGAGCGGAGAAACTGAAGCAATATCTTGCTATCGACGAGAAGCGCATTCAGTTAGAGGAAGAGGAGTTGCATACGCAGGCTCCGGGCTTTTGGGACGATGCCAAAGCCGCCGAGGCGCAGATGCGTAAGGTGAAGGCTATCAAGAGTTGGATTGAGGGTTACGAAGGCGTCAGAGCAGCCGTCGAGGAGTTGCAGTTGGCGTTTGAGTACTACCGCGAGGAGTTGGTTACCGAAGAGGAAGTGGATGCCGCTTACGCACACGCTGTCAAAGAGGTAGAAGACCTCGAGATGAAGAATATGCTTTCCCACGAGGAAGACCAGATGCCGGCGGTATTGAAGATTGTAGCCGGAGCGGGTGGTACCGAGGCGCAGGACTGGGCTGAACAGTTGATGCGCATGTACCAACGCTACTGCGAGAAGCACAACTATAAGGTTACAATCACCAACCTCCAAGAGGGCGATGAGGCAGGTATCAAAACCGTTACTTTCAATGTCGAGGGTGATATGGCATACGGCTACCTCAAGAGCGAGAATGGTGTACATCGTTTGGTGCGCGTCAGTCCATACAATGCGCAGGGCAAACGAATGACCTCATTCGCATCGGTCTTTGTGGTGCCGCTCATCGACGATAGCATTGAGATAGATGTCAACCCCGCAGGTATATCGTGGGATACTTTCCGCTCGTCGGGCGCAGGCGGACAGAATGTGAACAAGGTCGAGTCGGGCGTTCGGCTTCACTATAAGTTCATCAACCCGCTCACCAATCAACCTGACGAGATAGTCATCGAGAATACCGAGACGCGCGACCAGCCCAAGAACCGTGAGAACGCTTTGCGACACTTGCGTAGCCAGTTGTACGAACTCGAATTGGAGAAACGCCGCCAAGCCGCAGCCAAGGTCGAAGCGGGCAAAAAGAAGATAGAGTGGGGTAGTCAGATTCGCTCCTATGTCTTCGACGACCGCCGTGTCAAAGACCATCGCACCAACTATCAAACCTCCAATGTCAATGCCGTGATGGACGGCGACATCGATGGCTTTATCAAAGCCTACCTTATGGAGTTCCCCGAATAGTCTCCAAAAGAATAAGAATTCTAAAAACATAGCCCTCCCTAGAATCCCTAGAGAATCTAGAATGTCTAGAATTTGCTAGAGCATCTAGCACACCTAGAATCCCGAGAATATCTATAGCATTTATAATCCCCAATCATCTACTAATAAAAAAGACTGCCCGACATCATCAAAGTGTCGGGCAGCCTTTTTTAGTAAAAATGCTATTCAGGTAGCGATGTCTGCTGTTTAGAGTTGTACACCGAGTGCGTTATACTCTACGCCGCCTTTGATGATGACGAGTTGCCCGTCGCGAATCAGTTTCTGCGCAGGCGTAGCATCGAGCGTGGTGTTATCGAGAGCGGTCTCGGTAGCCTTGAAGGTGATGTTGTATTGTACAGCATCGGTGCTGATAAACTGTGCGGTGAACGAATAGTCGTCTGCAACAGTCATCGTAGCAGCGATGATGTTGATAAACTGCCTATTGGCAACATTAACCAGGTAACTCGTTTCTTCGTCATAGTTGTTTAGGCCGTTCATATCCTCTTGTGTGTAGGTGCCGACACCCGTCCAGTTGAGGTTAACGCCGATTTTGTAGGTGTCGTTTTCTGCGGTAAAGTCCATCAAATTGCCGTAGTCATCTGCGCTTGCGTATGCCTTGCCATTGTCGAATACTACATTTACAAACGAAGTAGGGGTGGGGATATAGTGCTTCATCACGATGTGGTAGATGTTGCCGTCTTTGCCCATCAGCGAAGCATCTACCATAGTGGTGTCGCCTACTACTTTTACGGTAACGGTGTCGCTTGCATATTTCTTGAACTCTACTTCTATGTAGCCATCTTCAACGGTGTCGGTGTAGATAGCAAGGAAAGTGTAGTCGTAGTAGATGTTATCTTTGTTGTAACCGCTCTCTACATGGTCGGAATAAATGGCAATACTTGCGTAGTACTCATCGCCATCGTTATATACTTGGAGTGCCCCCATACTCTCAGTGAAGTCGTTGAGGAAACTGGCATTCGGGCATACTACTTCAATGGTCTTGCCTGTGGGATAGAAAGGAGCGTCGTCCAACTCTATCAAGCAGTCATTGATACTGGTAATACCAAGGAGTGCACCATAGCCCAATTGTAAGTAGTAATAGCGCATATAGTCAATAGCGATGAACTCTTCTATGGCATAGTCCAACTCCAAAGTGTAGGTGTTGCCGTTGTCGCAAGTGGCACTGAGCGAAAAGTGGTAGTTGGGCGCGGCATAAGTAATGGTGAGCGTACCCGAAGTGATGGTTGCGGTATCGCCTGCCGCTACAACCACATCACCATTTCCCTCTGCAATCGTATAAGTGCCTGCAATCTGGTCATCCGCAATAGCATTTACCAATACCTCTGCAGCATAAACACTTCCGTTGAAAAAGCCAAAATTCCAATAGGCTGTGGTTTCTGTGAAGTCTGCGCTGTAGTACATACCCTGTGCATAATCGGCAACAATCTTGCCGTCTGCCACTACGGCAGGTGCTTTCTTTACGGTGCTTGCTGGTGCTGCCGCCAAACGCTCCTTGCTGCCCATTTGTGCCTTCACGGTGGGCAGCGTTGCTTTCAACTCAGCGATGTTCTTCGCATTCGCTATCGATTTTGCTTGAGGAAATGCGCTTGCACTCAGTACCATCAGTGCCGCGCAGAAAAGAGATAAAACTTTTCTCATACTTTTTATTAGTTTAGTTGTTTTTGAATAGACTGATACCTTGTCCTTGCTGTCGTATCTTTACATCTATATCTTGGCTGCCCATCTATAATGCTCCTGTACCTTTGTTTCCATTTGGCATCTTGTTTCCCTTATAGATAGGATGCGTTTGATATTTATGCAAGATATACAGCAATTGACTTCGCAAAGATACGGCATAATTCTGATATATGCAACAATTTGTGCATAAAAAGTGATTTTATGCGTGTTTTGTCAATGTGCAATGTGAATATGCAAATAAATATGCAGAATAGGGCTCTGTCCGGCTGCGTCTTGTGGCAGTGGCATTATCGGTGCGATTGGACCGGTTAGAATGTAAATGCACGGTGCGCAGGTCGGAATGGCGGGATATGGACGAGCCATGGCTTGGATATGGGCAGAGTATGGTCGGACTATGGTCGGATTTGCTTAATCACCGCATAATCACCGCATAATCACCCCTTAATCACCGCATAATCACCCAATAACGACCCGATATGGTCTCGGTACAGACTCGGAACTCTAACATCCTCTGCATTCGGGACAAAAAAGGAAAGTTTTAATGGCTTTTTATATGGTCTGCATGGAAAATTTATAGTTCGTAATGAAGAATGCATAATGGTAATTATATGTTTAACTGTTAATTAGTCGATATTACTGGAGAACCAAAACCGCCTGATAGTTTTATATGGCTTTTAATGGAGAACCATGGCATACACGGAACCGCGATGTGCAATTTTGTAGGGTTGTTTTGTAAAGTTTTATTTTTGCTTGCATATATGCCGAAAAAGTAGTAACTTTGCACGGAGTTTGGAAAAGCGCTCGCAGAGTACGGAAAAGCCTGCTATAGGGCATAAAAAGCCTCTTGTGTGGGGCGAAAAAGTTCCCGTGGAATAATAGGAAAAAGCCCGCTGCGTAGTTAGTCTAAAGTACTCTCGTAGGTTTCCCTTGGCTCCAACGAATGAAAAACACCTCAAAGAATACTAACCATAAAAATTACCAACCGACATGATGAAAAATAATAACTATTGTGTGATAATGGCAGGCGGCATCGGTAGTCGCTTTTGGCCGTTTAGTAGAAACAGCAAACCCAAGCAGTTCCTCGATTTCTTTGGTACGGGGCGCAGTCTGCTCCAGATGACCGTTGACCGCTTTCGTCCGATTATTCCTATCGAGAATGTGCTGATTGTAACCAATGTGCAGTACAAAGACTTGGTGTTGGAGCAGGTGCCTGACCTCCGTCCGGAGCAGGTGCTTTGCGAGCCGGCAAGGCGTAACACCGCTCCTTGTATTGCCTACGCCGTATCGCATATCAAGGGCGTACAGTTGCAACGCGCCATCGCAGACGGCAAAGTCTCAAAAGACGAACTGCCCGACATTAGCAGTCCGATATACGATGCCAATATCGTAGTCGCGCCGAGCGATCATCTGATCCTTCAAGAGCAGGCTTTCCAACAGACTATCCGTCAAGGGCTCGGCTTCGTCGAGAAAAACGATGCTATCCTTACTCTCGGAATGAAACCTACCCGCCCCGAAACGGGCTATGGCTATATCCAAATGCAGAATGCGCAAGACGCTTCGCGCAACGAGCAGGGTATCTGCAAGGTGAAGACTTTCACCGAGAAACCCAACCTCGAATTGGCTAAGGTCTTTATGGAGAGCGGCGAGTTCTTATGGAACTCCGGTATCTTCCTTTGGAACTTGCGCACTATCTATGCCGCATTCCATTATTTCTTGCCCGAGATAGTGGAGAAGTTCCGTGAGGGGCACCTCTATATGGGTACCGACAAGGAAGACGATTTTATCCAGCGTATTTTCCCCACCTGTCCGAATATCAGTATCGACTATGGCGTGATGGAGAAAGCGCAGAATGTCTATGTCATGCCTGCCGATTTTGGCTGGTCAGACCTTGGTACATGGGGGTCGCTCTACGAACTCTCCGACAAAGACGACAACGGCAATGTTACGCTCCATAGCGAGGCGTCCTACTACGACAGCCACCGTAATATCGTTACCATGGAGAGCGGCAAACTGGCGGTAATTCAGGGGCTGGATGATATGATTGTAGCCGAGCAGGGCAATGTGCTGCTTATCTGCCGCAAAGAGCAAGAGCAACAGATCCGCCAGTTTGTCAACGATGTGAATGACCGCTTTGATGGCAAGTTCAATTAGACCGCTATCCGCAAAAATCAAAAGACACAAATCTTTACCTATATGAGTTATCTCAATTTTGACAAGACGGTGATGATCAACTTGGAGCGCTCGCTCCAAAAAGAGATGATACGCACCAATCGTGCCGGGGCGTACAACTCGACCACGCTGGTAGATTGCAACACGCGTAAGTACCATGGGCAGTTGGTGTTGCCCCTGCCCGAACTGGGCGAGGACAACTATGTGTTGCTCAGTTCGCTCGATGAGACCGTCATTCAGCACGGCGCAGAGTTCAACCTCGGTTTGCACAAATATGGCGAGAACACCTATTCGCCCAACGGACATAAGTATATCCGCGAGTTCGATTGTGAGGTAATATCCAAGACTACCTATCGTGTAGGTGGTGTTATCCTTACCAAAGAGCGTATGCTGGTCAGTTTCGAGCCGCGTGTGCTGATACGCTACACGCTCATCGAGTCGGGCTCGCCTACGCTGCTGCGCTTCCGCCCGTTCTTGGCTTTCCGCTCAGTGAACGAACTGACCCACGAGAACGCGCGTGCCTGCACCAATATGGACGAGTGCGAACATGGCAGATACAACCGCATGTACCCGGAGTTCCCCGCCCTGTATATGCAGTTCTCCAAGGCTGTCGAGTATCACCACGACCCCGCTTGGTACAAGGGAATCGAGTATCCAAAAGAGCAGGAACGGGGATATGAATACAAAGAAGACCTTATGGTGCCGGGCTATTTCGAGTTGCCTATGCGCAAAGGCGAAAGCGTCATCTTTGCTGCGGGTATCACCGAGACCGATACTTCCAAACTGAAGACTATCTGGACAAAAGAACTCAAACGCCGCAATGCGCGCACCGATATGTTTGCTTGCTTGAAGAACTCTGCGGCGCAGTTCTACAAACGCGAAGGTGATAAGTGCTACCTCTTGGCAGGCTATCCGTGGTATCACGCCCAAGCGCGTTCGGCTTTCTTCGCTACCCCCAGTTGTACGCTCGATATCGACCGCCCCGAGTACTGGGACGCTATCATCGATAAGACAGCCGTCGGAGAGGTACGGGCGTTTATGGCAGGTCAAACCGACCAAATCAAGATGACCGGTATGGACGACCCTGATGCACTGCTGTGGTTTGTGCGTGCATGCCAAAAGTACGCACATAAATATACGGTGCACGAGGCAGCGGAGAAATATGGCGAGTTATGCCGAGAGATAGTGGATTTCTACCGCCGTCAGAACCACCCGCGGGCTATTGTGCACCAAAACGGACTGATTTGGGTGGACGGCACGGAACACCCCGCTACATGGATGTCTGCGGTAGAGAATGGGCGACCTATCACTCCCCGCACCGGCTATGTGGTCGAGATCAACGCACTGTGGTACAATGCGCTTAAGTTCACCGAGGAACTCCTGCGCGATATGGGTAAGGAGGCTATGGCTGACCTGATGGAATACCAGGCGGAGATAGTGCGCGACTCGTTTGTGCGCACTTTCTGGAATGGTCTCTACCTCGATGATTATGTGGTGGGCGACTACCACGATAAGGAGGTGCGACCCAATCAGATATGGAGTGCCGGCTTGCCCTACTCGCCGCTCGATAGAAAGCAGATGAAAGCCGTAGTGGATATCTGCACCAAGGAGTTGCTCGCCCCCCGTGGCTTGCGCACACTCTCCCCTAAGAGCGGCAACTACCGTCCGTTCTATGTGGGTGGTCAGTTAGAGCGTGATCGTAACTTCCACAACGGACCTATCTGGCCTGCTACCATTGCGGCGTATGCCCGGGCGTATATGACTGTCTATAAGCATAGCGGTATCAGTTTTATGGAGCGACTCTTGGTGGGCTACGAGCGCGAGATGAGCGAACTCTGTATCGGTACGCTCAACGAACTCTACGATGGCAACCCGCCCTACAGAGGACACGGCGGAATGAGTTTTGCCCCGAGTGTGGCAGCCGTAATCTCTGTGATGGACACAATGAAACAATATAAGAATCAACCGGAAGAAAATGGTCTGAACGACGGAAAGGAGAATACACTATGAATGCTTTAATGTTCGGATGGGAGTTCCCCCCTCATATCTTAGGTGGTTTGGGTACAGCCAGTTATGGTCTTACTCGCGGTATGGCGCAGCAGCCCGATATGCATATCACCTTTGTCATACCCAAACCGTGGGGCGACGAGGACCAATCGTTCTTGCGTATCATCGGTGCCAACAGCATACCTATCGTATGGAAGGAGAATAGTTACGACTATGTGCGTCAGCGTATGCAGGGTAAGATGTCGCCCGAGGAGTACTTCCATTTCCGTGACGGCATCCGCTACGACTATCGCCGTATCGGTACCGACGATCTCGGCTGTGTAGGCTTCTCCGGCAGATACCCCGACAACCTCATCGAGGAGATAGGCAACTACGAGGCAGTGGCGTCGGTCTTGGCAAACAGCCTCGATTTCGACATCATCCACTCCCACGACTGGCTGACCTATCCCGCCGGTGTCTTTGCTAAGCATATATCGGGCAAACCGCTGGTCATCCATGTTCATGCTACTGATTTCGACCGTAGCCGTGGTAATGTCAATCCTACCGTCTATGCCATCGAGAAACGCGGAATGGACGAGGCAGACCATATCATGTGTGTCAGCAACCTCACCCGCCAAACCGTCATCGATAAGTATGGTATCGACCCGCGCAAGGTCTCTACTGTGCATAACGCTGTCGAACCGCTCGCCCATCCCGAGGAGTTTCAGAAACACCCGCGCAAGGATAAGTTGGTTACTTTCCTCGGACGTATCACTATGCAGAAAGGTCCCGAGTATTTCGTCGAGGCTGCGGCTCGTGTCTTGCAGAAGACCGACGGCGTGCGCTTTGTTATGGCAGGTAGCGGGGATATGATGAATAAGATGATCGACCTTGTGGCGCAGCGAGGTATAGCCGATAAGTTCCACTTCCCGGGCTTCATGCGCGGGCGGCAGGTGCAAGAGTTGCTGGCTGACTCCGATGTCTATATCATGCCCAGCGTGAGCGAACCCTTTGGTATATCGCCGCTGGAGGCTATGCAGGTGGGGTGCCCCGCTATCATCTCTAAGCAATCGGGCTGCGCTGAGATACTGAGCCACGCTATCAAAACCGACTATTGGGACATCGATGCTATGGCAGACGCTATCTATGCTATCGTCAAGTACCCCGCTATGTACCAATCGCTCCATATCGAAGGACAACGCGAAGTCAACAACATCCGCTGGTACGATGCCGGCCTCAAAGTCCGCCGCATCTATGATGCCGTCATCAATCATACGATATAGATAACGACTTGGAAATATATATGTAGGGTATCACCTGTCTATTGAGCAAAGTATTTCTCAATCATTTATATAAGTGCTATTTATATGAAATCAAAACAACTTTTCGGTATCTTGCTCTTGCTCGCAGGAGCAATTTTGTTAGGATGTACTCCCGATTATCCTCGTGGTTTTATGTACGAACATCACATCTACATAGATTCCACTGCATCCGCCTGCGGTATAGATAGTAGTGTCCTCAATATACCTTGGATGCAAAACGAAATAAATGCCTTCTTGATAGATAGTGCAGAGAAAAAAAGAACTTAGAATCTTCGCTCAAAATAACGCAGTATTTATGTATAGTTGATACGATAACAAACGAAGATATAACATACTTTGAGTGCACTATTGTAGATAACAAACGAGAGGGAACACTATGGTTTAATTGTAACGGAGACACTATTTGGATTGATCCGGAGTACCACAACAATGATATATTTGCTGCCGAAACTGATACCTATTTTGGTGATAGTTTATGGTATAGCGGGGTCATAAAAGATCAAAGAGATATAGTACTCATCATAATGGGTTTTAATCCTAAAATATAATAATAAAACAATATTTTTATGAAAAAGATTTTGTTCTTGATGCTCGGGTTAGTGTGCTCATTATCAATGTTAGCGATGCCCGCATGCCCTGATTCCATACAAGTTACACAACCCGATGGTACAAAGTTGTGGACTCGTGTACACGGCGATGAGTTTTACAGTTGGCGTTCTACTACGGACGGAAATGTCAAAATCTAAATAATAACTCTAAAATCTACTTACTATTATGAGACAAAAACAACTTCTTTGTATCCTATTCTTGCTTGTAGGAATAATTTTGTTGGCAAGTTGTGAAAAGAATGTTCCAACATTTAATGGGTATGCGCGTATTTACATTGATTCCACTACTTCCGCCTGTGATGTAGATAGTTGTGTCGTTAATTTGCCGTGGTTGGGAGATAAAATAGAGGCTTTCCTTGCAGATAGTGCAGAAAGAAAGTATAGTCGTTTTGAAACTATTTTGAAGATTGAACAAGTTACTTATGTTGATTTATCAACTGATAAGCAGTCTATGTGTTTTCAGTATCAATATGCAGATGAGTTGTCAGAAAATAGTAGTATAGTTTGGCTTGATTGCGCAGGAGATACAATTTGTGAATGGAAATGGAAAGTACCTGATGAAAATGTAACAGATACTATGTATATGACAACACCTGAGGATTACTTTATGGAAATGTTACAAGTGGATATCCTTGATAGTGAGATAATTGTATACTTAGACTTTGGCTATAGACCTCAACTTTGGTGTCGTAAAACAAAACGGAATTTAAACTATTAACTATTAAATCATATGGAGCAATGAAAACAAAGCAATCTATCAGCGTATTATTATGGGTATTATTGTATCCTGTAGTATTATTTGCAGTTCCTGCATGTCCTGATTCTATATTAGTAACTCAACCTAATGGTACCCAATTCTGGACGCGAGTACATGGCGATGAGTTTTACAATTGGCGTTCTACGACAGATGGTTGCATAATATTGCGTGATGCACAAAAATGTTATCGGTATGCAGTTGTAGAGGGGGATTCTTTGGTATCATCCAAGATAATGGTACATGACTTACACGAACGGACTGAAGAGGAAAAGGTTTTTGTCAAAAATAATATTGATAATGTCAATCGATTTGTTTGGGCAGAACAACAAGTTGTCGCAGCAGAAAGAAGAAAAGAAAATATAACCATAGAACGGAAATCGCCTGTAACAACACAAATTGCAGTGGTAGGGAAAAACAAAAGGATTCTTACTATACTGATTGAATTCAGTGATAGACCATTTACTAAAACTGCGACAGATTTTGATAAGTTAATGAATCAAGAGAGTGGTACGATAGAAGGTAATGTGTGTAGTGTTCGAAATTTTTATTGGGAAGATAGTTATGGAAGGTTGAATGTAACTTCTCGTGTTGTAGGTCCCTTTAAGGCAAATTTCAAAAGTGGTTATTATGAAAGAGAAGGGGGAGGAAGTACTCAGATATCACGAGAACTTGTTCGTGAAGCAATTCATCGAGCAAGTGAAAGTGGTGTGGATTTCTCTGATTTGGATGGAGATGGAGATGGGTATGTAGATTGTATACATATAGTTTTTGCTGGGCACGGAAAGTCGGATGGCTCAGAAGATGGGTTAATATGGGAGCACCGATCTTCTTTAGTTTCGCCAATTATTCGAGATGGAAAAAAGGCCAAAGACTATATTATCACACCAGAACTATATAAGGATAATAGAATTGCGCCAATAGGTACTATTTGCCATGAATTTGGTCATATTTTAGGAGCACCGGATTTTTATGACTTAGAAACAAAAACTGATACTTTTTATGCTACTGGGTATTATGATTTAATGGCGGATGGAAGTTGGGGGTATTCTCCCACATATATAAATGGTCATGGTCGTTATCCAGCACATACTAATGCCTATGTAAAATGTTATATTTGGAATGTTGCTGTACCTGTAACACTAATTGGGTCTACAACAAAATCATATTCGCTTCAACCTTCAACTACTTCTCCTGTTTTTTATAGAATAGATACGCATACAAACGGTGAATTCTTTTTGTTAGAAAATCGAGTGAAACAAAAATCGGATGTAAGTATTCCCAAAGAGGGGCTAATTATATATCATATCCATAAAGATTTAGCGACAAGTGTGGCAGAATGGGATCCTGTAAATTCTCAACACCCTTTGCAGTGTTACATCGTCAATGCTTCTGCAACTCAAAATCCAACTGCTGACCCGAATTCTTATGGAAAGTATAACGCATATAGAGCATTTTCAGATAAGAATAAAGGAAGAACCACTTTTACCACAAGATCCACCCCGAGTTTTACGGCGTGGAATGGTAGCGGAACAGGCATAGACATCTGTTTTATCAAGCAAAATCCCGATAAATCCATTAGTTTTACGGTCAATCCGCAAATAGAAGGTCCCGACCATTTATGCGGAGAACGGACTTATTCTGTAACAGGCACTGTACCCGACCGAGATACTATCGTATGGTCGTATGCTACCGATATAAAGTTTATGCACGCATTCCCGGTGCTAAAATTTCCCGATGGCAAGCAGGGCGCAAGCGTGAATGTAGCGCGAGGGGCGCAACTTGTTCAGTTGGAGGATTCGATTGGGGACAGACTTCCGGATTCTCCTGTTATAATGAGTGTGGCAGAGAACAAAATCGTTGGGCGGAGTGTATGGGCACCCTATACAGGTACGGTAACACTTGCTGCCACGGTACATAGCGGGAACGGAACTTATCGTATCGAAAAAGAAATCGAACTTCCTAAGAACAAAGCACCCGAGTTGGATATTCCCTTTGCCCAAAAACTTGTGTGGTTTGCCAATCAAACCCGTACTTTCACCGAAAAGGGCAGTCCGAACATAGAGGGGGCATATATCAAATGGTATGTCAAATACCCCAAAGATACGGTCTTTACCGAATATACAGGGCGTAGCGTGAGCCTCACGCCTACCAAGGCGGGTGTCATCACCATCCGTGTGGTGAACGATTGTGGTTGCCCTACACGCAACGAAACTACCTACACCTTTGATGTCCTATCTACTGTGCAGCCGCCATTCATAAAGATGTCATACCCCAATCCTGTCGGTGCTTCTACACTGCCAATCGTAGTAGAGCAAGACCATTCGGGTGAGTCGGATATAGCCGTACAGTCTATCGCAGACAACTTGCCGGAATATACTATCGAACTATGGAGCGACATATTGGGGCGTGTGCGAACCATCACCTCCAATGAACCCCGTGTGGAATTAGATATAGCCGGTTTGCCGGCGGGCTGGTATCAACTCCTGTTGCTGCAAGACGGGCAGTTGATAGATTCCGGCAAAGTACTAATTGGGCAATAGAGAGAATCATTTATTCCCAAAACTATCGATATGGAGAATAGTTTGGAACGAAACTTGTAATATAAACAAATATAACTTACATAGTATGAAAAATATATGCTTTTGCTTTCAGATGCACGCGCCGTATAGGCTGAAACGCTATCGTTTCTTCGATATAGGGCAAGACCACTACTACTACGACGACATGCAGACCGAAGATCATGTAACATGGTTGGTGCAGACTTCGTATCTGCCACTTTGTCAGACATTGCGGGAGATGGTTAATTTGTCGAAAGGCAAGTTCCATTGTGCGTTGTCCGTTTCGGGTGTTATGTTGGAGATGTTCGAACAGTACACTCCAGAGATCATCGATGTACTCAAAGAACTGGCTGATAGTAAGTGCGTTGAGTTCCTTGCCACCCCGTTCTCCTATTCCCTTGCTGCGGAGTACAATATGGACGAGTTCCAGGAGCAATTGGACAAGCAGCGTGCTGTCATCAACGATGTGTTGGGCGTTACGCCGTCTGCCATTTGGAATACCGATTTGCTGTATTCCGACGATATGGCATACAATTTGTACAAGATGGGGTACAAGGTGATGCTGGCAGAAGGCGCAAAGCATGTACTCAGTTGGAAATCGCCCAATTATCTCTATACCTCGGCGGGTGCGCCTAAGATGAAGGTGTTGGTGCGCAACGCAGGTTTGAGCGATGAGTTGAGTTTCCATTTCTCCGACCCTAATTGGTACAACTACCCGATGGATGCGGAGAAGTACGCCAATATGCTCCATAGCCTGCCCGAGGGCGAGGACTTGATTAATATATGGGTGGGAGCCGATACTTTCGGTATTCGTCAGCAGGCGGGTACGGGTATCTTCGAGTTCCTCAAAGCCTTGCCCTACTATGTGCTTGAGCGCGAAATGGGCTTCTGTACCCCATCCGAGTCGGCTAAGAAAATGACGGCAAGCGATGTCATCTCTGCCCCTTATCCGCTTACTTGGGCGGGCGAGGCAAAAGACTTGAGCATGTACAATGGCAACGACCTCCAGCAAGAGGCTCTGAGCAAACTCTATGCCGTAGCGGAGCGTGTACATCTATGCCGGGACAAGGGCTTGAAGACCAACTGGCTGCGCCTCCAAGATGTGGAGAACTTCCATTTTATGAACCACATCGACCAAGGTGCCACCTACTACGAATCGGCGTATGATGCGTTCATCAACTATATGAATGTCCTGTCCGATTTCTTGCAGTCGGTAGAAGAGCAGTATCCTACTACGATAGAGAACGAGGAACTGAACGAGTTGCTCAAGACTATCAACAACCAGGAGAAAGAAATTCAAAAACTGCAGCAAGAACTGAAAAAGAAAAAAGCAAAATAATCTACCCCGAATGGGAGGAGAAAAAACCGTGATAATCGTGCAGTAGCGGTCTTGCGCTTATGCGGAAAGCCGATGCGAGAATGTGCGATTATTGCGATTTTTCCTCAGATTTTGACCACCTCCCGACATACCAAACAAGCATATTATTGAAGTATAAAATAGGTATATTAGTCTGTTTGTTGGCAAGTGCCGTGAGCCTTGCTGCCAAGGAGAAAACTGTCAAGACGGTTATCCGTACTTGGCAGTTGCCGTCGCCTACGGCTATTGCCGATACGGTGCAGTTTACCGATACGGCATATCTCAATTACCCCATGCATGGCGTGCAGAACGACTACTCCATCTCCTCCGCCTACAATGGCAACTGCTTGGTGTCACCTATCCAATCGCGACTCTATTTCGACCGACAATACAAGATAGACGACATCTTCGCTTCGGCGTACCAACCTTATATATATACGCCGCAAGATGTGCGTTTCTTCAATACCACTACCCCCTATTCGAGCATTGCCTACAACAAAGGCTTCACCACGATGCACGAGGAAAACGAAATTTATTTCCTCTTTACCGGAAACCTCAATCGGCGTATCAACCTCGGTACGCAACTCAACTACCTCAATAGCGTCGGGCATTACGCCAACCAGGCAGGTAAGGTGTTCAATGGTAATGTGTTCGGCTCTTACAATGGCGATCACTACTCGCTCCAAGCGGCGTTCACTTTTGCCAACTGGAGCAACTTCGAGAATGGCGGACTGACCAACCCCGGCGACTTGGATGGTGCTTTGCAACCCGAGGACTTGCCCGTCAATCTCAATGCGATGTCGGGCTATCGCTACCTCGCAGGCTACCTCAATCATTACTATAGTATCTCCGTTGAGCGACCCTACCACGACACGATAGAGGTCATCAATGCCGATGGACGACGCGAAAAGCGAGATACTATCAAGGTCAACTATGTGCCGGTTACAACCTTCGCACATACTTTCGAGACCAACAATAGCAACCGCCGCTATGTCGAGAAAACAGCGCAGCAAGGTTTCTATGGCACCTACTATCGCAACCCCAATACCACCAACGACTCCACCGATGTGCTAACTATCAAGAACACCCTCAGTGTTACCTTCGAGGAGGAGTTCAACCGCATTCTTAAGTTTGGTGCTACCGTCTATGCTATCAACGAGTGCCAACGCTTCCTGCGCCCGCTCAACGAGGACGCATCCGGTATGTTCGCCGACTATCAGCCCTTTACCGGCCCGTGGGTGAATACGCAGATACACCTCGCTCCCGATACACTCTATGGCTACCAATGGACCAACAACACCTTCGTGGGAGGCGCATTGTACAAGAACCGTGGCAAATGGGTGCATTACGGCTTCGATGGCGATGTCTGTGTATTGGGATACAAACTGGGTGAGTTTCAAGTGAACGGACATATCGATGGCGATTTCCGTGTAGGCAAAGATACGATGTACATCCGTGCGTCTGCCTTTGTCAAGAACGAGACACCCTCCTATTATCTTCAGCATTTTGCCTCCAACCATTTCCGTTGGGACAACGATTTCCAAAAGACCTATCGTTTCTATGTGGGGGGCGAGATTGCATACCCCACTCGGTGGGTCAAACCCCAAGTGAATGTGGGCTTTGAGAACCTCACACGCTATATCTACTTTGGCGCCGACGGACTACCCGTGCAGCACGAAGACAATGTGCAGGTGCTGTCGGCAGATGTTCGGTGCGACCTCACTACACCGTGGGTTAACCTCGAGAACCATGTCGTCTATCAGTGGACGAGCGATGCCGCAATGCCATTGCCCGCTTTCACGCTCTACCATAACCTCTATTATCACGGCACTTGGTTCCGTGCTATGGATGCGCAGATAGGAGTAGATATGCGCTATTTCACCTCCTACTATGCGCCGTTGCTCAATCCCGCTACGGGGCAGTTCTGCGTGCAGAACACCACCAGAGTGGGCAATTATCCGATACTCAATGTGTACGCCAACTTCTATGTAAGGTCGCTACACCTGCGGTTCTTTGCCCACTATACCCATTTCAACCACTTGTTTATGAAGTCTAACCCGACATACTTTGCCATGCCCGGTTATCCGATGAATCCGGACATCTTCCGCGCAGGATTGGCATGGCATTTTTACAAATAACGAATATGCCTTTAACTACTCGATTAAACAAAATTCTTATCTACGCCCGCGATGAGGCGGAGCGTTTGCAGAACCCGCAAGTCTTGCCCGAGCATCTCTTGTTGGGTATCTTGCGTTTGGCAGAAGGACAAGCCTACGAATTGCTAAACAAAGCCGGTATGCAACCCGACGCCGTCAAGCATGACATCGATGATGCCCTGCGCCAATCGGCGCGTGATACTATCGAACCTATCACACGCAGTACGCAAGCCGAGAGCATTATGCGTATTGCCGAGGGAATAAGCCGTGAGTACCAAGCCGATGCAGTGGGCAGTATCCATCTGCTGTTGGCTATCTTGCGCCATCGTATCAATCGCGCGGCGGTCTATCTGGCCAACTCGTGGAATATCACCTACGAAGAGATGGTCGAACTATATGCCAAGCCGCATGCTACCACCCAAGCACCTACTGCCGGGGTGGGACAGGGAAACGATTTAGAGGACGCACAGCCTCGACGCCCCAAACCCAATATGGGCAAAGTGGGTACCACCACTGCCCTCGATAAATACGGACACGACCTAACCAAACAAGCCCAAGAAGGCAAACTCGACCCCGTCGTAGGACGCGAGGTGGAGATAGAGCGCGTGGTGCAGATTCTCTCCCGACGCAAGAAGAACAACCCCATTCTGATTGGCGAACCCGGTGTGGGTAAGTCCGCTATCGTCGAGGGACTGGCGCTGCGTATCGTCGGCAACGAGGCAGGTGCCTTGGCCGGCAAACGCATTATCACGCTCGATGTGGCTTCTATGGTTGCCGGCACTACCTATCGTGGGCAGTTCGAAGAGCGTATGAAATCGGTCTTGCAAGAACTCCAACGCCATCCCGAAGTGATTCTTTTCATCGACGAGATACATACCATCATCGGCGCAGGTAATGCGCAAGGCTCTTTAGATGCGGCCAATATTCTCAAGCCTGCTTTGGCGCGGGGAGAAGTGCAGTGTATCGGTGCCACTACTACCAACGAGTATCGCACTTCTATCGAGAAAGACGGGGCTTTGGAACGCCGTTTCCAAAAAGTGCTTGTACGCCCTACTACACCTGATGAGACGCTGGCTATCCTTGCCCGACTGAATGAGCATTATGCTTCCTACCACCATGTTATCTATCCCGACGAGACCCTGCAAGCGGCTGTCAATTTGGCAGAACGCTATCTTACCGACCGGGCTTTCCCCGACAAGGCCATCGATGTGATGGATGAGGCGGGGGCGCGTGCTCATGCACGAGAGAAAGCCATTGGCGAGCAAGCCGCCGAGCCATACACGATTACCGTCGATGACATCGCTTCGGTGGTGTCGATGATGTCGGGCGTACCCGTACAACGCGTGCAAACGGCAGAGAACGAGCGACTTCGCAATATGGGTGAGGCGCTTCGTAAGCGTGTTATCGGGCAAGATGAGGCAGTCAATACTATCGTGCGCGCCATTCAGCGTTCGCGCCTCGGACTGCGAGACCCGCACCGACCTATCGGCACTTTCTTCTTCCTCGGTCCTACGGGTGTCGGCAAGACCTATCTCGCACAGTGCTTGGCAGAGGAGATGTTCGGCAGCAAGGATGCTGTCATTCGTTTTGATATGTCGGAGTATATGGAGAAGCATACCGTCTCGCTCCTGGTGGGCGCACCTCCGGGATATGTGGCGCACGAGGACGGCGGTAAACTCACCGAGGCTGTACGCCGCAAACCCTATTCGATTGTCCTCTTCGACGAGATAGAGAAAGCACACCCCGACATCTTCAATATCCTCTTGCAGGTGCTCGACGAAGGGCGGCTTACCGACCGACAAGGGCATACCGTCGATTTCCGCAATACGATTATTATCCTTACATCCAATGTCGGTACACGCCAACTCAAAGAGTTCGGTGCCGGTATCGGTTTCGGGGTACACGACTTAGACGACAAGACCACACATCAGATGTTGCTCAAGGCGCTGCAAAAGACCTTCCCGCCTGAGTTCCTCAATCGTATCGACAATGTCATTACTTTCCACCCCCTCACGCACGACGCGCTTGCGCGCATAGTAAATATAGAGGTGGCATTGCTCCAAGAGCGGCTGCGTAAGAACGGGCATCAACTGGTATTGTCCGACGAGGCTTCTTCCCAACTGGTAGAGCGGGCGTATGACCCGCAGAATGGCGCACGACCCGTCAAACGAGCCATACAGACCTACCTCGAAGACCCCCTGACGGACATACTGCTCGAGCATCCGCAGCAAAAACGAATCACTATCAAGCATTTACAAACTAAATAATCAACAATATGGCTATCGAAATTACAGACGCCAACATCAAAGAGTTGTTGGCTGAGGGCAAACCCCTCGTAGTGGATATGTGGGCACCATGGTGCGGACCATGCAAGATGATGCTCCCTATCGTGGACGAACTGAGCGAAGAGTACCAAGGGCGTATCACCATCGGCAAACTCAATGTGGACGACAATCCCGACACTTGCGAAGAGTATGGCATTATGAATATCCCTACAATGCTATTCTTCAAAAACGGAGAATTGGTTGACCGACACATCGGTGCTTGCCGAAAGAACGACCTGGTGCCTATGCTCGATGCGCTACTCTAATCTACTGATTATGTTCTGATTGGCCGAAAAAAATCAAGATAAGGCCAAAAATGTCGCAAAAGTGCTACTCCTATTTGGAAATATCAAAAAAAAGTCGTACCTTTGCGCGCTTTTCATCCGAGCAGTCTTTTTCTTCATTGGGACAAAATGGATGTTAGGAGTTAGTGATGTAGAACCGCTTGCGCGCCGTAGTTGGTGTAAGGCGTGAAAAGGGTTCAAAGCAAAATGTGTTGCGGAGTGTATGGCATACTACTGGTCATCCCCTCTCGCAACACAATTTGTGGCAGGTTCGGTAGCTCAGTTGGATAGAGCAACAGCCTTCTAAGCTGTGGGTCTCGGGTTCGAATCCCGACCGAATCACAAGTATTATTCTATAAATCGGAATAGACTGCCAAGATGGTGGCGATGTCCTCTGCAATAGGTTATCGCACTCTCTGCGTCCGCTCAACGGAGCGACGAGCAGCCGAAATCCTTACTAAACTATGCGTCAACTTAAAATTACTAAATCCATTACGAACCGTGAATCGGCTTCGCTCGACAAGTATCTGCAAGAGATTGGAAGAGAAGAACTCATCACGGTAGAGGAAGAAGTAGAATTGGCAGGCCGTATTCGTAATGGCGACCATGCCGCTTTAGAGAAACTGACACGCTCGAACCTACGATTCGTAGTGTCGGTGGCTAAACAGTATCAGAACCAAGGGCTTAGTCTGCCGGACCTTATCAACGAAGGTAACCTCGGATTGATTAAGGCGGCTGAGAAATTCGATGAGACACGCGGCTTCAAGTTTATTTCCTATGCCGTATGGTGGATTCGTCAATCTATTCTCCAAGCCTTAGCCGAGCAATCGCGTATCGTACGCCTCCCGCTCAACCAGGTAGGTTCCCTCAACAAAATCAACAAGGCTTACCAACGCTTCGAGCAAGAGCACGAGCGCAAACCATCGGCAGAGGAGTTGGCTGAAGAACTCGACATTCCGGTAGATAAAATTGCCGATACACTCAAGATGTCGGGACGCCATGTCAGTATGGACGCACCTTTCGTCGAGGGAGAGGACAACTGCCTTATCGATGTCATGCCCAACGATGATTCGCCTAATGCCGACCGTGGCTTAATCAACGAATCGCTCTCTACCGAGATTGCATGCGCACTCTCTACACTCGCACCCCGCGAGGCAGACATACTGCGTAAGTTCTTCGGTATCGGTACACCCGAGAAGACTCTCGAAGAGATTGGAGAAGAACTCAATCTTACGCGTGAGCGTGTTCGCCAAATCAAAGAGAAAGCCATACGCAAACTCTACACCGGCCAACACAGCAAAACGCTCCAAACCTACCTCGGCTAATCCGTCCTACGAGATAAAGATATCCCACAAGATAAGGATGTCTTACGAGATAAAGACAAGATAAAGATGTCTTACGAAATCAAGATGTCTTACGAGATAAAAGACTGCCACCCGCAATCGGTGGCAGTCTTTTATTTTTGTGTGCTTGTTATCTTTTCTCCCGCGAGGTGTCCCTGCCGCGGGCTTGCCAAGCCCGCTATATCCTGTGGCTAATGCTCTGTGGTTGTATTGTGCTTGTTACATTCCTCCGCACTATGTCTGTCATTTTGCTACAATCACCGCCTGTATCCCTATCAAAATGATAATCCGATTTTGTGCCGTCTTTGTCGAGACCTTACCGAGACCTTACCGAGACCTAAAGCCACTCTCCCCAACTATCAAAATGATACTTTCTCCATTCCCCGCCGCCTTTCCTACTGCTATCCCTGACAATCAATACCGCATTGCAAAAAATACTTAGAAATGCGCCCTTTGCTTGTGTATGTGCAAAAAATGTTGTACTTACCTACGAGAAGTTTCACCATATCGAAAATGGCAAAAAGATGGCGCGTGTTTCCACCTCGTGTTGGTTCACCAATCTGCCCGTAAAAAAGCACACCGAAGACTTAGTTTTGTACAAGCACTACACGCCCGAGGAGTACCCGAAATACGATAACTACGATGCTATCAATGTCAATACCTACACCGATATTCCTTGTGATTATGAGGGAGTTATGGGCGTACCTATTACTTTCTTGGATAAGTACAACCCCGAGCAGTTTGAGATAATTTGGACTACGGATAGAGGTGGCGATGGCTACTTAGAAGAATATAAAAAGCCATGGGATAGATATGACGCACCTGTTCTACAAGGCAAAGGAATGTACACTCGCATTCTCATCCGTCGCAAGCATTGAAATTAATGGTCAATTAACCGCAATTAACGGAGAACCTATCCCCCACTATGTTTTTAATGGTTCTTTATATGGTTTTTAATGGAGAACCAAGACCATTAACGGAGAAAGAAATTAATGTCTAATTACATGGTAATTATATGTTTAATCGTCAATTAATCGTTAACGGAGTCCTATGTACCCGCTGTACACATCCCCTCCTTTGGAGGGGCTTGGGGAGGTCTACATGATAATTATATGTTGAAAATGAAAATCACTTTACGAGAGGTAACCGTGCGGGAATTGACTGAGGGTTACCAAGACAATCAAGAAAATGGCGTCGTTGGTTTTGGTGGCAAATTAGACATTCGGCCACCTTATCAGCGCGAGTTTATCTACAAAGATAAGCAGCGTGATGCAGTGATTACCACTGTGTTACGAGGTTTCCCGCTCAATGTGATGTATTGGGCAGACAATGGCAACGACACCTACGAAGTAATCGACGGACAGCAGCGAACTATCTCTATCTGCCAATATGTATCGGGCGAATTTAGTTATCTTACCCAAGACAACGGTACGCAGTATTTTCACAACTTGCCTGCCGATATGCGCGAGCAGATACTTGATTATCGCTTGATGATTTATGTTTGTCTCAGTACCGACAGCCAGAAACTCGATTGGTTTCGCACTATCAACATCGCCGGCGAGAAACTTACTGAGCAAGAGTTGCGCAATGCCGTCTATAGCGGTGCATGGCTATCCGATGCCAAACGACGATTTAGCAAGAACCGCTGCCCGGCAGCACAGTTGGCTGGCGATTATCTCAATGGTTCCGCCATACGACAAGACTATCTCGAAACTGCTATCAGTTGGATTTCCAATGGACATATCGAGCAGTATATGGCTGACCATCAGCACGATGCCAATGCCAACGCTCTGTGGACATACTTCAAGAATGTGATTGACTGGGTGCAGATGACTTTTATTTGCTATCGGCGTGAGATGAAAGGGCTCAACTGGGGTGCACTCTACGATGCCAACAAAGACCGAGTTCTCGATGTCCTCGCTATCGAAAAGGAGATTGCTGAACTGATGCAAGATGGTGATATTCAGTGCAAAAAGGGTATCTACCTCTATGTGTTAGACCGCCGTGAGCAACACCTCGACTTGCGTACATTCGATGAGAAAACACGCCGCAAAGTCTATGAAGCGCAAAAGGGCATTTGTCCTCTTTGCCACAAGCATTTCGACTACGAGTTGATGGAAGCCGACCATATCGTACCTTGGGCAAAAGGCGGTCGCACTACGCTCGACAACTGCCAAATGCTCTGCCAAGAGTGTAATCGCCGCAAGAGTGCAAAGTAGATTTATTGCCTATTTCGCTGTAGAAATAAGATACGCTTTGCGATTGTTGTTCTACTGTTGAGAACCAATTTACGAAATCTCCGACCAGTTGTGTGCTTCGATACGCAGTTGGTCGAGGTGGCGTTTGTAGATTCGGTTGTACTCGCTTTCGAGTAGCGGGTCTTTATCCAAGATGGCCTCTGCGGCTTGGCGTGCTATCTCTAATATCTGTCCGTCGGTGGAGAGAGAGGCGATGTGCAGGTCAAATGGCAAGCCCGACTGCTGTGTCCCCTCTAAGTCGCCCGGACCGCGCAACTGCAAGTCGGCTTCCGCAATACGAAAACCATCATTGGTGGCTACCATGATGTCCATGCGTTGGCGGGTCTCTTTGGTGAGTTCCAATCGGGTGAGTAGGATGCAGTAACTCTGGTCGGCGCCTCGTCCTACACGACCGCGCAACTGGTGCAACTGGCTCAAGCCGAAACGCTCGGCATTCTCAATAATCATCACGCTCGCATTCGGCACATTCACACCCACTTCAATCACCGTTGTGGCAACCAGTATCTGTGTCTCGCCCGAGGCAAAACGCTGCATCTGCGCATCTTTGTCCTTGGCTTTCATCTGCCCGTGCACCATCGAAATCTTGTATTCGGGGAAGGTGTCGCATAGTTCGTTGAAGCCGTTTTCTAGGTCTTGCAGACCAAGTTTCTCATTCTCCTTAATCAGCGGGAACACCACATACACCTGCCGCCCCGCCTGTATCTGCTGGCGGATAAACTGGTTCACCGATTGTCGTCGCTGGATAGAGTAGTGTAGGGTCTGCACGGGTTTGCGCCCGGGCGGAAGTTCGTCTATGATACTTACGCGCAAGTCGCCATACACCGTCATCGCCAGTGTGCGGGGAATAGGTGTTGCCGTCATCACCAGCACATGGGGCGGACATACATTCTTGCTCCATAGTTTAGCGCGTTGCGCTACGCCGAAACGGTGCTGCTCGTCCACTACTACCAATCCGAGGTTGGCCCATTGCACGGTGTCTTCCAGCAGGGCATGTGTCCCGATTAGGATGTCTATCTGCCCGGCTTGTAAGGCTGGGTGGAGCACTTCGCGCTGTTTCTTGGTGGTCGAGCCGGTCAGCAGGGCAATACGCAGTCCGTTGGGATTGCTTTCGTTTGCCAACAGCGGTTGTAAGAACTGCGACAGCGTCTCAAAGTGCTGATTAGCCAGTATCTCCGTCGGTGCCATGATACAGGTCTGATATCCGTTGTCGATAGCCAACAGGCAGCACATCAGTGCTACCAGTGTCTTCCCGCTACCTACATCACCTTGTAGCAGACGGTTCATCTGCCTGCCCGATTTCAGGTCGGCGTGTATCTCGCGGATGACGCGTTTCTGCGCATTGGTGAGCGGAAAAGGCAGACTGCGATACATCGTATTGAAGTTGCGCCCTACGATAGGCATTGCAAACCCCGCATTCTGCTCGCGGCGTTTCATATGCCTCAGAATCTGCAACTGGATGTAGAACAACTCCTCAAATTTCAGCCGCTCTTTAGCACGCTGCATTGTCGCCGTGTCTTTCGGGAAATGGATGTTCTGCAAGGCTTCTGTCAGCCCCATTAGGTGGTAGTGTTGAAGTATATCGCCCCCGATAGTGTCTGCCACACCCATTGCAAGGTCGGGCATCAGTCCTGCTACAATCGTGCGGATGACGCGTGAGTTGATACCCGCTTTCTTCATCTGCTCCGTGGTGTTGTAGTAGGGCTCCAAGCCTTGCGTCATCTCGGGCTTGACTTGCGAGAGCGGGGTCAGTTCGGGGTGAACAAAGTTGTATAGATGGTTGAAACGAGAGGGCTTGCCAAACAGCAGGTAGCGCACACCTTTCTGTAGTTTTACATACTGTACCCCCTTAAACCACACCAATTCCACCAGGTGTGCCCCGTCAGAGAATTGTGCGCTTAGGCGTTGGGCTTTGCCTACACCTATGGTGTGCCACTCGGTTATCTCACCGATAATCTGCACATAAGTCTCCTCGTCTTCTATGTCCGCAATCTTGTAGAAACGACTGCGGTCGATATACTTGAAAGGGTACTGACGAAGCATATCCAATGCCGTCAGTACCCCCAATTCCTTACGAAGAATGTCGGCGCGTTTAGCACCGACACCCTTACAATAGACTATATCGCGATGGTTCAACTCCATCGGAGAGAGTATTCAGAGTATTTGTTTACACCTTCTATATCGCCCTGCTAATAGGTTGTACCCACTATATCTGTTGTGTACCAACTGTTCTTCTTTACTAATGTGGGGTGTGCAACCGCTCATTTGGTTGTGCAACTGCTCCTAAATTAGACCGTGCAACTACACCTTATTAATATAGAGCGTTATACGCGGTGCGTCTGTCTTATTATCGAGCGAATTATTGCAAGCGGAAATTTACAGGTACGGTGTATTTTACACGCACAGCCTTACCACGCTGCTTACCCGGATTCCATTTAGGCATCGACTTGATGACGCGCACTGCCTCTTTGTCCAACGACGGGTCACCACCCGAGCGCACTACCTCTACATCTACGATAGCACCGTCTTTGTTTACCACAAACTGGCAGATAACACGACCTTGGATACCATTCTCTTGAGCAATCACAGGATATTTCACATTCTCGCTCAGATACTTGAACAGAGCCTGCTGGCCACCCGGGAACTCCGGCATCGTCTCTACAACTACGAATACGACTTCTTCCACCTCTTCATCTACGGGAACCTCTACAGGCGGAGCAATTACCACTTCGGTCTCTTTGTCGTCCTCGGCATTGATTTCAATCGTCTCCGTCTCTACATCATCTTCTACCACATTCAGTACCTCAACCTCTTGTACGGCAGGAGGTGGGGGAGGAGGAGTGGTCTCTTGTTGCTGAGTCTGTTGGATTTCTACATCTTCCTCAAACAAGAACTCGGTATCCTGTACCTCATACTTGGTAACCTCTTTCTCAGTCCATTCAAAAGCGACATTGCAAACGCTCAAGACGAAGACAAAACCCATCAATACATAGATGATTTTTTTGTCTTCCAGACTGGCTTTTTGTGACTTTTTGATTTGCATATTGTGTAGTTATTAGATTTCAGTGTATGAATACATACAATGATATGGGATAACATCGTGTTTGCAGGTGCCAAACTACCGAAAGGGCACTCCTACAAAAACGACTGCAAATTTACTGCTTTTTTCTGAATGTCGCAAATATATTCTTGTTTTTTTGCGCAAAAATATCGCCCCGCTCTGTCATAACCCGCACCCCGCTCTGTTTCAATACCCCCAAAATTATCGCCCCGCTATCATGAAAACCGCACACAGTGTTGCCGCACATGCCTGCGGTGATACACAAATATGCATACTGCTATCGGGTGCGGAGGGTGGAGTATTTGTGGCTGATTAAACGGGCTAACAAGTGGAAAAGAATTGGAAATTGTGCACAAAACATCTTTGTGCGCATCTTAAGTGTGCGGGGAAAAATAGGGTGTTGCAATGCTTCCTTTGCTAATGGCATATCGTTGGTAAAATAGGCTAAATTTAGGCGAATGGTGTTTATTCGTCCGTCCGCTTCTTGTTCGGAGTAGGGATAGACAGAAGGAAATGTATCGTGCAAGTATCTCCATGTTTGTTTCTTATCTTGATGATACTTGATGATGGCTTCGGAACTCTTGGGATGGGAAACCGAGGTATGCACTCTCCATACGCTTGTTTTCTCAGGTAGGTATGCGAACTGAGTATAGACGGCAAACACACCATACATTACAAAGTCCACTACGGAGAATGGTCTGTAATCTTGTAACATGCAGTATTGCAATAGGTTAGCCCGAAAAAGAACGGTGCAATTCATAATGTCTGCGCCTATATATTGGTAGTAGGGCGTTACATCTCCGATAGGTATGGGGCGCACCGAAACAGGAGTGTACAGATGTTCTCCTTGTTGCTCGTAGTAGCCGGTATGTATCAGTCCGTATTGTGGATTTTTTCGCAGAAAGTCGATTTGCTTTTGCAGTTTGTATTCGTCTATCCAATAATCGTCTCCATCAAGCATAGCGATGTATTCGCAACCGTCATCGTACATTCTTTGGAGCAGGTCGATGGTATTGGCGGCTAATCCGATATTGCTAGGGCGGTCAAACAAACGGATATTCGGATATTGGTTTGCCAGCCGGGTGCAGAGTGGTTTGGTATTGTCGTGGCTGCAATCTTCCCCGATATATACAGCAATTGGTTCATCACATTTTTGTGACAAAACGCTCTGAATGCACGATTCGATGTATTTCTCGTGATTGTATGCCGTAATACAAACTCCAACCATTTTTTTTGCCCGTTATTTTGCTTTGTATGGTCTTTTTTGCTTTGTTATTTGGCAAAATCCGTATATGCAGTTAGCAGTTTTTTCCCCACTTGGTCAAAAGAATATGCTTTTCCTAAGGTGCGGAGGTGAGATGTATCAAAGTCTTGGTGATGGTCGAGCATATAGCAGATAGCGGCTGCTAATTTTTCCTCGTCTTCCGAAGGCACTAAGATGCCTGTTTGCGGATTAACTACTTCCGGTATTGCACCTGCATCGGAACCGATAATGGGTAATCCTACTGCTAAACACTCCGCCAATACAACGCCTGCCGTTTCGTATCGGGAGAAAAGTACGAATGCATCTGATTGTTGCATCCAATGGCATACCTGTTGCGGTGTCTGCTCGCCTGTGAAAGTAAGCATATCGGGCGGAAAGCAGAGAGAATCGGCAAATCTTCGGTCTTCTGCAAAATCAACGCCTGTGCCTACGATGACTAATTCAAAATCTTGTCGTTGTTCTGCCACTTTGCGAGTCGCACGCAACAACCCTTTGATGTTTTTGGCTTTCTCGTCGAAACAACTCACATGGAGTAACCGCTTTTTGGCGCGTGGTTCTTTTTTGTAGGGAAGGTAGAAGAAATCGTCCACTACATTGTTGATTTTCATCCAATGTGTGTTGGTTATGCCACAAGTGCGCATTGCGTTTTCCAACATATTGCTAACGGGGAAAATAGCATTTGCACACCGAGCAATGTGTCGCATTATTTGTGCGTGCCATCCTCCACGAAAGGAAAAATTAGCCGGCAGATAGCCCGACCAATGTTCGATAATAAAATAAGGAATATGGTAGCGATGCTTGAGATAGAGTGCTAATAGTCCGTTTTTATCAAGCACATTCATTTGCACCACATCGGGTAATCCCCATTCGCGTTGCAGTTTGTTCCAACCTTGCCATATCTCGCGATACCAACGGATACCCGTGGCTTCGGAGAACAATACCCTGACATCTGCGCCTTGACGCATAAGTGCTTCGGCGTGTTTCTGCACGAAAAGACCCGCCATAGCATCTCGTTGGGTGGGGTACCATGCGCTAAGAAAGAGTATTCTTATAATGTGGGATGGTTGCATCGCCTATCTATATCTCCATTCTCGGATTTTGTTCCACCAAACGGCGAGACGGAAAATAGGATGGTAGTATCGTTCGACGCTGAAATAAGGAGTAGGGGTGCTGCCGAATTGCTTGTAGTGGTTGGCCACTCCGCGAATCATACTGCCCTCAAAATCGAATACTACTTGTTTCTCGCGTGCGAGTTTGATAGATTCCAAGACCAACAAGGCTCCTGCACCCGAGTTCTTATGCTCCAGGCTGTAGCAGGGAATGAGGTAGTACATCAGTCGGTTGTCCCAAACCAAGAAAGCCGCAGCGCAGACATCGCCGTCGGCGTTTTTTACGCAGAGGATGTCGCACTGGTCGTGTCGTTTGGCTTTGCGCTCCAATACCAAGAAGAACTCGCGCGAGTAGGTGGGGTGTTTGTGTTGCTCAGATAAGCATTTAGAATGGAACCGATAGAACTCTTCCGGCGACATTCTCCGCTCGGTATGCAGGCTCAAGGCGCGTTGCAGTTGGCGTTTCTTGTTTTTGGAGAAACGGTCAATCACCTGATTGAGGTCGCTCAGGTCCTCTATACGATAGGTTACTCGTTTGCGAGTCTTGAACCCCAATGCCCTCATGGCATCTACGCAGAGGCTGCCCGTGGGGTACTGCTGATAGTAATAGGAGAGGTGTAATCCGGCGAGTTGCTCGGTCAGTTGTCGGCAAACTTCGGCCGTTTGCCATTTGTCTTCGGTTACTTCAGGGGCTACCCATATACCGCCTATTTGGGTTTGTTGCGGCATGATGATATAGCGCATCCATGCTCTTTCACGAAGCAAATAGGGGAGAACTGCGCGTATCTCCCCTTTTTCGTCTTCCGCAATGAGAACATCCCATTCTTTGCCTGCACACACGGCATCCATCCACCATGGTTGCATTGTAAGGGGCATATATTCTTGCTCTTTTGCCCACTCGATGAAACGCTCTTTATTGCTCATATCGGAACTATTTGCTAATTCTATCCTTCTTAGTCTTGATAGAGAAAGAGTTTTTTTCTACTCCCCAAAGAGAAAGGTGTTTTCCTTACTCCCTAATATATTCTCCTTGATGTTTATCGGAGTTTATTCCTCTATTTAGGGGAATCTATTATATATTGTGTTGGGAGAGAAGCCTCTTTCCTTTTTATATAGAAGGTGCTATTTAGAAAATGTTTTCTTCCTCTTGGAATCCGTCGTTGTCGTTAGCCTGCTCGTTGTTGTCTTCAACGGGGGTGTTATCGACATTGGTGTTGCGGTTCATATTTTGGTACTCCGTAGGACGATAGAGGATTTGTACATTCTCGGCGATGACTTCGGTTTTGCGGCGTATTTGTCCGTCTTTTTCCCAAGTGCGTGTTTGCAGTTTGCCTTCTACATATACTTTCATACCTTTTCTGACATAGCGTTCTGCCCATTCGGCGAGATTGCGCCATAGCACGATAGCGTGCCAATCGGTTTTGTCGGGTACTTGGGTACCATTTTGCATTGTGTAGCCACGCTCTGTGGTGGCAAGGTTGAAATTGGCAATGGCTACCCCGCGGTCGAGATAGCGAACCTCAGGGTCGGAGCCAACATTTCCGATGAGGATTACTTTGTTTACAGATGACATGTTAGGTCAGTTTTTATTTAGGTCATTAATAAAAATTGTTCACTACTACCTATCGTTTGTGCAATTTGGGGAGCGCAAACGATACCGGATAGGTTTTCTGTGCAAAATTACGGCTTTTTTTGCATATATCAAAATTTTGCAGTAATTTTGCAGCACTTTAATGAAAAATCCGTTTTATGAGACACACACAACTATGGGTATTGACGCTGTGCATACTGCTCAGTGGTGCTTTGTATGCGCAGGAGGATATGTATGTGCGTTGCATCGCATTCTATAACCTGGAGAACCTGTTTGACACCATTCATGATGAGGGCAAGAACGACTATGAGTATTTGCCCGACGGTGGTATGAAGTGGACATCGTACAAGTATGAGCATAAGATACACAATATGGGGTATGCCATTGCTCAGTTGGGTACGGATGAAGACCCGCGCGGTGCAGTGTGTGTAGGTGTAGCAGAGGTGGAGAATATGCGCTGCATGGAGGATTTATGCAAAGAGACCAATAAGTACAACCGCCGATACAAGCCTATCTTGTTGGAAGGTCCTGACCGTCGTGGTGTAGATGTGGGCTTTATGTACGATAGTACGGCTTTTCGTCCCACTTCGGTTCGCGGACACGAGTTGCATGCTCACTATGCAGATGGTGGAGTGGTGAAGAGCCGTTTGCAGTTGTTGGTAACAGGCTATTTGGTAGGCGAGGGAACCCCGGAGAAAATACATATATTGGTGAACCACTGGCCAAGCCGATACGGAGGAGAGTTGTCCTCTCGTCCGTCGCGTGATACGGCTGCTATGCTGACACGCACTATCTGCGACAGTATCTATCGTCGTGAGCCGCAAGCCAAGATTATTATAATGGGCGACTTGAATGATGACCCGTTCAATCATAGTTGTGCGGAGGTGTTGGGAGCCAAGAAAACGCGTGAGGAAGTAGAGCCGCAAGGCTATTTCAATACGATGTGGCAGAAATTAGACCGTGGCATCGGTTCGCTGGCATACAATGGCAGTTGGAACCTGTTTGACCAAATTATCATCTCGGAGCCGCTGATGAATGCGAAGAAAGAGTCGTGCAAGTGGACTTATTGGAAATCGCAGATATTCAACAAGGACTTCCTAACTGTACAGGAGGGTAAAGATAAGGGTACTCCGCTGCGTACACACAAGTCGGGCGTATGGCAGGACGGATATGGAGACCACTATCCGACGATGATTTATTTAGTTCGCCGTAAATGCTCATAAGGTGGCTGTTCTGTTTTGGGTGAAAACTACCCTGTAAATAGACTTAGGTATTGAGTAAGAACAAACCACTGAGACTAAACAAATAGACTAATCAGACATAAGTTTTACACACTATATATATGCAACAAACACTAACACGAAACACAACGCCTATCCGCATGCGGAACTATGGGCGCATCATACAAGATATGATTGGTTATGCCTGCACGATAGAAGACCAAGCGGAGCGTGAGGCACTGGTGCTGTACATAGCACAGTGTATGCGTCAGAAGAACTTGGTTTGGAATAAAGACCAAGAGTCGGGGCTGAATCGCGTTCGCGAGGACTTGGAGCGTCTGTCGGATGGCAAAATCAGTTGTGATTTTCCGGCATTCAATGCTATGCCGTCGGTGAAGCAGTTTGCTCCCGACCAAAACAAAAAAAAGAAAAGATAGGGGTTCGGGCGTAGTACCAAGCGGAAGTCCGACTGTCTGTGCCGAGCGAGAGGTTTTATGTAGAGGGAATTCTCTATGTGGAGCAAGCAACTTCGGTATGCTACCGAGCGAGGTGTTGAATAATTGAATCACACTTGCCCCAAAGCAAGCAGGTACGGAGGAAGGCTGCGCGGGAAGAGCGTCGAACTCAGGTTTATAAACTTTTTTCTTTCGTGGACTTTTGGAAAGTCCTCAAAATACAACAATGGCTACAGAAATCAGCCCCTACAAAGTATTTGCGGGGTCAAAGGGTGAGACCCTTGCAAAGCGTATCTGTCAACAACTGGGTTGCCCGCTGGGCGATGTGCACATTGACCATTTTGCAGATGGTGAGTTTGCCGCCTACTTCAACGAATCGGTGCGTGGACATTCGGTTTATTTGGTGCAATCTACTTGCCCGAGCAGTGATAACCTGATGGAGTTGCTCCTGATGATTGACGCCGCTAAGCGTGCAAGTGCTTACAAGGTGATTGCCGTGATACCGTACTTCGGTTGGGCTCGTCAAGACAGAAAGGATAAACCGCGTGTGAGTATCGGTGCTAAATTAGTTGCCAATATGATTCAGGGGGCCGGTGCAGACCGTGTGATAACTGTGGATTTGCATGCTGACCAGATACAGGGGTTCTTCGATATTCCGGTGGATCATATCTATGGTTCGAATGTGTTGGCACCGTATGTGGCTAGTCTGAACCTAAAGAAACTGATTGTAGCCTCGCCCGATGTAGGCGGCTCCAAGCGTGCAAGTGCTTTTGCCAAGAAGATGCATGGTATGACCGACCGTGATGTACCTATGGTTATTTGCTATAAGAATCGTGAGGTATTCAATCAAGTAAGTGAGATTCGTGTGCTGGGCGATGTCTATGGCAAGGATGTCATCATTGTAGATGATATGGCAGATACGGCAGGTACGCTGTGTAAGGCTGCCGAAGTGATGAAAAAAGCAGGCGCAAAGAGCGTTCGCGCAGTGGTAAGCCATGGTATCATGTCGGGTCCTGCTTGCGAACGGATAGAGAATAGTGAGTTGGAGGAATTGGTATTTACCGATTCTCTGCCCTTTGATACTTCGCGTTGCAGCAAGGTGCATGTAGAGAGTTTGGCTGTGCCTATCGCGCAGACCATCAAGGCTATACAGACTCATTCGAGTGTGAGTGAATTGAATATCCATTAACCGGCAATAGCGTCTATGTCCGTCATAAAAGCAGAGCATAGACGCTATAATTATGTATGAAAAAGTCTTTGTATATATTTTTATTGTTGTTGGTAGCAACTATGACGGGGTGTGGTAATAAGAAAGCCGCAACGGTGGAGCGTCCGCAGTTTGCGGCAGATAGTGCTTATCAGTTCATCTCTCGTCAGTTGCGTTTTGGTCCGCGTGTGCCAAATAGCAAAGCGCATACCGATTGTGCTATATTCTTGATACAACAACTTCGCAATTATGGTGCGGAGGTGGAGTTGCAAAAGGGGTCGATGACGGACTATAGCGGTAGGTCTCAGGCTGTGTTTAATATCATCGGTCATTTTGGTACTGAGGCTACTGCGAATAGAAGCCGTGTGCTGTTGGCTGCGCATTACGATACTCGTCCGTGGTGTGATGAAGAGGAAGAGTATGAGCATAGGTTCTTGAATGTACCGGGCGCGAACGATGGTGCCAGCGGGGTAGGAGTGTTGCTTGAGGTAGCACGACAATTAGGCCGACAGATAGCCGATTCTACACTGGCAACGCCGGTGGATATAGTGTTCTTCGACTGTGAGGATATGGGTACGCCGGAGTTCTACACAGGTGAGGAGCGCGAAAATACTTGGTGCTTGGGTAGCCAACTATGGGCGGCAGAGTATGCGCGTAATGACCAAGGAGTGAAGTATCGGTTTGGTATCCTGCTCGATATGGTAGGTGCACCCGATGCGGTGTTTATGCGTGAGATGTACTCCGAGCAGTATGCACAAGGGTATGTGGAGACGGTCTGGCGTGCCGCTTCGGCATTAGGGTATGGGCAATTGTTTGTCAATCAGCCGGGCTATCCGATAGTGGATGACCACTATTATGTGAATCGTTTGGCAGGCATTCCGTGTGTGGATGTGATACACCATGATGCGCGTAATGGTACGGGGTTCCCGTGGTGGTGGCATACGCAGAATGATGATATGCGCAATATCAGTACCGCTACCCTCCAAGCCGTAGGCGAAACCGTGATGTATGTTATCATGCATAACTAAGAATACATCATGCATAATTTCCTCGAGACTATCTTCCACTAAAACAAGGATTAATCACAAGAAAAGGGGCAGCGTCTGTTGTCCCTTTTCTCTTTTCGTTTGCTTCTCTCTGCCAACATCACCTCCTTTGGAGGGGCTTGGGGAGGTCTTACTCTATACTATCCGCTACCTGATGCCATACATACTGCCTTAGCGTCTTGTATGCAGATTGAGCCTTGAATGCTACCTGGTCTTTTGCCATTTCCGTCGGATTTTGTAATCGAGTGGATACAGCCTTGGCGATAGTGCCAAATTTAGTTCGATGTTGCAACTCACTTTCGCTTGGTTGAGTGGAGCGTTTCCCCACCGAATGCGTAAAATTGGGTACTGCGTCATTTGATGTAGCCGCCTTTCTGCGCATAAAAATTATGTTGCTTTTTTGAAATAATTTACCCGATACTGATTGAACGGGCTCTATATATGTTATTCGTGCCATATTTTATAAAAATTATTTTTAATTACTTATTTATCTGATTATCAATCAGTTACATATTATTACCAATTATGCTTCCCAGTTGACAGTGCCCTCGTCTGTGATGAGGGAATACGCCTTCGCAGTCAAATAGCCGTGCAATGTCTTATACTTCGCCTGTTCCTTGAATGCTTTCAAATCCTCTGCCATATACTTAGGGTCTTGGGCTCGTGCTACGGCTGCTTGATGAGCCACCTTAAATTTTCGTTGATTTTTCAATTCGGTCTCATTATAAGGGGTACTTCGTTTATTACATCTCTTTGCCGTATATACTACACCAAATCGAGTGACAAAGTGAGTATCAG
>UQNE01000012.1 GCA_900542355.1 uncultured Bacteroidales bacterium | reverse complement strand
CGGATGGTTTAATTTAGTGGGTTTTGTGGATGGCCCTCCCGCCACTATGGCAGGTACAGGTTTTGCCCGTATGCTGAGCGGTAAACTCAATGTCGGTATCGATGCCAACTTCTGGGATAATCGTATCGGCTTGGGGGTGGTTTCCAAAACTCGCCTCTACAATCGCCGGCTCTATGAAGAGGTTACTGTCGGCGCAGCATTACGCCCATGCAATTGGTTCAACCTTGCTGTCAGTTACTCGCTTGTCAACAATGGTAAGTATAGCAATATCGGTGCCGGACTCAGTTTTATGCCTTATGATGGTATCAACCTGACGCTTGCTATGGACTATATCCCCACTTCCTATGCTTATTATGACATCGATAATGGCAACGGCAAAACTATTTCTTGTCCTATCCCATACAAAAGCAAAGGCGTAAATCTCGCTATGGGCTTTAGTATCGTTTGGGGAACCAACAAAGGCAAAAAAGACTCCGATAAAGACGGTATCTACGACAAAATCGATATGTGTTCCAATACACCCAAGAATGTGATTGTGGATGCCCTCGGTTGTCCTATCGACTCCGATGGAGATGGAGTGCCCGACTACTTAGACCATTGTCTGGGCACCCCCGAGGCTGCGTATGGATTGGTAGATAGTGTGGGCTGTCCTATCGACTCCGATGGCGATGGAGTTCCCGATTATTTAGATGAATGCCCCAATACTCCCGCAGAGGCACAAGGTATGGTAGATGCCAAAGGCTGCGAACTCGATACCGACGGCGATGGAGTGCCTGATTGGCGTGATGAATGTCCCGGTACACCTGCTCAAGCCAATGGCATGGTGGACGACAAAGGTTGCTTGCTAGATACCGATGGGGATGGCGTTCCCGATTATTTGGACGAATGTCCCGATACGCCTGCTGAAGCCCAAGGTATGGTGGACGAAAAAGGTTGTCCTATCGATTCTGATGGTGATGGAGTACCCGATTATCTCGACGAATGCCCCAATACTCCTGCCGAGGCGAAGGGCTTCGTAGATGAAAAAGGCTGTGAGATAGATACCGATGGCGATGGTGTTCCCGATTGGAAAGATGAATGTCCAACCGTGACAGGACCCGCATACAACAAAGGTTGCCCCGAGGTAAAACGCGAGGTGCGCAACCTCCTCAAGAAGGCTATGCAAGGTATTCAGTTCGAGAATGGTAAGTCCACTATCAAGAGGGCATCTTATCCTCTGCTCGACAAGATAGCACAGACTTTCATCGATAATCCTACCTTTATTATCGAGGTACAAGGACACACCGATAATGTCGGTGGGGCTGAAATGAATAAGAACTTGAGTGATCGTCGTGCACATGCTGTAATGGATTACTTGGTTCATAAAGGTGTACCTGCTGAGCGTATGACTGCCCATGGATACGGTATGGAAGTACCTATCGCAGACAACAAGACGGCAAAAGGGCGTGCACTCAACCGTCGTGTGGAGTTCAATATCACTTTCGAGGAAATCACCTACGAGACGATTCTTGACCACGCTGATTCTACCTTGCTCCCCAAGCAAGATACTATCCCCGCCGTCAGCAACGACTCCTTGTAATATAATGCATAATGAAGAATGCATAATTGCCCCTAAAATATATAGACCTCCTATAATCTATAGACCCTCTAGAATATCTAGAAAAGTTCTTTTAGTGGAAAAAACGCAATAACAAACTAATAAACATATAAAAACTAAAACAATATGGGACGCGCATTTGAATATCGCAAAGCGACCAAACTGAAACGCTGGGGCCACATGGCTCGTACATTTACCAAGTTGGGAAAGGAAATCACCATCGCTGCTCGTGAGGGTGGGGCTGATCCCGATGGAAACCCCCGTCTGCGTATGCTGATACAGCAGTGCAAACGAGAGAATATGCCTAAGGAGAATATCGACCGTGCTATCAAAAAAGCCACCGATAAATCGTCTGAAGGATACAAGGAAATCAATTATGAAGGATATGGACCGCATGGCGTAGCCATCTTTATTGAGACCGCTACCGACAACAACATGCGTACGGTGGCTAATATCCGTTCCTACTTCACCAAACATGGTGGCACGCTCGGTACACAGGGCTGCTTGCAGTTCCTTTTCGACCGCAAAGCCTGCTTCACCGTCAGCCCTAAAGAAGGCATCGATTTGGAAGAACTGGAGTTGGAACTCATCGACTTTGGTGTAGAAGAACTCGGTACCGATGAGGACGGCAACATCATCATCTATGCTGACTTCAACCAATACTCGCAGATGCAGAAGTATCTGGAGGACAATGGCTTTGAGATTCAGTCGTGTGAGTTCGTTCGTATCCCGAACGACACCAAGACCCTCACCGATGAGGAGAAAGAGTCGGTACAAAAACTCATCGACAAGATTGAGGAGGATGAGGATGTACAGAATGTCTTCACCAACCTCGCTGACTAATTGGGTATGAACTCGCAAGACTCTAAGGATAACCTCCTTAATGTCAGTCCGTTAGGCATCGAAGCCGTCAAGGAGCATTTCTCCTTGACGGCTCTGCAATTTCAGCAATTTGCCGCTCTCGATGCGCTCTATCGTGATTGGAATGGCAAAATCAATGTCATCTCTCGCAAGGATATTGATAACCTATACGAGCATCATATCCTCCATTCGTTGGCTATTGCCAAAGTGCTGCCTTTTCAGCCTCAAAGCAAGATATTAGATGTGGGTACGGGCGGAGGTTTTCCGGGTATTCCGTTGGCTATCTTGTTTCCCCAATGTGAGTTCACGCTCATCGATGGTATAGGGAAGAAAGTGCGTGTGGCACAAGAGGTGGCTACTGCTATCGGACTGACCAATGTAACTTGCATCCAAGAGCGTGCCGAGGATGAGAAAGGCAAATTCGATTTTGTGGTCTCTCGTGCCGTGATGCCCTTGCCCGATTTGGTTCGATTGGTGCAGAAAAACATCAGTCGCACGCAACGCAACGCCATACCCAATGGCTTGCTGGTACTCAAGGGGGGGGATTTGGACGAAGAGTTGCGCCCATTCCAAAAGCGCGTAGAGGTTACGCCCATTAGTCATTTCTTTGCCGGAGAATGGTTTGAGACAAAGCAGGTGATTTATCTGCCGATGTAGTTGTCTGCTACTATCAGTTTTGCTCAATCGAAACGAATTTAGTAGGCAATAGTAGCAACTGAGCGCAACTGTTTCTTTTCCGATTATAACTCAAGGAAAATAGTATAATCGTTTGTAACTGATTGATTTATTGGTTCAAACTAATTTGATTGTGTGATGACTATCAAGCCTTTTTATTTCAATCCGTATCGTGAGTGTACCTACTTGGTATGGGATGAGCAGAGTCAAAACCACAAGGCACTGCTTATCGATGCGGGAATGTACGGAGCCGCAGAAGAGAAGCGAATGCAGGATTTTCTCTCTGCCAACAGCCTTTCGCCCGTTGCATTGCTCATCACCCATACACATCCCGACCATATCTGTGGGGTGGAGTTTGTGCAACGCACTTATGGCATTGCCCCTATCATCTTTCCGCCTGAAGGCAAGTTGCTGTTGCCGGATTTTGAGGGAATAGAGGTGATACACACTCCCGGGCATAAGGAAGATGCGGTGTGCTACTATTGGCAGCCGCAAGGCTGTGTATTCACGGGCGATACCTTGTTCCGCGATTCTATCGGGCGTACCGACTTAGAGGGAGGAGATATGCCTACACTTATCCGTTCGTTGCAACGCCTTACTATCCTCCCCGATGACACCATCGTCTATCCCGGACACGGCTATTCTACCACTATCGGCAGAGAGAAACAATTCAATCCCTATCTCTGAGAGATCGATGAGTTGGTTGATGAGTTGGTAGATGAGTTGGTAGATGAGTCGATAGGTCTCTGATAAGAATGTTTGTTCGCGGTTAATGGAGGATAGATTTATTCGTGGTCGAGCGAGGGGAATAGTTTGAAGAGTTTGATTTGTAGTTGATTGGTTTATTCGTGATAGAGTAATCCGTATTTTTATGAAGTTTACTAAAAGCAATATATTAGTAGCCATTGCAGCAGTGATGGTTACGGGTTATCTTACGGCCAATGTGATGGCTACGCAAATTATTCAGATTGGCAGTCTGAGTATATTTGATGCGGGTACAATTATTTTCCCCATTACCTATATGTTAGGTGAAGTAGTGAGCGAGTTGTGGGGCTTTCGTACTGCCCGCCGACTGATTTTGCTCACCTTCTTTTGTCAAATGGTCTTCACGCTTTTTGCATGGATTGCTACACTAGTGCCGGTGCCTACCGATACGATAGAAATGCAGAAGGCATATAGGCAGATTTTTGGTTTCGTACCTCGCATAATGGCGGCATCGGTTTGTGCTTTCCTCGTGGGAGAAACTGCCAATGCGTGGGTAATGAGCAGGCTCAAACAACACTGGGGCGGACCGATGTGGACACGCACTATCGCCAGTTCTATTGTGGGCTATTGCTTAGATACCACAATTTTTGTCTTTATTGCCTTTGCGGGTGTGGTATCGCTCAAGCAGGTGCTGACTATGATTGGTTTTCAAGTACTTGCCAAAGTGCTGATGGAGGTTTGTTGCTCCACTCCCCTTGCCTATGCCACGGTGGCGTGGATACGCAGACACCTTATCGATGCATAATGCACGATTTAGGGCAACTGCATAATCAACGGGCAAGTAATTCAATGCATAATGCGACCTCCCCAAGCCCCTCCAAAGGAAGGGATGTTGCATAGTGAAACGGAGAGAAATAAATAATTAATGGTCTAATTACATGATAATTACATGTTTCTCTTTTGTTCTATGCCATGTTTAACGGTCAATTAATCGTTAACGGAGAACCAAAACCGCCTATATGGGTTTTATATGGTCTTTTATATGGCTTTTTATGGAAAACTTATTTTTGTCGGAATGGATTTTTTTTTGTAACTTTGCAGCGAATAAAATCGACAGTGTATGAAATTAGTTTTCGCGACAAATAACACACATAAGTTGCAAGAAGTAAGAGACATTCTTCCTGTAGGTGTAGAGGTATTGAGTCTCCGTGAGATAGAGTTCTGCCACGACATCGCCGAGACCGGCACCACACTTGAAGAAAATTCGCATATCAAGGCCGATGAGGTGCATCGTTTTGTGGTGCAACATGGTGTAGATGTCGATGGGGTGTTCTCCGATGATACCGGATTGGAAATCAGTGCTTTAGGTGGTAAGCCAGGTGTCTATACCGCTCGTTGGGCTGGCGAACCATCCAACCCTGAAAACAACCGAAAAAAGGCTTTGGCGGAGTTGCAAGGCATTGCAGACCGAAGAGCACAATTTCGCACTGTCGTAACGCTTATTCGTCGTGGAGAGGTGCAGCAGGTGGAAGGCATTGTGCGGGGAGAGATAGCCACGGAAGAACGAGGCGAAGGGGGCTTTGGATACGATCCGTTATTTATTCCGGAGGGGTATGATAAGACCTTTGCCGAACTACCTGCCGACATCAAGAATTCAATTAGTCATCGTGCCCGTGCTATGCAGGCACTCTGTACTATTTTGTAACTACGCATAATCGTATGAGAATCAGTCAATTAAAGATATATTTATCGGCTCTGTTGCTATTGTGTGCGCTCTCGTTACGGGCAGAAGGATACTGGAAAACGATGTTTGCCTACAACAATGTAGTGCAAATAGCCATGACGCCCGACAAGGTCTTTGCCGTTTCCGATGGTGCCCTGTTCTCTGTCGATAAGCAGACCGAAGGTATCGAGACCTACAACTCTGCAAGCGGTCTGCACGGCTCAAACATTGTATGTATCTACTATGACCAACCTACTGATAATCTGCTTATTGCTTACGAGGATGGCAAGATGGATGTCATGCACAATGGCCAAATAGAGTATGTTTCGGGGCTCTATACCAAGGATATGATGGCTACCAAAACCATCAACAATATCACGGTCTTCGATGGTCGTGCGTATTTGGCTATGGATTTTGGTATCGTTACTTTTCGCCTCAACAAACGCGAATTGGCGGATACTTATTATATAGGTGCCAATGCCACAGAGGTAAAAGTGCAAGATATTGTTTTTCAGGATGATAGCATCTATGCTTTCGCTGCTGATTGTATCTACAAGGCGAGTCTGAACGACCACCTCCCCGATTATCGCAACTGGCAAACAGAGCCTCTTGGTCGTATCTCGCGTGATACACAAAAAGGACAAATCTACACCGATACCAATGGTGAGATATGGCAGAGTGGGGGAAGCGATGGTATTGTGCGCACCGACATCACCGGGGCAAAAAACACCTACAAGCCGCAAGGCCCCCTTACCAATACACCCTATGATATGACCGCTACGCAAGGTCATCTCTATGTGGTATCGGGCGGACGATGGGCTGTGCAAAATTTCACTCCTGGCAATGCTATGATGTACGATGGTTCGCAATGGACCAATATCTCGCAAGCACAAATAGTGGCACAGACAGGCAATCATGCCACCGATTTTATGCATGTTTCCGTTGACCCGAGCGACGCAATGCACTATTTCATAACCAGTTATGGTACAGGCGTTTATGAGTTTCGTGGAAGCCGATTGGTGCAACATTATATGCCGTGGAATAGTTCGCTAATCACTGCCGTGGAATCCAATCCGCAAGACTATACCCGCACCAGTAGCGGTATGTTCGATGCCAAAGGAAACCTCTGGCTGATGAATAGCAATACCGCTACCAATCAGGTGCAGTGTTATTCTTCTGCCGGAGTATGGACGGGCGTTACTATCCATTTGAGCAACCGCGACCCTTACTACGATACTACGGGCGACTTGGTTATCGACAATCACAACTCCAATCATAAATGGTTTCAGTTGCCTCGTAAAGGTGCCGGGTTGGTGCTTCTTGACGATGCCGGTACACTCAATACCGAAGATGACCGAACAATCTTCCGAACACTGTTGCATACCGCCAACGGAACAGAAGTGGATTTGGCTACACGCTCACTTTATAAGTGCGTTCAAGACCCCGACGGAAACATCTGGTTGGGGGTAAATGATGGCATTATTATCATTCCGAGTTCTGTAGATTTCTTCCAATCTGATTTGTGCGAACGCATTGATATTCAAGAAGATAACGGAGAAAAACCATTCCTGTCCAACGAGGTGCGTGCTATCGAGTTCGATTGGGATGGGCGTATTTGGATAGCCACCAATACGATAGGTGTCTATGTGCTTTCGTCCGATAGAAAGACCATTCTTGCCCATTACACCACCGACAATAGTCCGATGCCAAGCAACTATGTGATGTCCCTTGCTGCTGATGCCAAGACGATGTATGTCGGTACGAGCAAAGGTATTGTGGCTTACAGCGAGCAATCAACCGATTTGGCAGACTCCGATGCAAATAGCGACTCCGATGGTGTGGAATATGGCAGTATGCAGCAATGGAAACTCCACTACTCATACACCGATATGGAGGAGATAGCGCAGAGCAGAAACGAGGTATATGGCCTCGCTAATGGTGCTTTGTTCTCCCTCAACAAACAAGACGAGACTTTTACGCTTTGGAATAAATCCACCGGACTCAATAGCAGCGACATCTTGCATATTGCGTACGATAATACTACTAATCAACTGATTATCTGTTATTCAGACGGGCGAATCGACCTGCTTGCAGATGATGGCACTACCACGCAAATGCCCGATTTGTATCAGAAATCGGCCACTATCCCCGTTACTGTCAACGACATCTGTGTAACAGAGCGTTCAGCCTATTTGGCCATGCCGTTTGGTGTTGTGGCTATCAATACACGCAAAGCCGAGGTTATCGATACCTACTATATTGGTGATAGTGCGCAAGATGTCAATGTCCGTTCATTGGTGCTTTGGGGCGATACACTCTATGCGCTTGTGCAAGACCAATTGTATGTCGCATCCATACACGATAATTTGGTGGACTATTCCTTCTGGAAAACCATTGCTCTCCCTCGTAGTCGTGCTGCCGAAAAGGTAGTGGTGGCGAACGACTCCTTATATATATTGCAAGACTCTGTTCTCTACTCACGGACCGTTGCAGGATGGAGTAGGGTGGCTGATACGCAATCGCTCCATTGGGTGGCAGGCTATGCCAATCGTTTGTTGGGATACCAAGAGGGAAAAGGGCTGGTGGAGATTGCTCGCACAGGGGTGCATCTATGGGGCGATTATCGTGTGGTCGATGCCCAATACGATGCGGCTAATAGTTGCTATTGGTTGGCAGCACCAGGCAATGGTATAGCCCGACTAAGTCTCCAAAACGAGATTCAGGTATTCCCGCCTAACGGCCCTGTCAGCAACAATGGCTATCGTCTGAAGTTCGTGGCGGACAAACTCTATGTAGCAGGGGGCAGTCGTTGGGCTGTCGAGAGTGCTCGCGAAGGTAATTTTAGTATCTACGACGGGTCGCAATGGCGTAGTATGTTTGCCTCTGTGGCGGGTGCTAAACTGGGTATGCATACGGCTCCGCGTGATGTGGTATCTATCGTGGCAGACCCCAACGAGGATGGGCATTTCTTCACTGCACTCTATGGAATGGGACTGGTAGAGTATCGTGGCTACGAGGCAGTGAAACACTATACGGTCAGCAATAGCACTTTGCGTGCTGCCGCCGAGAATAACCCCGATTTCTATACCCGTACCGAGGGACTGATGATGGATGATTCGGGCAATCTATGGGTGCTCAATACGGGGCAAAACGCACATCCTGTCAATATCCTTACCCCGCAAGGGCAATGGTACGGACTGGATATGTACTCCAATAGGCAAGCCGTGCGCTTTGAGACTCCGTGGGAGATAACGGTGGATAACCGTAGCAGTCGGCGCAAATGGATGATTGACCAACGCAAGCAGACAGGAGTCATCTTGCTCGACGATGGTGGTACGCCATTGTCTGCGAATGATGACCAGTGCATCAAGCGTAGCACATTCGTCGATGGCGATAATATACAACTTACACCGGAGTACATCTATTGTTTGGCGCAGGACTTGGATGGCGATGTTTGGTTGGGGACACCTACGGGAATCATTGTTATCCCCGCTTCGGTAGATTTCTTTGCTTCCAACCAATGTACGCGTATCAAGATTCCGCGCAACGATGGTACCAATTTGGCTGATTATCTGCTTGGTACGGAGCAAATCAATGCGATTGTGGTAGATGGGGCTAACCGCAAATGGATAGGTACGGAGACTTCCGGTATCTATCTGATGTCATCAGACGGACTGACCACTATTGCCCATTTTACTACGGAAAATTCTGTTTTGCCCTCCAATTCGATTCTCTCTATTGCTATCAATCCTAATTCCGGTGAGGTGTTTGTCGGTACGGGAAAAGGTATTGTCTCTTATCGGAGTGATGCTTCGGCTCCGCAAGATGATTTCAGTGGGGCGTATGCTTATCCCAATCCGGTGCGACCGAATTATGAAGGAGTTATTACTATCACCGGACTGATGGAAAACACTACGGTCAATATCATCGATGCCGGTGGTAATTTGGTATGCAAGACCAAGAGCAATGGTGGTACTGCCGTTTGGGACGGCCGCAATTTCAAGGGACAGCGTGTCAGCAGTGGTGTTTATACGGCCCTCTGCAATGCCGAAGGCAAGAACCACACCACCGTCAAAATCTTAGTAATGAACTAATTGCCCCACAAACTAATTTTAGTAATGAACTAACTGTCTCACATAGAATATGAACCAATTAAATATGGTTGAAATATACGATAAATAACCATTATCCAACAGCAAAGAGGGCATCTGACAATCGTCGATGCCCCTTTTTATTTCTACTTCCTATCTTATTTAATCAAATATCTTTGTTGGCTTACGAACATATCTTAGTATTGGAGTACTCAATTATCTTTGGGTAGGAATTACTAATATATATTCGGGTAGCGAATTATGAATATCTCTAATAGCGGATTGCGATTTTTTTGCTTGTTTTGCTTTCAAAATGTCAAACCGACTTTGTCGAGATTTTGTCGAAACCTTGTCGAGACCTTATCGAGATCTAAAACGCCCTATACCAATTATCATTTTGTGAGTTTTACCGATATATCTCAAACAAAATGTCAAACATACTTTATCGGACAATAATGATAAACTGAAATCTTGGTCAAAATTTCGGATTTGAAACTGATTAAACAGTCATAACACCTATCAAAAAAGGAGAATGCTACAAATTAGGCATCCTCCTTTTTGTATCTATTTGTTGCTTATGTTTTAGAGCACAATATCTGCTTATGCGAAATGCTTATCCTCTAATTAGTCGGAGAAATTCATCGCGGGTTTCTTGGCGGGTGAAAGCACCGGTGAAATCGGAAGTGGTAGTTGTGCTATGGGGTTTCTGTACACCGCGCATCTGCATACAGAGGTGCTCTGCTTCCACTACCACCATCACGCCCAACGGATTGAGCGTGTTCTGAATACAGTCTTTGATTTGCGTGGTCAAGCGTTCTTGCACTTGCAAGCGGCGTGCATACACATCTACCACACGCGCAATCTTGCTCAGTCCGGTAATCTTCCCATTGGGGATATATGCCACATGCGCTTTGCCAAAGAATGGCAATATATGGTGCTCGCAAAGGGAGTAAAACTCAATGTCTTTTACTACCACCATTTGGCGATAGTCCTCTTCGAATAGGGCAGAGCGGAGTATTGCTTCGGGGTCTTCGCTATATCCTTTGGTTAAAAACTGAAGTGCCTCACCTACACGCTCGGGGGTACGAACCAACCCTTGGCGATAGGGGTTCTCGCCTAATTGGGTCAGAATGGAAGTTACATCCTTTGCGATTTGCTCAGTCTTTTCTGTATTGGGGTCGAACGATTGCAGATTCATTGCAGTACTTGTATTTTGTCGCGCACGATGTATGTATCTCCCTGCATTTGGGGGAATTGTGCGAGAAATTGGTTCTTGAATGTGTTGGCTTCTTCAAAGGTACGGAAATTGCCTAAACGCACCTTCCAAAATGGCGTCATATACAGCACATAGACGGGCATTGAGACTTTTTCTGCAATCTCTTTTTCTAATTGCAGAGCCTCTGTCTTCGCGCTCTGCTGACGATTAGATGAGTATATCTGCACCCGATAACCGTCAATCTCTACCATCTCATTGTTGCCTCGTATCTTATGTTCGAGCAGCACTCCTACCAACGAGTCTTGGTGCACTGTTACATTGGGCATCTCATCAAAGATGTTTGGGCGGCTCGAAATAGAGTCGTTGGCATACACACTAAGTCCTAACAACAGACAAAGTATAGATAAAAATAGTTGTTTCATTATGTTGTATTTTTCTCCTTAAAAAGAAATTTTGTATAGCTTTCGGTCGGCTTAGTTGTTCGCAACCTCCGAATTTTGTAGAATATATCTCTATTTAGATACTCATTCGTATTCTATCAATAACTCTATTTTTAACACAAACTCGTATCTTTAGTATGCCATAAAGCCTTCTCGCAGGGTCTTGTTGCTGACAGATGGGGCTTAATAGTGGAACGAACTGCCACCAACGAACTCGCGCAGGAGCGATGTGGGCGGGATTTCCTTTTCGGGGATGGGTTCAAAATACTGCAAGAACTTGATAAGGCGGTGTGCCTCGGTGTATTCGTCGCAGTATTTCGGTACTTCTGCCAGGATAGGTTCTGCATGGCGTTTCAGTACTGCCAACTCAAAGAGCAATGCCGAATTGAACATCATATCGGCTTCCTCTTGGTAGGGATAAATCCAAGTTTGTTCACCTCGCAGTACCGACGGGCAACGCGCAATAGTGTCGCGAGCAGAGTAGTTGCGATATTTGTAGTCGCGCACAATGCGGCGAAGCAAACGGATGTCGGTTGTCGGAATCCAGTTGTGGTTGTCGATGTTGATGGTTGTCAGTGCAGAAACAAATATCTTAAAGGTTGCGGAACGAGGTATGTTGGGCAGCAACGACGGGTTAAGCGCATGCAGACCCTCAAGAATGATTATGCTGTCTTTGTCCAAGCGCAGTTTGTTTCCCTCATAGACGCGCTCGCCTTTTTCAAAAGAGTAGGTAGGCAAATCTACTTCTTTGCCCTCCATCAAGTCGCTCATCTGCTGGCAGAAATAGGGTCGGTCGAGTGCATTGATATTCTCAAAATCCCAATCTCCATTGGCATCGCGGGGGGTATCTACACGGTTCACAAAATAGTTATCCATCGAGATAATTACCGGTTTGATACCATTCACCAAGAGTTGAATCTGCAATCGTTTGGAGAAAGTGGTCTTGCCCGAGGATGACGGCCCCGAAATCAATATAAACTTAGGCCGCTCCTCACGGTTGGCGATAGCGTCTGCCATCTGAGCAATTTTCTTTTCGTGCAACGCCTCTGCCAACTTAATCATCATAAAACTGCGGTTGCCTTTGCACGCCACATTGAAATCGCTTACATTGTTGATATTCAGCAGTTTGTTCCACGAGTTGTACTCGCTGAAGATGCTGAACATCTTGTCTTGCGGTATCTTGTCTTCGAGTATGGTGGGATTGGTGCGGTTAGGAATGCGCAACAACATGCCGTCATAATAGGGTTCAAGGTCAAACACATTGATGTAGCCTGACGATGGCATTAGTGTATTGGTGTAGTAGTCGATAAAATCACCCATACGGAAATAGCGGCAGTAGGGGTTGCCAAGGGTTTCGAAGATGGTGCTTTCGCCGTCCACGCGGGTGCTGAACATCTGGATAACATCCTTTGTGCGTTTTTCCTCTTCCAGTATCTTGCGGTCCTCCTTGATTATCTGCTGCATACGGCGTTTGATGCTTTCTATCATCTCCGGCGTCAGTTTCGGATTGACCGTATCGGAAGCCAACTCACCATCTTTCGGTTTGCGCCACTGCAAGGTGCAATAGTAACCTTTTGATATGGGGTGCTCTATGCGCAGGTCGGCACGCGGATAGAGTTCATTGATAGCACAAGCCAACACCATACTCAGTGTGCGCACATAGCAACGCATTCCGCTGGCGGAACTGGCATCTAAAAACTCTACATCCTTGGGCTTATATAGCAGAAAATCAAGGTTTTCCTCCTTGTAGTTTACATGCGCGGCGATGATAGGATACTGCAATTTGATGTTGAGCATATCCCGCAATTCAATCAGCGAGATACCGCGCGGCACTTCGTGATACGAGTGCGTGTTCTTGCAATAGACTGTGATAGTCGGTTCCATAGCGGTTTAGTTGAAATCGATAATATGGTGAATAGAAATGATACCAATAATCTCCTCAGTATCAGGCGTTTCCGTAACGGCAAGCGTGGTGATGTTGTACTTGTCCATTATCGCCAATGCCTCTGTGAGCAGGGCATCTTTGTGGATGCGCTTATACGATGGCGTCATCATATCGCGTGCCACAATATGCAGGTCGTCATATTTCTGTATGGCGCGACGCAAGTCACCATCGGTGATGATACCTATGCAGCGACTGCCTCCGTACACCATAGTCATACCTAAGTGTTTCTCCGACATCTCGCACACAAGTTCTCGGAATGGGGTATCTACTTGCACTCTCGGCACATTGGTCTGCATTCGGTTCTTTACCCTCGCCAGCAGTTGTCTTCCCAAGGCACCACCCGGGTGGTAGAGGGCGAAATTCTCTGCGCGGAAATGGCGTTTTTCCATTAGGCATACTATCAACGCATCTCCCATCAGCGTGGTGGCTGTGGTAGAGGTAGTGGGAGCCAAACCCAACGGGCAGGCCTCTTTATCCACATGCACCGAGATAACCACATCGCTCTCTTGTGCCAACTGCGAATCGGGATTACCCGTCATGGCAATAATCGTGCAGCCTAAGTTGCGCAATGGGGCTATCACATTCAGTATCTCGTTGGTCGAACCGCTGTTGCTCACCAGCAACACCACATCATCACCGCAGACCATACCCAAATCACCATGCACCGCCTCTACGGCATTCACAAAGATGGCAGATGTGCCTGTCGATGCCAGCGAAGAGGCTATCTTGTGTCCGATGATGCCGGTCTTGCCGATACCCATTACCACCAGTTTGCCTTTGCAAGAATAGATGAGTTCTACTGCTTTATCGAAGTTCTCGTCTATCGAAGCAGATAGTTTTTCTAATTCTCCTATCTCTTCGGCAAAGATACTTTTTGCGCGTTCAGAATATGTCATCTCAATGTTTTTACTACATTATCTATCGCCAATGCCTGCTTTAGGATTGTGCGTATATCACTCAGTTTCACTTGGTTAGCAGCGTCCGATATGGCTTTGTCCGGGTCGGGGTGTACTTCCAAGAACAGTCCGTCTATCCCCACTGCCAAGGCTGCACGCATGAGGTAGGGCACCATCTCTCTGTTGCCTCCCGTTATGCCCGCTTGGCTGCTTGGTTTCTGCACCGAGTGGGTCGCATCAAACACCACGGGACAGCCGAACTTGCGCATCTCTACTAGCGAGGTCATATCTACCACCAAGTTACCATACCCGAAAGATGAACCGCGTTCGGTGAGCCAAAGTCGTTCGCCGATGGGCTTGTCTGAGGGTACTGACTCTATCTTGCTTACTACACCTTGCATATCCCAAGGAGCCATAAACTGACCTTTCTTGACATTCACCACACGACCTGTTTGGGCGGATGCAAGGAGCAAATCGGTCTGTCTACTTAGGAAAGCGGGTATTTGCAATACATCGGCTACTTCTGCTACAGGCGCACATTGCCACGACTCATGCACATCGGTTAGGATAGGCAACCCGAAAGTTGCCTTCACTTCCGACAAGATTTCCAACCCTTTCTCCATTCCTACGCCGCGTTGCGAACCGGCGGAGGTGCGGTTGGCTTTGTCGAATGACGACTTATATATAAGGTGTATCCCCAATTCGTTGCACACCTCTTTCAGAGTCTGCGCCGTCTGAAGGACCATCTCCCTATTTTCTATCGCACACGGACCTGCAATCAGAAACATAGCCTCTTTTCTTTTACTTATTGTCGGTCATACACACGCACCCAATCTACATCTACTTGCCCCTTTCCGGCAGGCAGGTTCTCGGGTAAGAACTCAGCAATGGCAGGGTAGAAAGTCTTGCTGCCAAGGTTGTTCTTTATGCGAAGTATCTCTTGTCCGTTTACCGACCAAACTACCTCGCTATCAGTGATTTGCACACCATATACATACCATTGACCGGCTTTCAATCCGTTAATCGTTACTGTGGCTTCGTCTTTGGCGGTACGGATACCTGCGGACACCTGTCGGCCGTCCCATTGCATCAGTTTCAATACAGGTTGGCGTTCGCCTGTAGCGAGATATACTGCTGCACTACCCATACCCGATACGCGCACTTTTGCCAAGAATACACCGGTCTTCGATTGGAAGACTTCGGCTGTCTGTATGGTATCGCCCGTCCAAGCAAAATCTTTGGTGATAAAGCCCTTAGTAGGGTGCCATGCCGATGCGCTGACGGCCTCGTTCTTGGTCTCTACCGACAATATACTGCCTGCTACCGATACATTCTTGCCGTGGTTGTTGGCTTGCTGCTCGTTGCAGTACGAGTGGTCGGTTTTGAGGTTCTTGTTGTCGTAGTAGAATCCTGCTTTCCAAGCCGTGGTCTGCTCGCATTCATCGTCAAAGAGCGTCTTATAACTCTCCCACAAGGCTATCTGATTAGCGTCTTGCGATAGGTAGAAACGAATATCATCCGACTTCTTAAGTGCTTGATAACGAGCGTCTTGTTTGCTCTCCTCTGTAGTGTACCAACGCTTCGAATCTGCCCAAAAAGCATTGTTTTTGATAAAATCCTCTGTGTGGACAATCTCGCGCAGGCTGAGGAACTCTTTGGTAGCGGCCGATTTCTCGCAATGGCGATAGTCTTTCAGCGTCAGAGAGCGGTCAATCCATTTGTATGTACGCAGTTCGCTCGAAACAGCCACTGTGGCTTTGTCTTTCAGTTCCGCATAACGCTCGCTTTGTGCAAAAGCCAAATACTCCTTGAAGTTTGGATAGGTTCGTATCCAACGATAACGCAGAACCAGCGGAGAAAGTTTTAGCCTGCGGTATCGCGACATCTTTTTATACTCGTCCGTATCGCGATACTTGCGGTGGAGCAAATAGTTCTTGTTGTCTTGAAACTCCTTGGTCTCAACCACTTCTCTAAGTGCCTGAAATTCTTTGAGTTCTTCCGATTGTTCAATGCTGCGATAGCGTTGAATATCGGTTTTGATTTGCTCCATACGCTGTTCAAACTTGCTCGTCGAAAGCGTATCGCTCTTCAAACTGGTCTGTTGGTTCATAAGTAGTGTGTTTTATTTGAGTATTGTGTATAGTTCGTCTAATGTGTCTGCGTACTGAGGTTTGTAACTCTCCTGCTCGGGGATGAATGCCAATACACGCATGTGCTCGGTTTGCTGTTTCAAACCTTCGTAAAACCCTTGATAATTAAGTATATAGATAGGTTTTCGGTGCTCACCTACCGTACCGCTTGCCACCACATCCATCATCTCGTCCAATGTGCCGTAACTCCCCGGGAGGCATACGAAACAATCCGCCAACTCTTTCATCTTTTGTTTGCGTTCGTTCATATTCTCCACTGTGTAGAGTTCATCACAGTTGTCTGCCTGTCGGTGTGCAGCAATGATACGCTTGGGTATCACACCTATTACCTTACCGCCATTCTGCTTTGTGGCTTGGCTCACGCGGGTCATCAGTCCGCCGGTCGCACCGCCATACACCAAGGTATGTCCGTGCTGACCAATCCACGCACCCAACTCATCTCCGAGCAGTTTATACTCCTCCGAGATTTGGTCTTTTGCACTGCAATAAACGGCTATATTCATACCTATATATATAAGGTGTAGTTACGCATCAATGTTAGCGTAGGTAGCGTTCTCCTCGATAAACTCTCGGCGGGGGGCTACTTCATCACCCATCAGCATAGCAATCGTGTGGTCGGCTTCAGCAGCATTCTCTATCGTTACTTTCTTCAGCAGACGACGCGCAGGGTCCATGGTGGTTTCCCATAGTTGCTCATCCGACATCTCACCCAAACCTTTGTATCGCTGAGTCTTAATCAGTTTCTCATCGCCTCCACCATATTTCTGTATGAAGTCGAAACGCTGTTGGTCTGTCCAGCAGTACTCTTTGTAGTTGCCTTTCGAGCACATGTACAGAGGTGCCATAGCTATGTAGAGGTGTCCTTGCTCGATTACCTCTTTCATATGGCGGAAGAATAGAGTCATAATCAGGGTAGCGATATGCGCACCATCCACATCGGCATCCGCCATGATGATTACTTTGTGATAGCGTATCTTGCTTAGGTTTAGTGCCTTAGGGTCATCTTCCGTACCGAAAGTAATACCCAATGCCGTGAATATATTGCGCACCTCCTCGCTTTCAAACACCTTATGCTCCATGGCTTTTTCCACATTTAGAATCTTACCACGGAGAGGCAGAATAGCCTGGTGCACACGGTCGCGTCCGGTCTTCGCCGTACCGCCTGCAGAATCTCCCTCCACCAAGAACAACTCGCATTCTGCCGGGTCTTTGCTTGCGCAGTCAGCCAGTTTACCGGGCAATCCGCCGCCGCTAAGAGGCGATTTGCGCAATACGCTTTGGCGAGCATTACGCGCTGCAATACGCGCTTGAGCAGCCAAGATGACTTTCTCTACAATCTTCTTTGCGTCATCGGGGTGCTCCTCCAAATAGTCGGTCAATGCCTCTGCCACTGCGCTCGAAACTATACCGGCAACCTCCGAGTTTCCCAGTTTGGTCTTTGTCTGACCCTCGAACTGAGGCTCTGCCACTTTTACGGAAATCACAGCCGTCAAACCCTCACGGAAATCGTTCGGATCGATGGTCGAGTTGCCGTCTTTGTCTTTCAGTTTGGCTTTCTCCAACAGTTTGCTATCCTCGGCATATTTCTTCATCACACGCGTCAGTGCCGCACGGAAACCTGCCACATGCGTACCGCCTTCTATCGTGTTGATATTGTTTACATACGAGTGCACATTCTCGTTGAAGTCAGTGTTGTAAATCATTGCCACTTCTACGGGAGTGCCGTATTTGTCGGTGTTGAGATGGATTACCTCCGAGATAAGCGGAGTACGCATATTGTCGATATAGCGTACAAACTCGCTCAAACCCTTTTCGGAATAGAATACCTCACCTTTGTAGCGTTTGCCGTTTGCAGCAAGTACGCCTTGTGGAGCCACCACTTCGCCTTCGGTGTTGGTGGTCGGAGTAGCCTCTATCTCGTGGCGTTTATCGGTCAGCGTGATTTTTACGCCTGCATTCAGATAAGCCAACTCGCGCATACGGTTAGCCAAAATATCGTATTGATAAACCGTCTCGGTGAAGATACTTCCGTCCGGCCAGAACTGTACGCAAGTACCCGTTCCGCGTTCGTCGCTACTATAGGTACCTATCTCATGTACGGCGCAGGTCGGTTTACCTTTGGTATACTCTTGCATATAGATTTTCCCGTCGCGGAACACCTCTACATGCAGTTTGGTCGAGAGGGCATTCACGCAACTTACACCTACACCGTGCAAACCGCCCGACACCTTATAACTATTCTTATTAAATTTACCTCCGGCGTGCAGCACGGTCATCACCACCTCAAGTGCACTCTTATGCTCTTTCGGGTGCATATCCACAGGGATACCACGCCCGTTATCTTGTACCGTGATAGAGTTGTCCTCGTTGATAGTTACCTCAATATGGTTGCAGAAGCCTGCCAGGGCCTCATCTATCGAGTTGTCCACCACCTCATATACCAAGTGGTGCAAACCCTTTTGTGAAATATCACCGATATACATCGCAGGGCGTTTGCGCACTGCTTCCAAACCTTCAAGCACTTGGATACTTGAACCGTCATACTTTTCTTGTTCTTCCATAGTTATTTTTATCTCCTTAATTTTCTGTTGATTAGTTGTTGTTTTTTCTGGTCATTTATAGACCACTTTACTATTTTATCGCTACTACATCAGATCCGATTGCAGTAACGCAAAATCTTTGCAAAGGTACAAAAAAAAATGCACCTGCGCAATAGAGAAAGATGTTTTTGTTAAAAAATCCCCGCAAATCGAACAAAAAGACCCTGTAAACAAATTCTCACTTTTTGTGTGTCGAAATTTTTACCACTCCAAATTCATTCCTGTGCATTTTTTTGTTGGTTCTCTCTATACCGCCCCCAAACGATACGCATTATTTGCAAAATGGCTCTTTTGTCAAATGTTCGCTATTCTTGCTTTGTTACTATCATTTTGTTATCCTGTTTTTACCGAGACTTTATTGAGATCTTGTCGAGACCTTATCGAGACCTAAAAAATACTTTGCAATTATCATTTTGCTATCAAAATACACTGTTTGCTTGCATTTTGATATTTCTTTGTTTTGTATGTCCGCTTCTGCACAACCGGTTTTGCAGCCTTGAAACGACCGGTAATAGCCGTTTTTCTAAGGCGCAACTGCATTTTTTTTTGTCGGTTTCGAGAAAAAGCAGTATCTTTGTGGTCGAATATGGAAATTGCATTTACAACCACACTGCCTGCGAAAGGCTTTACCCGCTTAGAAGCGGAGCATCATCTAAACGCATCTCTTGCTAAAGCCGAGGTGCTTGTTTCTACTTTCGATAAACCCGTTACGCGCGAAATGATTGAGTCTGCACCCAATCTTCGCCTTATTGCCAATTTCGGCGTCGGTTTCAACAATATCGACCTTGACGCCTGCCGTGAGCGAGGCATACGGGTTACCAACACTCCTCATTCCGTAGTTGAACCTACGGCAGAGTTGGCATTCACACTCATGCTCGACATTGCACGACGCACTGTTGAGTTCGATAAGAGTATGCGTCGGAGGAGTGGAGTAGAGTTCGGAGTAATGAACAATCTCAGCCACTCTATATATGGTAAGGTGCTGGGTATCATCGGAATGGGGCGTATCGGTCAGGCGTTGGCGCGCCGTGCCGTAGCAAGCGGAATGACTATCGTCTATTGCAATCGCAACCGCCTGCCTGAGGACATCGAAGCACGCTATGGAGCCACCTACATGAGCAAGGAAGACCTGCTCAAAACGGCTGATTTTGTGTCGCTCAACTTGCCTTACACCCCCGAGGTACACCACCTCATCGGAGCCCCCGAGTTTCAGATGATGAAGTCGTCGGCATACCTTATTAATACCGCGCGTGGGGCACATGTCGATGAGGAGGCTTTGGCTCAAGCACTTCGCACACGCCAAATAGCAGGCGCGGCACTCGATGTCTTCGAGCACGAACCCGTCATTCCGCCCACTTTTCGTTGGCTCAACAATATCGTTCTCTCCCCGCATACCGGTACCGGCACTTGGGAAGGGCGTTTGGCTATGTGCGAAGAGGTCTGCGACAATATCCTTGCCTTCATCGCAGGAGATACCGACAAGATGAGTATCGTCTTGTAGTCTTTGCTACACCACAATAACGCTGCGTGTTGCAGTGCTACATCAAGACAGCACCACAACAGACGCAGCAAAAACAAAGTCTTTTTACCCCAAAACAACAATACAATGAATATCACCGACAGATTTCTCAAGTATGTCAGTTTCTGCACCACTTCCGATGAAGAAACCAATATGACCCCCTCTACCCCCGGGCAGATGGAGTTTGCACAATACCTCGAACAAGAACTCAAACAGATTGGTTTAGAGGAAGTTTCGCTCGATAGGAATGGTTATGTTATGGCTACTTTGCCTGCCAACACTACAGGCAAACCTACCATCGGTTTCATCGCCCACATGGACACTGCGCCCGATGCCAGTGGCAAGCATGTGCAACCGCGTATTGTTGCTGACTACGATGGCAAGGACATCCTGCTCAATGCCGAAGAGAATATCGTTCTCGAAACGGCTAAATATCCCGAAATCTTGCGCTACAAGGGGCAAGACATCATCGTTACTAACGGCAAGACACTGCTTGGTGCGGACGACAAAGCCGGGCTTGCCGAGATAGTGTCGGCTTGCGAGTACTTGATTCAGCACCCGGAGATTAAGCACGGCAAGATACGCATCGGATTTACTCCCGATGAGGAGATAGGGCAGGGGGCTGACCACTTCGATGTGCAGAAGTTCGGTTGCGACTTTGCCTACACTATGGATGGCGGTGCTGTCGGCGAATTGGAGTTTGAGAATTTCAACGCAGCAAGTTGCAAGATTCATATCCATGGCGTCAATGTGCACCCGGGCTATGGCTACCATAAGATGCTCAATTCGATGCGTATCGCTTTCCAACTGGCAGTAATGCTTCCGCGCTGGGAAACTCCCGAACATACGCAGAACTACGAAGGCTTCTACCACCTCGTCGGAATGAATGGAACCGTCGAGGAAACTACTTTGTCCTACATCATTCGCGACCACGACCGTGCGCGTTTCGAGAGCCGCAAACGCGAGATGGAGCACCTCGTGCGCAAGGTCAATCGTGAGTATGGTGAGGGTACGGCTGAGATAGAGATTCGCGATCAATACTACAACATGCGCGAGAAGGTTGAACCCGTAATGCATATCGTTACTTTGGTGGAAGAGGCGATGAAAGAAGTGGGTGTCGTACCTCATATCCAGCCTATCCGTGGCGGAACCGATGGCGCACGCCTCTCGTTCGAGGGACTGCCTTGCCCCAATATCTTTGCCGGCGGTGAGAACTTCCACAGCCGCTTCGAGTACCTCCCCATCCCTTCGATGGAAAAAGCAATGCAAGTCATCCTCAAGATTGTTGAAAAGGCATAAGTTATGGAGGAGAAAGGATATGTATATATATTGACCAACCCGAGTTTTCGAGAGGACTGGGTGAAGATAGGCAAGAGTGCACGCCCCGTGGATGTACGTTCCAAGGAATTGGACAACACTGCTGTGCCACTGCCTTTTGAGATATACGCCACCATTCAGACGACTAAATATGACTATGTGGAGAAATATATCCACAAAACCATTGACCGGCTGACGGATTTGCGCATACGCCAAAACCGAGAGTTCTTCAATGTGGCTCCACAGGTAGCGTTGGATATATTTCGAGATATAGCACAAATGCTGGATGATGCTGTAATTACGGTATATAAGGATAATAAACCTATTGAGCAACATACCGCTGAAAGTACAGACTCTTCCAATGAAGAGCAGGTACATACGCCTAAACGCGGGCGGTTCAAGTTCAGTATGGTGGGTATCCAAATAGGCGAGATGATAACCTTTGTGCCTACGGGTGTACAAGTGAAAGTGGCAAGCGACGACACCGTAGAGTACGAGGGACGTATCTACAAACTATCACCTTTCGTGGGGACATTTATGCCTGAAGACAAATGTAACAATTCCGGTGCCTATCAAGGTGCCAAATACTTTTCTTACAAAGGAAAGATATTGGACGATTTGCGCCGAGAAATAGAAAAAACAAACCAAGAATAAACCATTAAATTACAATACAATGTTAAAAGAAACACCTTTCACGGCGACCCACATTGCGTTGGGCGCAAAGATGGCAGAGTTTGCCGGATTTAATATGCCTATCCAATATCCGACGGGCATCAATCAAGAGCATATCATCGTTCGTGAGGGCGTTGGCGTCTTTGATGTCAGCCACATGGGCGAGTTTTGGGTAAAAGGCGAGAAAGCCCTCGATTTTCTTCAGTATATCACCACCAACGATGTCAGCAAACTTGCTGCCGGCAAGGCGCAATACACCTGCATGCCCAACGGCAAAGGCGGTATCGTGGATGACTTGATTATCTACAAATACAGCACCACCAAGTATTTGCTCGTGGTCAATGCCGGCAATATCGATAAGGATTGGGAGTGGGTAAACAAGCAAAACACTTTCGGTGTCAGTCTTGAGAATGCGAGCGACAAGTATGGTCAGTTGGCAGTGCAAGGTCCCAAAGCAACCGAGTTGCTCCAACTCCTCACCGATGCCGACCTAAGTGCTATTCCTTACTATTCGTTCCGCGAATGGTCTTTCGCAGGTGTGCAAGGTGTTATTCTGAGTAACACGGGCTATACGGGCGCAGGCGGATTTGAGTTGTATTTCCCCAAGGAGTATGGCAAACAAATCTGGGACGCTATCTTCGAGGTAGGCAAGCAATTCAATGTGGCTCCTATCGGATTGGGCGCACGCGACAGTCTGCGTTTGGAGAAGTGGTATTGCCTCTACGGACATGACATTGACGACACTACATCGCCCCTTGAGGCAGGTCTCGGCTGGATTACCAAGTTTGATGCGAAGGACTTTATCGACAAGGACTTCCTCCTCAAGCAGAAAGCCGAGGGCGTGAAGCGCAAATTGGTGCATTTCGAGTGCCAAGAGCGTGCTATTCCTCGCAATGGTTATGAGATTTGCGATGCAGAGGGCAATCAGATTGGTCATGTTACCAGCGGTATCATGTTGCCTACCACCAAGGTGGGTGTCGGTATGGGGTATGTGAAGACCGAGTTTGCTAAGAAGGAAACGATTATCTACATCAAGATTCGCGAGAAACTTATTCCTGCCAAAATTGTGTAACCTCCTATAGGGTAAAGGTTTCATTACAATTTCGGATCGCTTTTTATTGCAGAAATAAAATACTTTTTTTCAAAGCAGCGTAGATATTGTTTCTACGCTGTTTTTTGTTTTCAAATAGTGTGCTATTGTTGATTATTTGCCTATTTTATAGACCATAGTGTATTTGGTGTTTCTTTTAAATGTTTCCATTAGCAGTTGCCTCGCCAACGCAGTATAGAACTGGTCTGAATGGGCATCGTCAGTGGAGAACTGTGGCTCACGCATGGCTTAATGTTTTTTTTAATGAACTTTAAAGGAGTGTTGGAATGCTCAATCAATCGCCGTTAGCGGAGAACTATAGTGTGTATTACGAAATTATTGTAAATCAATAGGTTGCTCTCTATATCAAAATCGTGTTTTTCGCTTTGTCGAGTGATTTTTTTGCCCGAAAACTTTTGTAAATCAAAAATTTATAGTACCTTTGCACAGTTTTTCGCTCGCAAGGCGAATTGCTCGTCGCAGTACAGTACACGAATTAGACTATAAATACACATTATATATTATGACTAAAGCAGAACTCATAACAAACATCGCTATCCAAACTGGATATGACAAGACTTCTATCAGTACTGTCATAGAGTCCGCAATGGATAACATCAAGAAGGCCGTCGCTGACGGAGATAATGTCTATCTTCGTGGATTCGGTAGTTTTACAACCAAGACGCGTGCAAAAAAGATTGCTCGTAATATCTCTAGGAACACTTCTATCGAGGTGCCCGAGCATAAGATTCCCGCTTTCAAGCCCGCTAACGAGTTTAAGAACCAACTGCGATAATCGGCTTTGCAGAGCAATCGCTTATCAGTTTGAACAATAATCAACTATTATAATTAACTATTTAATAACTAATGCATTATGCCTAACGGAAAAAAGCATAAGAGACATAAGATGTCTACGCACAAGCGCAAAAAGCGTCTGCGCAAGAATCGTCATAAGCATAAGTAAGACGATTTATTATTAACCTGCTTTGTGGCATAAACACACTTGGGCGCAAATGTGTTGCCACAAAGCATTTTTATTTATTGTAAACAGTATGAAAAGCGAATTGATTGTGGATGTACAGCCACAAGAGATTGCTATCGCGCTCACCGAGGACGACCGACTGCAAGAAGTAAGTCGTGAACAACGCAACGGAGACAATTTCGCCGTAGGAAATATCTACTACGGACGCGTCAAAAAGGTGATGCCCGCACTCAATGCAGTCTTTGTGGATGTAGGTTACGAAAAAGAGGCTTTTCTACACTATTTGGATTTAGGTGCTCAGTTCCGTACCTTGCAGACCTATGTAGATAAGGCTCGTTCAGACACACGCCGTGTTCCGCAACTGCAACGCACACCACGCCAGCCCGAAGTGGGCAAGTCAGGCAACATCAGCGATGTGCTCAAGGTAGGCGACAATGTGCTTGTACAAGTTAGCAAAGAGCCTATCAACACCAAAGGACCTCGCCTTACTGCCGAGATAAGCATCGCAGGCAGAAATATGGTGCTTATCCCTCTTGCCGACGGAGTAATGGTCAGCCAGAAGATTAAACGAGAATCGGAACGCTCACGCCTCAAACAACTCATCACCTCTATCAAGCCGCAAGGTTTTGGAGTGATTGTGCGTACTGTGGCGGAAGATAAACGCGTTGCCGAACTCGATAGCGAACTCAGATTGCTCGTACAACGCTGGGAAGACACTGTCAAATCACTGCAACAGAAAGAACCCGTAAGCCTCGTCAGTGAAGAACTGGGGCGAACGATAGGGGTTATCCGTGATGTCTTTTCACCCGATTTTGAGGCAATACAGGTCAACGATAAGGCTATCTACGATGAGGTTCGTCAGTATGTGGGACTTATTGCTCCCGACAGTGCGAAGATTGTCAAACTATACGAGGGCACACAGCCCATCTTCGATAAGTTCGACATCACCCGCCAGATGAAGACGGGGCTCGGTAGGGTAGTCGGCTTTAAGCACGGAGGCTATCTCATCATCGACCGCACCGAGGCACTATTCTCGATAGATGTCAATTCGGGTAGCAAGAAACTCTACGAAGACCAGGAGGAAAATGCTTTCCAATTCAATATGCTCGCTGCTGACGAATTGGTACACCAACTGCGACTTCGAGACATCGGCGGAATCATCATCGTCGATTTTATCGATATGGATTCTAAAGAGCACCAACAGCAACTCTATGAGTATGTACGCAAACTGATGCAGCACGACCGCGCCAAGCATAATGTGCTGCCGCTCAGTAAGTTCGGACTAATGCAAATCACCCGCCAGCGTGTGCGCCCTGCGGTGGAAGTGGATGTGATGGAAGTGTGTCCGACCTGCCAAGGCAAAGGCAAGATACAGCCTTCTATTCTCTTTACCGACCAAGTGGAGGAAGAGATTAAGCATTTTACAGCGTTCTACGGCAAAGGTCTTCGCCTACATCTCCACCCTTATGTCTATTCCTACGCCTCGCGAGGGTGGTGGAATAGCCTTAAGAACCAATGGCGACGCAAGTATGGCGTTCGGCTTGTAGAGAACCAAAGTTTGGGAATGCTCGAGATGCGTTTCTGCGACGAAAAAGGCAATATCTTAAAGCATCACGATGATGCTAAAGAGCAACCACAACCGCAGAAGAAGGGGCAAGAGCCTTCCAAGAAAGCAATGACACCTTCGCAGCCCCAGGCAGTGCCCCAGCAGCCTAAGCAGGTTTCTCAACCCAAGGCTACACAGGTTTCCGAGCTGCGCAAGGACACTAAGGAGCAACAGCCGGCTAAGGCTGCTAAGCAACCCCAAGAGGCTAAGCCCAAGCAACCGAAAGCGGCAGCGCAACCTAAGCAACAGCCTAAGACCTCCCCAAGCCCCTCCATAGATGAGGGTGCGCAGAGTGTAGAGCAAACGCCTGCTGCTAATGCGCCTAAGGCTGCCAAACCAAAGGCACCGCGCCCCAAGAAGCAAAGACCGCAAAACGCTACGCCTCAAGTCGAGAAAGCGTTATCGGTTATGCCCGATGCGCCAACGCCTGCTCCGAGTGAGCCGTCTGCTACTAAGAGTGCTATCCAAAGTGAAGAAAAGTAACACAAGCCAAAGAGACCGACTATTTTTAGGTAGTCGGTCTCTTTTTTGTGTGTTCCATCGGATGATAGAAACATATAATTACCATGTAATTAGACATTAATTTCCGTCTCTGCATAATGGTCTTTGTTCTCCGTTAAATGCCATATAAAGTTCGTTGATAGACGATTATTTTTGCCATTCGAGGGCGTAGTATAGTCGGATGCCAAAGGATAGCGGGTGGGTATGCTCGATGAGAGAATGCAGGGCATTATTCGCTGCCACATCGGGGACGGGGTGCGCTATATCGGCAATAGGTGCCACATCGATGACAAGGTCTCCCGTAGAGCGGTAGTTGTTCCATACCGAGCAACTAAAGAACGCCTGAAGACCTATCTGCCCTTTGGGCAATAGAAACTCGTAGCCTATCTCCGTACCGACAGCAATGCCGAAAGTAGGCAGTCCCGCTTGGTAGCGGGCCGATAGTTGCTCCGGCTGTAGAACACCCGTGATGAGTTCGTTGGTAACATGTACCTTATACGCAGGGTAGTAGGCGTCTATGGTCGGGTCGGAGAGTTGTTGCGCAGTCTGCTGCCAAGGTGTAGCCTGAAGCAGCAACCCGACATTGAAGACAACGCCTTTGGCACGCAGCGCCATCATTACCGGAAGGTCGGCGTAGAGGCATTGTTGCTTAGCCCATAGTTGCGCTTGGGTGGTATATTCCAAGGTGTTGTCCAAGTAATCTTGGCGGCTATAAGATTGCGTCCAACCGCCTTGCGCGGTAGTAGCACCATAGCCAATCACCACGCCTGTACGGATACCCATTTCCACTTCACGAACCGGCATATACCATACATACCCGATATCCAATGCGCCTGCGCCTCCCATCTTGCCTCGTATGTCTTGCGTTGTTTGTGGCAATAGGGCAGCACCGCCCCCGCGCAGACCTAAGGTAAGCAGATGCGACGATTGGGCAAGCGTGTAGGCGGTTGCACCTACCAACAAGAGCAAGGAGAGTACTGTTTTTCTGAAAGTATTTGAGAAAAGCATCAATCCCTTAGAAGCATTCAAGCGAAGTACTGTTTTTCTAAAAGTATTCATAGTTGTAAACGCCTATTTTTGTACGATGTAGCGGAGTGTCTGTGATAGGGTAGGGCTGACTACCTGCACTTGGTAGCAACCTGCAGCGTAGGCGGCTTCTATTGGGTAGGTGTCGGTGCCGGAGGATAGATAGTCGGCTATCAGTTGCCCCGTAGAACTGTAGATACGGATGTGGGTCTCCTCATCGGGATTGAGTCCGCGCAGTTGCATCTCTGCTCCTGCATTGACGCGGTTGGGTGTGAGTGCCACTTGTTGGACTTTTCCACCGTGCGAATGGTGGATTATCACCGAGCGCATCAGTCCGTCGCAGAGCATACCCTGCGCATTCGATACATCGGCCACGGCATAGTAGTCGCCTGTGCCTTGCAGGTTCTGCGCCAAGGTCAGATAGTAGCCTTGTCCGATAAGTTGGTCGTCTTGCGGGAAAGCCGTGTGCATATCGTCGGGTGTACCTACGACGCGATACCATGTTACGGCTGCGGGCGATACATAGTAGCCCAGGTCGTTGATAGCCTGCACATTGAGCATCAGCAGCCAATCGTAGAGCGATACCACGGGCCAGTTGGCATACTCTTCACAGTTAGCGGCAAAATAGGCGATGTAGTGCGCATCTTCGTTCACCTGCAGCAAGCGGTTCGGCTCGGTATTATGGTCGCTCCATTCTACGAAGTGATGGTCCTCGTAGGGTGTGGCAACCAACTGCACCCAACTGCCGCAATCCACACGCATAGCCTGCGGCATGTTCTCGCCATGGAGAACACACACGCCGACTATACTGAGGATGATTGTCAGAAACTTTCTCATACTGTGTTAGGGCATTGCCGTAATGCTGACCGAACCTTGGCTGTCGTTGTCCGATTGTACGGTAATCGTATATTGTACTTTGCGGAAGATAGCCGTGTATGTAGCATTGCCGGTGATAGTAACATCGCGTGTAGCGTGGGTATCGCCATCGTTCCATTGTACAAACTCGTAGCAAGCATCGGCGGTAGCGGTGATAGTTACCGTCTTACCATAGAGGTAAGTGCCATCGCCCGTGGTAGTACCGTTTTCGCCAGATGTGGTGAGGGTGTACGAATTGAGTGTGCCGTTGTATTGAGCGGTATAGGTAGCCTCGCCGGTAACAGTAGAGATGGTCTTGTCCCAACCGGAGAAAGTGTAGGAGTGTTCGGCGTCAGCAGGGCGGGTAGGCGTGCCCGCATACGAAGGCAGGGTGCCGTACTCCCAGTCTTTGGCTTCGAGGACAGAACCGTCCCAATTGCGGAAGGTGACAGTGTACTTGTTGGTGGTTTGGTCGAACTGCGCCACGTAGGTAGCGTCTGCCGTAGCAGTATATTCTATGTTCGGACTCCACCCAGAGAAGGTGTAGGTGTACTGTGCCGTAGCGGGTTTGGTGGGAATAGTACCCTTGTAACTGACTGCATCGCCGTGGTTGACGGTTTCCTTTTGCAACTCGGTGCCATCATAGTTTTGGAAGATGATAGTGTATTGGTTGATAGCAAAGAATGCGGTGTAGGTAGCGTCCTCGGTGGGAGTGATAGTGCGGGGGTTGTCGGTATTGAGGTCGTTCCAACGCACGAAATGATAGCCCGTGGCGGGGGTGGCGGTGATAGTGGCGGAGTTGCCGCAATCTACTACTAATTGGTCGGCTTGGGCAATGGCTGAGATACATAGTGCCATAGCCAAAAGAGAAAAGAGTTTTTTCATTGTTGTATTTATTTGTTATTGTTTCCGTTAATTCGGGAGGTCTCCATAAAAGACCTATTTTGCTCCATTAACAGCCATTAAAGAGCCATTAAAAACATGGTCGGGTGTTTCTTTGTCTCCGTTAATTGCCGTTAATTTTTCGTTAATTTATTCTGCGGTGATAGATACTGAACCTTGCTCAGCATTATCTGCAGTGGCGGTGACGGTGTACTGCTTTCGCTCAAATACTGCCGTGTAAGTGGCATCGCCTGTAACCACCACTGAACGAGGGTTGTCGGTATTTCCGTCTGACCATTGCAGAAAAGTGCCGCAAGTGGCATCCTGGGTGGCATGAAGTGTCAAGATAGAACCTTCCGCGAATGTGCGCACCAACGAACTTGAGCACTCGTTTGCCTGAATACTGACTTGGTGGGCATACACAGAAGGCACACCTCCTATATCAGGAATAGTCTCAAACTCCGCTATATAAGCAGCATCTCCGCTAACCGTTAACAGACGCGGATTATCAGTATTGCCATCTGACCATTGCGTAAAACGATAGCCATACGATGGCGTGGCGACCAGCGTCAGAGAAACGCCTTGGGGTATCTGCGTGGTATATGGTGTCCCGCAAGTTTCACTTTGTGTAGTGATAGTGCAAAGAACAGGAACTGCCCCAATGGGTTCAAACTCGGCTGTATAGGTAGCATCCCCACTAACCGTGAGCAGACGCGGATTATCTGTACTGCCATCTGACCATTGAGAAAAACGATAGCCATAAGACGGCGTGGCAATCAATGTCAGAGGTGCTCCATCTGGGATAATATGCTCTGTAGATGTGCCACAAGCAGAAGACTTCACGATAATAGTACGATCTATTGCATATAGTGTGAGCCACCCGATTGCCAACAGCACCAGTGTATTGAAAAACCGTTTCATATTATTCTATGTCGGTTGTACAATCTTGGTTCACATATATGGTATAAGCCGCTTGAGAGAACTGCGCCACATAGGTTGCATTGCCATTGACCGTAATAGTACGCGGATTATCGGTATTACCATCGCTCCAACCGGTGAAAGTATAGCCGTCTTTTGGCGTCGCTTTGAGAGTGATATTTGCCGTAGCGGGATATTCACCGGAACCAGATACAACACCCTGTGCAGACGGACAAGTGGCACGTATCTTATACATTGTAGTTCCTTCCAACTGCCAACGCAAAATGGGATAGCCATCGTTGATATGCGTATAGTCGGGATAAAAATAGTCGCCATCCGTATTGAGCAAAGAAACAAAAGAAGGGGATTTCATTTGCTCCTTGGTTTTAGCAACAGCGTTATAAGGATTAGTTACCGGCATATCTGAATTATAATATATATCTACAGAAGTATTATCTGCCACATTTTCTATTTGTTTTGATAAAATACAATAGCAGTTAGTACATACTCCACCTAAACAATAACGATAGCCCCTATTAACAATAGTAATTCCTTTTGAATAACAATAAGAATTAGTGCAATCTGAAAGCCCATATGCATATTCTGGTGCACGGTATCCACTTCCTGAAACATTAAAATTGGAACCTCCATATATATTTCCAATATTATATGATTGCAGTATGCTTCCTTTACCTAATGCCAGACCTGCAACATAAACTTTACTAACCCCAGAACCACTATAATCACGTTTGCCACTACCATCAAAGTTGATTTCCCCATTATTGAATGATTGGGTAATAGTCAATATATTTGCATATCCCACCAATCCCGCTGCACAACCATTTCCTGCACTCCAATAGTTATTATAACCAGGACGTACAAATTTGATATCTCCTGCATTATGACAATTACTCATTTTGATATTCTGTGCCTTAGCAACTAAACCTCCTAAACACACAGTATCTGTTATTATTTGGTTGTAATCATTATTGTGCATAATCATAAAACCACTGGATTCTATAATTGCGCTATTGCTACAATTTTCCAAAGTGATGCAGCCTTGTTCTGCGACATTGACCAACCCCGCACCTCCTTGACGAATTTTAGAAGTGGATTTATTGTGGCAATTGACAAGAAACACATTGCCATTTACATTATTTATCATAGGATAGGTGGAAGTACCGGCAATCGTCAAATTTTTAATGGTTGCAGATTTTATATAACCAAATAGACAACCCGACACATTGATAATCTGTTTTTGTCCTCCATTATATATTCCCCAAAAACATCTGGAAGAACTACTACCTACCTGACACCCTTTATTATTGAGGTCTATATCATTCGTTTGCATGAAATAGGTTTTCTCATAAGTTTGTCCATTTTGGACTTGCTCTGCCAAGTAGGCTAAATTAGCAGGTGTTTCTATCAAATAGGGATCCGATTCAGTGCCACTACCTTTTGTCCATGGGGCTTTGGAGGTGCCATCCCATACAATGGCAGCAAAGCCAAACGGGCAGTACAATAGCAACAAAGTGCACATTATAGGAAACAATCGTTTCATAGGAAGTCTTTTATTTTAGATAATTATCGTATGTTGTTTGAATTTATACAAAGTAGATTGTGAGACACGGCACTTACCTCCTAATCGTAAAGCAATGGCATTTTTGAGCAATTCGGCTTCTTCTTTTGTTAGCCGAGGATCCAAATTGACTTCATAAATTATTTGCAATGGATCAATAGATAAGTCTATATGGTCAGGACAGCAGGCAACAGGTTTATTGTTTTCATCAACATCGGCAAGCCACGCAATAAGACGATATTCTTTTTCGTGAGAAAAACTATCACGTTTTATAAACAAAGAATCCTGAACACTATTCATCGGTGTTTTTAGTGACGCAATCCAATCGGACAAGTTTTTTTCCGACATATATTTCACTTGCTCCAATCGTAGGAACAAGCCCTTGCCAATCTGCTGTTCTATCAATGAATTTAGTTTTTCCACAGATGTTTTGATTTGCACGCCAAGATGGTCTTGAGAATATATCCGCCACAATGCATCTGATTTATGTACAGATGACCAACATTGCCCATAAATTCGAGAGGCTTGCGATAGTACATCTATTTCTTGTCCTGTAGAATTTACAAAATGTTGTTTGAACAAAAACAACTCATAAGGATCTTCCCATTGTGAAACTCGCGGAAGATACATTTTTTGGCTGTCCAACATTTGCAAGAAATGACACAGAGGCATTATCCTATAAAGATAAGTCTCTTTTGAATTGGATGATTTGACTGTAACGTTTTCCATATTGATATGTTTTTTGATTATAATATACTGAATTTACGCCTCATATTAACCAACATATTGTTATTTTGCAGTATAGACACACAAAAAGCGCAGACCTCGTGTTGCTTACTTACAACTCGAGGTCTTCGCATTACCTAAACAGTCAAATAAACAACAGGAAACCTACGCTGATATGACGACACACCACGCCCGAATGGACGCAGTATAGGTATGTCATACCCATAGGCATCTATTGCTACTTTGCTTCTGACTGTTTGATGAAAAGTTGCGAAGTTTTCGAGTTGTCAAACACAAAGCGTCAATAAACGCTATTCAATATGTCAAAAATCCACCCTGAAACGAGGACATATCCCCTCCAGCGTAGATTCAGGTGCAAAGGTACGATATTTTTTACAAATATACAAATATGTACAAATTATTTGCGTAAAAATACTATTAGACCGCTTTTGCAACGGCATTGAATGGATAATGCTCTGCTGCGCGTCGGGGGGGGATAATCAGGTGGGGGGATTGGGCGGGCTTGGCAAGCCCGCTGCGGAGACACTTCGCGGGTGGAGATGTTATAAGGGCATTTTACGAGGATATTTTATAAGGATATTTTGCGGCGGGTGGTCTTGCCTAAGCAATGGTAGGTGCGTTTGGTAATCTTTTTTAAGAAGGTCGTGCTCGCTACATGGGTAGTCTATGGATATTATAAGGGTATTATCGGGTTGGCTTAATCACATACTAATCACATACTAATCACATACTAAAAACATACTACGGTCAGGGGACAGCCGCTGCACAACGAGGGGCATATAGGGGGCAGTATGCTTGTTAAAATGTGTTGTATGAATGAGAGGGGCGGTAGGGAATATAGGGGATCTATATACTCTAGGGGATCTAGAATGGTCTAGATACTCTAGATGGTCTTCTAGGGGGATCTATATGATCTAGATGGTCTAGGGATTCTATAATCTAGGGATTGAGGGTGTGTTTTTTTGGGGGAGTACTGAGGAGGGGGCGAAGGGGTGGTGTATAGGTGGTGTGGGGGCTATCTTACTGGCAATCAAAGGCTAAGGCGAATAACGCAAATTATTCTGTCGGCGCACTTGTATAATCCAAAAAAAAGCAGTACCTTTGCATTCGATTTCGAGAACCTCACTCGCAAAACAGGTAGTCATGGTACAAAAAGGTATAATTCGTATTCCCGCGCTTGTGGATATGCATGTTCATTTCCGAGAGCCGGGATTTACCCAAAAAGAGACAATCCATAGTGGCAGTTCTGCCGCTGCATCCGCCGGCTACTCTGATGTGTTCACTATGCCGAACCTCAATCCCGCCCCTGACAACTTAGATAATCTGCACATACAGCAAGGGATTATTGCCCGCGATAGCCTCATCGGCGTGCACCCCTATGCCACCATCACCCTCGGCCGGAAAGGCGAGGGTGAACTTGTTAATATGAAGGCACTTGCACCTTTGGTTGCCGGTTTCTCGGATGACGGGTGCGGTGTGCAGAGCGAGGACTTGATGCGTCGTGCGATGGAGCAGTGTGTAGAGGTGGGAAGTATCATCGTGGAGCACTGCGAGGTGAATAGTCTGCTGCATGGCGGGTACATACACGCGGGTGTGTATGCACGCGAACATAATCATCGTGGTATCTGCTCCGAGAGCGAATGGCGCGAGGTGGAGCGTAATATCCGCCTGAGTGAGGAGACCGGTTGCCGCCTGCATATATGCCATATCTCCACCAAAGAGAGTGTGCAACTGATTCGCGAAGCCAAGGCGCGTGGGGCAAAGGTTACTTGCGAGACGGCTCCGCACTACTTGTTGCTCAATGAGCGCAACTTGCAGGAGGACGGCTGCTGGAAGATGAACCCGCCTTTGCGTGGCGTGGACGACCAGATGGCACTCCTTGCGGGTATCATAGACGGCACAATAGATGTTATCGCAACCGACCACGCACCCCATACAGCCGAGGAGAAAAGTCGCGGCTTGGAGAATAGTGCGTTCGGTATTGTAGGGATAGAATGTGCTTTCCCGCTGATGTACACCTATTTGGTGCGCACCGGTCTGATTACTTTGGAGCGTCTTGTGGAACTGATGTCCACAAGAGCAAGGGAGATAATGGGCTTGCCGACAGGTACTTCGTGGGCTACCTTTGAGGTGGAGACACCCTACGAAATCAATCCCGATACATTCTTATCGAAAGGGCACTCCACGCCTTTTGCGGGCTGGACTGTCTATGGTCGCTGCTTAGAGACTACCTACAACGGCAACATCGTCTTCCGCCGAAGTGAAGCAACCGACGAGAGCGGACAGGCTTCTAACAACACGGAGAGCGGTCAAACTTCTAATAGCGCAAGCGATTTAACTTCTAACCTCTAACCGATATGCAAACTGCCACTTTTGTCCTTCTCTCCAACCAACTCATAGCGAGCCGCGTGTACAAAATGCGTCTTCGTGGAGCGACCGACGGCATTAGGGCGGGGCAGTTTGTGGATATTGCCGTACCCGAGCATTTTTTGCGTCGCCCTATCTCGGTTTGCGATGTGGAGGGGGATGTGCTGACGCTTATATATAAGGTAGTGGGCGAGGGAACGCGCTTGATGTCGCTGCTGCCCGAGGGGACGACACTCAGCATATTGACGCAGTTAGGCAATGGGTACGACTTGAGCCGTGCGGGCGAGAAACCACTGCTGGTGGGGGGCGGAGTAGGTGTTCCGCCGCTGTACTACTTAGCCAAATGCCTTCGTGCAGAGGGCAAGGCGGTGCGCGTGGTCTTGGGCTTTAATACGAAAGAGGAAGTGTTCTTTGAGAGAGAGTTTGCCGAGTTGGGGAGCGAGGTGGTGGTTACCACCGCCGACGGGTCGTATGGGCAGCAAGGGTTTGTAACCGCTGCATTGGACGGGGGGCAGTCGTACTACTACGCATGCGGTCCGCAGCCGATGTTGCGTGCGCTGATTGCCACAGCCGGCACGGAGGGCGAAGTGAGTATGGAGGAGCGTATGGGATGTGGCTTCGGGATATGTGTGGGTTGCACCATTCAGACCAAGAACGGCTATAAACGCGTCTGCAAAGAAGGGCCGGTGTTCCATGCCGAAGAAATAAATTTATAAATCAACGATGAACCAATGAACGGTCGCTTAGAAATATCGCTTTCGGGTGTGCGGATGAAGAACCCGCTCATTCCTGCTTCGGGCACTTGTGGCTTTGGACAGGAACTCAGCGAGTGCTACGACCTGAATATCCTTGGGGCTATCTCTTGCAAGGGTACCACTCGTGCACCTCGCTACGGAAACCCTTTGCCTCGTATCGCAGAGTGTGGCAACTATGGGATGATCAACGCAGTGGGCTTGCAGAACCCGGGGGTGGACGATGTAATCGGGCACGAGATGCCGGCTCTACGCAAGATATATGGCGGTCCGATCATAGCAAACATCAGCGGTTTCTCGATAGACGATTATGCTTACACTTGTGAGCGTATCGACCGTGAGACCGATGCGGCGATACTGGAGGTGAACATCTCCTGCCCCAATGTGCATAATGGCGGCATGGCATTTGGTACTGACCCGCAGGCTGCTGCGGAGGTTACACGCGCCGTCAAGGTCGTAACGCATAAGCCGGTGTATATGAAACTCTCGCCCAATGTAACGGACATCGTGGCAATTGCGCGTGCTTGCGAAGAGGCGGGAGCGGACGGCTTGTGCCTTATCAACACGATGCTCGGAATGCGAATCGACATCCGTCGTCGTCGCCCTGTATTGGCCAACCGCTACGGCGGTTATTCGGGCAACGGTATCTTCCCTGTGGCATTGCGAATGGTTAATCAGGTGGCACAAGCCTGCCGAATACCTATCATCGGTTGCGGCGGAGTGAGCCGTGCAGAAGAGGTGGTGGAGATGATGATGGCGGGTGCTACGGCGGTAGAGGTAGGAGCGGCTAACTTGGTGCAACCTACAGCATGCAAGGACATCATCGATGCTCTGCCCGCATTGCTCGACGAACTGAAAATCAACAACATAAACGAAATAATAGGGATAGTCAATCGCTCGTAAATGCGTAGGCTAACCCCTGTAAATTAGAAAGTCTTACTTATGAAAGATGTCATCATAGCATGCGATTTTTCCTCTGCCGAGGCTACTTATGCCTTCTTGGATCAATTCACCGACTGCAAGCCGTTCGTTAAGATAGGTATGGAACTCTATTACGCAGAAGGTCCCGCTATCGTGCGCGAACTCAAAGCACGCGGGCACAAGATATTCCTCGACCTCAAACTGCACGACATTCCCAACACGGTGAAGAAGGCCATGGCGGTACTATCTCGCCTGGATGTGGATATGGTCAACCTGCACGCTGCGGGTACCATTGAGATGATGCGTGCAGCGATAGAAGGACTGACCCGCCCCGACGGTACCCGCCCTATCCTGCTGGCAGTTACGCAACTCACCTCCACCAGCGAGGAGCGCATGCATACCGACTTGCTCATCCCCGGCAAGATGAGCGAAGTGGTGGTTCACTATGCAGAGTGCGCCAAAGCCGCAGGGCTTGATGGCGTGGTCTGCTCGCCGCTGGAAGCAGGTATGGTGAAAGAGGCGTGCGGTGCAGATTTTCTGACGGTTACACCCGGTATCCGGTTTGCCGACGGGCAGGTGGGCGACCAAGTGCGGGTAACTACTCCCGCCGATGCACGGCGTATCGGCTCCGATTATATTGTGGTAGGGCGTCCTATCACGGCGGCTTTCGACCCTGTGGCTGCCTATCGCCGTTGTGTTGAGGAGTTTCTAAATTGAACAATCGTAAAATAGCAAATATGAATTTGAGTGAACAGATAGCCAAAGACCTGCTGCAGATTAAGGCGGTCTTCTTGCGCCCCGAGCAACCTTTTACTTGGGCGAGCGGTATCAAAAGTCCGATCTATTGTGACAATCGCCTTACGCTCTCCGACTGTGCGGTACGCGAAGATGTTGAGAACGGTTTAGCAGCGACTATTCGACAGTATTATCCCGAGGCAGAAGTGCTGATGGGTACCTCTACGGCGGGTATTGCACACGCTGCTATCACGGCTACCAAACTCAATCTCCCGATGGGCTATGTGCGTTCGGGGGCCAAAGACCACGGAAGGCAGAACCAAATAGAAGGGCGATTGCTGCCCGGGCAGAAAGTGGTGGTAGTGGAGGACCTCATCTCTACGGCTGGCAGTTGTATAGAGGTAGTGAATGTTCTGCGTGAGGCAGGGGCAGAAGTGCTCGGGGTGGTATCTATTTTCACTTATGGGATGCAGAAAGGTCTTGACCGACTTGCCGAGGCACATGTGGAGAACCACAGCCTCAGTTGTTTGGACGAGTTGGTCGAGGTGGCTGCTGCCGAAGGGTATATCCGCCCCGAGGACAAAGAGCGACTTATCCGCTTCCGCAACAATCCGAGCGATGAGAGTTGGATGAACCGATAGATAGTATTTGTCCAAACATAGTAAATCCGAAATCAACAACTTAATTCAACCCCAAATATGCGTCATCTTTTAGACCCGACCGATTTGACCACAGCGGAGATTGATAGCATTATCAATCGTGCGTTAGACATCATTGCCAATCCCGCTAAGTACGCCGATGCTTGCCGAGGCAAGAAACTGGCAACGCTCTTCTATGAGCCGAGTACCCGTACACGACTGAGTTTTACTGCAGCCATGATGGAACTCGGTGGCAATGTGTTGGGCTTCTCCGATGCAAAATCTAGTTCGGTGAGCAAGGGCGAAACGGTGGCAGACACCGTGCGTGTGATCTCTTCGTTTGCCGACATCATCGCTATGCGCCACTACAAAGAGGGTGCTCCGCGTGTGGCAAGCGAGTTCAGCCGTATCCCCGTTATCAATGCGGGTGATGGGGGACACTCGCACCCCACTCAGACGATGACCGACCTGCTCACTATCCGTCGCGAACTCGGGCGTTTTGACCACCTCACCATCGGTCTTTGCGGAGACCTCAAATACGGTCGCACCGTGCACTCGCTTATCAAAGCCATGCGCCGATACGAGGGGACACATTTCGTGCTTATCTCGCCCGCTGAGTTGCGTCTGCCGGACTATATGAAGCAGGAGTTGGGCTGCAACTATACCGAGATGCATACCCTTGAGGAGGCTATGCCGATGCTCGATGTACTCTATATGACCCGTGTGCAGCAAGAGCGTTTTGCTGACCTTGATGAGTATGAGCGGCTTAAAGATTCGTTTATCCTCGACCCCGCGAAGATGGCTCTTGCTAAACCCGATATGGTCGTTCTGCATCCGCTGCCTCGTGTAAATGAGATTACCGTTGAGGTAGATAACGACCCTCGTGCCGCCTATTTCCGACAGGTAGAGAACGGTAAGTATGTCCGTATGGCGTTGATCTACACACTCTTGCAGTGGAAAGACGAGCAAGTGTCGCAACCCGAAACCACGCTTTCTTCAACATTGTGCCACAACGACCGCTGTATTGTTACCACCGAACCGGTACCGCATAAGGTCTATACCGACAGCGAGGGCAACACGCGTTGTTTCTATTGTGATCATCTGATCTAATCCATTTTCGGCGACAAGTCGTTTGGAACATTCTCCGTGGCAACTTGCTGTTGCTGCAATCAAATAGTATAAACTTATAAATAAATAGATATGTCTTTGCTTTCAGAACGAGTTCTTCAAGAGGGTCTCACCTTTGATGATGTCCTGCTCGTGCCCGCTTATAGCGAGGTTTTGCCGCGCGAGGTTTCTCTGTGTGGTCAGTTCTCACGCCATATTGCGCTCAACATCCCCGTGGTGTCGGCTGCTATGGACACGGTTACCGAATCGACTATGGCGATTGCCGTAGCACGCGAAGGAGGTATCGGAGTTATCCACAAGAATATGTCTATCGCGCAACAAGCGGCTGAGGTAAGAAGGGTGAAACGCTCGGAGAACGGACTAATCTCAGATCCTATCACCATCACAGCCGAGCAGACCGTAGGCGATGCTTTGCGTATTATGCACGAGAACCATATCGGTGGTATCCCTGTGGTGGATAAAGACAATTTCTTGGTAGGTATCGTTACCAACCGCGACCTGCGTTTTGAGCAGAATATGACGCGTCCTGTCGAGGAAGTGATGACCAAAGACAACCTCATCACCATCGAATCCACCTCTACCGATGTCGTTATGCAGGCATTGCAGGCACACCGCGTGGAGAAACTGCCCGTAGTGGATTCCGAAGGACACCTCCGCGGACTCGTTACTTACAAAGACATCACCAAACTCAAGGACTTTCCCAATGCTTGCAAAGACGCCAACGGACGCTTGCGCTGCGCAGCGGGAGTAGGTATCACTGCCGATTTTATGGAGCGTGTGGATGCGCTTGTAGCAGAAGGAGTGGATGCCGTGGTGCTCGATTCCGCACACGGACACTCCAAGAACATCGTCAATGCTCTTCGTACCATCAAGACCAAATACCCCGACTTAGATGTTGTGGTAGGTAATATCGCTACGGCTGAAGCCGCTAAGTACCTTGTAGAGAACGGTGCCGATGGTATCAAAGTAGGTATCGGTCCCGGCAGTATCTGCACCACGCGTATCATTGCCGGTGTGGGCGTACCGCAACTATCAGCTATCTACGATTGCGCTAAGGCTGTAGCGGGTACGGGCGTACCTGTGATTGCAGACGGAGGCTTGCGCTATTCGGGCGACATCGTCAAAGCCCTCGCCGCAGGAGGCAACTGTGTGATGTGCGGTTCTATGTTTGCCGGTACCGAAGAGGCTCCGGGCGATACAATCATCTACAACGGGCGTAAGTTCAAGTCCTACCGTGGGATGGGGTCTATCGATGCAATGAAAGCAGGCTCGGCAGACCGCTACTTCCAAGGCGGGGAGAAAAATATCTCCAAACTGGTGCCGGAAGGTATCGTGGGGCGTGTGCCGTACAAAGGCAATGTCTGCGAGACGATTTACCAACTGCTCGGCGGCTTGCGTTCGGGTATGGGCTATGTGGGCGCACACAATCTGGAGGAACTCCGTCAGGCGAAGTTCGTGCGTATCACGGCAGCAGGCGTTACCGAGAGCCACCCGCACAATGTAACTATCACCGCTGAGACTCCCAACTATTCACGCGGCGAATAAATCCCTGTTTTTGCACAAAAGCGAATTAGCATAATATGCAGAAAATCATTATATTAGACTTTGGCTCGCAGACCACACAACTCATCGGGCGTCGAGTGCGTGAACTCGATACTTTCTGTGAGATCTTGCCCTACAACAAGTACCCCGAGGACGACTCGGATGTTATCGGTGTTATCCTCTCCGGCTCGCCACTGAGCGTCTATGCAGACGATGCTTTCCATGTCGATTTGTCGCATATCCGCGGGCGTCTGCCTATCTTAGGTATCTGCTATGGTGCTCAGTATATGAGCCATATCTATGGCGGTAAGGTAGAGAGTGCCGGTACACGCGAATACGGGCGTCAGAACCTCACCTATATAAATAAGGAGTGTCCTATCTTTCGCGGTTTCGACGACGGCTCGCAGGTATGGATGTCGCACGGCGACAGTATCACCTGCGTACCCCAAGGCGCACAGGTGGTAGCCTCCACCGAGACGGTCAAGAATGCAGCCTACTATATCCCTGCGCCCGAAGGCAATGCGCAAGCACCGATCTTCGGTACGCAGTTCCATCCCGAGGTGTTCCATTCGCTGCAAGGTACGCTCTTGTTGCGCAATTTTGCGGTAGATGTATGCGGTAGCAAGCAAGAGTGGAGTGCCGATGCGTTCGTCGAGACCACGGTGCGCGAACTGCGCAACCAGATTGGCAACGACCGTGTTATCCTCGGTTTGTCGGGTGGGGTGGACTCATCCGTGGTGGCTGTCCTGCTCCACAAAGCCGTAGGCGACCAACTCACCTGTATATTCGTCGATCATGGTATGCTCCGCAAAAACGAGTTCCAAGATGTGATGCGTGATTACGAGTGCTTGGGGCTGAATGTCATCGGTGTGGACGCTTCCGACAAGTTCCTTTCCGACCTTGCGGGCGTCAAAGAACCCGAGCGCAAACGCAAAATCATCGGGCGCGATTTCATCGAGGTCTTCAACGAGCAGGCTAAGCAGATCATCCGCTCTTCGAGCGACAAGCAATATGGCGATGTCAAGTGGTTGGCACAAGGTACTATCTACCCCGACCGTATCGAATCGCTCAATATCACGGGCAAGGTCATCAAGAGCCACCACAATGTAGGCGGTCTGCCTGAGGAGATGAACCTCTCGCTTTGCGAACCGCTCAAGTGGCTCTTCAAGGACGAAGTGCGTCGTGTAGGTCGCTCTATGGGTATGCCTGAGCACCTCATTACCCGTCATCCCTTCCCCGGACCTGGCTTGGCAGTGCGCATATTAGGCGACATCACACGCGAGAAAGTGCGTATTCTTCAAGACGCTGACGATATTTTTATTCGTGGGCTGCGTGAGTACAAAGTGCGGCTCTCCGGCGAGGAGGCACGCGCAGTCTTGGCAGCGGGCGTACCGGCAGATATGCAGAATGGTGAGATCGAGGTAAGCCTCTACGATCAGATTTGGCAGGCAGGTGCAATCTTGCTCAGCGAGGTACGCAGCGTAGGCGTGATGGGCGATGAGCGCACTTATGAGAATCCCGTGGCACTCCGTGCCGTTACCTCTTCCGATGCGATGACAGCCGATTGGGCACATCTGCCTTACGATTTTATGGCAAAATGCTCCAACGACATCATCAACAAGGTTAAGGGCGTCAACCGTGTTTGCTACGACATCTCGTCCAAGCCGCCCGCAACGATCGAATGGGAATAACCCATCGCCCAATAAACGGATAAACTAATAAACTAATAAACGCATAAACATGAAAGTAGGAGTAATCATGGGTAGCGGGTCCGACCTTGAGGTGATGACCCCCGCCATCAAGACATTAGAGGAGTTCGGTATCGAAGTCGATAAGCGCGTCATCAGCGCACACCGCGCCCCGCACGCCCTCATGGAATGGGCAGAGAGTGCACGCGAGCGCGGACTGAGTGTCATCATCGCCGGAGCGGGAGGCGCAGCGCACCTCGCAGGCGTCATTGCCGGGCTCACCACACTGCCTGTCATCGGTGTTCCGGTGCGCTCCAAGACGCTCGACGGACTGGATAGTCTGTTGAGTATGGTGCAGATGCCGAGCGGAATACCTGTGGCGTGTGTCGCTATCGATGGTGCTAAGAATGCCGCACTCCTTGCCGTGCAGATGCTTGCGCTCAACGATGCTGCGTTGCTTGCTCGGTTGGAGGATTTCCGCCGCAAGCAAACCGAGAAGGTACTCGCTACCGTCATCTGATGTCAAAGCGGTTGTCCGATAGCCGCTGCATGGCCTCGGACAGCCACACAATATGTTCTATTTTTCTTTCACCAATCGTTAGGAACTTTAGTCGAGACTTAGTCGAAACCTAATCGAGACCTAAGGCAGTCCTAACATCCAAACAACAGGCAGCAAAATGTTGTATATTTCTAAGCATTCCTGCCTACCAAACAACACCTATCAACATGGCTAACTATCGTATCTATGTAGAGAAACGCCCGGCTTTCCGTGTCGAAGCGGAGAGCCTCCGTCAGGAGTTGAACGAGAACCTGCAACTGCATATCGCTCAACTGCGCTACATCAATGTATATGACCTCTTCGGCTTTACGCCCGACCTCTTGGAGCGCAGTCGTTACAGCGTCTTCGGTGAGGTTGTAACCGACATAGTTTCAGACACTTGCGACCTTACAGGGCAGCGTTATCTTGCCGTTGAGTTTATTCCCGGGCAGTTCGACCAACGCGCCTCCTCGGCTGTCGATTGTGTACACCTCATCGACCCCGCTGCCGACATTCAGATACGCAGCGCACGCCTGCTCATCTTCGATGATACGATCAGCGATGCCGACCTCGCACGCATTCGCCACTACTACATCAACGCCGTGGAGTCGCGTGAGAAAGACCTCTCTCGTTTGGAGCAGATTCAGCACGCCGATGTCAAACCCTTGGCGCAGTTGGACGGTTTCCTCGATATGCGCGAAGAGGATTTGGCACCTTTCTGCAAGCAGTGGGGCTTGGCGATGAATGCCGATGACCTGCGCGAGGTACTGCGTTATTTCACTCGCGAGCAACGCAACCCCACAGAGACCGAGTTGCGTATCCTCGATACCTATTGGTCTGACCATTGCCGCCACACCACTTTCACCACAGTCTTAGAGACGATCAAGATCGATGACTCGTTTGTCCGTGATGAGATTGAGAGCACACTCGGTATGTTCCATGACATCCGTGCCGAACTCGGCCGCACCAATAAACCGTTGTGCCTCATGGAGTTAGCCACTATCGGTGCGCGCTATCTCCGCAGCAAAGGTCTGCTCGACGATATGGAGCAGAGTGAGGAGAACAACGCCTGCTCGGTCTTCATCGATGTTGATGTGGACGGCAAAACCGAGAAATGGCTCTTGCAGTTCAAAAACGAGACCCACAATCACCCTACCGAGATCGAACCCTTCGGCGGTGCCAGCACATGCCTTGGCGGAGCCATTCGCGACCCGCTGTCGGGGCGTGCGTATGTCTATCAGGCTATGCGTGTTACCGGTGCAGGCGACATCTACAAACCTGTCTCTGAGACACTTACGGGCAAACTGCCCCAGCAAATCATATCGCGCAAAGCCGCTGCAGGCTATTCCTCTTATGGCAATCAGATAGGCCTTGCCACTACCCATGTGCGTGAGATCTACCACCCCGCCTATGTCGCTAAGCGATTAGAGGTCGGAGCCGTGGTCGGTGCAGTCCGTGCTGATGCCGTGCGCCGCGAATCGCCTGTCCCGGGCGATGTCATCCTGCTCCTCGGCGGGCGCACGGGGCGCGATGGTATCGGTGGCGCTACGGGCAGTAGCAAAGAGCACACCGAGGCTTCGCTCGAGTCTTGCGGCTCCGAGGTGCAGAAAGGTAATGCCCCCGAAGAGCGTAAGTTGCAGCGCCTCATGCGCCGTCCCGAAGCCACACGCCTCATCAAGAAATCCAACGACTTTGGCGCAGGCGGTGTCAGCGTGGCTATCGGCGAGTTGGCTGACGGGCTCGATATCTATCTCGACCGTGTGCCGACCAAGTATGCAGGTCTTAACCCCACCGAGTTGGCTATCTCCGAATCCCAAGAGCGTATGGCGGTTGTCGTCGAGGCCAAAGACCGTGAGGAGATGGAACGCCTTTGCCGACAAGATAATATCGAGGTTACTTATGTGGCAGATGTTACTGCTACCGGGCGTATGCGCCAGTTCTACAAGGGTGAAGTCATTGCCGACCTCACACGCGAGTTCATCGACAGCGCAGGTGCAAAGCACTATGCCGATGCCACTATCGGTGCAGTCGAGCATAAGAACCCCTTCCATCGAACTATCGCAGGCGACAACTTATCTGAAAAAATGCAAAACGCGCTGGCAGACCCCAATGTAACCTCTCAGAAAGGCCTCATCGAGGAGTTCGATGCCACTATCGGTCGAAGCACGGTGCTGATGCCTTTTGGCGGTAAGTACCAGCAAACAGAGACCCAAGTCTCCGTGCAGAAACTGCCTACCGACGGGTTCACCAACACTGCCTCTATCATGGCTTTCGGCTACAATCCGTTCATCTCCGAGTGGAGTCCCTACCACGGAGCAGCCTACGCCGTCATCGAGGCTTGCACCAAAGTGGTGGCAGCAGGTGCCGATTACAGCCACATGCGTTTCTCCTACCAGGAGTATTTCGAGCGTATGACCCACGACCCGCACACCTATGGCAAACCTCTCTCGGCATTGCTCGGTGCGCTCAAGATGCAAGTCCTGCTCGGACTGCCCTCTATCGGCGGAAAAGACTCAATGTCAGGTACTTTCGAGCATATCTCCGTACCGCCTACGCTCATCGCTTTTGGTATCACCACGATGGGTGCTGACCGTGTCATCTCCCCCGAGTTCAAGCAGGCAGGACACTCGCTCTATCTCATTCGCCATACTCCCGAGAGCAATTATATGCCGTCGGTTAAGTGTCTGACTGCCAACTGGAAAGCCACTACCGACGCCATCGCCTCGGGCAAGATTTGTGCGGCGTATGCTATTGGTTTCGGTGGTGTCGCAGAAGCCGTTGCGAAGATGTCGTTCGGCAACGCACTCGGTGTCGATATCCATATCAACGAAGACTCGCTCTTCGACTACCAATACGGCTCAATCCTTGTCGAGGCTACTTGCCCATTAGACATCGCCAATGCCGAACTCTTAGGGCAGGTCATCGAGGGCGACAACTTGATTATCAATGGTGTATCGCTCTCCCGAAATGCCCTGCACGAGGCGTGCTGCGCACCATACACCAAGGTCTATCCCGCAGCCGTTCCGGCGAAACATCAGGCCCTCATACCTGCAGGCGCAGAATCGGTTGCAAACCAACAGTCGGTGCTGACCTACTCGGGCGAACCCGTCGAACATCCGTTGGTGTACATCCCTGTTTTCCCGGGTACCAATTGCGACTACGACTCCGCTAAGGCATGGCGCACAGCGGGCGCAGAGGTCGAGACCACTATTTTCCGCAACCTCACGGCTGCCGATGTCTTGGCGTCTATCGATGAGATGGTCGAGCATATCAACCGTGCACATATCCTCATGTTTGCAGGCGGTTTCTCTGCCGGCGACGAACCCGACGGAAGCGGTAAGTTCATCGCTTCGGTCATCAACAACCACAAGGTCGCAGCGGCTATCGAATCGCTCATCGCACGAGGTGGACTGATTCTCGGTATCTGCAATGGTTTTCAAGCACTTATCAAGAGCGGTCTCCTGCCTTATGGCAAGACGGGCAGCGTAACTCCCGACTCGCCCACGCTCTTCCGCAACGACATCAACCGACATGTCTCGCAGATGGTTACCACCGTTGTGGCTACCACTCGTAGTCCGTGGCTTAGCAATATGCAGATTGGCGACGCCCACACTATCGCAGTCAGCCATGGGGAAGGCAAGTTCGTTGTCTCCGAGTCGCTGGCAGCAGAGTTGTTCCGCAATGGGCAGGTGGCTTTCCGATACGCCGACCCCGTTACGCTCCAGCCTACCATGCAATCGCCTGCCAACCCAAACGGCTCCTACTATGCTATTGAGGGAATCATCTCGCCCAACGGGCAGATACTCGGTAAGATGGCGCACTCAGAGCGGTACGAGGACAATGTGTTCAAGAATATCAGCGGTCAGAAACGCCAGTCGCTCTTCGACAACGCAGTGCGCTACTTCCGCAAACGCTGACCCGCTCATTATGAACCCCGCACCTGTCCCACACGAACCCCGCACCCGACTCGCACCTCTTCGAATCCTCCTCGACTCCTCCTCGACTCCCGCTCGGACCGCTACCGAGTCAATACCGAGTCTGTACCGAGTTACTAATAGGATATTGATAGGTGATTGATAGGAGATTGATAGGTGATTAATAGGTGATTGATAGGTTATTCCCCTAAGAAAACCGATCGAACACCATACCAACAGTTCAACGCAAAATAAAACAACCAAATACATGGCACAACATTATGAAGCAGCAGGCGTCAACCTCGAAGCAGGATACGAGGTGGTAAGCCGCATCAAATCGCATGTTAAATCCACTATGCGCAAAGGCTCTATGGGCGGTATCGGCTCATTCGGCGGTATGTTCGACCTTAGCGCACTCAACATCAAAGAGCCGGTTCTCGTTTCCGGCACCGACGGAGTGGGCACCAAACTAAAACTCGCTTTCGAGTTAGACAAGCACGACACAATCGGTATCGACGCCGTGGCTATGTGCGTCAACGATGTCTTGGCACAGGGTGCCGAACCGCTCATTTTTCTCGACTATGTGGCTATCGGGCATAATATCCCCGCCAAGGTGGAGGCAATCGTAGCAGGTGTGGCAGAAGGCTGTCGCCAAGCAGGTTGCGCCCTCGTAGGTGGTGAGACGGCAGAGATGCCGGGTATGTACGGCAATGGCGAGTACGACATTGCGGGCTACACTACGGGCGTGGTAGAGAAATCGAAACTCATCGATGGCAGCAAGGTCAAGGTGGGCGATGTGCTGGTCGGTATTCCGTCCACAGGCGTCCACTCCAACGGATTCAGCCTCGTGCGCAAGATTGTGGCAGATGCTGCGCTCGACTTGCGTTGCGTCTATCCCGAGTTGGATACCGAGAAGACGCTGGGTGAAGTGCTACTCACACCTACGCAGATCTATGTCAAGCAGGTGCTGGATGTCATCCATACCCTCGATGTACACGGCGTAGCGCACATCACGGGCGGCGGTTTCGATGAGAATATCCCGCGTATCCTTTCCGATGGTCAGGGTATCGAGATTCGCGAAGGCAGTTGGACTATCCTCCCCGTCTTCCGTTGCTTGGAGAAGTGGGGCAATATCCCGCACCGTGAGATGTTCAACATCTTCAATATGGGTATCGGTATGGTGCTGGCTATCGACGAGAGCCAAGTTGCGCAAGCCATCGACATCTTGGCAAAACATCATCTCAACGCCTCTGTCATTGGCACTATCGTTGAGGGAAAGGGTGTTACAATCAAGTAAATATATTGTTTCAATCGTAGGAATGGGCAATATCGGTAGGATGAAGAAGCGTTTGGCAGTGTTTGCGAGTGGACGGGGCTCCAATTTTGAGGCTATCGTATCGGCTTGTGAGAGCGGGCGTATCGCAGCGCAAGTGGTTTTGCTCGTTTGCGACCACCCCTCCGCAGAGGTCGTCGCCCGTGCTAAGGCACACCATATCCGCTGTTTCGCTTTCTGTCCCAAAGACTATGCCTCCAAAGCCGACTATGAGCAGGCCATTTCGCTCTTATTGGAGCAGAGTGGGGTAGAACTCATCTGCTTGGCAGGCTATATGCGCCTTCTCTCGGAAGCCTTTGTCAACCGTTATCCGGAGCGAATCATCAATATCCATCCCTCTCTGCTGCCCGCCTTCAAAGGCGCACATGCCATAGAGCAGGCGTTTGAATATGGTGTCAAAATATATGGCGTTACTATCCATTATGTGGACGCCACTATGGACGGAGGCAAGATTATCTCGCAACAGGCCGTTCCCTACGAGGGGCAGGACATTGCCGAATTAGAGGCAATGTTGCACGCCTTAGAACATGAATTATACATCAATACAATAAACAAACTAATAGCAGAACAAAAAATATGAGAGCATTAGTAAGCGTAAGCGACAAGACAGGTTTAGTAGAGTTCGTATCGGGCTTGCAGCAGCACGGCTGGGAGATTATCGCCACAGGCGGTACGCAGCGTCTGCTGGAAGAAGCGGGCATTCACACCATCGGCATCTCTGAGGTAACAGGCTTCCCCGAGATCTGCGACGGCCGTGTCAAGACGCTTCACCCTAAGGTACACGGTGCATTGCTTGCACGACGCGATGAACCTTCCCACATGCAAGCACTCCGCGACAACGGCATCGAGTTGATCGATATGGTCTGTGTCAACCTCTATCCGTTCCGTCAGACGATTGCCAAAGAAGGCACTACTATGGCCGAGGCTATCGAGAAAATCGATATAGGCGGACCTTCTATGTTGCGCTCCGCAGCCAAGAACTACAACGATGTTACCGTGGTCTGCGACCCCGCTGACTACACGCGTGTCCTCGAGGAGATCGATGCCACGGGCAACACCACGCTCCAAACACGCTTGGAGTTGTCTGCCAAAGCATACACCCACACCGCTGAGTACGATTGCTGCATCGCTACCTACATGCGTGAGAAAGCCGGACTCAACGAGAAACTCTTCCTCGAGTTCGACCTCAAGCAGGGCTTGCGCTATGGCGAGAACCCCCACCAACAGGCGAAGTTCTACGCTTCGGCTAAACAGGTGCCCTTCTCGTTGGCAAGTGCCACTCAGTTGCAGGGCAAAGAGATGTCCTACAACAATATCCAAGACGCTGCTGCGGCACTCAATATCGTGCGTGATTTCAGCGAACCTTGCTGCGTGGCTCTCAAGCACATGAACCCTTGCGGTGCTGCAGTGGCTTCCACTATCGAAGAGGCCTGGCAGAAAGCCTATGAGTCCGACAAAGTGTCTATCTATGGCGGTATCGTCGTTTGCAACCGTGAGGTTACCGAGCAGGTCGCATTGGGGATGAAGCCTATCTTCCTCGAGATTGTCATTGCTCCGGCGTTCACCAAAGAGGCTTTGGCTGTCCTCTCTACCAAGAAGAACTTGCGCGTACTCATCGTCGATATGACCCCGTCTGATGAACCGCAAAACCAATATGTATCCGTTCCCGGCGGTCTGCTCGTACAGCAGTTAGATACCCAAATCGAGACCATCACTCCCGAGATGTGCGTTACCAAAACCAAACCGACGGCCGACATGACCCACGACTTGCAATTCGGTTGGAACATCGTCAAGCATGTTAAATCCAACGCCATCGTGGTCGTCAAAGACGGACATACTCTGGGTGTCGGCGCAGGACAGATGAACCGTGTCGGCTCAGCGGAGATTGCGCTCAAAGAGGCGCAGGCGGCAGGTTTCACCGAAGGACTTATCCTCGCCTCCGACGGATTCTTACCCTTCGATGATACAGTGGCATTGGCGGCGCAATACGGTGTTACTGCTATCGTGCAACCCGGTGGCTCAATCCGTGATAACGATTGTATTGTCAAGGCTGACGAGTTGGGTATTTGTATGCTGTTTACGGGCGTTCGCCATTTCAAACACTAATATATAAGGTGTCAAATATGCAAGCAACAAAGTCTGTTTTAGTAGTGGGCGGTGGCGGGCGCGAGCACGCTATCGTGTACGCTCTGTCCCAAAGTCCGCAGGTAGCCAAGATCTACTGTGCCCCGGGCAATGCGGGCATCGCTGAGCAAGCCGAGTGCGTACCGCTCAAAGATACCGATGTGCAAGGTCTGTTGTCTTTCGCCAAAGAGCATCAGATCGATCTCACGGTAGTAGGACCCGAAGCCGCTTTGGCTGCAGGTATAGTCGATGCTTTCCATGCTGAGAACATGCCTATTTTCGGGCATACCCAAGCCGCTACTCGTATCGAGTCGTCCAAAGAGTTTGCCAAGCAGATAATGACTCGCTACCATATCCCTACTGCCGCCTACCAATCGTTCGACCGCTACGAAGAGGCTGCCGCCTATGTGCGCCAAGGGGCTTTTCCCGTGGTACTCAAATACGACGGATTGGCTGCCGGCAAAGGCGTGGTGATTGCCCAAGACTACGAAGAAGCAGACCGCACCTTGCGTGATATGTTGGTGAACGAAGAGTTCGGCAAAGGGCGGGTTTTGGTCGAAGACTGCCTTACCGGCCCCGAGTTCTCTTTTATGTGTTTTGTTTCGGGCGAAAAGGTCTATCCTATGCCTTTGGCACAAGACCACAAGCGTGCTTTTGATGGCGACAAAGGCCCTAACACCGGCGGTATGGGAGCCTATACTCCGCTGCCTTTCATCACCTCTGATGACGAGCAGTTCGCCCTTGAGCATATCCTCCAAGCCACGGCATCGGGGATGGTCAAAGAGGGACTGCCGCTGACGGGTGTCTTGTATGGCGGACTGATGAAAACGCCGCAAGGCATCAAGGTCATCGAGTTCAACGCACGCTTTGGTGATCCCGAGACCGAGGTCATACTGCCTTTGCTCGACACCGATGCTTACGATGTCTTCTATGCCATCGCTACAGGTGCAGACCTGTCGGCAATCCGTTGGCACGAGAAAGCCACGGTGGGCGTTGTCTTGGCCTCCAAAGGCTATCCTTCCCACTACGAGAAAGGTGCCGTCATCACGGGTACTGACTGCTTCGACGGACTGATATTCCACATGGGAACGAAGTGCGAGAATGGACAACTCCTGACCAACGGCGGACGCGTGCTGATGTGTATCGCTACGGGTGCAAATGTGCAGGAAGCACAGAGAAAGGTCTATTCCGAGATACAAAAGATTCATTGTGAAAACTTATTCTATCGCAAAGATATTGCGCATTGGGCTTTATGATAATTGATGGTAAACAACTCTCACAGTCCCTCAAGGACGAGATGAAAACAGAGGTAGTCGAGTTGGCTGCCCGATATGGTCGCAAACCGTGCCTCGATGTCATCATCGTGGGCAACAACCCCGCCTCGCGCTCCTATGTGCGCGGTAAGATCAAAGCAACGGAGTATTGTGGCTTCGATGGCGAACTCATCGAGTTGCCCGAAGAGGTAAGCGAGGCTGAACTGCTTCAGACCATCGATACCCTCAACCGCAAAGAGAGCGTCGATGGTATCCTTGTGCAACTGCCTTTGCCCAAACATATCAACGAGCAGAAAGTGATCGACGCTATCTCGCCCGAGAAAGATGTCGATGGTTTCCACCCCGAGAATGTGGCGCGCTTGTGGCTCAATCAGCCGTGTATCTATCCCTGCACGCCCAAAGGAATCATTGTCCTTTTGGAGAGAGCAGGCGTTGAATTGGCAGGCAAACACGCAGTGGTCATCGGGCGTAGCAACATCGTGGGCAAACCCGTGGCCAAACTCCTGCTCGATAAGAACTGTACCGTAACGATTGCCCACTCCCGCACACAGAACCTGCCTGCGCTATGCCGTGAGGCAGATATTCTCGTGGCTGCAGTCGGCAAAGCCAAAATGGTTACAGCCGACTTTGTCAAACAGGGTGCGGCAGTCATCGATGTCGGTATCAACCGTACCGAAGACGGTCATTTGGTAGGCGATGTCGATTTTGAGGCGGTCAAAGATATTGCCGGCTGTATCACCCCCGTCCCGGGAGGTGTCGGCCCGATGACAATCACCATGCTCATGCGCAACACCATCGAGTGCTTCGAGCGCAGAATGAAACTGAAATCAAACAACTAATCAGCCCCTAGAAAATCTAGACTTTCTATATCCTATAGAAAAAACTAGATCCTCTAGAAAAAAGCAAAAGATATGACAATAGGAACACCCCTTACCCCCATCGCCACTCGGGCTTTATTGCTGGGTTCCGGCGAATTGGGCAAAGAGATAGCCATCGAACTCCAACGCTACGGCGTCGAAGTGATAGCCTGCGATAAGTACGCCAATGCACCCGCTATGCAGGTGGCACATCGCAGCCATGTATTCAATATGTTAGATGGTGCTGCCTTGCGCCGTATAGTCGAGCAGGAGCAACCGTCGCTTATCATCCCCGAGGTGGAGGCTATCGCTACGCCCACTTTGGTCGAGTTGGAGCAGGAGGGCTATCGCGTTATCCCTACGGCTCATGCGGCTTTCCTGACGATGAATCGTGAGGCAATACGCCGTTTGGCTGCCGAAGAATTAGGTTTGCCTACGGCTAAGTATATCTTCGCCGACAACTACAATGAGTTTCTTGCCGCAGTCGAACAGATAGGTCTGCCGTGTGTGGTTAAGCCGATTATGTCCTCTTCGGGGCATGGACAATCTACTGTCAAGACGCCCGCTCAGATAGAGCAGGCATGGCATACAAGTCAAGAGGGTGGGCGTGCAGGCGCAGGCCGTGTCATAGTCGAAGGCTTTGTCCGTTTCGACTACGAGATTACTCTGCTCACCGTGCGTCATGCCGGCGGTACACTGTTCTTGCAACCCATCGGACATCACCAAGTGGACGGTGATTATCGCGAGTCGTGGCAGCCGCAGGCAATGTCCGAAGTGGCGCTGCAAAAGGCACAGACTATTGCCCGCAAGATCACCGATGCGCTGGGTGGCTATGGTATCTTTGGCGTGGAGATGTTTGTCTGCGGTGATGAGGTCATCTTCTCCGAGGTCAGCCCCCGCCCGCACGACACGGGTATGGTTACGATGATTAGTCAAGACCTCTCCGAGTTTGCGCTCCATGCGCGTGCTGTCTTGGGTCTGCCTATTCCCGAAGTGCGTTTCTTTGGTCCTTCGGCTTCTCGGGCTATCGTCATCGAGGGCGACACCAATCGTGTCTCCTTCTCGGGCTTGGAGCAAGCCTTGGCTGTACCGGGCGTGCAACTGCGCCTGTTTGGCAAACCCGAGGTATGCGGACACCGTCGCTTTGGTGTGGTCTTGGCTACAGGCGATAGCGTAGAGGATGCTTTAGCACGCTCAAAGACAGCGTTAGAGGCGGTAAAAGTGAACATTTTGCCACGCGAAAAAGAGTAACTGTTTGTCGAACTCTTGTCGAGACCTAATCGAGACCTAAGACCGACGAAACACAAGGAAAAATTGAACATAATAAAACAATCATAATGATAGATCGCTATTCGCGCCCACAGATGCGCAAAATCTGGACAGAAGAGAACAAGTTTAATGCTTATCTCGAAGTGGAAATACTTGCAGCCGAAGCATGGTCCACATTGGGAGTGGTGCCTGCTGAGGATGTCAAACTGCTGCGCCAAAAAGCCAAGTTTGATGTCAATCGTATCCACGAGATAGAGGAGATCACTCGCCACGATGTGGTGGCTTTTACTCGCGCTGTCAGTGAATCACTCGGCGAAGAACGCAAATGGGTGCATTACGGACTTACTTCGACCGATGTTGTCGATACTGCCAATGGCTATCTCTTGCGTCAGGCCAACGAGTTGTTGCGTAGCGACTTACAGTCGTTTATGGCTGTGCTCAAACGCCGTGCCGAAGAGTTCAAATACACACCCGTCATCGGTCGTACCCACGGTATGCACGCCGATGTTACCAGTTTCGGACTCAAATGGGCGTTGTGGTACGAGGAGATGAAGCGCAATATGGAGCGTTTCGAGATGGCGGCACGCGGTGTCGAAGCCGGTAAGTTGTCGGGCGCAGTGGGCAACTATGCCAATATCCCGCCCGAGATTCAAGAGTATGTCTGCCAACATCTCGGTATCAAGTCGGCGGCTATCGCTACCCAGGTCTTGGGACGCGACCGCCACGCCTTCTACATCGCTACTTTGGCAATCATTGCCGGTACTTTGGAGCAGATGGCTCTCGAGGTACGCAATATGCAACGCCAAGAGGTGCGCGAGGTGGAAGAGGCGTTCCGCAAAGGGCAAAAAGGCTCATCGGCTATGCCTCACAAGCGCAATCCTATCTCTTCGGAGAATATCTGCGGTTGCGCTCGCGTAATGCGCGGATATATGTGTACGGCATCGGAGAACATCGCTCTCTGGCACGAGCGCGACATCTCTCATTCGTCCACCGAGCGTATTGTCTTGCCCGATGCTACGATGTTGCTTGACTATATGCTCTCGCGTTTCGAGGGCGTCTTGGCTAATTTGGTAGTCTATCCCGACAATATGCTCCGCAATATCGGTCTTACCCACGGGGCTATCTTCGCGCAGCGTGTGATGAATGCGCTCATCGAGAAAGGTTTTGTTCGTGAGCAGGCGTATGATTTGGTGCAACCGGTCGCAATGCGCACGCTCATGGAAGGTGGCGAGATGCAAGACAACCTCAAGGCTACTCCCGCCATCACCGAGCATCTTACTCCCGACGAGATCGACGCTTGCTTCACGCTCGACTACTACATGAAGCGGGTAGATTATATCTTCAACAAAGTATTCAAAGACTAAAAATACCTAGAATATCTAGATTTCCTAGATCCTCTATATTACCTAATTAGAAAATCAAAAAACTCAACAGATATGCAAAAAGTAGATGTCGTTTTAGGCATGCAATGGGGCGATGAGGGCAAAGGCAAAATCGTGGATGTCCTCGCCTCGCAGTACAATGTGGTAGCACGCTTCCAGGGCGGACCCAATGCTGGACACTCGATTTATTTCGGCGATAGCAGTTTCGTGCTGCATACTGTGCCGTCGGGTATTTTCCGCCAAGGGACGACCAACATCATCGGCAACGGCGTAGTCATCGACCCGCTCATTCTCATGGAGGAGATTCACGCTATCGAGGCAATGGGAGTCGATGTCAAAGCATCGCTGCGTATTGCCAAACGCGCTAATCTGATTCTGCCTACCCATCGCTTGCTCGATGCAGCGCAGGAGGCAAAGAAAGGCAAAAACAAAGTGGGTACTACCGGCAAGGGTATAGGTCCCGCTTACACCGATAAGATTGCTCGCAATGGTCTGCGCGTCGGCGATATTCTGCGTGCGGATTTTATGGAGCGCTACAATGCGCTCAAGGCAATGCACTTGCAGCAGTTGGGCAATGTGGAGGTGGACGACCAAGCATGGCTCAATGCGTGCGAATCGCTCAAGCAGTTCCCTATCATCGACAACGAAGTTGAGGTGAATGCACTGCTTCGCCAAAACGAATCCATACTTGCGGAGGGCGCACAAGGCTCGCTGCTGGATGTCGATTTCGGTACTTATCCGTTCGTTACTTCCTCTTCTACGCTCTGTGCAGGTGTCTGCACCGGACTTGGCGTTGCACCCGCACATATTGGCAGAGTCTATGGTATCTTCAAGGCCTACTGCACACGAGTAGGTGCCGGACCATTCCCCACCGAGTTGTTCGACGAGACTGGCGAGACCTTGCGCCGTATCGGACACGAGTTCGGGGCTACCACAGGGCGTCCTCGCCGTTGCGGGTGGCTCGACTTGGTAGCACTGCGCTACACGGCTATGATGAACGGCACCACCCACCTCATTATGATGAAATCGGATGTGATGAACGATTTTGATACTATCCGTGTCTGCGTCGGCTATCGCTTAGAGGGCAAAGAGATCGACTATTTCCCATTCGAGGCAACCGACACCAATATCGAACCGATATACAAGGAGTTTGCCGGTTGGAAATCCGATGTCTCTAAGTGCCGAACCTACGACGAACTGCCGCAACCGCTCAAAGACTACATCGCTTTCATCGAGCAGTACACTGGCGTACCGGTAAGTATCATCTCCGTAGGCCCCGAACGCTCAGAAACAATCGTCAGATAAGTCGCTTTTTATCAACTATTCAACTCAGATGGAACAACTGAAACACGAGTGCGGTGTGGCTATGGTGCGCCTGCTCAAACCGCTCTCTTTCTATCACGAGAAATACGGAACATGGCAGTACGGACTCAATAAGTTGTACTTGCTCATGGAGAAGCAGCACAACCGCGGTCAAGAGGGTGCCGGTTTGGCGTGCGTGAAGATGCAAGCCGAGGCAGGCGAGGAGTTTATCTTCCGTGAGCGTGCTTTGGGTAGCGGTGCTATCACCGAGATATTCGGCGAGGTACAGAAGAAAATAGCGGAGTACGATCCCGCTTTCTTGCGCGACCCCGATTATGCCGAGCATTATGTGCCGTATGCAGGCGAGATGTACCTCGGACACCTCCGTTACTCCACTACGGGCAAGAGCGGCATATCGTATGTGCATCCTTTCTTGCGTCGCAACAACTGGCGCGCACGCAATCTCGTGATGTGCGGCAACTTCAATATGACCAATGTCGATGAGGTCTTTGCACACCTCAAGTCGTTAGGTCAGCACCCTCGTATCAATTCCGATACCTATGTCCTCTTGGAGCAGTTGGGGCATCGCCTCGATCGTGAGTCCGACCGCTTGTACGACATCGCCAAGAAGCAGGGGCTTGCAGGAATGGCCATCACGCAATACATCGAGCAGCATATCGATGTGGCCAATGTCCTTCGTGATTGCAGTCCGTTGTGGGATGGAGGATATGTGATGTGCGGTATGACGGGTAGCGGCGAGTCCTTCTCTATGCGCGACCCGTGGGGAATACGCCCTGCGTTCTATTTCTACAACGACGAAGTCATGGTCTTAGCCAGCGAACGCCCTGTGCTGCAAACGGCTTTCAATGTGCCAATCGGGGAGGTACATGAGTTGCTCCCCGGTCAGGCAATCATCGTATCGCAAGAGGGGCAGATTCGTCTGCAGCAGATCTTAGAACCGCATCGCCTGCAGGCTTGTTCCTTCGAGCGTATCTATTTCTCGCGTGGATCCGACCGAGACATCTATCTCGAGCGTAAGCAACTCGGTGCCGCTCTCGTGCCTAAGATATTGGAGAGTATCGACAACGATGTGGAGAATACCGTATTCTCGTTTATCCCCAATACGGCAGAAGTGGCATACTACGGTATGACTGACGAGGTTCAACGCCTCACGGGCAAGCCCGTTCGCCGAGAGAAAGTGGTGTGGAAAGATATCAAACTGCGTACTTTTATCACCGAGTCCAACTCGCGCAACGACCTTGCCGCCCATGTCTATGACATCACCTACGGCACCATCCGTCCGCATATCGACAACCTCGTGGTCATCGATGATTCGATCGTGCGTGGCACCACTTTGCGCGAGTCAATCATTCGTATTCTCGACCGTCTGCAACCCAAGAAGATCATCTTTGTCTCCTCCTCTCCGCAGATACGCTACCCCGATTATTACGGTATCGATATGGCGCGTTTCTCCGAGTTCATCGCCTTCAAAGCAGCCATTGCATTGCTCCGTGATCGCGGAATGCAAGGGCGTATCGATGAGGTTTACCAACTCTGCCTCAAGCAGCGTGATGCTATGGAGCAAGGGCTGCCCAAAGAGCAGTATCAGAACTATGTGCGCCTTATCTACGAGCCGTTCTCCGACGAAGAGGTGTCGGCTAAGATGGCACAACTGCTTCGTAGTCCCGAGGTTACCAGTCCCGTGGAGATTATCTTCCAGACCATCGAGGGTCTGCATACTGCTTGTCCCGACCACCCGGGCGATTGGTATTTCTCGGGCGATTTCCCCACACCCGGGGGTGTCCGTCGCTTGAATCAAGCGTTTATCGACTATGTCGAAGAATCTATTTCTCAGTTTTAGAACCAATTTTTTATAACCCAAAGAATAATGAGTAAAGCAATCTTGCGTCTCTCAGACGGCTCCACTTTTGTAGGCACCTCGTTCGGCTACGAGGCGTCCGTATCGGGCGAAGTCGTGTTCAATACAGCCATGTCGGGCTATCCCGAGTCGCTTACTGACCCTTCGTATGCTGGGCAGTTGATGGTGCTGACCTATCCGCTTATTGGTAACTATGGCGTCCCACCGTTCACTGTTGAGCCCAACGGACTTGCCACATTTATGGAGTCCGATCGTATCTATGCTTCGGCTATCATCGTGTCGGAATACAGCGGTGAGTACTCCCATTGGAATGCCCAAGAGTCATTGAGCGACTGGTTGCGCCGAGAGCATATCCCGGGGATCACGGGGATCGACACGCGTGCCCTCACCAAACTGCTCCGTGAGAATGGTGTGATGATGGGTACAATCACCATCGAGGGCTGCGAAGAGGCACCCCAAGCGCAGTATGCCGGCGTCAATTTTGTGGATAAGGTCTCTACCAAAGAGGTCATTCGCTATGCGCCCGCCGTTCCTGTCGAGGACACACCGAAAAAAGTGCTTTTGGTTGATTGTGGTGTCAAGCACAATATCATCCGTTGCCTTATCCGCCGCGGTGTAGAGGTGATTCGCGTACCGTGGGACTACGATTTTAATACATTGGATTTCGATGGTCTCTTCCTCTCCAATGGACCGGGCGACCCCGATACTTGCGTGGCGGCCGTAGAGAATATCCGCCGTTTTATGCTCTCTGAGCAGGCTAAGGCTGACCCCGCTACGGTGCGTCCGCTTATGGGTATCTGTATGGGCAACCAATTGCTCGGTAAGGCGGCAGGTGCTACTATCTACAAACTCAAATATGGTCATCGTTCCCACAATCAGCCGGTGCGCCAAGTGGGTACGGATCGCTGCCTCATTACATCGCAGAACCATGGCTATGCCGTCGATACTACCACGCTGGCAGCCGATTGGGAACCGCTGTTTGTCAATATGAACGATGGCTCCAACGAGGGTATCCGCCATAAGTCGCTCCCCTGGTTCTCCGCCCAGTTCCACCCAGAGGCATGCTCCGGACCTGTCGATACCGAGTTCCTTTTCGATGAGTTCATCAATCGAGTACGAGGTCTCTGATAATGATATGCCGCACATCGGCAATTCCATAATGGTTAAATTGAAAATAGAATATGAAGTTAGACAATATAAATAAGGTTCTCATATTAGGCTCCGGTGCCTTGAAAATCGGTGAGGCGGGCGAGTTCGATTATTCGGGTTCGCAGGCACTCAAAGCCCTTCGCGAAGAGGGAGTTACCACAGTGCTCATCAACCCCAATATCGCTACCGTGCAGACCTCCGAAGGTATTGCCGACAAGATTTATTTCGAGCCGGTTTCGCCCTATTTCGTCGAGCGTATCATCGCCAAAGAGCGTCCCGATGGCATCCTTCTCTCCTTTGGTGGGCAGACGGCTCTCAACTGTGGTGTAGAACTCTATCGCTCGGGCGTTTTGGAGAAATACGGCGTTCAAGTGCTGGGTACACCCGTCCAAGCCATCATCGATACCGAGGATCGCGAACTCTTCGTCGAGCGGCTCAACGAGATTGGCGTAAAGACCATCAAATCAGAGGCTTGCGAGTCTATCGAGGCAGCGCGCAAGGCGGCTTCCGACTTGGGCTATCCCGTTATCATTCGTGCGGCTTATGCCCTCGGCGGATTGGGTTCGGGCTTCTGCGACAACGAGGAGGAACTCAATGCCCTGGCCGAAAAAGCCTTCTCTTTCTCCCCGCAAGTGCTGGTTGAGAAATCGCTCAAAGGTTGGAAGGAGATTGAGTATGAAGTCGTGCGCGACCGATACGACAACTGTATTACCGTCTGTAATATGGAAAACTTCGACCCGCTCGGTATCCATACGGGCGAGTCTATCGTCATCGCTCCGTCGCAGACGCTCACTAATGCCGAGTACCACAAACTGCGTGCGCTTGCTATCAAGATCATTCGCCATATCGGTATCATCGGCGAGTGCAATGTGCAGTATGCTTTCGACCCCGAGTCCGAGGACTATCGCGTCATCGAGGTCAATGCGCGTCTGTCGCGCTCCTCTGCGCTAGCGTCCAAGGCTACGGGCTACCCCTTGGCATTTGTGGCAGCCAAACTGGGTATGGGCTACGGCTTGTTTGAACTCAACAACAGCGTGACCAAAACCACTCCCGCGTTCTTTGAACCCGCACTCGACTATGTAGTCTGCAAGATTCCTCGTTGGGATTTGTCTAAGTTCCGTGGCGTCAATCGCGAACTCGGTTCGTCTATGAAATCAGTCGGCGAGGTGATGGCTATTGGTCGCACTTTCGAGGATGCTATTCAAAAAGGTCTGCGTATGATAGGGCAGGGGATGCACGGTTTCACCGAGAACAAAGCCCTCCATGTCGATGACTTGGATGCAGCCCTCTCCGCACCTACCGACAAGCGTATCTTCGCTATCGCACAGGCTATGTACGAGGGCTATTCTATCGACCGCATACACGCCCTCACCCGTATCGACCGTTGGTTCTTGCAACGCCTCGACCATATCATCCAAACCGATGCGCGCTTGCGCCGTGTAGAGTCGTTGGATAAACTCGATGCCGACCTTCTCCGCCGTGCTAAGCAGCAAGGTTTCTCCGATTTCCAGATTGCCCGCGCTATCGGGCTGGGGCAGAAGATGGATATGGATGCTGCCGTCCTTATGCTTCGCACCTATCGCAAGTCTATCGGTGTCCTGCCTGTCGTCAAGCAGATCGATACTCTGGCTGCCGAATATCCGGCGCAGACCAACTACCTCTATCTCACTTATTCCGGCACGCAATCCGATGTGCAGTATGTGGGAGACCATCGATCGATTATCGTGCTTGGATCGGGGGCATATCGTATCGGTTCATCGGTCGAGTTCGACTGGTGCGGTGTCCAGGCGTTGCAGACTATTCGCAACAATGGCTACCGCTCGGTGATGATCAACTATAACCCCGAGACGGTCTCCACCGACTACGATATGTGCGACCGTCTCTATTTCGACGAACTCACCTTTGAGCGCGTGATGGACATCATCGAACTCGAGAATCCGTTTGGTGTCATCGTCTCCACCGGCGGACAGATACCCAACAACTTAGCCCTCAAACTCGATGCGCAGCGAGTGCCTATTCTCGGTACTTCCGCCCAATCAATCGACAATGCCGAGGACCGCGATAAGTTCTCCGCTATGTTGGATCGTATTGGCGTGGATCAACCGGAATGGAGTGCCCTCACTTCGATGGACGATGTGCAATGTTTCATCGATAAAGTCGGCTTCCCGGTCTTGGTGCGCCCGTCGTATGTCTTGTCGGGTGCGGCAATGAATGTCTGTTCCAACCAAGAGCAACTCACCAAGTTCCTCCAACTCGCAGCCAATGTCTCTAAGCAGCACCCTGTCGTCATCTCTAAGTTTATGCTCAATACCAAAGAGGTCGAGATGGATGCCGTGGCGCGTGATGGCGAGATCATCGCCTATGCCATCTCCGAGCATGTCGAGTTTGCAGGTGTCCACTCGGGCGATGCTACAATCATGTTCCCCGCACAGAAACTCTATGTCGAGACCGTGCGCCGTATCAAGAAGATTTCGGGCAATATCGCTCGCGAATTGAAAATATCCGGTCCCTTCAATATCCAGTTCCTCGCCCGTGATAACGAGATTAAGGTCATCGAGTGCAACCTGCGTGCCTCACGCTCCTTCCCATTCGTGTCTAAGGTACTCAAAATCAATCTCATAGACATCGCTACGCGCATCATGCTCCATCTCCCTGTCGAGAAACCGGCAAAGTCGCTTTTCGACTTCGATTATGTCGGTGTCAAGGCATCGCAGTTCTCCTTCAATCGCTTGCAGAATGCCGACCCCGTCTTGGGTGTCGATATGGCTTCTACGGGTGAGGTCGGCTGCCTCGGTGATGATGCCAACCATGCTTTGCTGCAGTCTATGCTCTCCGTCGGGCAGCGTATCCCCAAGAAATCGGTGCTGTTCACTATCGGTGGAGCCAAAAACAAAGTGGCGCTTCAAGATGCTGCACGCCAACTCGTCGAGCATGGCTACTTGCTCTATGCTACTCCGGGTACGGCGCGTTTCTTCGATGAGATAGGCGTTCCCGTTACCCTCGTCTATCACCCCCACGACAAGGATATGCAGCCGCAGGCACTCGAACTCATGCATGCGCACAAGATAGATATGGTCGTCTCCATTCCAAAAGACATCGTTTCCGATCCTTCGCAGGATAAGTCCTACCCGGTACGCCGTGCAGCAGTCGATCTCAATATCCCGTTGCTCACCAACCCCCGTCTGGCGGCAGCGTTCATCAATGCTTTCTGTACGATTAGCCTCGATGACCTCGACATCCGCTCGTGGGATGAGTATAAGTAAAACCTATTAAACAACTAATAAACTTATCAACGAATAAACTTATTATGAACGCATTAACGCAAACTTCTTTCTCGTTCCTTGGTCAAACGGGCGTGTATCATGGTAAGGTACGCGATGTCTATTTCCTCGGTCAGAACTTGCTCTGCATGGTGGCTACCGATCGTATCTCGGCTTTCGATGTCATCTTGCCCGAGGGTATTCCTTACAAAGGGCAGATTCTCAATCAGATAGCCGCTAAGTTCCTTCGCGATACAGCCGACATCGTGCCCAACTGGCTCTTGGCTACGCCCGACCCGATGGTCTCTGTCGGACTGCGCTGCGAGGGCTATCCGGTGGAGATGATTGTCCGTGGTTACTTGTGCGGTAGCGCATGGCGTGCCTACCAATCGGGAGTACGCGAGATATGCGGTGTACGCTTGCCGGAGGGTATGCGTGAGAACGAGCAGTTCCCCACACCCATCATCACGCCTACCACCAAAGCAGAGATTGGTACCCACGACGAGGACATCTCGCGCGAGGAGATTATCGCTCGGGGTCTCGTGCCTGCCGACGAGTACGCACAGGTCGAGCAATACGCCTTGGCTCTCTTCCAACGCGGACAAGAGATTGCCGCTAAACATGGACTGATTCTGGTCGATACCAAGTATGAGTTTGGTAAGTACAACGGCAAGATTCTGCTCATGGACGAGGTACATACCCCCGATTCAAGCCGTTATTTCTATGCCGACGGCTACGCAGAGCGTTTCCGCAATGGCGAACCGCAACGCCAACTCTCCAAAGAGTTTGTCCGTGAGTGGCTGATGTCTGAGGGCTTCCAGGGCAAAGCAGGGCAAACGGTTCCCGAGATGACGCCCGCTATCGTCAGTGGTATTACCGACCGATATATCGAACTTTACGAGCATATCACGGGCGAACCGTTCACCAAAGCCGAGAGCCTCACTCCATCCGCTCTCTCTGCCCGCATCGAAGCAAATGTCTCTGCATACCTCAAAACCATTTAATTCGCAACGAATTAAAATCCGATAAATAAAAAAGAGGGTATCTAACAAATCGTAGATGCCCTCTTTTTATCATTCTCTCCGCATCCCGCATCAGTCTCCTCGCAAGCCCACATCACCCCGCAAACTCTACTAATCCCCACTAAAGAATTGTCATTAATTTCTCAAAAATACTATCAAAATGCCATTTCGTTTTTGAGCCGATTTCGTCGAAACTTTGTCGAGACCTCATCGAGACCTAACGCCATATTCTCAAATATCATTTTGTTACAAAATACCGCTTTCTACTACCTAATTTCTATTTCTCTATCTGTGTTGTATTTTTGTTTTTTTAGTATTACTATCTGCTTCCCATAAAATCACTCAGTGGACGGATTTTGGCTACATTAGTATAGACTCGTTGGTAGAGTGAAACACTATGGTCATATTGTATAGCCGTACTTGTATCGAAGTGCAAAACTGCATAATATGGCGCATTCTCTGCACTAAAACCTATGTCTTGCAATGCCGTTGCCGTCCAAATCTGAAAGCCTTTTTTTGTAAGTTTGAATAACTGTGGATTTTCGCCATTGCTATGCAATAGTACATACCCTAAGCGTTCAAATCCTTTTTGCACTAGCAAAGAACCTTTACTATCTCCGGCACGCAAATAGCATAAGCCTTTTTCTAACATCAACTCATAGTCCTTTGGGCGTGCGTGATTAACAAGCACAGTGGTTTCTTCGGGTGTCTCGCGCATCTTACGGAGGAGTTTTTGCAACTCTTCAGGGGAGTCTAACAATGCACGACGGCATTTGCTCAACTCGATGAAATTACTATCTTGCTCAATTCCAATGAACTTACGACCGAGCAAGTTGGCTGCAATACCGGTTGTAGAACTACCAGCAAAGGGGTCAAGGATAGTATCACCCTCGTCCGTTGATGCCAACACAATGCGATACAACAAGCGGAGGGGCTTTTGTGTCGGATGCTTACCACAAGTCTTTTCCCACATCCCCACTGCCGGAATGCGCCACACATCCGTCATTTGCGAACCGCCATTGAGTTGCTTCATCGTTTCGTAATTGAACTTGTGCGGTTTTTTCTCGTACTTGCGTGCCCAAATAATCAACTCGGTTGAGAAGTTAAAATAACGGCACGAGAGATTGGGTGGTGGGTCTGACTTCTGCCAAGTAATCACATTGAGTATCTTGTAACCCAATTCTTGCAAGCAGCGTTGCACCACAAAGATATTGTGGTATGTACCCGAAATCCAAATAGTGCCATCGTCTTTTAGTTTGTTTCGGCATAGCGACAACCATTGGCGGTTGAACTGATAGATATGTTCGGGTGTGCCTCCTTTGTCCCAATCTCCCTTATCCACGCATACTTGCTTGCCACTTTGCACAGATATTCCGCCGTTGCTCAGAAAATACGGCGGGTCAGCAAAGATAGCGTTGATGGAGTTGTCCTCTATCTCTTTCAGTCGCTCCATGCAATCACCTTGCAGGAGGGTAAAGTCTGAATATGTAAGTAATTCAGAAATCACAATGTTGACAATAAGTCCTTGTATTTTTGCCAAGACATATCCCGCCCTTGCCCATTAGGATAATTCACATCTTCTTGTCCCCAAATCCACTTATACGCTTTTATTAGTTCTTCTGGGTGCTCTCCTGTTTGAAAGGATAGAGCAAGTATTTCTGCTATAAAATCCTCCGGCTCTTCTCCATTATACACGCGTTCCAAGCATTTGATTAAATCTTTTCCTTTAACGGCATTTTCTTTGCATTTCTCTGAAATATCTTCAAATATCTGGTTATGAGAAATTTGCCATAGAGAACTATTTGTAGGATTGTATATAAAGACTTGTATATCTTCCTTTTTTAGATGTCCATATACCGATTTTCCGCCAGGCTTAGTGATGACTATTTTTCTTCCGTCAGTACATTGCTCGACTTCGTAACCACGATATTCAATATCAGAAATTGCTTTTGCAAACTCTTTGCGGGGCGCATTCCTAACGCAGATCTCCTTCAAATCGATAGGATGTGAATAGATATTTTTTGTCATAATACTATTTTATTTTAGAAATAAATTCACTGATTGTCGTCAGATTATAGATACTCGGAATGGCAGCAAATGCTTCTTCCAACTTGTTGCGAGCAGAGTTCCAACCGAAGCCATCGGTAATCCACACAAACTCAAAGTCGGATACTGCGTTTATTTTTGGTGCAATATCCGTGTAAGAGCGAGCCACCTCGTTGAGTTTAGAGCCACCTCCCGAATAGAAATTTACCTCTACAAGATAGGTCTTTTTGTGTGCAGTAATAGTGAAATCAAATATTTTTTGGTCGGCACCGAGCACGGTTGCTATTTGCGGAAATTCTTTTGACGATACTTGTTCACGATAAGAAATGCCGCCGTTATCAAAAATGCGTGCTACAAGTGTTTCGGTAATATCACCGCTTCTGTTCTTGCGTGCATTGGTATCAAGACCTGTTTCTACGCCGAACACATAATCTACCAGGTCTTTCACTTCTTTGTTCTTGAATACCTGGTCAAGACCGGTGCTTTCAATAAACTTCATTACACCATCTACCGAGGTAAATAACGAGTGCACAGAGTGCATTGAGCCATCGTTGTCAATGTACTTTTTGTCATCCTTCTTGCGTGTAGCGATGAGAATATCCATCACATCAAAGACACGAGAATCTCTATTCCAAAGCGTTTCTACAGCCTCACGAAGATTGGTTTTTCCGATAAGATAATTCAGCATATTAAGGCTAATTTCAATATCGGCGACATTATGCGCTATCTTGCGGAAATCGCAATAGAAGTCAAGTGTTGCGTTTGTTTCGCGCAACTGCGACATAAAGAGATTAAACTGTTCCGAAGTATGTGCTGCCATTTTTTATATTGCTTCCTTTTTTGTGTTATGATAATTATGTACCAATATCTCCGTCAGTTTTCCTCGCTTGCTTGCGTTTGCATTCACGCTGCGCGAAGCCCATACTCGTTCAATGATGTATTGGGTGTAGAGGTCGTCGAAGAACATATCCTGGCAATCGGAGTTGCTCAGCATAAAATGATACCCCGCTTGTTCTACTTGGTCGCAAAACTCTTTCAAACGGCATTGTGCCAAATCGTTGAAGGCCTCTTTGGTGTAGTCGTTGAAACTGCTGGTATGGTTAAGCGGACGATAAGGCGGGTCGAAATAAAAGAGCGTATTGCCTTTCGCATACGACAGTGTTTGCTGATAGTCGCCGGTCAGTATCTCCACATTTTGCAGCAATTTGCTATCAGCATAAATCGTATTTGGGTCGCATATTATAGGGGTTTCATACCTGCCAAAAGGCACATTGAAAAGCCCTGATTTGTTTACTCGGTACAAGCCGTTGAAACAAGTGCGATTTAGGAAAAAGAACAGAGTTGTATTGCGTATAGGGTCGAGTGCTTTTGTATTAAACTCCGCACGCATACACATAAAAAACTGCTTGCGTTCTTCAGAAGGTAGGGCATAGTACTCCCTCTGTATATCTTTTAGAGATGCAATCAATTCTGCGGGTTGGTCTCTGACTACTCGGTAGCATGTAGTGAGATTAGAATTGATGTCGTTAATAACAGCCGACTTGATGTTGGAGTGTGTTTGTAACATATAGAAGAGCATTGCTCCTCCGCCCACAAAAGGCTCAATGTAAGTAACATTCTCCCATTGGTCAAAGTCAGCAGGAAGCATTGCTTCGAGTTGGTCAATGAGTTGCGTTTTTCCGCCTACCCATTTGACAAATGGTTTTGCTTTCATTGCAGTATATTTCTATTTCGATGACAAAGATACAACAAAAAAATGGTTTGTACAAATTTATATTTGTGCAGTTTTTAAGCAAACTGTACAGTAATGAGCATATTCTATAAATAAATGTACGAGCAATAATTTGTTTACTTTATGCTTTCCCCCATCCCTCTTTATACAAAGACCTCCTCCGCTCGTATCCTCTCTATCCTTGCTCCTGGGTAGTAATGAGATAGTATTTGCGTATAGGTTGCCCCTTCGTCCGCCATTACAGCAGCACCTATCTGGCATAGTCCTACTCCGTGTCCCCAGCCGTGTCCCTTCAGCGTAAAACCGGCAGGAATACGCCTACTTTCAGAAGCAATATCCGAGTTTTCCCCGCTGTATGTTTCCTCGCAGTCAAATGCCGATGAGTAGAGGCAACTTCGGCTGAGCCATTGGCGTATTTTCAGTTCCTTGCCAATCACCTCTCTATGCTTCGTGCCTATTATTTCTAGCGAATATATGCGCCCCGATACCCCTCGTTTCAGCGGTCGCAAGGCTACTATCTCTCCAAACTCTATGCCCGATTTCTGTCGTATGATGTCTTGTATCTCTTCTTGGCTGTAGCGCACTATCCAATCGTGAAAATCGTGTGTCTCTTGGTCGTAGTTGTTGAGTACCATTCGCAGAAGTCGCTCATTACCAACGGCTTTCGCACAGTATGGACAATCTACAGGACTTAGGTAGGGTATATGCTTATACTCCCAACAGGTCTCGTAGTTCTCCGTCTTTCCCCCGCAGCATTTATGGTAGCGTGTATCGCAAATAGTCTTTTCCTCTCCCGCACCATACACGAGCACTTCGCCCCTCGTTGCTTCTACGGCGGCTTGGGCTCGCTCATTGCGCCGCAGTATGCCTTCGTATCGTTGGCAGTGGTCATCGCCGCACACATCATATCCGATATGTCCCGTGTTGTGTTGCTCTATGGCACTTGCTACCCAACTGCGAGAAATCACCGCATGCGCTTTTAGCAGTTCTATCGGACTGTCAGCCGATATCTCCGATGAGATAACGCTCGTTAGATAGTCCTCTATATCGATGATATTCACCGCCGTTTCTGTGCCGTCAGCATTGCGAAGAATCTCCAATTCCCCCTCAAAAACTTGCTCTTCGTATCTATCCCAGTGAAAACCAATACCGATACGCACATTCCTGATTACGAATGTGTTACCGCACTTCTCATAGTCGATATGCGGAGCAGTCAATATCCCGACACGCACTTTCATCTAAAATAATAAACTAATCAACCAATAAACGCATAAACTAACATCAACCACGCATCAACCAATCAACGAATAAACTAAAACTCACCGCATTCTCGCCATCAGTTCCCATGTGCGCAGTCTGTCCTTGTATAGGTTATTGCGGTTCATCGTAGGAATATCGCAGTTGGCGTCCGAGTTATCCTCCCAGCGTCTGCAGTTGTACACCACATCATAGATTCGTCCCAATGGGTATTCGCGCGAGATACGCAGTCCTACGGCATAGTCCTCCCCATATTTCGTAGTGGGGAAATCGAGTGTGCGGAGTAGGGGAGTATAGAACCCGCGCGGTGCACCTAATCCGTTGATTCGTAATGCGTTATTGCGCCCGTTATCCTCTGTCCATTCCCTATGGTCTATCACGCCCGGCGGGAGTTTGTTGCCGTCTATGTCCGTCATCTGATAGGTGCCTACTACCATTCCGTAGCACCCGTTTTCAAAAACATCGATAAAGCGTTGCACGGTCGTCTCATCGTGGTAGGTGTCGTCGGAATCCAACTGAATGGCATATTTGCCGCACCTCGGGTCGTGTATCGCAATGTTCCAGTTACCACCGATGGCGTGCCAACTCTTGTCTTGCGCAATATAGATGAGTTCCGGAGCGTTGGGGTTGGTCTGGCGGAGCAACCTGTTGGCTTCTACGCATTCGCCAATCACCTCTTGCGTGCCGTCGGTCGAGTTGTCATCCACTACAAATACATTGTATCTGTACGCCTCCTCTACACGCTGACTTAGTGCACTCTCTATCGCATCTCTTACGGTGCGCACACGATTCTTGCAAGGTATTATCACACTGACGGTTACATGGCTTTCCACCTGCGGCAGGCTGCTCAAATCCTTGTATTCCCCGGGCGTCAGATAGGCTCCGATAACCTTTAGGTGTCGGGTAACGCATTGCTCCATCTCTATCTGCACACTGCGGTTGCGAGGATCTACATAGTCAAAGAGTTTCTCCCCCGATTTGCGAGTGTCGGTCTCCACTTCGTAGTATAGGTATTCCGGGATATGTACCAGCCCGCAATCCCCCATCTTACCTTCAGTGGCCCGCAAGCGCAAATCGTAGAACCCGGCATACTGATAATCGGTATCTGCCTTATTTACAATCTGTTGCAATCTGTCCGTGCGCCATAGCGTTACGGCCCCAAAATCAAAGTCATCGCGCAACGCCCCCATCTGATAATCGATTACGGGTGCTTCTTTGCTGGTCGTTTGCTCGCCCTCCGTTATTCTCTGGAAGTGGTCGGCATACACCATGGTTGCATCGGTCATTTCCATTACTTGCACCATTCGTTCTTGCGCCCTATATACCCAATCAATCTCGGGTTTGAGCAAAATCAAGGTGTATGGGGTCTTGCTGTTGTGTGCAATCTGTCGAATCTCCGCTGTCGAGCAGATACGGCTGCTTAGGGTAAAACTGCTGATATTCATATTGTTAGTTGTTGGCGGTTATTTTGTCGTAGGTTGATTGGCGTGTCGGATCCACATCTATCAGTATCTCATATACCGATTTCTTCTCGGCGTCCGTACCTTTTTGAAATATGTTCACCAACTCGTCCGACTTAGCGTCTAAGAAGGCGTTTACCACAAAGGTGGCAGGCCGTGCGCGGTTGGCATCGCGTAGCACACTTATGCCGTTGGCTATACGCGCCCTTCCGTTGGCTACATTGGCTTGCATCTCGTCTAAGCCCAAGCGGTGGTATTCGTAGAAATACTCTCTATACTTTCTGAATGCCTCGTCCATTAGGTTGTTGATGAGCGCATAGCGGTTGCGATTGCTGTCAAAGGCCAACCAACCTTTCTGCTCCAAGCTTTCCATCGAGGCTGATTGGCAGGCAGACACAATGTCTTCGCAAGCCTGAAAGTATGGTGTTCCGCCCAAGCGAGAGAACGAATCCATATCATAGCCGATGATTAGATAGCAGTAGTAGGCCAACATCGCTGTCAGATTAGTGGTGAATTGGTTTTGCTGGTATTCCAATCGGTCGAACTCTTGATAGGTAAAGTTGAAATTGTTGTCTTTGAAGTTGATGAGCGGTGTCGTGTAGGTCGTGTTGTACACGGGGCGTCGGCTCTGCAACTGCATTTCGCATGTAAAGGCGTTGTCCGATACCGATTTAACGATGATCATCATACTGCATTCTATCTTCTCTTTGGCTGAGAAGGTCATATTTGTCCATCGATTTTGGTTCATATATTCCTCTATCGATGTCTGCAATGTGTTGAAAACCGACTTGTTGCTACCCGGCACTTGGTCTGAGTTGATGGTTACCGTGCAGTTGATTTCCTGTGCGTATGCTCCGTACATCGTACACGCAAGCAGCAAAGTGAGTAGTGTTCTGCGAAATGTCATACCTTATTTGTATCTTCGTTATCCGTTGCCGGCAATCTGCCCCGTCTATAAGAACCGTCGTCTATTTGCTGGTATTGCTTTCCGGTTCTGTTGCTATCGTTTGTATGTTGCCCGTCTGCGTGTTGAGTACTATCTGCGGTAGTACACTGCCGGTGAATAGACTGCGAGCCAATGGCATTGCTACACCAAATTGTGCAATCGGCAGGCTTTTCTCGGCTAATACTTGGTCTTGGTAGGTTACGGCATAGTCTGCCGAACCGGGCAGGTTGTAGTATATCTGCGAGGGTTGTGGGGCTTTCTTATCCGGCTGACTACCTGCCGTCTTCACCTGTTTGTGTGCCACTATCGTCAGCAGCAACGGACTGCCGCTTGCGTCTTCTTCGGTCGTTATTCCGTTATCTTCCGAGAAGTAAAGCAGTGCATATTCCTCGCTCCTGCTGGGGATATAGGTCAAGCGTTTATGCAATCGTTTGATAGTGCGTTTGCCGGTAAAGAGTTCGGTTAGTTGTCGCTCTTGTTTATCCAGTTCTTTAAGTACCAACTCCATAGCCTTTCCGTCGGCAGGTGCATGGTCTATCTCACCACTCAATATGTATAGGCGTGTTTCCCGTATGCGGTAGATTTGTTTAGCAACGCCTTCGGCTTTCTGTTGCAGCGTGGGGGCTATTATTTGTTCCTCAAACAATGGCATTACCTTTGCACGCTTTGGGCGCAGACGCTCTTCTTTCTCGGTTTTCTTAGTGTGAGATTTCGTCGGTTGGCATACATTATATCCGTATAGCAACCCGTCTTTGGTGAGCGAAAGCAGTTGCATTTGCATCTCTTTTTCCGGTACCACTTTGTAGGCTCTGCTATAGTCAGCCTGGGTAGCCACCGCTGTGCGCACACCGGTCAAGTGGTAGATGGTCTGATTCTGCTCTATTACATCGTCCGTACCTAAATACTTCTCTGCGAACAGAAAGAATGGACCTGCTTCTAATACCTCTTCGGTATATTCTACATCGAATACGAGTTGATTTTCAGGCATATAATATACTATTGCCATCTCGTTCTCTTGCACGGTCTGTGCCGAAACTGTCAGCATGATGCCTAATCCCAAGAGTGCTGTTGTCAGTCGTTTCATATTCATAATTCTTAATTCAAAATTCATAATTCTTACTTGCCGCCCCTCCATATTTTCCATGCGGCTTCGGCTTGCCCGTAGAGCATTTGCAATCCGTTGCTGGTGCGTGTCCCTTGCTGCCGTCCTTTGTGGAGGAACAGAGTCTCTGCGGGGTTGTACACACAATCGAAGAGCAGATGTCGGTCGGTCAGCAGCGAGTAGGGTAGGTCGGGACAAGTATCTATATTGGGCAACATCCCTAGCGGAGTGCAGTTGATAATGATACTATGTGCCTGTATCGTCTCTTCGTTTAGGTCTGCGTAGGTCAGTTGTCCCGTTTTGGGTGTGCGGCTCACTACCATATAGCCTATTCCCAACTGCCTTAGTCCGTACATCACCGCCTTGGCGGCACCGCCCGTACCCAATACTAAGGCTTGCTTGTCCGTCGGCAATAGTAGTGGGCGTAAGGCTTCCATAAATCCGATACAATCCGTGTTGTAGCCGGTTTTGCCGCATACTACATTCACGGCTCCTATGGCTTGTGCCGTCTCATCCAATCGCTCCAAATAATGGATGATTTTCTCTTTATAAGGGTAGGTAATGTTCAGTCCGTCTAATGTGTTGAGCAATCTCTCTACCTCCGATTCGCTTTCGCCCGTGCGCTCAAACGCATCGGGTGCGAGCGGGTAGAGCCGATACTCACCGCGTATATGCTCGCGTTGGAACTTTTCCGCAAAGTATCGTGCTGAGAAACTATGTTCCAGCGGATAACCTATGATGCCCAATCGTATCATTTCGGGTCGCTCTTCTATCATCAGTTTGCGTCGTTTGATGGTCGCAGTATGGTTCGGTGCATAGAATGTCTTGCCGCCTTCCCCGCGTTGCAACGCCTCATATATCTTTTCTATTTCGGGGAATTTATACTCGCGAAGTTGCTCGTATAGTCTTGCTATACCCGCTTCGCGTGTATCTTTTCCTTCTATCATATCTACATAGCCTTGCAGGTACTCTGCCGTGTGGGCGATATTCTCTATCTCGGCTTTGCTGCATTGTGCCAACTCCGCACGGATGGCATTGCGTGCTATCGCTGTATCTGCGTTGGTTGAGTCGGTTACCCATTCGAGGTGCCGTTTGCTCTTTAGGTAGTACTCTATGTAATCGCGTGTCGTGCAGAGCAATGGGCGTATCACCTTTATGCCGTCCGGGTGTAATGGGTTATTGGCTATCGGTCGCATACCGCATAGTCCTCTTATCCCCGTGCCTCGCAGCAGGTTCATCAGTATCGTCTCGGCTTGGTCGTTTTGGTGGTGTGCTACGGCTATGGCTTGGCAATGTTCTGCTTGTGCCGCTTCCCCAAACCAATCGTAGCGTAAGTTGCGCGCCGCTACCTCTATCCCCAATCGATTAGTGCGAGCGTAGTCCAAGGTATCGAAATCGCGCACCAGCAACCTCACTCCCATCTGCTCGCATAGCGTGCGTACAAACCGCTCATCGCGCATGCTCTCTTCCCCGCGTAGGTGGAAGTTGCAATGTGCTGCCACACACGCATAACCCGCCCTGTGTAGTACATCCAGTAGGGCTACGCTGTCTGCTCCGCCGCTTATGCATACCAGCACACGGTCGCCTTTTGCTAGCAATCGTTGGTCGCGGATATATTTCTCTACGCGTCGAAGCATAATTCGGTTATAGTGTTTGCAGTTGCTCTATGTCCACAAGGTGGTTTACAATGGCATAGATAGTCAGTCCTGCCGTCGAGTGGATATTGAGTTTGCGTGTGATGTTCTTGCGGTGAGTGATTACCGTATGGGTAGATATACAGAGTACATCGGCTATCTCCTTGTTGCTCAGCCCTTTCACTAATTGTATCAGCACATCTTTCTCCCGTTCGCTCAGTCCTTCCGTAGCCTGTGCCTCATCGCTTTTTGCTGCGCTCTGGCATTTCTTATCCAATTCTATCGCAGGAGTCAATATATCGTCTTCTATGGCACAATGGGTGGAGAAGTCTTGCTCTATGTCGAAGAGGTCATTCATCACGCTGATGATGGCGTAGGTATGTTTCACATCGCTCGTCTCGCTCGGGTAGTACTTGATAATCAAGTTCTTTATCTCCGAGAACTTAGTCGTGATGTTCTGGTCATCTTGTGCGTGTTGCTCCCATATCCCCTCGTTCTCATGCTCGATATGGGTGCGTATCTCCTGTACATACTCATCGTAGAATCGTAGTATCAGCATAGGTATCTGACTGGTCGTATCGGCGGGATTGATAGCCTCTATCAAGTCTCTACGGATGCGCGGTAATTGAAAATCGATGAAATACGCATGTGCATTGCGCAAGTACATACGCAGCGTGTCTAAGTCCACTTCTTCGGGCTTTATATCTGCCACATGGTCAGTCTTATAGTTCACTACTGCCAAAAATGTCGCACAGTGTACACCATGCTCGCGGCATACTTCTTCGATGGTCTTTTCCCCAACGCCCATCGATAGACCAAAGCGACTGATGACTCGTATGGCATCGGGTTCTTTGGCCATCAGTTCGCACATCTTATCTTGTAGTCTATGCATCTTAGTATATCTTTCTAATATCGACTGCAAAGTTACTGCTTTTTTTCTGATTATGCAAGCAGAGTCAACCAACATCCCTACTTAAGCCACAATTTGGTCAACCTTTTTCAGGACGACACATGCATTATGCATTGTAAGGCATTCTCCGAATCACCTCCGAACCACCTCCGAAGAATCAAAGACCAAATTACGGCATAAATACTATGCATTATGCATTCTTAATTATGCATTATGCATTGAATCACGCATTCTTTTACTCTCGCTCTGCACATCCCCTCCTTTGGAGGGGCTTGGGGAGATCGCATTATTCTGCCATTTTGTCAGTATTATCGCTTATGGTACATATTTTGCGCTATTTGGAGTGTCAAGCGTTGAGCCGATTCACATTAGAAGAAGCACAACACCTAAACAAAGAAAGGAGATTTTAACTATGAATAATAACAACTACAACAACACCAATCAGCAGAACGAGAACCTGCAGAAGTTCGCTATCAACCTTTGCGAACGGGCGCAACAAGGTAAACTCGACCCCGTGATTGGACGGGACGACGAGATTCGTCGTGTGCTGCAAATTCTTAGCCGACGCACCAAGAACAACCCTATTCTGATAGGCGAGCCCGGTGTGGGTAAAACGGCTATCGTCGAGGGATTGGCACATCGTATCGTCAGAGGCGATGTCCCCGAGAACCTGAAGAAGAAACAAATCTACTCCCTCGATATGGGTGCACTCATCGCAGGTGCTAAGTACCAAGGTGAGTTCGAGGAGCGACTCAAAGGCGTTATCAATGAGGTCGTTGCCGCTGCTGGCGAGATAATCCTGTTCATCGATGAGATTCATACCTTGGTCGGGGCAGGAAAGTCAAGCGGTGCAATGGACGCTGCCAACATCCTCAAGCCGGCACTGGCACGAGGCGAACTACGGGCTATCGGTGCTACCACACTCGATGAGTACCAAAAGTACTTTGAAGAGGATAAGGCACTCGAACGCCGATTCCAAGTAGTCATGGTGGACGAACCTGATGAGGCCGCTACAATCAGTATCCTCCGTGGACTCAAAGAGCGCTACGAGACACACCACAAAGTGCGTATCAAGGATGATGCACTCATCGCCGCCGTTACGCTCTCTACACGATACATTACCGACCGTTACCTCCCCGATAAGGCTATCGACCTCGTCGATGAGGCTGCTGCTAAACTGCGTTTGGAAGTGGACTCTAAGCCGGAGGAGTTGGATAACCTCGACCGTCAGATTAAGCAACTCGAGATTGAGCGCGAGGCAATTAAGCGTGAAAACGATACCGAGAAACTGAAAGGTATCGAAGAGCAACTTAGGACCCTCAAAGCACAGTCTTCTGAGATGGAAGCGCGTTGGGATAAGGAGAAAGGCTATGTTGCTACTATCCAAAACGAGAAAGCGCACATCGAGGAGATGAAGCACGAGGCTGAAGTTGCGGAGCGCGAAGGCAACTACGGCAAAGTAGCCGAGATACGCTATGGCAAGATTCAGCAAGCCGAGGCGAACATCAAAGCCGCACAAGACGCCCTACACTCGATGTCAGGTGAAAGCATGATCAAAGAGGAAGTGGACGAGGATGATATAGCCGAAGTAGTAGCCCGCTGGACAGGTATCCCCATAACAAAGATGATGCAGTCAGAGCGCGACAAACTGCTACACTTGGAGGAAGAACTCCACAAGCGTGTCGTAGGTCAAGACGAGGCCATTGAGGCTGTCAGCGATGCTATTCGCCGTAGCCGTGCCGGATTGCAAGATCCTAAACGCCCGATAGGTTCGTTCATATTCTTGGGTACCACCGGTGTCGGTAAGACCGAGTTGGCAAAAGCGTTGGCAGACTATCTGTTCGACGATGAGAATATGATGACCCGTATAGATATGTCGGAGTATCAAGAGAAGTTCTCAGCCACTCGACTCATCGGTGCGCCTCCCGGATATGTAGGCTACGACGAAGGTGGACAACTCACCGAAGCAATACGACGCAAACCATATAGCGTAGTCTTGTTCGACGAGATAGAGAAAGCGCACCCCGATGTATTCAATGTCCTCTTGCAGGTATTGGACGACGGCCGACTCACCGACAACAAAGGACGAACGGTCAGCTTTAAGAATACGCTGATAATCTTCACCTCCAACCTTGGCAGCCAACTCATTCGAGAGAACGAAGAGAAGGGTATCGACCAAGATACCACCCGCAACCAAGTAATGGAGATGTTACGACAGACGATTCGCCCTGAGTTCTTGAACCGTATAGATGAGATCATTATGTTCAAGCCGCTCGACCAAAAGCAGATACGCGAGATTGTCGGATTGCAGATTGCATCTATCCACAAGATGTTGCTTACCAATGGTGTGGACTTGCGCGTAACCGACGATGCTATCGATTATATAGCCCGCGAGGGATACGACCCGCAGTTTGGTGCCCGTCCTGTCAAGCGTGCATTGCAACGACTCGTACTCAACGAACTGAGCAAGCAGATTATTGCGGGCAAGGTGGACAACAAACGCCCCGTAATAGTCGAACTCCGCGACGGAGAACTCCACTTCAAAAACTGATAGCACTTTGTTTCAAATACAGACAAAGCGGCTAATAAATAGAGCAGCCCCCCTCTATCGGAAATCCCGAAGAGAGGGGCTGCTTTTTTATTTCCTTTTCTCAAAAGCCGTATCCCGAACGCAAAGAAGTCCTATCGGGTAAGCAACCGCAGAGAGGCATAGGAATACTATAGGAACTCTATAAGAATTCTATAGAAACTCTATAACAACAATTCATCGTTCTTACTTCACTTCCGCACCTGTAAGGGTATAGGTCTTGTCGCCACAAATGATATACACTTGTCCGTCACGGAATACCTTGCGACTCTGTGTTGAATTGCCTGTTGGGTTCAGCGTTGGTTGGTCGATAGCGGTATTTTGGATAGGCAGTATCTCCATAAAGTCTTTCCAAACCTCAGTCGCTTTGTATTTCTCCACTGACTTTTCAGGGACATACAGCGATATAGACTCTTCTTCACACCCAAAAGTATTATTATACTCAACAGTTGGCGGTTCTATGGCATAGCAAGTGACCGAGGTCAGACCCGTGCAACCATAGAAAGCATAATCTCCAATAGTCGTTACACTGTTGGGGATAGTAATAGAGGTCAGACCCGTGCAATAGTCGAAAGCGCCACCACTAATGCACATTGTTCCTTCTTTGACAACTATGCTTGTTCCTTGCGGCATAGTCCCCTTGTATGCATATAGTACCTTATTTATATATACCATACCATCCGGCTGATTATCATACCAAGGTGTACCCTAGAAAGCATATTCTCCAATAGTCGTGACACTGTTTGGGATAGTAATGGATGTCAGATCAGTGCAATAAAGGAAAGCAGACTCTTCAATAGTCGTTACGCTGTTGGGGATAGTAATGGATGTCAGACCAGTGCAATAAAGGAAAGCAGACTCTTCAATAGTCGTTACGCTGTTGGGGGTAGTAATGGATGTCAGACCAGTGCATTTCCGGAAAGCCCCGCCTCTAATAGTCGTAACGCTGTTGGGGATAGTAACGGATGTCAGACCACTGCAATCAGAGAAAGCCCAGATATCAATACTTGTTACGCTATTGGGGATTGTAATAGACATAAGACCACTGCAACCAGAGAAAGCCTCACTTCCAATACTCGTTACACTATTGGGGATAGTGATAGATGTAAGACCAGTGCAACCGTAGAAAGCCATACTACAAATACTCGTTGTTCCTTTTTTGACAACAATGTTTGTCCCTTGTGGCATAGTCCCTTTGTATGCATATAGCATTCTGTTTACATATACTACGCCATCCGACTGATTATCATACCAAGGAGTACCATCAAAAGCACGACCTCCAATAGTCGTTACGCTGTTAGGAATAGTGATAGATGTCAGGCCAGTGCAACCATAGAAAGCATAACTTCCAATATTTGTTACACTGTTTGGGATAGTGATAGATGTCAGACCGGTGCAACCCGCGAAAGCCTCACTTCCAATACTCGTTACACTATTGGGAATAATCGTGTTCCTACAGCCTGCAACTAATGTATTGGTGGCTGTTTCTATAATTGCATTACAATTGTTACGACTATCATATACAGTATTGCCACTTTCTACCTTAATAGATGCAAGACTATTGCAACCAACGAAAGCATTACCTTTAATATTCGTAACGCTGGTGGGGATAGTGATAGATGTAAGACCACTGCAATCAGAGAAAGCCTCGTATCTAATAGTCGTAACACTGTTTGGAATAGTAACGGATGTCAAACCAGTGCAACCAGAAAAAGCATTAATTTCAATAATCGTAACACCATTGCCAATAGTAACGGATGTAAGACTTGTGCATTTTTGGAAAGCCCTATATCCAATATTCATTACATTGTAGGTGGTGCCATCGTAGGTGACGGATTCTGGGATGATGACAGATGTGAGTCCCGAGTAGTTGTCGGAGGACATCTTTTGATATGTTACTTCCACCGTACTATCACTAGTGATGTTGTAGTGTAGGTCGCCGGACTCAAAAACGTAGGCGAAAGTACAAACGGCCGTGGATAGCAATACCCACAAAAGTAGAATCTTCTTTTTCATATAAATATCTGATTAAATAGTTTCATAAGATAGAAAGAATTACAGAAGAATGGATATATACTACCGATAGGTATATTCCAAATCTTTGCCGACAAAGGCTCGGGCAATATCAAGTGCGGTTTGATAGTCCCCTTTCTTGTAGTAGTACCCCCAAGCAGACAGAATGACTCTATGGATTCCACGACCGCCATTCTGAGAATAATTACTGCCATAACTTGTCTTGATACCATTGTTTTTGAACAAGAGTTGCAACTCTTGTCCCGTCATAATCATATCTCTACTTACAAGGAAATGCGCCAAATCGGCAATAAAGCAGTGTTTGTACTCTTTGCTTGAGCGACTCACTTGCGGTTTCTTCCAATCCTCTTCTTTCTCCGGCAACTTCCGCCAAATCTTCAGTTCCTCCATCGTTTGGAGCAGGGACTCAATATATTTGTCAAAGCCTATACCGGAATAAGTACCAATCCAACGGGGATGTGGGAGTACAAACACATGTGTGTCCTGCTCCCGCAGGTAATAATACCGATAGTTCAATTCCGTATCGGGCGTAAGGCGATAAGCGAATTTTTTAGCATTTGGTATCTCCTTACTAATGTCGCTGTCTTGCAAGATATACTGTGCATCCACATTCTTGTACAAGATGAAAACCACTTTGGGTGCTGCCGCCTTAATGATATGCTCTATGTTATCAAAGGACTTGCTTGCATCTTTCACCTTCCGCCAAGTCTCCGGGTCTGCACCGTTCTGTTTGGCAGTTACTCCAAAACGCTCGATGGCATTGCTGTTGCCCCACACGATGGAAGACAATATGTCGTTGCGTGATCCGTCCTCGTTTTGTTTGAGCAGTTTCTGCTTGTCGATGTGATAGAACTCGGCAAGGAACGAAAAGATAAATCCCCAGAAAGTGGCATTATCATTGTGCTTCACAGGTTCGGCACTTTCAAACCAACTTTCATACTTTGTTACTGCCTCTTTAGGCGATGACTCTGCTTCTGCAAGGAAATCGGCTAAACTCCACCAACCATATGTTTCCATTCCTACGAAAGCCATTTTGTAGGAGCAGGCATCGTAGTTATCTCCCACAATAGGAATGTGGGGAGCCGGAATACAGGAGACATCTAAGCCCTTTGCTTGCTTAGCAAAGTCTTTTACCAAACGCGCATACTCCTCGCGCATACGCTCTCTTGTTGATACTTGTTTCATATTATTAGAGTTTATGATTGCTATTGTTTCTTATTTTGCGCATACGCTGATTCTTTCTCCCATATCGTTGCAAAATTACTAACAAAACATCACATAATCAATAGATTTACTGGTCAATGTGTGGCGATGCGAGATTGGTGTTTGGAGATGTGGGGTTTGCTGATGAAGTGGCATGCAGGTGCGCATACAACAGCGTTTTGCACACCTTGAGCGTGTGGCGTGGCACGGACAGACTGAGGGTATGCTCCATATAGTCGGACAAGATAAGGCGTTGCTGAGGCAAAGAGATGGTCTGCACAAAGGCTGTATTCACCAGCAGGTTGCGCCCGAAGCGGATAAAAGGCGATACACCATTCGGATACAAGGGCGAGAGTTGCCGTACAAAACTCGAAATCCCCATACAGACAACCTGCTCTGTACCACTAATGTAAATGGCAGCAGTGTAGTTGCCTTCGGCACGAAAATAGGCAACCTGCGCCAAATCGAAGATGGCGAGTTCATCACGGGTATTGAGGCATAACTTTGGCATAGTATCTAAGGTATATCTTATTTATAGCACATATACTGACACAAAGAAAGCGCAGACATCCGAGTTGCTTATTCGCATACGGAGGCCTTCGCATTACCCACAGAGTCAAATAAACAACAGGAAGCCTACGCTGATATGACTACACACCACACTCCTAAAAGGGATGTGGTCTGACAATGTCATACCAATAGGCATCTATTGCTACTTTGATTTTGACTCTGCTGAAAAAGTTGCGAAGTTTTCCGTACGCCAAAACGCAAAGTGTCAATAAACGCTATTCAATATGTCGCGAACCTACCCGCAGCGAGTCTATTCTCATCGAGAGGACTACTACTTTGTGTAGATTCGGGTGCAAAGATACTATAAATTTTGGAAATATACAAATTTAAGAAATGTACGACAGCGCAACTGGCGATAAAATCGGGAATGCCTCTTTAATTATTGAGCATATTATTGAAGGCATAATTAGTCTAATTACACGATAATTACAAGTAATTATATGTTTAACGGTACCGCGATTAACGAACCCAATCATTATGCATTATGAATTATGCATTAGTTTAATTCTCTCCATTTGGGACAAATCCTAAGCCCTTCTTTTTTTTGGGGGAAAGGTCTGCATGGCTCTTTATATGGCTTTTAACGAACTATATGGCTCTTAGCGGAGAACCCATACAATGCAAACACTAATCTCTTCCGAATAAGAGATTATATTTGCCTCAGAGTGCCGTTCGCGCCGAGCAGACAGGTATTCATTCCATTTGATTGCAGTATACATAGTCGTTAGTTTTACCCCACAAAGGTACAACTTATTTCCGATATACGCAAATCCATAAGAAAAAAAGCGCAACCGCATCAAATCCGAAATGCTTTATTCAATGCATAATGCAATACCCCTAAAATATCTAGAATACCTAGAATCCCTAGAACACCTAGAATAAAATGCAATCTCTCCAATCTCTCCATTCGGGACAAAAGAAATAATAGTTATGCATGGCTTTAATGGAAAAAAAAGAGAGCGTCTCTCTCATAGACGCCCCCTAAATTATCCTGTGCAAATCTCTGTTGTTACCAAGCGAACAACGGATGTTGGTTCATCTCGCGATTTACCTCCTCGCGTACACGAGCAATAGTAGCATCCGATTCGGGCTGTTGCAATACCTCGTCAATCAAATCGACTATCCATGGCATCTTGTCTTCTTTCAGTCCGCGTGTGGTGATAGCCGGTGTTCCGAAACGCAAACCGCTGGTCTGGAAGGCCGAACGAGTATCAAAAGGCACCATATTCTTATTGGTGGTGATGTCAGCGGCTACCAAGGCTTTCTCTGCTACCTTACCGGTTAGGTCGGGGAACTTAGTGCGTAAGTCAACCAGCATCGAGTGATTATCGGTTCCGCCGGAGATAATCTTATAGCCTTTGTCGATAAAGGCTTGTGCCATCACGGCTGCATTGGTCTTCACTTGCTTTTGATAAACCTTAAATTCAGGTGCTAATGCCTCACCAAAAGCCACGGCCTTGGCTGCAATCACATGCTCCAAAGGTCCGCCTTGCGTGCCGGGGAAGACAGCAGAGTCGAGTAGGGCAGACATCATTTTTATTTCGCCTTTCGGTGTGGTCTTGCCCCATGGGTTGGGGAAGTCTTTGCCCATTAGGATTATACCGCCACGCGGTCCACGCAAGGTCTTGTGGGTGGTAGAAGTAACGATATGTGCATACTTCGCAGGGTTGTCAAGCAGTCCTGCTGCAATCAGTCCTGCGGGGTGTGCCATATCTACCATAAAGATAGCCCCAATCTCGTCAGCCACACGGCGGATACGAGCATAGTCCCACTCACGACTGTATGCACTGGCACCGGCAATAATCAGTTTCGGATGCTCTGTGCGGGCTATCTGCTCCAATTCATCGTAGTCCACGCGCCCTGTTTCCTCTTTTAGGTTGTAGGCCACGGCGCGGAACATCAGGCCGCTGAAATTCACGGCACTACCGTGCGACAGGTGTCCGCCGTGAGAGAGATTCAAGCCCATAAAGGTATCTCCCGCTTTGAGGCATGCCATAAACACCGCCATATTGGCTTGTGCGCCCGAGTGGGGTTGTACATTCACATACTCCGCTCCGTAGAGTTGTTTGAGTCGGTCGCGGGCGATGTTCTCTGCCATATCCACTACTTCGCAGCCGCCATAGTAGCGATGTCCGGGATAGCCCTCTGCGTACTTGTTCGTCAGTACGCTGCCCATTGCTTCCAGTACTTGGTCGCTCACAAAGTTCTCACTGGCAATCAGTTCGATGCCTTTGGTCTGACGCTCCCGCTCCATGCGGATAATGTCGAAAATCTGAGAATCTCTCATATTCTTTATATTTTATTTGGTTAATAAAAAGCGGTGTTATTCCTCTTTCTGCGGGTTGGGCTGTGATGACTGTTGTGCGGATGGGGCTTGTGTCGATTCGTCTTGAATAGACTGGATAACCAACCCGGCAAGCGTGAAACCGAAAATAGCCGTTATATGCGCTACGGTACCGTTTATCTGCGCTTTGCTGGTGCACCATTCGTGGTTGATTAGGTCAGTTCGACCAAGTTCGCTTTTTTCTCCCTCGGCCTCTGCTTGTTGTGCGGCTTTTAGTTGTGCCTCCGTTACTTTCGGACACATACAATGCTCCGTTCCGCACGAGTGGTTTTGTCCTTTGTTGGTCAGCAACTCATCGCTATACACACACTTAAATTTCCGTCCCGGGAACAATTTATCGCGTTTGAAACGCTGCCGCAGTGCCCGTGCCAACGGGTCGCCTGTTACCTGCCAAAACTCTGCTACTTTGATTCGTGTCGGATCCATCTTCAGTGCAGCCCCCATCGAAGAGATAAAGGTTACGCCTTTTAGGCGAGTGGCAGTCAGAATGAGGTCGGCTTTATCTTTGAGCGAGTCGATGGCATCAATGATAAAGTCGTATTGTTCAAGGTGAAAGTCTTGCTTATTGTCTGCCGAATAGATACCCTGTATAGCATTGATTTCGGCATTCGGATTGATTTCCAATAGTCGCTCTTTGAGTACATCCGTTTTTACACGCCCCACGGTCTTCATTGTAGCCATCAGTTGTCGATTGACATTGGTAATACAAACCCTATCCGAGTCAACGATTGTCAGGTGCATTATCCCCGAGCGAACAAGCGATTCTGCACACCATGAACCTACTCCCCCAACACCAAAAATAATCACACGCTGCGCTGCTATGCGAGTCATTGTATCGGCTCCCATCAGCAGTTCGCTACGGCGAAGTATGGCTTTTTCTATATGCGACATTCTGAGTATTTATGCTTTCAGTGGACAAAGGTACACCTTTTTTTTGACATACACAACACCTTGCCCAAATAAACATGCCAACTTCCTCCAAAGGCACTCCTCAAGTCAATACCTAGATTATACCGAGTCCATATCGAATCAGCAATAGGATATTAATAGGTGATTAATGGGTGATTATGCGGTGATTAAGGGGTGATTAAGGGGTGATTAAGCAAATTCGACCATAAGAATACCATACACTGTGCCGTCCTGAAAAGGTTAAGCAAATGCCCATGCCTCCCCGCGAAGTGTCTTTGTAAGCGGGCTTTCAAGCCCGCTCTCCTCTCTATTACCGACTCTACACCAAATTATAGGGTAATGATATGTTAATGATGTGTTAATGATATGTTATTATTGATGGGTGATTATTAAGCAGATTAGACAATTTCCACTATGCCCTCCTTGGATGGGCTTGGGGAGGTCTTTAATGAAGTAATAATGGTATTCAATGGCAATCGGGACAGGAAAGGAAATTAATGTCTAATTACATGATAATTATATGTTTCACGAATTAACAGAGACCTCCGGTAATGATATGCGCATTATTCTTGCACTTTCCGTTTTTTTTTCGTATCTTTGCACCCAATTTTGCACTATCGCATATTTACAAGTTATGAAAGCATTTGTTTTCCCCGGACAGGGGGCACAGTTTACCGGTATGGGCAAGGACTTATATGATGCCTATCCCGAAGCAAGAGAGATGTGTGAAGAGGCTAACCGACTGCTTGGTTTTCGCCTTACCGATATTATGTTTGAGGGGTCGGCAGAAGAACTCAAACAAACAGCCGTTACGCAACCGGCTGTGTTCCTGCATTCCGTTATCTCATCGCAACTGATGACTATCGAAAAACCGAATATGGTTGCTGGGCATAGCCTTGGCGAATACTCTGCATTGGTCGAATGTGGTGCTCTTCGTTTTCGAGACGCACTGCTTTTGGTTTCGCATAGAGCGCACGCCATGCAGGAAGCATGTGAGTTACAAGAAGGAACTATGGCGGCTGTCTTAGGCTTAGAGGACGACAAAGTGGACGCCCTATGCCGACAAATAACCGACACTACGGTAGTTGCTGCCAACTTTAACTGCCCGGGACAGGTCGTCATCTCGGGTACTATCAGTGGGGTAGAGCAGGCTTGTGCACTGATGAAAGCCAATGGAGCCAAACGCACATTGCGACTGCAAGTGGGCGGAGCCTTCCATTCGCCATTGATGCAATCCGCAGCCAACCAACTGCAATCGGCTATCTTAAACACCGAGTTCCATAGGCCGTTCTGCCCGATTTATCAGAATGTAGATGCACATCCACACACCAATCCGGAGGAAATACGCCGCAATCTCTTGCTGCAACTCACTTCGCCGGTGCTTTGGACACAAACCATCCGCAATATGCTTGCAGACGCTGCACAAAGCGCACTAATAAATAATACAGAAGATAATACAGAAATTAGTTTGAGTTACAATACGGAAAAACCTGTAGATAACAAAACTAATTCCGAGATTAGTTTGGAAAATAATGTGGTGGAAAAACTTGTAGGAAATAATATCAATCCCGAGAATCAGATTCAGTTCTACGAATACGGTCCCGGTGATGTCCTCAAAGGTTTAATCCGCAAAATCTCCCCCACATCCCCTGTGTTCTAAATGAACATAATCGGAATTATGTAAAATAATATCATTTTGATATACTCTATTACGCTGATAATGAGCAACATAATTGGTGTTGATGAGATGTTTGATTGATGATAAAAATTGAAGGATTGATTGATAAAATCGAAAAATTGAAGAATTGATGATATGAATGAGATGGATAATGAAAAAATGAATGAGATGGCAGAGGACGGTGCTAAGAAGAAACGCATCGTAACCATTGTACAAGGGCAAGATGCTGATACATCCAAGATGTCTATCAAAGACGATGATGTATTGGATGTGCTTCCCTTGCGGAATATGGTGCTTTTTCCCGGTGTGCTGATGCCGGTAAGTGTGGCACGACCTAAATCGCTCAAACTGGTAAATGCAGCATACAAACAAGAGAAAATGATTGCTGTCTGCTGCCAAAAAGAACGCGAAGTACAAGAACCAAACGGGGATGACCTATATTCGTTCGGTACGGCGGCGCGTGTAGTAAAAACATTTGAGTTACAGCCTGATACTCTGATGGTTATATTGGAGGGTATTGCTCGTATTCATGTGGAGGAATATACATCGGGTCGCACCGGTTTACGCGCACGCATCAAACGGAGTGAGGAGATTTTTCCGGAGAAGAAAGACAAGGAGTTTCTTGCTCTGGCCGGTAGTATCAAAGATGTGGCTACACAGATTCTCAAGCAGTCGGACAATGTACCGCCCGAGGCAGGTATGACCCTAAAAAGCATTGAGAATCCGTCTACCCTGGTCAACTATGTTTGTACCAATTTTGAGATAAAAATTGAGGAAAAACAGAACCTTCTGCAAGTGTATTCGCTCAACGACCGTGCCATTCGTCTGTTGGCTATCCTACACGAGGAGTTGGAAATGCTCCGTATGAAAGCGGATATCCAATCGAAAACCAAAGAAGAACTGGACAAACAGCAGCGCGAGTTTTATCTCCACCAACAGATGGAGACCATTCAGCGCGAGTTGGGAGATACCGATGCACAGAACATCAAGGATATGCAGGCACGGGCTGACCAAAAGAAATGGTCGGCTAATGTGCGTGGTATTTTTGATAGCGAACTAAGAAAATTGCAAAGAATGCCTGCTCATTCGCCGGAGTATTCCACGCAACAAAACTATCTCGATACCCTACTCGATTTGCCTTGGAATGAGTATTCGGAGGACAATTACGACATTGCCCATGCCAAAGAAGTGCTGGATAAAGACCACTATGGTATGGAGAAAGTGAAGGAGCGCATCATCGAGTATTTGGCCGTACAACGCCAGTTGGAGTTGCGCAGCCAAAAGGAGAAAGAGGCGCACAAAATCAACTCCCCTATCCTGTGTCTCTATGGTCCTCCGGGGGTGGGCAAAACTAGTTTGGGGCGTTCCATAGCCACTGCTCTCGGGCGCAAATATGCGCGTATCTCGTTGGGTGGTCTGCATGATGAATCGGAGATTCGCGGACACAGACGCACTTATATTGGTGCCATGCCGGGGCGTATCATTGAGAACCTGCGCAAGGTGAAGACCTCTAATCCCGTGTTTGTTTTGGATGAGATTGATAAGATAGGTGCCGACTACAAAGGAGACCCTACTTCGGCTTTGCTCGAAGTGCTTGACCCGGAGCAGAATAGCACTTTCCACGACAACTATTTGGATGTGGATTACGACTTGAGCAAAGTGCTTTTTATCGCTACCGCCAACACCCTCGATACCATCCCTCGTCCACTGTTGGACCGTATGGAGTTGATAGAGATGACAGGGTATCTGCAAGAGGAGAAAGAAGAGATTGCCAAGCGTCATCTGATACCTAAAGAACTTGATAATCATGGTATTAAGCCTTCGCAACTGCGTTTTAAGAAGGATATTATTGCCCATATTATCGACGACTATACCCGTGAATCAGGTGTGCGCTCGTTGGATAGACAGATTGCTGCCATTTGCCGCAAAGTAGATACCAAACTGGCTCTGAATGAGGCATACAATGTGTCGATAACGCGTGAAGATTTGATTGCTTACCTTGGGCAACCGCGGTTCAGCAGGGATACATGGGAGACCAATAAATATATAGGTGTAGTTACCGGTTTGGCATGGACTCAAGTAGGTGGTGAAATCCTGTTTATAGAAGTTTCTCTCTCGCCGAGCAAGACACCAACCCTTACTCTGACGGGCAACCTGGGGGATGTGATGAAAGAGAGTGCCACGATTGCTCTCGGCTATATCAAAGCACATGCGGAGCAGTTTGGTATCAAACGCAAGGATATAGATACGCAGTCGGTGCATATCCATGTGCCTGAAGGAGCCATTCCTAAGGATGGTCCGAGCGCAGGTATCACAATGACAACAGCATTGGTCAGTGCGTTCACCAAACGCAAAGTGCGCCCGCGTATTGCCATGACGGGAGAGATGACCTTGCGTGGAAAGGTGCTTCCGATTGGCGGAGTAAAAGAAAAGATACTGGCAGCCAAGCGTGCAGGGATTACCGATTTGATTCTTTGTGAAGACAATCGCAAGGATGTATTGGAAATACCGGATATGTATCTGACAGGACTGACCTTCCACTATGTGCATGATATACAAGAGGTGATTGCATTTGCACTACTATAAGTAGATTGGCAAAAACTCATCTATATCAAACAACCTCTATTCTCTTGCTTGTGGCAGGGAAATAGAGGTTGTTTCTGCATAAGATAAAGTAATAAATGAGTTCCTAAACAAGTTTTTATAGGTCTGACATTTTGCCTGTAATCATCTATAATAGTAACAAAATGCTATTTCGTATATAGTGCCTTATGTCTCGATAAGGTCTCGATAAGATCTCGACAAAGTCGGCTCATTGTCGGTTTGACAAAAAGACAGCCAATAGGTAGAAATAGTAGAAAAATGGAATTACTGCTCTTCTATCTTGAAGCAGTACTGATTGGCAATGGGTGCAACAATGGCAGTGCCTTCCGGTACAATCACATTCATCTGCGACCGAAAGAAATCGTTGTCATTGCCACGGAATATAATCGGTTCTGCCTCGAAAGTAATTTCACGACCATTATATGCTGTCGTACTGATGGGGGTGATAGTGATTCTCCCTACACTGCCTGATAGATTAGCCTTGCGTGTCTCTACCTGTAATGTAACCGGAGTACCTTTACGAACGAGTATAAATTCGCCGGTTTCGTCATATACATCCCCCGCCACTTCAGCAGAAGGCGTCATTCGAGTATCCTTTTTTGAGTTAAGCGTAGAAAGAATACGAATACTTATTTTATGTCCTGCAGGAAGACAATACGATGTTTGTGCAAAAGTAGGAATAGACAGTCCTAATAATATAATTGCACTGAATATCAGTTGTTTAGTTTTCATTGCATTATATGATTTTTGACAAAAAGTTTTTCTTTGAGTAAGAGGTAAAAATAGAATGGGACGACATTCTATCGGTAAAGTTATAGGAACTTATTTTGTGAACTCGATAACCGTACCGGAAACAACTACTGCTTGTTGGTATTTCTTGATATAGAATCCGCTGGCGCGGTCCACTTGCTCCATCGTGATATTTACGATAGTTTGCGAGCCTGTCAGTTTTGCCTCTCTAACAAGGGCAGCATACGCACTCTCTTTGAGTTGGTCGGCACTGAACTTCATAGAAGTCTTGTAAACATAAGTGGTAGAGATGTGCTTTACTACTTTGAAATTGGCTTGCGAAAGTACCACTTGTGTTTGATTGAGGTTGACATTCTGCGAGTTGTTTAAGTAGCGTCCGGTAGAACAACTTGCCATAGACATTGCGATAACAGCGACAATGGCGAATAAAAAGTTTTTTTTCATTGTTATTGAAGTTTGTTGCTTCGTCTCCCCCTACAAAGCGGTCTATATAAAATAAGCGTGGGGAGAGTGTATATTCGTCTGAGGTATCGCCAAACACCTATCCCCAATATACAACTACCCACGCATCGCCTGTATCCCAAAGTAGGGATACAGACCACACGGGCGTCCGAGTTGTTCCTTTGGAGATGTAGAAAATTGGCGATTTTCAGACCAAGGAATGATACAAACGCTTATCTATATATGTCTTACCGATATACAAATTTACATATCAGCGGTGCAAAATTACAACAAATATATGATATATGCAAATAAAACAAATCTTTTTTCCAAGGCGTACAGTTGTTTTCGAGTATTTTCGAGTAGTTAGAAGTGGCAAAAATCTTCATAAGTGCCGTCAGAATAGAATACCACTATTTTCTCTATTTGCTTGGCAGGTGGTGTATTATTATGGTTGTTCTGCAAAATAGTCAGCTCCTGTCTATTAGCCGTCTGTGTGGTATGCTGTGGAGCATTAGCCGTATCTGTATTAGTAGTTGTAGCAGGGGTACGACGGGGTAAAGCCGTGTTACGCTCCGGCAATGTTGTAGCAGCCGTGGTAGTAATAACAGGTGGTGCAGTAGGTGAAGCCACGGGGGAAGCAGATACAGTGACAGTAGTAGTGCCCGCAGGTTGTTGCTCCGGCGTTGGTGATACCATAGCAGGTTCAGCAGGTAGGCTGTCGAAAAGTGTAGGTGTAGTTTGCTCACCGACAGGAGCAGCCGGAACAGGACGATACATAGGTCCACGGTCGAGCATCATCCAATCGGCAGATATGTTTTCAAATCGCCGCAATACTTTTTGTACTACATCATTGCTGGCATTATTGCGCCCATTGATGATATTAGAGATTGTTCCTGCCTGTATACCTACTTCGGCTGCAAACTGTTTGGCGTTCAGTCCTTCGGCTTGCATAATCTTAATCAGTTTCTCACGCCCGTCCATAATAATGTTTTTGACAATTCGATATTTTGCGTTAGTGATTAGTTGTACAGAAATATGCGATTCTCGCAAAAGTGGTAAAAAAGAGCGATATTTCTGTGTATCGCACAGATGTAAAGCAAATATGCGATTTGCAATTATCTGTGAAATGCGCTGCAAAGATACAAAAACTTTTTCACATCCGCAAATTTCACAAATAGCAATGTAATACATGGTTGAAATCTATACAAATACACAGTTGTGATTTATAAAAGTAATACACATTTATGATATGAAGTGTGATACTTGTGTATTATACGATTAGTAGTACTTACAATAAATATGCTAACAGACTGAATATAAGTAATATAACTAAATAAATGATTGATTTACAAGCCATAATCAGTCTATTGCCTATATATCTGCATAACAAATAAAGTACTACTTTAAGTAATTATTTTATTTATTGGTTTATAGATAGTTACGCTAAATAATAGTGGCATTAGTGATAGGCGAAAGCGTACGCAAAATGTTCCACGAAATAGTTTATTTACAACTATGTATCAGTTCACAATAGTATAATATTCCCTACCCTACACTGTGAATTTGTGAGTTATATTTGTGAGATCTGTATATTACACATTTGTAAAATTCACAAATATATTGCATTTTATTCAATTCACAGTTCTATCCTATTTTGCTCGATATATCATTGTGATGTCTTGCAAGCATACACGACCTCCCCAAAAAAAGATGACATTCAAAAGGCGACCTCCCCCCATCTCGTTGACTTCTCTATACAAAAACCACAAAAAATGGATTCAAAAATTTTCCAAGAACATTGAATTGTCGCGGGTATGTAATAACCGAAAACTAAATTAGTGTCAGGAGGTAGTAATTCAATGCATAATGAAGAATGCATAATGCATAATTAATGATCTAATTATATGGTAATTATATGTTTAATCGCTATTGCGTATTTGGCAAAAAAGCAGTAACTTTGCAAGCGGAGAAATCAAATGACTAAGATTGGATATATGGAACTACCCAACGACCCGATGATGCTACTGAGTGTCATCAATATGAAACTACGCGACGATGAGTACAGCAACCTGGATGCTTTGTGCGACGATTTAGATTTAGACAAAGCGGCACTGCTGAATAAATTATCTCAGGCCGGATTTGAATACAACGCCGAGGCAAATAAGTTTTGGTGATTTCTGCTATTCCTACCGTTCTACCTACTCGACCCTATGTGTGCGTGATGTTTATTGCTTTCTATTAGAAACCAACAAATAATAAATGAGTATGACTTACGAGGAGTATATCGCCCAAGAGCAGATTGCCATGGAGGAGGAACAACAAGATGATTGCTGTTTTGTGGAGTATCAGCCCGAAGGACAATTTGTAAGAGGACACTGAAGTCAATGCATAATGCTTACTACACAAAAACTGACAATAATGTTTTTCAGAAACAACCCACGAATATCTAACTGTCAATGGTATGCATTACACACCCCAAAAAAATAGTTCAATGTTTTTGGTAAATTTTTGGATGATGTTTTTGATGGTTTTTGTATAGAAAAAAGGGAGAGTATAAGCAATCAGAAAACATGTCATAGACACATATTAACTAATCAATAAACCGAAAAACACAAATGGCAGCCAATTTATTTAATAGGTATATATGGCTGGTGGAAGTTATCTATGCCGCCGGACATATCAGTTATGCAGAAATCAATCGCAAATGGCAACACGCCACGATAAACGACCAACATCAGAGTTGCATCCCACGCCGCACCTTTGTGAACTGGCGCAACGAAGTAGAGTTGCTATTCCACATCAATATCGAATGCGATAAAAGCACCAATACTTACTATATCGCCAATATGGAAGATATATCTGCCCACAGTATCCGACAATGGCTGCTCAATACCTTTTCACTGTCTACTGTATTGGCCAACTGTGAGGACTTACGCGAGCAGATTATTCTGGAAGACATACCTTCCGGCACACGCTTTTTGACTACTCTGATAGAGGCGATGCGCGAAAAACATAGCGTGCAACTTACTTACCAACGATTCAATGCGGAGCAAGCCCACTCTTTTCGTTTTTCGCCCTATTGCGTCAAGGTGTTCAAACAACGCTGGTACACTGCTGGACTTAGTTCTGACCATCCGGGGGAAGTAAGGGTATATTCGCTCGACCGTATTCATGCCATCGAATCCCTTGCGGAAACCTATACCATTCCAAAGGATTTTTGTGCGAAGGAATTTTTCAATAATGTATATGGTATATTCGTATCGAAAGAAGAGCCGCAGATTGTTCAACTGAAAGTGGTAGCCGGTGCGGCTAATTATCTGCGTTCCCTCCCACTCCATCATTCCCAGAAAGAAACCGAGCAACACGCAGACTATTCTATTTTTACGCTCTACCTGGCTCCTACATTCGATTTCATACAAGAACTGCGCACTTTTGGTGATGAGATAGAGGTTCTGAGTCCCGATAGCCTTGTAGAATCGTTCCGCAATTTATCCCAAGCATACCAAAAAATGTACGAAAAATAATAATTAGTGCATTTTTTTTGTTACCTGCGCAATGATTTGGCGCAGTGAAGTAGTAATTTTGCAGCGTCTTACAAAAAAAGACGCTTGCAACGGCTGTTTTGTATCACAAGATGTATAACCACTAAAAAAACAAAGACAATGAAAATCGTAGAGAACAAAAGACACTATTTGCACTTCACTATCGCAGGTTTTGCTTATCATAACGGCTCTGAAGTGTTTGATAAATTGCATATCGGTACCAAATTGCAGTTGGTGCGCGAGGATGAAAATGCTTTTGATTCCAATGCCGTGGCTATCTTCTACCAAGACCAATTGTTAGGTTATGTTCCGCGAGCGATTAATAGTGAGTTGGCGTTGTTGTTGGATATGGGACATGGTGATATTTTTGAGGCTCGCGTACAAAGCCTAAATCCAATGTTATCTCCCGAAGAACAAGTAGGGGTCATTATTTATGTTCTTCGGCATGCTTGACTAACAAGTTAAGCCAATCCAAAGAAAATGTTTGACTAACAAGTTAAGCCAATCCAAAGAAATATGCTTGACTAACAAGTTTAGCCAATCCAAAGAAATATGCTTGACTAACAAGTTAAGCCAAATCCCAAAGAAAAGAGGCTGTCTAACAAGTATGTTGGGCAGTCTCTTTGTTTAGTTGGAGAGTTTCAA
>UQNE01000011.1 GCA_900542355.1 uncultured Bacteroidales bacterium | reverse complement strand
TGCCTTTTTCGCATATTAATCTGCTATTTTTGCCTATCATTTTTGCACAGCAATGCTCAATGCTACTTGACTTACAAAAAAGACTGCCTAACATACTTGTTAGACAGTCTCATGTGTGGATTAGATGAGGTACTACTGAGGTTTTAGTACTTGCTTTTACAGTACTTGCTTTTGTAGTACTTCTTTCTACGGTATGCTTTTGGATAGCATCTCTTTTGCTGTACTTGTTTTTGCTATTAAGGCTTGATCAGCGGGGAAGTTTCTGACCTGTAACGGTGTAGTGGGTGCCGTCGGGGAGGAGGACATAGACCGTGTTTTGCTCGATGATAAGGCGGGCAGCAGACTTGTCGGCCGCAGCACTGTCGTTGTCAGAAACATTGTTGCTGTCCTTACCCATCGCAGCATCGTCTATGCCGGTGCTGATGTCGTTGAGCGTTATGCAGAGCGTCTCGGTATCATCAGCAAAGACATACGGAGCGGGCAGGTCGTGCATCGTGAGCGTATAGGTAGCCGTATAGAGCGGCAGGTCGATCACCCAACGCGCAGCATCGTTGGCAATGGTGTAGACGGTGCTATCGTTGTCGTCCACTGCCGTGAGCGTGAGCGCAGAGAGTGCCGCACGAATAGTCTCCTCGGTGTAAGTGGTGAGGCTGAGCGTGGTCTCGCTTGCTACCGCCGTCACTACTTTGGTAGGCAACTCCTCTACAAGGATATTGTCGAGAGAGATATAGTATGGAGCACCACCTATATAACCACGGATACCCATTGCATACGCTGCTGTAGTCGGCACTGAGAAATCTGCTTCGAGGCGTTGGTAATCACCATTGATGATAGCCTCGGAAGGCAAGATATTGAGCGTCATGGCATCTTTACCATACGCAGAACCGAGATAAACGCTGATGTCGGCTTGCGATGTATTGCTACCATCTTGGCGTGCGTAGAGCGATATGCGGTAGCGTTTGCCCTGCTGTGGTGTCCTAAAATAGGTTGAGCAAATTGTCGTTCTAAGAAGAGGTTGAGCAATTAAGGATATAGATAAAAAATGAAGAATGGGAAGACAAGGTGGCGTGGATATACAGATAGGGGAACGGTGAATATCCAAAAGTAGGCGGGCGGTCTGCTATGTTGAGAATGCAAAACAAAAAGCATATTTGCGTTTTTGGAAAAAAAGCAGTACCTTTGCGGCACTAATTGCGTAGAATAACCACTTACTATGTAGTTTTTCAGATTAAGTAGGTTTTGATGCGTAAAATAATGAAGCAGTAATTGCGTAGAATTATGGATATGAAGAATGAGAATGCCGCGCAGGAAGCGCAACCGAAAGTACAACTGCCCGAGAATGCCAATCGTCCGCTGAAGCCGGGCGAGAAGTACGAACCTATCCTTCGTGGCGACCAACAGTACCCAGAAGTAACGCCGTACAGCGTATTGATGGGTGTACTGATGGCAGTGATCTTCTCGGCTGCTGCGGCTTATTTGGGACTGAAGGTAGGGCAGGTGTTTGAGGCAGCGATACCGATTGCTATCATTGCTGTAGGTCTGTCGTCGGCTCTGCGACGCAAGAACGCATTGGGGGAGAACGTGATTATCCAATCGATAGGCGCATCGAGCGGCGTGATTGTGGCAGGTGCGATATTCACCCTACCTGCACTCTATATTCTACAAGCCAAGTACCCCGATATCACAGTCAATTTTATGCAGATATTCCTATCATCGCTCTTGGGCGGGTGCTTAGGTATACTGTTTTTGATACCATTTCGCAAGTATTTCGTACAAGAGAAACACGGCGAATACCCATTCCCCGAGGCTACGGCGACGACGCAGGTGCTGGTATCGGGCGAGCAAGGCGGGAGCCAAGCCAAGCCGCTTATTTGGGCAGCTGGCATAGGCGGATTGTACGACTTTGCGGTATCGACTTTCGGACTATGGACAGAGAGCCTCAGCACGCGTATGACCGGTTGGGGAGAGATGTTGGCGAGCAAGTTTAAGTTGGTGTTCTCCATTAACACGAGTGCCGCCGTGTTGGGCTTGGGCTATATCATCGGACTCAAGTATGCGGCTGTGATATGTGCGGGTTCGTTCTTCGTATGGTGGGTGCTTCTGCCACTGTTGGGCAGCGTATCCGGCATGGAGGCTGCTGACCCGCAGATGCTGTTTACCGACTATGGGCGCAACATAGGTATCGGCGCGATTGCGATGGCAGGTATGATAGGTATCGTGAAGAGTTGGGGTGTGATCAAATCGGCGGTAGGACTGGCCGGCAAAGAGTTGGGCGGAAAGGGCAAGGCCGTGGCACAAGCATCGCTGCGTACCGAGAAAGACCTGAGTATGAAATTTATCGTATTAGCAATAGCGGTTGCTTTGGTGATTACGCTGATATTCTTCTGGTTAGGCGTACTGCATAACTTTTGGCAGGCGTTGGTAGCCTTTGTGGTAGTGGCGGTGATTGCGTTCCTATTCACCACTGTGGCAGCGAATGCGATTGCTATTGTGGGCAGCAACCCCGTGAGCGGAATGACGCTGATGACGCTGATTATTGCATCGGTAATCTTTGTGGCTATCGGTATGAAAGGTGCAAGCGGCATGGTGGGCGCGATGGTGATCGGCGGTGTGGTTTGTACGGCCCTATCGATGGCAGGCGGGTTTATCACCGACCTGAAGATAGGTTACTGGATCGGCACAACGCCCAAGAAACAAGAGACTTGGAAATTCTTAGGCACATTGGTTTCGGCAGCTACCGTGGGCGGCGTGATGATAATCTTGAACAAGACCTACGGGTTCACGGGCGAGAATGCACTGGTGGCACCGCAGGCGAATGCGATGGCGGCTGTGATAGAGCCGCTGATGAGCGGACAAGGTGCGCCATGGATGCTCTATTTGGCAGGTGCGATACTGGCATTGGTGCTGAACTTTATGGGTGTGCCTGTACTGGCGTTTGCATTAGGTATGTTCATTCCGCTGAGCCTGAACACCCCGCTGCTGGTAGGCGGTGCTATCTCATGGTTCGTGAGCCGTAAGCGTGCGAAAGACGGCGAGCAGGCAGAGGAATTGGCACAGAAACGCAACGAGAAAGGTACGCTGGTGGCATCGGGCTTTATTGCGGGCGGTGCGCTGATGGGCGTAGTGAGCGCAGTGATTAAGTTCTGCGGCGCAGAGTGCTACCTAAGCGATTGGGCAGCCTCGAACGGCGCAGCGATAGTAGGTATAGTGGCATACATTGCCTTGATTGCTTACTTCGTTGTGGCGAGCCGAAGAGTAGAGAGCAAGTAATAATTCACTAAACATAAACCAACTAAAATCATTTAATTATGGTAAGTTACAAAGAATTGGGTCTGGTGAACACCCGTGAGATGTTTGCTAAGGCTATCAAAGGCGGATACGCAATTCCTGCCTTCAATTTCAACAACATGGAGCAACTTCAGGCTATCATCAAAGCCTCAGCCGAGACGAAGAGCCCAGTAATCCTGCAAGTATCGAAAGGCGCACGCAACTACGCAAACCAAACCCTGCTTCGCTATATGGCACAAGGTGCAGTGGAATATGCCAAAGAGTTGGGTTGGGAGCACCCTCAGATTGTACTCCACTTGGACCACGGCGACAGTTTTGAACTCTGTAAGAGTTGCGTTGACTTCGGTTTCTCGAGCGTGATGATCGACGGTTCGGCTCTTCCTTATGAGGAGAACATCGCTTTGACCCGCAAGGTAGTGGACTACGCACATCGGTTTGATGTAACCGTAGAGGCAGAACTGGGTGTGCTTGCCGGCGTTGAGGACGAGGTAGCAGCCGAGGAGAGCCACTACACCAAACCTGAGGAGGTAATCGACTTCTCGACCCGCACGGGTTGCGACTCTTTGGCTATCTCTATCGGAACGAGCCATGGTGCATACAAGTTCAAACCAGAGCAGTGCACGGTAGATCCTAAGACGGGTCGCCTTGTACCTCCCCCATTGGCATTCGATGTATTGGATGCAGTAATGGAGAAATTGCCGGGCTTCCCTATCGTTCTTCACGGTTCGTCATCGGTACCTCAAGAGTATGTTGATATGATCAACCAATACGGAGGTAAACTGGAAGCAGCCGTAGGTATTCCTGAGGAGCAACTGCGCAAGGCTGCTAAGAGTGCCGTTTGCAAGATCAACATCGACTCTGACAGCCGTTTGGCTTTCACCGCTGCTGTTCGCAAGGTATTTTGGGAGAAACCCGCAGAGTTCGACCCGCGTAAGTACTGCGGTCCTGCACGCGACCTGATGGAGCAACTCTACAAGCACAAAATCATCAATGTGCTTGGCTCTGACGGCAAGGCAGAATAAGTGTTTTGGCTGTATGGCCATAAAAAGAATAGGATTGGGGCAATGCCTCAGTCCTATTTCTTTGTGTCTTGCCGTGTAGGGGAAATTGTGTCGCCGTTAAATCCTCTTTGCAAAGTGGGCTTTGGTTCTCCGTTAACGGTTAATTGACGATTAAACATGTAATTGTCATTGGTTTTTTCAATATATAATTATCATGTAATTAGCCATATAATTTTGTTCGCTGGGAAGCCGTTTTTAGGGACTCCATTAAACACCATGTAAAAAGCCATTAAAACTGCTGTGGGGCTCTCTGCTAAGATATTCTCTCTGTCACGGAGACTCAGTTCTCCGTGGATGTCTGTTGTGTTTAGGAGGAAGTGTCAGTCGGAGGTGAGCAGTACCTGATCCTTTTCTAACTGCTGTCGGCAGAAATCAAGCAGTGTCTTCGCCTCGGTGGCAAGTTGCTTGTATTCGTCCATACTAAGGGCGTCGGATTGCTCTAATTGCTTGACAATAGTCTCTACGCGTGCCATTGCATCGTCGTAGGACAGGTTATTTTTTGCTTTGCTTTCCTCAGTGTATAGGGCGTTTTGCGCAGTTTTTTTCATGTTTTTATGCTGTGTGTTGGGGGGTTATTTGCCTTTGCCATCGCAGATGACCTCGATAGTAAAGAATAGTATTTTGAGGTCGAGGCGGATAGACATGTTTTCCATATAGGTGATGTCGTAGTTGAGTCGGTCCACCATCTTGTCGATAGTATCGGTATAGCCTACTCGTATAGGTCCCCAACTGGTCAGTCCCGGGCGTATCTTATACAAAAGGCAGTAGTAGGGGGCTTTTTGTGTGATTTGCTCGATGAAGTATCGTCGCTCAGGGCGCGGACCGACGATAGACATATCCCCCCGCAAGATATTCCACATCTGTGGCAGTTCGTCGAGGCGGTACTTGCGTAGGAAATGCCCGATAGGGGTGATGCGCGGGTCGTGGTCTTGAGTGAGCAGGGGTGTGGCAGGTTCCGAATCGGCATACATCGTTCGGAACTTGAGTATTTGGAATGGTTTGCCGAGCAGCCCGATGCGCTCTTGGCGGTAGATAACGCCTCCTCGTGAGGAAGCGGCTACGGCAATCGACAGAGCAAGGTAGAGCGGAGAGAAGAGGACGAGCACAAGAGCCGATGTGCAGACATCAAAAGCACGCTTGATACACAGTTGCGAGTCGGTCATCTTATGGTCGGTAATGCGAATAAGGGGTTGCTCTTCTATCTCACCGATGCGTGCAGCACCCGTGAGCATATCGTATATCGACGGCACAACCGAGATAGAGACATCCAGCGGATAAAGGGTGTTGATGATTTCGTAGAGTGTGTTTTTGGGTTGAGCCGCCGGCAAATCGATGATGACTTCGTCTGCCTCGCCTCGCTGTATGCGTTGCGCTTCCGAAAGGGTGTGTACGGTGGTTACTCGTGCGGGTCGGCGATTGATTTTGGTATGCAGGGTGATGCATAATCGGGGGATGTAACTGATGACAAACTGCAAGGTAATCAGCACGACCAACGAGACGATATAGTGTCGGTAACTATCCACTTTGTCATCGATGATGATGATAAAGAAGAACAAGAACCCAATAACCAACGCCGAAACAAGCGTCTTCCAAAACTCGGTGGACAATTGCTTTCGAAAGGGGCGCAGGTAGTAGCCGGACAGGTAATAGATAGCGATACAGACGAGAGGATAGGCAATCAGCGGCGGGTAGAAATTGAAGGCGGGAATAAGGATAGTATCTACGCCAAACACTTTGCCTTCGTACACCAACCAGCGAAACCACAAAAAACACAGCCACACCACCTCAGCAGAGAGGAGGTCGGCTATGAGATAAGTGATTTGCTGTCGGCGGTGTGCGGTCATTTGCGGATGATGGTTATTTCGTTGTCTTTACCAATCTTGATGATACTGCTTGGTTTTTTCTCGGCGGTGTCGTTTCTGCGAAAGCGGCACACATAGTCTGCGCCATCGAGTATGGCTTGCGAGATCTGTCGGAAGTTCTTTGCCGTAGGTTCACCGCTGATATTCGCCGATGTGGACACAATAGGGTGGTGCAACTGTTGGCAAAGTGCCTTAGAGAAAGGCTCTCGCGTGATACGAATACCGATACTTCCGTCTTCGGCAATCAGGTTGTGGGCAAGGTTCTTAGCACTGGGATAGATGATAGTAAGCGGGCGAATCGGTTGCTCGGGCTGAGCATCATAGTGTGGGTCTTGTATGGTGCAATCCAGCAAATCCCAAGCGGCAGAAGGAATCTCATCGACATAGCCTTGCAGTTTGCCCGGGGCATCCAGCAAGACTAACATCGACTTGCTGTCTTCGCGCTGCTTGATAGCATATATCTTGCGTACTGCCTCCTCGTTGGTAGCATCGCAGCCTATGCCCCAAACCGTGTCGGTGGGATAGACGATTACTCCGCCCTCGCGCAAGACACGCACGGCCTCTTGCAAATCGTCCTTGTCGTAACGCTCGGGCGTATTCTTATTTGAACGCTCAGACATAATCACTTATTTTTGGCAAGTTCCTCACGCAGTGCGGATACCATAGAAGCATACTCTTCGTCGGAGAGATATACCTTGCCGGGGTTCATTTGGAAGGTACCTCCGTAATCGGGGCCGTCCACATACTTAGGTGCGAGGTGGAAATGCAGGTGGCTGAGTTTGTCGGAGTAAGCACCATAGTTGATTTTCTCGGGGTGAAAGAGGTTTTGCATAGCGCGTGTAACCTGTGCTACATCTGCCATAAAGGCGTTGCGCTCCTCGTCGGACAACTCGTTGAGGTCGTTGACATGGTGGTCGTAAGCCACAAGGCAACGGCCGTGGTAGGTCTGCTCTTTGAATAGGAACGCCCGCGACACGCGCAGGTGTGCAATCTCAATCATCAAGTCTTTTTGCGTCTGATTGTTTTGGCAATACAGACAATCTTTTGGGTCGGAATACATATTGGTTTATAAGTTTATTGGTTGATTCGTTTATTGGTTATTTAGGCAGATCTATCCCCGCAGCCACGGCATTGCGCACGGCATTGATAGCCACGGCGGGGTCTTCCTGCGGGAACTGCTTGAGGTCGATAGGCTTACCGATATGCATGTGTATCGGATGCCAAGTTACAGTCTTGGCATTGCGGTTCATTACCTCGTAGCACCCGCTCAACGAGATAGGTATGACGGGCAACGAGAGGTCTAATGCGACCTGGAAAGCACCGCGCTTGAAGCGACCTAACTGACCGTCTTTGGTGCGTGTGCCTTCGGGGAAGATAACCGTGCATACGCCATCACGCAGTTGTTTTTCTATCTCGGCGAGGCTCTCAACCGAGGCGCGTGCGTTCTTTCTATCTACGAAGATATGCCCTGCGGCCTTGCAAGCGATACCTACAAACGGCACCTTGCGCAACTCTGCTTTCATCAACCATTTGAAGATAACAGGCAACCAACCGTAGATAACGAATACATCGAACATCGATTGGTGGTTCGATACGAACACATACGATTGCCCGGGCTGTATGTTCTCCAATCCGTCCACCTTAACCGGCAGAAACATCAGATGGCAAAACGAGCGCGACCAAAAAGCCTGCTCGGCATGCACCAACCGCGAGTTGCGCCATGGGCATAGCAGAATAGTAAACAGCGCCGTAAAGATAGTGAGTACCACTAAGATAGGTATGGCTATCAAGTATTGATATACAATATATAATATCCGTTTCATAGTGCAATTAGTTGTTGTACTTCATCATAAATCCGCGATAGAGTGCACATATACGGCGTATCTCGTCCCAAGTCTCTTCCGATAGTTTGGTGCCGACAATCTCCACCACTCGCCCTGCTGCAATAGTACCAATCTCACCACAACGGCGGATGTCGAACCCGTCGCTCAGGGCATGCAAGAATCCTCCGGCATACAAGTCGCCTGCGCCCGTAGAATCGGTGCAACTGGTGGTGATGGCACCGATGTGGTAGCGTTGGCTCCCTTGCTGAACATACGAACCGCGTTTGCCTACTTTGACAACCGCGATGTCGCATTGCTCGGCTATCTTGGCTACCGACTCCTCCGGGTTGAGATGGGTATAGGCAAACGATTCATCTTCGTTGGCAAAGACGATGTCCACATATTGGCGAATCAGTTCTTTTAGGAAGAGATGGTTTTCGTTTACCACATTGTAACTTGCCAAATCGAGCGATACCATGCAGCCCGATTCTTTGGCCAGGCGAATGGCTTTTTCGATAAGCGCATGGTTTTGCACCAAGTAGCCCTCGATATGGAAAATATCGTACCCGATGAATGCTTCTTTCTGAATATCATCGGCTTGCATCTCGGATGCAGCACCAAGATAGGTAGCAAAAGTACGCTCGCCATCGGGAGTGATGAGTACGATACTGCACCCCGACATCTCCTTGTTGGAAGTAAGAAGTATGGGTTTGACATTGTTTTTAATCATATCCTCGCGATAGAAGTCGCCTACTTCATCGTTTCCGATTTTGCCGATGAAGGCTGCTTTACCGCCTAATGCGGCGATGGTGTTGATAGCATTGCTGGCACTGCCTCCTGCCACCATGTGTTTCCTAACGGAGGCAAAACGCATTTGTATCTGCTCTGCCTGCTCCATAGAGATAAGGTTCATACTCCCCTTTGGAAACCCCAATTCACGCAGGTCGTCTTCCGAAACTTGCAGGAGCATATCGGTGAGTGCATTACCCAAACCCAGTACTTTTTTCATTGTTTTGTGCCGCTCGCGCGGATAAAAATGGTTGTAGAATGAAATTTTTTGCAAAGGTACGCATTTTTTTTGGAAAAAACTTTGGTATGTCAAAAAAAAGCAGTAATTTTGCACCCGCTTTCGAGAAGGAAACGACTCAGAAGGCAATAAACGAAATGCTTCCTTAGCTCAGTCGGTTAGAGCATCTGACTGTTAATCAGGGGGTCCTAGGTTCAAGTCCTAGAGGGAGCGCAAGAGTGATGCAGGAAACGGCATCACTCTTTTTTTGTAAAAAAGTAGCGGGGACTTTCATAATTCATTTTTTTGTTGTAACTTTGCGCAATTTTAGAGTAGGGTGTGCTGAGAGATAGAAAAATGTGTGGTTGCTGTGTGTGATTGTCTCTCCCTACTTCCTCTCAAAAACAGAGGTGTTTCCCCTAAGAAAAGAAATATTACTGAATAAATTTAGAATAGAGTATGGGATTATTTTCATTTACGCAAGAGTTGGCGATTGACTTAGGTACAGCCAATACGCTGATTATGTGCGGAGACCAGGTGGTAGTGAATGAGCCGTCGGTAGTGGCAATCAGTTTGGATACGGGCAAGTGCTTGGCAGTTGGGCGCAAGGCACAACAGATGATTGGTCGTGGCGGAATGAATGTACGGACTGTGCGCCCGTTGAAGGAAGGTGTGATTGCGGATTTTAATGCGTGCGAGATGATGATACGCGGTTTGATCCAGATGATACCTAAGAAGACGCACCTTTTCACGCCGAGTATCCGTATGGTAGTGGGTATTCCTTCCGGTTGTACCGAGGTGGAGATTCGTGCGGTGCGCGACAGTTCTGAGCACGCCGGCGGACGCGATGTGTATATGTTGTTTGAGCCGATGGCTGCGGCTATAGGTATTGGTATTGATGTGGAAGCCCCTACGGGATGTATGATTGTAGATATAGGCGGTGGTACTACGGAGATTGCTGTTATCTCGTTGGGTTCGATTGTCAGCAACAAGTCGATTAAAGTGGCCGGCGACGACTTCAACCAAGATATTATCGAGTGTATGAGCCGTGCACACAACCTAAAGATTGACGAGCCTACCGCAGAGCGTATCAAAATCAATGTGGGTGCTGCGCTGCCGGAATTGGAGGACGCACCTGAAGATTATATGGTGATAGGTCCGAATAAGGTAACGGCACTACCTATGTCGGTACCTGTCGGTTATCAGGAGATTGCTCACTGCTTGGATAAGAGCATTACCAAGATAGAGAGTGCCGTGCTTCAAGCCCTCGAGGCAACGCCGCCTGAGTTGTATGCCGATATTGTAAAGAATGGTATCTATCTGGCCGGTGGTGGTGCCTTGTTGCGCGGGTTGGCAAAGCGTCTGACCGACAAGATAACTATCCAATTCAATGTGGCAGACGAACCGTTGCTCGCTGTAGCACGAGGAACCGGTATAGCATTGAAGAATGTAGATCATTTTGGATTCCTTATCCGATAAGCCGTGCATAAGTAGGCATGCGCAACCTGCTTAAGTTTATATTAAAATGCAGCAACTTCCTGGTATTCTTACTATTGGAAGTTGTTGCTTTTTTGCTGATAGTCCACAATACGATGTATCCGCGCAGCGGTGTGTTGAGCACTGCCAACCGTGTGGTGGCGTGGAACTACCAACTGGTGAGCAATATCACGAGTTATTTTGGTTTGCGTTCCACTAATGCCGAGTTGGCAGAGGAGAATGCCGCCTTGCGCAATCGGCTGAACCAACTGGAGAACCTTACTGAGGATATCCAAATGGATTCTATCTACCACTACTCGCGTACCGATTTGCATTATATCCCCGCTAAGGTGGTGCAGATGACTACTACTCGGCAGCATAACTACCTGACTATCAATGTGGGAGAACAGGATAGCGTTAGGGTAGGTATGGGAGTTCGCAATCAAGATGGCGTGGTAGGTATCGTGTGTACGGTAGGGGCTAAATACTCGGTTGTTTTGCCGCTTATCAATACGCAGACCAACCTCAGTTGCCGTTTTGCCAAGAATGACTATATTGGTACTTTGCAGTGGGATGGGGTAGATTCGCGTTTCGCCAATCTCACGGATGTAGCCTCACATATAGTGGTTAATCAGGGTGATTCGATTATCACTAGTGGTCTGAGTCCGATATTCCCCGTGGCTATCCCTGTGGGAGTGGTGGAAAATGCGGTATTGGAGGAGGGTGCATCCTACTATACTATCCGAGTGCGTCTTACCACCAATTTCCGTCGGTTGAAGTATGTGGAGGTGTTGCATAACGCTGATTTTGAAGAGATTGAGACATTAGAGCATGGCATGGATTAGACAAATAGGGCATTTCGTTTTGCTGCTTTTGCTACAGGTGTTGCTTATCAACAACCTGCAGTTTCTCGGTGTCTGCCACCCTTATATATATATATTGTGCCTTCTGATGATGCCTATCACTTTGCCTCGTTGGGCGGATATGCTTATCGGTGCTTTTGTTGGGCTGGTGGTAGATATATTCTGCAATTCGCTTGGCGTGCATATTGCTGCCTGCGTCTTGCTGATGTATGTTCGCCCATACTTGATAGATGCGTATGTGTCCGACCGTGAACGCCTCATCGGGGATATCGATACGCAGAGTATCGGCGTGCTTGATTTTATTAAGTATATCGTGATTTTGGTTCTCCTCCACCATACTATGGTCTTTTGCCTTACCGCGTGGAGTTTCTCCCATTTTTGGTTCACATTGCTTGAGATAGTGGTCAGCAGTGCGGTTAGTATCGTGCTGATTATCGGTTATGACCTGATGAAAAACAGATGATCAACGACAAGTTCTATAAGCGTAGGTTTGTCATCGGCGGTATCGCAGTAGCGGTAGTGTTGGTGTATGTCATCCGTTTGTTTGCGTTGCAGATCATCGATACTTCTACCAATGCTCAGGCGGACAACAACGCCTTGGTGCGGCAGACTATTTACCCTTCTCGTGGGCTGATCTACGACCGAAATGGCGAACTGTTGGTCTTTAATCAACCTATCTATGAGGTTACACTCATTATGCGTGAGATGCGTGTGGGCTTCGATACAACGGCTTTTTGCCATGCGCTCGACATAACGCGTGCGGAGTTCGATGATAGAATAGCGGAGATATGCGACCGTAGCAAGAATCGCGGTTACTCTCCTTACACGCCGCAAGTCTTTATCAGTCAGCAGAAAAAAGAAGATATAGCCACGCTGCAAGAGTCTTCGTTCTTATTCCCCGGTATGTATATCCGCAAGCGCACCTTGCGCGATTATACCTACAATGCAGCGGCACATATCCTGGGTAGTGTGGGGGAGGTTAGTCAGAAAGACATCGATCGTGATGCCTACTATGCACGGGGAGACTATTCCGGTCGGGATGGTATCGAACTGACCTACGAGAAAGACTTGCGCGGAGAGAAAGGCGTTGAGGTATTGATGCGTGATTCGCGCGGTAGGATACAAGGTAGTTACCACAATGGCGAGTTAGACCGCGCTTCCCAAGCAGGTACCGATTTGACACTTACCCTCGATATTCGCTTGCAGATGTTAGCAGAGGAGTTGCTGCAGAACAAGATAGGTAGCGTCGTAGCCATCGAACCGGCTACGGGCGAGGTGCTGGCATTGGCTTCCTCTCCTACATGGAATCCAAAAGAACTGGTCGGAAAAGCGCGTTCTGCCAACTACAACAAGTTGCTCAACGATAAGTCGAAACCCCTGCTCAACCGTGCCACACAAGCCACTTACCCCCCAGGCTCTACTTTCAAAACGGTACAAGCCCTCGTGTGCTTGCAAGAGGGGGCTATCACGCCCTCAACCCTCTATCCCTGTAGCGGCCCGGGTTCTACCCCTATCAAGTGTACCCACCACCACGGCAGCCCTGTAGCGTTGGTCAAGGCCATCGAGCAGAGTTGCAACCCCTATTTTTGGGCGGCTTTTCGTGATGCGCTCCAGATGGACGGATATGGCAAGGATAATGCCAATTTCCGCCACCGCTATCAGTTGTGGCGAGATGATATCATGCAGTTCGGTTTCGGAAATACTTTTGAGCATACCGACATCGGTTCTCAAGTCTCCGGTAGTGTTCCGCCTATCAAGTTCTATGACCGCTACTATGGCAAAACAGGTTGGAAAGCCATTACGATTCGTTCGCTTAGTATCGGGCAGGGTGAGTTGTTGGTTACGCCTCTGCAACTCGCCAATCAGGCTGCGGCTATTGCCAACGAGGGCTATTTCATCACGCCGCACCTCAACAAAAACGACTCGATGAAGGTAGATAAGCATATCATCGCTATCGACAAACAGCATTTCGATGTCGTCAAAGAGGGAATGCACCATGTGATGGTTTATGGTACAGGACGGCATTATCCTATCGAGGGCGTAGAGACTTGTGGAAAAACGGGTACTGCCCAAAACCCGCACGGCAAAGACCATGCTATCTTTATCGGTTTCGCTCCCGTGGATAACCCGCGGATTGCCGTGGCTGTAGTTGTGGAGAATGCCGGCTATGGCGCTACATGGGCTGCACCTATCGCAAGCCTCGTCATCGAGCAGTATCTCAATGGTGAGATTAAACGCACCGACCTAAAACAACGAATTGCAAATGCTGTACTTACAAAATGAACACCTCGCGCAATAGCAACATATTTCGCAACCTCGATTGGGTTACCATCGCTATGTACATCGGCTTGATGGTCTTTGGCTGGCTCAATATCTATGGTGCTTGCTATACTTTCGACCAAACGAGTATCTTCGATTTTAGCAACCGTGCCGGGAAACAGTTTGTGTGGATTATCGGTGCTTTAGTCTTGGGTGGGGTGCTGTTGCTCATCGACCACAATACCTACGAGGTCTTGGCATACATCTTATATGCCGTTATGTTGCTTGTCTTGCTCATCACGCCTCTTGTCGCCTCCGATATCAAAGGTTCGCTCTCGTGGATATCTATGGGTCCGCTACGCCTGCAACCCGCCGAGTTTGCCAAGTGTATCACGGCTCTTGCTCTTGCTAAGTACATGGGGCGTTATGGCTACGAGGTGCGCACTTGGCGTGATTTGGTAGTACCTTTTGCACTCATTGCCGCACCGGTTTTTATCATCATGGTGCCGCAAAAAGAAACTGGTTCAGCCCTCGTCTTTGCTGCTTTCTTGTTGGTGCTTTATCGCCGCGGAATGAGCGGATATGTCCTTTGGTGTGGGGTCGCTGCGGTTGCTTTGTTCACCGTCAGTATCCGTTTCGGTGCCGTGCCGTTGCCTTTCGGTACGGGTAATGTAGGCATACTGGCTTGTATGTTGCTTATCTGTGCTATCAATATTTTCTTCCTGCGCAAGGAGAATCGTTTGGTTTGGGAACCGCTCATACTTATAGGTGTAGCAATCGTTGTCTTTGGTATCGGTATGCTCGTCAATATCTGGTTTCCTGTCAATTTCGATTGGTTGGCAGTGGGCGTAGCAGGTCTGCTTACTGTCTATACGGCTGTGGTAGCACTCTATTGGCGGCACCATAAACTATTGCTTGTTGCCCTGTTTTCGGTCTGTTGTATAGGCTTTACTTATGCGTGCGATTATGTCTTCACCTATATCCTTCAAGACCACCAGCGCACGCGTATTGAGGTGCTTTTCGGTATGAAAGATGACCCCACGGGCGCGGGCTACAATGTCAATCAGGCGCGTATCGCTATCGGTTCCGGCGGTTTTATCGGAAAGGGCTACCTTAATGGCACGCAAACCAAGTTGCAGTTCGTGCCGGAGCAGGGTACCGACTTTATTTTCTGTACCGTAGGTGAGGAATGGGGCTTTGTCGGCTCGGTCGCTGTGTTGATTGTCTATCTCTGTTTTATCCTGCGCCTTATCTCTTTGGCTGAGCGACAACGCAGTATCTTTAGTCAGGTGTATGGCTATTCTGTGGCATCTATTTTCTTGATGCACCTTACTATCAATGTCGGTATGGTCTTAGGCTTGTTGCCGGTCATCGGTATCCCGTTGCCGTTCTTTAGTTATGGTGGCAGTTCGTTGTGGGGCTTCACTATCCTACTGTTCATTTTCCTCCGTTTAGACGCTGCCCGCACGGAAAAGATGTTCTAATCTCCGCCAAATTCAAATTGGCACTGATTTCCTTATTTTGCTGTCTTTTTGCTATTTGGTCTTTGAGCCGACTTCATCGAACCTTTGTCGAAACCTCATCGAGACCTAAAGAGGAAAACGCTTTTATTAAAATGATACTTATGTGCTATCTATTCTGTCAATTTGCTACTTACCTGCTTCTGTAAGTCCTATTCCAATCTTTGTCCCACATACTCCCTCCAAACACAAACAGAGACCACCTATTCGGTAGCCTCTGTTTTTTGTCTTTTTGCCCTGTGGGCAATCAACCTCTTTGCGATTAGAGTTTCTCTATTGCCTCTGCAATCGAGTTGGCTATCTCTGCCATCTCCTCAGCGGGCAAACTCAGTTTGGGGTTGGTAAAAAGCATATCTTTCTCCGTATTCAACGGCACTAAATGGATATGCACATGGTTTACCTCCATACCTAATACTGCTACGCCTACACGCTTGCAACCCGTTGCCTCTTTGATGCCTTTCGCTACTTTCTTTGCAAACAGCATCAGTCCCGACAGTGTCTCATCGTTTAAGTCGAAGATATAGTCTGCTTCCGGTTCAGGCAGTTTGGGAATAACCAAGGTATGCCCTTTTACCAACGGATTGATGTCCAAGAAAGCGTAGTATTTCTCGTCCTCCGCTACTTTGTAACTCGGTATCTCGCCATTGATGATTCGTGTGAACAATGTCATAGTTCTTGCGTGTTTAGATTGTGTATTTATCTCAGAAACTGCCTTTTATAGGCTAATCTCCAAGATTTCAAACTCCATTGTTCCGGCGGGTACTTGTACCTTCACCGTATCGCCCACTTTCTTGCCGAGCAAGCCCTTAGCGATAGGCGTCGTTACGGCTATCTTGCCCTCCATAATGTTGGCTTCGCCTTCCGTAACCAACTGATACACCTTTTCTGCGCCCGTCTTCTTTACACGCACGCGTACTTTGGTAAGTATCTGTACTTCATCCGTCTTGAGTGTACTTTGGTCGATTACGCGTGCATCCATTATCTTGCCTTTCAGCATCGCAATCTTGCTTTCCAGCATACCTTGCTCTTCTTTGGCTGCATCGTATTCAGCGTTTTCACTCAAGTCGCCTTTGTCGCGCGCTTCTGCGATAGCAGCGATCACGCGAGGACGCTCTGTGCTCTCCAAAAAGCGGAGCTCATCCTTTAGTTTTTGCAGACCTTCTGCGGTCATGTATGTTACTGCCATATTCTTATGTTATTTATATTTTCGTTCCAATATCGTGCTCGCAATAATCGCTTTGCGAGCCTCTTCGGGGTCTGTCAAATCAGGCAACATCCCCTCATTTTCTTTTTCTTCATCTTTCATACAAAAAAAGCCTCGGATTTTTACTCCGAGTCTTGCGCTTTATAAGGTTAATAATCGTGTTATTTTCTATATTTACGCTCCCATCCGTCGCCCCATGTCTTGTTCAATATATGCAACATCACGCCCAACGCCCTCCGCTTTCTCCCTTCAACATCCTCTATACCCTATACTTTTCATCATCCTCAATCCTCTATGTGTGCGCATCAGTACACCTTATTCTACTCATATTCTCTACACCCATAGCGCATTTCGCACCCATATCTACCCACAATTTTCATACCAACAAGGCATAGATTTTTGAAAAAACAATAGGAAACTTCACAGCCTCCTATTGCCATTAAACCTAAACCTTAACTATGAAAATTTTATTTGTTTTCGAGTGCAAAGGTACGGCATTTTTTTCGTACCTGCAAATTTTATTATAAAAAATGCATTATTTCGCTATTTTTCTACAATTTTTCCACGCAAAGTGGCAGCACTCGCCTCCAAAATCTCCACTTCTACCAATTCTCCGATGTGTCTGCCCTCTCTCGGGAAGACTACGGTCTTGTACTGCGATGTCCGCCCGTACATATCCTCGTGGCTTCGTTTGGAGAAACCTTCCACCAGCACTTCCACACGCTTACCTATCTCGCGTCGATTGCTTGCCAACGACAACTCGCTTTGCAACGCAATGATTTCGTTCAGCCGGCGCACTTTCTCCTCTTCCGACACATTGTCCGGCAAGTGTTTCTGTGCGTAAGTACCGGGACGTTCGCTGTATTTGAACATAAACGCCGTGTCAAACCCGACCTCCCGCATCAGACTGAGCGTCTCTGCGTGATCCTCCAATGTCTCATCGTGAAAACCGCAGAACACATCCGTACCGATAGTGGCATCGGGCAGTATGCGGCGGATAGCGGCTATGCGATCCAAGTACCACTCGCGCGTGTATTTGCGGTTCATTAGTTTCAGAATCTTGTTCGAGCCGCTCTGTACGGGCAAGTGTATGAATTTGCACAAATTCTTATGTCTTGCTATCGTTTCCAAGGTCTTGTCCGACATGTCTTTCGGGTGGCTTGTCGTGAAACGAATACGCATTTCGGGTACTGCATCTGCCACTATCTCCAATAGATCGGCAAAGTCCACTACCTCTCCATTCTCCCGTTGAAATCGATAAGAATTGACATTTTGCCCGAGCAAAGTAACCTCTTTGTAACCTTTCGCCCATAGGTCGCGCACCTCGTTCAGAATGCTCTCTACATCTCGGCTTCTTTCGCGTCCGCGGGTGTAAGGTACCACGCAATATGAGCAGAAATTGTTGCAGCCGCGCATGATGCTCACAAAGCCGCTGATAGTCTTGCCGATACGCGCAGGCAGCACCTCGCGATAGGTCTCTGTCTTGCTCAGTTCTACATTCATCGCCTTCTGCCCGGCCTCACACTGTGCAAGCAGGTTCGGAATATCCAAATACGAATCCGGACCAGCTACGAAATCGACGCCGTACTGCTCTATCAGTTCTTCACCCATGCGCTCTGCCATACAGCCGATCACGCCCAATATCACTTTACCCCCGTCTTGCACTACCGTCGATTGGCTCTGTACCTTGCGCGATTTCAGTTCTTTTAGTCGCGACACCACTTTCTGTTCCGCATTGTCGCGTATCGAGCAAGTATTGAGTAGCACAATATCTGCATCCTCCCAATGTTCGGTCATCTCGGTGTCAGCGGTCTCCATTATCGCTGCCACTACCTCGCTGTCTGCCACATTCATCTGGCAGCCATAGGTCTCAATATAGAATTTTTTTGCCATAATCTGAGTATTTTCTTCAATAATTTGCAAAATAATTTGCACATTCCATTTTTTAGCAGTATCTTTGCACCCGATTTTGAGAAATCAGAGCATCGGGATGTGGCGCAGTCCGGTAGCGCAACGGTCTGGGGGACCGGAGGTCGCAAGTTCGAATCTTGTCATCCCGACAATATAAGAGAGTCGTTTGGCTCTCTTTTTTGTTGCCCTATTCTGTCGGCTTGTAGTGCGGCAGGTTCTGCTCGCTTATCGGCACGGCTTTTACGCCCATCTCTTTGAATAGCAGCGTTAGGTCTGCATTCTCATTCACCAATCCTAACCACCATTCTGCCTCGTCCATGCTCTCAAAGCCCATCACACGCAGTGCGCAACCGGTACCTAATATCGGCATCTTCTGCATGTCAAAATCGCGTATCAAGAACTGTGAGAAGTTGAACAACGCCACCTCGTATTGTAGCCGGTTTAGTGCCTGTTCATCGGCTTGAGGTAGTACCAACAGCACCACACTCGGTACATTGCGCTCGTCCGACAATGCTGCAATGCTGTCGCTCTCACTCTCCTCTGCTTGTGCGGTCTGTTCGCGCAGGCTGCTTAGGCTGCTTACCTCACCGCCTTTCTGGCTCTCCATACCTTGCCCCATCATCGCCAGCATATCCTTTGCCATCGCTCCGAGTTCGCTCTCCGGGTAACGGGCAACCATATCTTGCAACTCGCCTACAAACGCTGTCTGACCCTCAGTACGAGCCACTGCCACAGCATTCAAAAACAAGAATCGAGGCATCAACGGCGAAAGCGGGTACTTCTCCTCTGCATACTGTTTGTTTTGTTTTACGGTCGCAAAATCGCTCTTGGTGTAGGCCTTGTAGGTGGTTTCGTAGATTGAGTCTTGTTCTGCAGCCATCTTGCGCAAGCGGTCGAAATAGTCCGGCTGCGAAACGATATACGCCTGCTTGGTATCGGGGTAGAACTCCATTATCTGTTTTCGATAGTAGTCTTGCGCATTTGTATCGTTATTCCGCAGTGCGTTCAGATAATACATATAGTATAGGTCTAGCAAGTCCTTGTGGTGAGGGAAACGCCGGCACAACTCTTCAAAAGTCTCGTCTGCCAGGGCTTGGTCGTCCATCTTGTCTTGGTAGGTATAGACCATGTTAATCAGTGCCATACGGATCAGGCTGTCCGACATCGCTATGTCTGCTACCGTGCGCGGTATTTGCTGCAGGTAGTATTCGGGCTTGTGGGTGTCGGTCTCGGGCGCTGCTTTTTTAGGCATAGCAGTGCTGTCGCCAACCATAGTCGAATCGTCAATATCCTCGCTTTCATCGGTATTTTCTGTATCTTGGAACATCGTCGATACCGTCTTGCTCCTCCGTCGCCAATTATCCTCTAAGGTGCGATTACCCCACTGTTTTACAAACTCCTGTTTGCCCGAACGGAGCAACTGTGCATTGTAGAAATACCAGTCTCCCTTCATTCCACCGCCACCGAGCATATTTGAGGTGTTTACGCTCTGCAACCCGCCGTCATTCTCTGCCTCACGAGCCGCCAAGGCCTCTTTCTCTGCCGCCTCTTCCTCCGCCTTTATCAAGTCGGCTATCAACTGCTCCACTACTTTTCTTTGCTCCGCTTCGCTCATCTTGCTCAAGCGTTGTAGCGAGTCTTGTAGTTGCACCGTCGTATATTCTTGTATCAGTTCATCCAATACCTCTGAACGCTTTTGTATCCGTGCAAACTGCTCATTCTCAGGCGATAAGATTGTTACCGCCTCCCTGTAGCATGGCTGTGCATCTACATACTCACGCTTGTTGTAGTATAGGTCGCCTGCTTTCACTAGCACGGCGGCTTTTTGTAGTCCCGCCTGCGTGGCATTCTCAATGGCTAAGTGGTAGTGCTCCAATGCCTTAGCCGTATCGCCCGACGCAAGGTAGATATTGCCCATCGCACCATATATCTGGTCGAGTTGGTCTTTGTATTTGCTCTGTCGAGCCATTTGCCGCAACTGTTTCAACGACGATTTGCCGCTCAACTGAGCAATATGCACCCTTGCATTAAACTCCATCTCTGTCGGCGGAGCCAAGCGAATCACTCTCTTGTATGCCTCGATGGCTTCTTTCTTGTTGCCTTCCTGCTCATAGAGTTGCCCCAATACATACTCAAAGCGAGGGCGATAGACCTTTCTTTTCTCGTTGGATACGGCAATTTTTACAAATGGGATAGCCGCATGATACTGTTTCGTCTTAAGCAGAATATCCGCACTTACTGCTGAGTATAGCCGTGCATGTTTCTTGCTCAGAGCGTCTATCTGCACTTTCTGCAGCATGTCCTCCGCCTCGTATAACCAACCCAACTCTCCGTAGGCACGCGCTATCCATAGTTGGCAACGCGCCACCATATCGGCATCTGTATCGTAGTGCCTGCTGATATAGGTAAAAGTACCGATGGATCCGAGGAAATCTCCCTTATGAAACTCAGCCTCGCCTAAGCGTATCCAGGCCTCACCCATCTGATTGTTAAACTCCTCTTGCTGCAACCACGCCTTGTATTTAGGGTCGTTGCGCTTCTTCGGGTCGGGTTTAGGTTTTGCTTTGATTGAGTGCAGTTTGATACACTTGCGGCATTTCTCTATCGTCTTATCCATCTGTGAGGTAGCCGCCTCAGCAGCCTGGTGATTGCTCACAGGGTATAGGTTCAATACCGTCGAATAGTCGTCTTCGTTGGCGTCCCGTATGGCTTTCAGTCCCTCTTCATAAGCGGTGTTACCGTTGTACATGATGTTGTATTTCACCTTCGTTTGGTGAAACGAACGGGTCGCCCAGGTGTTCTTTTGCGTTGAGCAGGCACACAACCCCGCAGCGAGCAACACGCTCGCTGTCAGACGGATATATCCTCTTAGGTGCTTCATCTTTTGCCTGCTCGTATCGTATTATTTTTGTTTTATGACAATCCTTTTACATGTGATGCGGCTGCCACAAACTCTTTCAGATAGAAAGGCTCATAGTAGGCTACATCGGCTCCCGCATACCCGTTTGCCAACATTCGCTCCGCCAACACGCCCATATATTTGGCTTCGGGGACAATATCGGCTATGTAGTGCAACGATGGCTGATTCAGTATATCGGTGCATTTAGCGGCTCCGTCGCCGAAATAGTACACATCTTTTCTGGCCTCAAGCAACCATTGCGCATCCTCCACAATGTGTGCCTCTACCTCTTTTTGTGCTTCCAATTCTTCGTTGTAGAGCGTCGTATAGACCTCCATTCGCCGTGCGTCAATCATCGGGCAAAGCAGTGCGCCGACTGTCATTTTTGTCCCTTCTTTGCTCACAGCCGCAGCGCATAGCACCTGTAGCGTAGGTATCGGTATCAGCGGGATATTCAGTCCGTAGCATAGTCCTTTGGCTGTACTGGTACCGATACGCAAACCGGTATAACTGCCCGGACCTGCCGACAGTGCCACGCCCTCAATCTCCAATCCTTTGGTGTGCACTTCTTGCAGCAGTTCGTCGATGAATACCGGCAGTAGTTTGGCGTGGTTGCCGCCTTCACGGCTGATGCGCTCTGCTATCGGCACACCGCCTATCGTTACTGCCGCACTGCATACATTCGTGCTGGTTTCTATGCATAGAATAGTCATATCCTGTCTTTGTTTAAATGTCTGTTGTTTCTATATTTCTGCTATCGTAGCAGCCTGCGCCGTACAATGAGCCTGCAAAGTTACGAATAATTTTGAGAATTTGAAAATCTTTTGCTATTTTGTTATCGAAATGTGCTCCAATGTGTATCTTGCCAAAGTGTCGTTTATTCTACTTTTATCCTATCTTTTTGCTATCTGGTTTTTGTGCGGTCTTTGTCGAATTTTTGTCGAAACCTAATCGAGACCTAAGGTTCATTATCCCCAATAGCAAAATGATACTTTTTCTCCTTTTTTGCTTACTTAAAGTGTTTCAACAACTCTGCTGCCTGCTTGCTGTGGCGGTTGTGCGATTGGGCTATCACCTGCAGTTGTCTGTAGGCGTTGGCTCTATGTCCGTTCCCCAACTCGCATAGTGCACTCAGATACGCGATGTCGTCCATTATCTCTTGATAGCGCGGGTTATCTTCCGATGTCGTAGTTTGCACATCGTCTAATATCGATTGCGCTATGCGATAATGCCCTGCTTTGATCTCCACGGCGGCCTCGTAGATAGGGTCGTCTGCTCCCAGAGGGTGGCTGTCGTTGTTGCGATTGCCTATCTCCTCTACGCTTGGCTCAGCCAGCGCAAGCAGCACCTCCGAGGAGTTCTGATAGGTCGCCCGTTTGTGGAAATAGCGAGCATATTCTTGTTGCGCCACACGGTAGCAGTAGCGCCATGTGTGTGCCGGAACGGCCGCATAGACTACGCCCGCCAATATGCCCAAACCGTTGGGTCTGAATGGGGAGCGGCTCCCCCCCACCCCCCCCCCCCCGCCAATATGGCTACTGCGGCTATCGGATATACAATCTTTCGCCATAGCGTTCGGTGTTTGGGCTTTTCCTTGCGACTTGGGTTCTGTGCCTCCTGCTCCCACTCTTGCATCTGCTCACGCAACCCGCGGCTGCGAATGGCGCGGATAATATCTTGTTCTATTTGTTCGTCTTTCCTCTTGTCAGTATCCATATCCGTAGGCGATTAGTGTTTGTTTCACATGATTCATCACTTTTTTCATACATTTGGCCTTCTGTGCTTTCGCGCTGTCACCGTTGCTGTACCCCAATCGGTCGGCGAGTTGGTTCATCGACAGATTATCCCAGTAGAATCCTACCAACAATGGTGCGCAAGGCTTGCCTAAGAGCATCACCTGCTCGCGGATGATACGGTTGCGCTCCTCGGCTATCATATCCTTTGTCGGGTCGTAGGCATTGCTGCTATCTCGGTACGACTGCCCTCCGTTGTTCGGCTCTGCCTCATCGTTGTCGCTTAGTGTATCGGTTGTATCGGGGCGGTTTTCCTCGGTGCTTGCAAAAACACGCGATGCCGGCATCTCTCGGCGTCCGTTGATCAGTTCTTTGGCAACATAGTAGCCGATACCTTTTAGGTAGCCTAATACCGAACCGGTCAAGTTCTCCGCAGTCAATCTGCCGCTTAGGATATGTTCTTGCAATCGAAGCATGGCTTCGTGGTAAGCGTCTTCTCTGTAGTCTTCATCTATTTGCGTTTTGTACGAAATCGATTCCCAAAACGGTGTTCGCCAAGCCATATACACCTCGCGAATACCTTTTTGATTGTTCGTCAAGAAGGCTTGTATAATCTCTTTGTCAGTCATATTGTTGTAAGAGTGCTATCCGTTCTTATCGATAGGTGTCCTAAAACGGCTGCTTTTGTCTATTGTGTGGTTTTACAAGGCAAAAGTAACCTTTTTAGTGTGAAAAAACTGTTTTTTGAAAAAAGACTTGGCTGCTTTCTTTGGGCAGCCAAGTCTTTCGTTATCGACCTACCTATATGGGGTAAGTTAATCTTGTCGGGGGCATTCTTTCGTGGTGGCTACAGGGCAATAAGGGCTATGCAGCCTTCGGCAAACCTTCCCCGAGTGCTTATTTCTGCCAGTTATCCTTGAGCGAGGCGGTGCGGTTGAGTACCAAGTGTTCTGCCGTGGTGTCCGGATCAACTACGAAATAGCCCTGTTTGAGCAATTGGTAGTGGTTCTCTTGGGCAATGCCGTTCTTGATAACCGGCGCGTGGAGTTCGCTGCGGAGCGAGCCCTCGACCTTGATAGTCTTGATTTCGAGACTGTTGGGGTTCAGTAGGTCGCGGAAATCCCCCTCTTCTGCCGATGGGTTCTCGCAAGCAAACAAACGGTCGTAGAGGCGTGCTTCGGCGTCAATACACGAATTGCATTCTACCCAGTTGATAGTCGATTTGGTCTTGCGGTTGCCTCCTTCGGTACCCGATTTCGAGTTGGGGTCGTAGGTGGCATAGACGGTCGTGATATTGCCCTCTGCGTCTTTCTCGCAACCGGTGGCTTGGATGATATACGCTGATTTTAGGCGTACCTCACGCCCGCCAGGGCTGAGACGGAAGAAATTCTTGTCTGCTTGCTCCAAGAAATCGCCACGCTCTATATAGAGTTCGCGGGCAAAATGCATCTCGCGCGTTCCGAGTTCGGGATGTCCGTCGATATTCTCTGCCGTGATGGTCTCGCCGTTGCCCTCATAGTTGGTAATCACGAGTTTCACGGGGTCGAAGATAGCGCACACACGAGGTGCCGTTTCTTTGAGATTTTCACGAATGGTATGTTCCAACAGGCTCACATCAATCATTCCTTCCACTTTGGTGTAGCCGATTTTGTCGATAAATGTGCGGATGGCTTCAGCGGTGTAGCCGCGGCGGCGCAAACCGCAGACGGTCGGCATACGCGGGTCGTCCCAACCACGCACAAGTCCCTCTTTGACGAGTTGCAGCATCTTGCGCTTCGACATCACGGTGTAGGTGATGTTCAGACGGTTGAACTCGTACTGGTGCGGGCGGTAGTCGCCCTCTACAAACTGATCCAAGAAATAGTCGTAGAGCGGGCGGTGAACCACAAACTCCAGGGTACAAATAGAATGGGTAACGCCCTCGAAATAGTCGCTCTGACCGTGTGCAAAGTCGTACATCGGATACACATTCCATTTGCGCCCCGTGCGGTGGTGCGGATGGGTGGTGATGATACGATACATGATTGGGTCGCGGAAGTGCATGTTCGGGTTCGCCATATCGATTTTAGCGCGAAGCACCATCTTGCCGTCCTCTATCTTGCCTGCCTGCATAGCCTCAAATAGGCGCAAGTTCTCCTCTATCGGGCGGTCGCGATACGGCGAAGCCACACCGGGTTCGGTAGGTGTACCTTTCTGCTCGGCTATCTGCTCGGCGGTCTGCTCATCTACATACGCTTTGCCCTCTTTGATGAAACGAATAGCCAAGTCGTATAGTTGCTGGAAATAGTCGCTGGCATAGTAGATATTACCCCATTTGAAGCCCAACCAAGCGATGTCTTGTTGTATCGAATCTACATACTCTACATCCTCTTTCACGGGGTTAGTATCGTCAAAACGCAGGTTGCATACACCGTGGTACTTCTCTGCTATTCCAAAGTCCATACAGATTGCCTTCACATGCCCAATATGCAAATAGCCGTTCGGTTCGGGCGGAAAACGAGTCTGGATACGCCCGTTGTTCTTGCCCTCGGCAAGGTCTTTCTCTACAATCTGCTCAATAAAATTGAGACTTCTTTCTTCTGTTTCCATTGCTCCAAATTCTTAATTCATAATTCTTAATCCATAATTTGATGGCGTGCCCGCACACCATCAATTGATACCTCTCACTATTCCGCGAGGCGAACCGTTGATAAAGTCGATAATAGCATCGCGCTCTACGGTCTGCGGCACGGCGTCGAGTATCTGCTCTACGGCTTGAGTTACATTCAGTCCCGACATATAGAGTACGCGGTAGGTATCTTGTATCGAGGCAATCTGCTCACGCGTGAACCCGCGGCGGTTGAGTCCCACCGAGTTGATACCGCAGTACGACACAGGTTCGCGAGCGGCGATGATGTATGGCGGGATGTCTTTGTTGATTTTCGTACCGCCCTGTATCATCACATGCGCACCGATGTGGGTGAACTGATGTACAAGGCTGCCGCCGCCGATGATTGCCCAATCGTCAACTACCACTTCGCCTGCCAACTGTACGGCATTCGACATGATGATATGGTCGTGCAGCACGCAGTCGTGTGCCACATGGCAGTATGCCATGATCAAGCAGTTGCTGCCTACTACGGTCTTACCTTTGCTGGCGGTACCGCGGTGAATAGTGGCGCACTCACGAATCGTGGTGTTGTCGCCGATATAGACATAGGTCTTCTCGCCTTTGAATTTCAAGTCTTGCGGTATCGCACCTACCACTGCCGAGGGAAAGATATGGCAGTTCTTGCCGATACGCACGCCCTCGCAGATAGTGGCGTTGGCGTCGATGATAGTACCTGCTCCGATTTCTACATCTTTGTCGATGAAGACAAACGGACCAATCTGTACGGAGGGGTCAATCTTCGCCTCCGGATGGATGTATGCTAATGGTTGAGTCATAATTCGGTATAGTCTTTATTCTTTGTTCTTTCGTCTTTGTTCTTTGTCGTTCCTTCTCCTTTGTCCTTACGCAAACACCTTGTTTCTCAGTCGGCGGCAGCACTGGGTGTTGAAGGTATGCCCGGGGCGTTCGGCGATGAGACGACCTTGGATGTAGCACCCGAGCAGCGACATATCGCCGATGAGGTCAAGCAGTTTGTGGCGTGCCGGCTCGTTTTGGTAGTTGAGCGGCGAGAGGTAGCCGAGTTTGTTGGCGTCCAAGTGAGGCGCACCCAGTTTGTCGGTCATATAGTCCAGTCCTTCTTGCGACATCTGCGTTTCGTAGATGACAAGAGCGTTCTGCAAGTCGCCTCCTTTGATTAGTCCCATACGGAGCAGCGGCTCTATCTCACGCACAAAGCAGAAAGTGCGGGCTGCGGCTATCTCCTTGGGGTAGGTGCTTAGGTCGTGCAACTCGGCGCGTTGCTCACGCAGCAGTACGCTCGGAAAACTGATCATTACCTCTGCTTCAAAGTGTTCTGAAGGCAGCAGCACCAGTTTGTTGCCGCGCTCCGACACATACTCTATCGGTTCGGTTACGACCAACACCTTGCGCTCGGCGTCCTGCTCTTGCAGTCCGGCCTGCTCGATGGCCTTCACAAAGAGTTTGGCACTGCCGTCAAGGATAGGCATCTCGGGGCCGTCCACCTCAATCAAGCAGTTGTCCACACCCATCGCATAGAGGGCGGAGAGTGCATGTTCTACCGTGGAGATTTTCCACGCACCATGCTCCAATACGGTACCACGCTCCGTGGCACTCACATAGTCTGCCAACGCCTGATGGGTGGGCTTGCCGGGCAAGTCCACACGGCATAGTTGCACGCCCGTGTTCTCCTCCGCAGGGCGGAAAGTGGCGGTGATTTGCAGACCTGTATGCAGTCCTTTCCCCGATAGGGTGAAAGGCGATTGTATGGTATGTTGTTTCATATCCGATAGTTGATTCTGCTCGCAAAGTTACTGCTTTTTAGCGATATACGCAAATGGCAGCCTCTTATCTCGGTGCGAGCGTTATTTTTTCTCCAATTCGTTGATACGGCGCATTAGGTCGGGCAACTGCTTAAAGCCTACGCTCGAGCGTCGCCAGTTCATCGCATCTATGGCAGGCGAGCCTTGATACATACCCGGTTTGCGCACACTGCCGGCTACGCCCGCTTGCGCACCAAACACGCAACGGTCGGCTATCTCGATATGCCCTGCTACGCCTGCTTGTCCGGCAAGGATACAATGGTTGCCTATCTTGGTCGAACCTGCCACACCTACTTGGGCGCACATAAAAGTAGATTCACCTACCTCCACATTGTGCGCCACTTGCACGAGGTTGTCTATCTTTACATTCTTGTGTATGCGGGTCGAGCCCATCATCGCACGGTCGATGGTGCTGTTGGCACCTATCTCCACATCGTCTTCTATCACTACATTGCCAATCTGCGGTATCTTCTGATTGACGCCTTGTGCATCCGGCTCAAAACCGAATCCGTCAGCACCAACTACTACGCCCGCATGCAGGATACAATTAGCCCCCACTACACAATTATAATATACGCGTGCGCCCGCATAGAGTATTGTATTGTCGCCAATCTGCACATTATCACCGATATACACTTGCGGATAAATTTGTACACCTTTGCCCAATCGTACATTCTTGCCGATGTATGCAAACGCGCCGATATACGCATCCTCCGGCACTTCCACTCCTTCGCTGATGTATGCGGGTTGCTCTATACCGCGGCGTGCGGGGTTCATTGCTTTGGCTACCAACTGTAGCAACTGTGCCATCGCTCCACGCGCATTCTCTACGGCGATTACCGCTGCTTGGCTCTTGGGCGTCTTATCCCCCAACAAGGCTGCGGTTACCAACACTACAGATGCTTGGGTTTCAGCCAAATACGGCATATACTTCTCGTCGCACAAGAAGCACAACTTACCATCTGTCGCACTCTCGATAGGGGATACATCGCTTACTTTCTTATCTCCGTCGCCATAGAGTTTGCCGCCCAACAGCATGGCTATTTGTTTTGCACTAAATTCCATTGTTTCGATTGATTATCTGTTCAATACATTATTTTTATGAGTACCCGTTGGTCGGGTAGTACGCCCCGCTCGCCTGCCTATTTTTTGTGTACTCGTTTGATAGTGTGTGGGTTAGTACTCGTGTACACATCGTTTCCGACGCCTATCGCCGAAATTCAAACAAGTACAGTTTCTTAGGCTTGCGAGTGAGTGATTTGAGGTCGAGTATCTCGCTGGCTGAGGCTATATCGCGCACGGTGCCGTCTTGGTAGAGAATATCGATCGAGTCGTCTTTCTCCGAGTAGGTGTTGCTTGTCGATATATGCTCCACAAAGAAGTAATCTGCCTCTTTCTCATTGATACCCAACGCATTAGCATAGTGTTGGCGCAGTATTTTCCGCTCGGTGTCCGATAGCGGTTCGGTCAGCAGTCTGCCGCGGAACAGTTGCCGGTTGGTAAACGCCGTACTCAGTTGGCTGAGAACGACATCGTCCGAGTTCATCCATACCTTGATAGCCGACAATACATCGGTATCGTCTAACAACGCATACTGCTGCATAGCCTCGCTGCCCAACGCAAAATCGCGGGCAGTAACACGGTTGTAGAGAAAATAGTGCAATGCCGGCGAGCAGAACAGTTCTTTTCCGCTGAGTGCCAGTTCTTTGGCTCGTGCCAGTATCTTTATCAAGTGTTGCTCGGCAGCCACCGAGGTCTTGTGTAGATACACCTGCCAATACATCAGTCGGCGTGCAACGAGGAACTTCTCCACCGAGTAGATACCTTTGATCTCCACTACCAATCGATCGTCCACTACATTGAGCATCTTGAGCAACCGCTCACTCGCTACACGCCCCTCTTGTACGCCTGTGAAGAACGAGTCGCGACACAGATAGTCCATTCTATCTACATCCAACTGGCTGGAAATCAACTGGTGTAAGAAATGGCGCGGGTATTGGTCTTTGAAGATGGCTATCGCCTCATCCAGTGGGCGTTGTTGCCATAGTTGCTGCTCGCTGCTTTGGCTCAAGTCGATATTGATTTGCTCCATCATCAGCAGTGAGATTTCCTCGTGGGTGATTCCCTCTACCAAGGTATGCTCCAATACATGAGAGAATGGCCCGTGCCCGATGTCGTGCAGCAAGATGGCTACCAAAGCCCCTGTGGCTTCGTTGTCGCTGATAGAGATACCCTTGCTTCGTAGCGAACTGATACCTTCGCTCATCAGGTGCATCGCACCTATCGAATGCAAGAAACGGCTATGCATCGCACCCGGGTACACCAAATAAGAAAGACCCAACTGGCGAATGCGGTTGAGTCGTTGGATATACGGATGTTGCAACACATCGTACAGCAGATCGCTCGGGATACTGAGAAATCCGAAAACAGGGTCGTTGATTATCTTCCTTTTGTTGGTTACCATTTATACAAGCGGCAGGGTTCGCATTTTTGCCAACGATAGGAGAAACTCAATCCGAGGGTGAAATAACCGTCGCCCCACTGGAAACGCGACGATTTGGTAAGAGGATAAGCATCGAGGTTGCTATGCGGGATATCCATCAATCCTTGGTGCACCGATGCCATTATAGTTAAGAAAAATCCGTGGGTCATATTGATGTTGTAGCCTATCTCTACGGGCAACATCGGCAGTACACTCACTTGCTGCCCTTCGCCGCGATTCGATTTGGTGAAGTCGTAGTTGATGACGCTCAAGTTAAGCCCCAAACCTGCGTAGATATAGAATCCTGCACGGGAGAACGGATACCATTCGATACCGGCTGCCACTTCGCCGAAACCGCTGCGGAAACTGCCCTTGCCTATCCATTGGCGTATGTCTTGCCCCGTTACTTTATCGGTAACCATCTCATAGCGTGCGCTGTCGTTGCCGTGCAGGTAACCGCCCGAGAGCGAGAAACGCCAGTTGGCACTGTTGGCAAGCGGGTGTAGGTAACTGAAAAGCACACTGCCGCCCAAACTGAGGTTCTGCTTTTGGAAACCGTACTTAAAGGCGTAACTGAGCATATCCACATCGCCGTAGTAGTAGAGCGCATTGGCCGTTAGCGTGATGCCTTGTCCCACCGACGGGTTGCGTGTGGTGTACAAACCGTTTCGGCTATTAGGGTGGCTTCGCCATGAGTGGATAGTCTTTCCGCTCTGGGCGGGATTACCTTTGTTGGGCTTCATTTCTGCCAGCAGCACATCGCTATAGCCTAATGCCAACAGCAGAGACAGGATGGATATTAGCAAGTGTTTTTTCATACCTACACAAAATTGCCGCAAAGGTAATAAATTTTTCTGAAAGGAGCAAATTATAGCAGTTTTTTATTGGTTTTATTTGCGGCTCTTTGTCGTCTTTTAGAAAATTGCCTTGTCGGTATCTCAAAAAAATGCGCAGACCATCCTCGCTCAACCGTAGTTATAGTGGCAGCGGTTCGGGGACACGCTCGCGCGAGATCTCCTCTTTTACCGAGTTGATTTCCAGTAGTGTACTGAAACTGTTGCCGTCATACAGACCAGTCAGATAGGCGAGTTTGTCGTCTTCCTGTACATAGCCCATATTGAGCATGTTCTCTGCCGTGAGGCGGAAAAGGTCTTTTTTGTTGTGGTGCTCCGGGTCGTAGGTGGGATAGACGCCGTAACTGAGGTTGAGCAGTCGTACCAATTTCTCTTTGTAGCAGATAGCCATGATAGGTGTCGGTCCTCTAAAAGCGGCTAAGTTGCGCGCCATACGCCCGGTGGCACTATCGATGAGTATGCCTCGCAGCCCCAGTTCCATCGACGCACGGAAAGCGGCTTGCGCCAGGAACTCGCGTACGGGGTCGTCATCGCTGTTGCCTAAGTCGATGTCGCGCGAGTACTCTTGCTCTTTCTCTGCCTGCTCGGCTATGTGCGCCATGGTCTTGACAGCCTCTACGGGGTACTTGCCCGATGCGGTCTCGCCTGAGAGCATCAGCGCATCGGTGCGTGAGAAGACAGCATTGGCGATGTCGGTTACCTCCGCGCGGGTGGGGCGGGGGTTGTTGATCATCGAGTGGAGCATCTGTGTGGCTACAATCACCGGTTTGCGGGCGCGTCTGCACTTGCGGATGATGTCGCGCTGTATGCCCGGTATCATCTCTATCGGTACTTCGATGCCCAAGTCGCCACGAGCAATCATAATACCGTACGAAGCACGGATAATCTCGTCGATGTTGTCCACGCCCTCTTGGTTCTCTATCTTCGAGATAATCATCATCTCTTTGCCTGTCGAGTCGATCACTTCTTGTACCGCCTTGACATCCGCAGCCGAGCGCACAAAACTATGCGCAATAAAGTCCACATCCATCGATGCCGCAAAGCGGATATTGCGTATGTCCTTCTCTGTGAGGGCGGGCAACTCGATGTGTATGCCCGGTACATTCACGCTCTTGCGGGCGCCTAATATGCCGTCGTTTTGCACCACGGCGGTAATCTCATCGCCCTCTATGGCGGTAACGAACATATCGAGCAGACCATCGTCGAACAGCACATGGCAACCTACGCGTATATCGTGTGCAAAATCGGGATACGACAGGTTGATTACCCCGTGCGATGACTCTTCGGTGGGGCGACCATAGATATGTACCGTTTCGCCGGTCTTGTACTCTACGGGTTCGGCGCATACCGTGGTGCGTATCTCGGGACCTTTGGTATCGAGCAAGATACCTATTTTGTTGCTTACTCGGCGGGTGTTCTCAATCACCTGACGCATACCTTCTTCGGGCGCATGAGCGGTGTTGATACGCACAATGTTAATTCCCGCATCGAAAAGAGCCTGCAGAAATACTACATCGCACTTTCTGTCGCTGATACTCGCTACAATCTTTGTCTGTTTCATACCTTCTAATACCTTAAAAGAGGGACAAAGCCGATATTGTATTCGCTCTGTCCCTGTCTGTTGTGTACCGCGAGTGGGACTTGAACCCACACAACCATTTCTGGTCAAGGGATTTTAAGTCCCTCGTGTCTACCGATTCCACCATCGCGGCGTTGAACAATCGCTTGTTGCTACTACTCAACAGCAACTTTCAACTAAATCGACTGCAAAAGTACTAATAAAAAATGGATTATGCAAATTCTCTGCTATTTTCTCTATTTTGTACCTTGCTTTTTGTCCGCCAATAGAAAACCATTGATGATTTTGATAATCTCTTCTTTGGGGTAGAGTCCTTTTATCAGGGCAGGTTTGCCTTCCATAGGGATGTACATCACCTGCGGAATGCTCGATATTTGGAATATGTATGCCAGTTCGCGCTCCTGCTCGGTGTCGGCTTTGTAGAACACTATCTCGCCGCAGTATTCCTGGCTCAGTTCTTCCATTATTGGTGCTAAGCGTTTGCAAGGTCCGCACCAAGTGGTGTAAAAATCGATGATACAGGGTTTGTCGCCCTTGTATTTCCACTCTTTCTCCTGCGTGTAGTCGAAAATGCGTGCCTTGAACTGCTCCGTGGTGAGGTAAACGACATCTTCGCCCCATAGCGGAGCGGAAAAAACGGAGAGCAGTGCGCATATTGCCGCTAAATAGAAACGCTTCATTGTATTGTTTTGATTATCTGTATATGTATCTGATTGTCTTTTGTAGTTACGGAGGAGCAACTTAGCCCCATTGTAAAACTTGCTGCAAAGATACGCAATTTATCCGAATTATGCAATTTCTGTATGCCTTTTCTATACAACTCGACTGCCATATATGTTGGGGTATTACGCAAAAAATACCCATTTATCCGCTAATAAACGCAAGAATACACCATGCTCGTGTGCTAAGCCGGCGAGCTGCTTGTTTGGGAGAATAACTTGTAATTGTATGAAAATCAGCAAAGTACACTATTTGATAAGGTTCGCCGGCTGATTTAGCAAATCTAATACCCCCCGTGTGCGCGTGCAGGCGCGTATTTTTTAGAAATAAGCCGGCGAATTGGCGAACCGGCGAGGTGACCAATAGACCGGCTGACCACCTAAACTGCATACACGCCCACCCGCGTATGTGTGCATATGTGTTTAAGAAAAGAGGTGGTCAGCCGGTCTGGTGGTCGCTCTCTTTCTCAAAAAAAGTTAGAATAGGCTCAGTGAAGCAAATAACCGTGTAAAACAGCCGTGTAGCAGAATGTAAGGCACTATTGCAGACCGACTGACAAAATGATATAGGCAGGAACGGCGTTAGGTCTCGACAAGAATTCGACGAAGTCGCGTTAGAATCGGTTTGACAAAATGATAGATCGGTGCGAATTGGTAGCAACAAAATGTCAGATAAGAGTAAAACGATAGACGGGGAAAGGAATAAAAAATGGCGTCTTCTTAGTGGGGAAAGGAATAAAAATCGATGTTTTCTTAGCGGGGAAAGGAATAAATAGTGTGCTTTTATTTTCGTAATTCATTTATTATCAGTAATTTTGCAGCATAAAAACAATGTGATTATGGATAAGCATATTTTTAAGCGTAAAATCTATGACAAAATGCTTCGCTGGAAGCAGGACAGTCTTGGGCGTTCTGCCTTGTTGATAGAAGGTGCAAGGCGTGTTGGTAAATCAACGATTGTGCGTGAGTTTGCAAGTAGAATAGTAGCCATATTATCATCGACTTCAATTTTGTAACCAATGAGGTCTTGGGTTATTTTGAGCAACTCAATGACTTAGATTTGCTCTTTTTGCGTCTGCAGAACTATTACAATGTTCGTTTAGAAGAGCATCGCTCGGCGATTATATTTGATGAGGTGCAGCGTTGTCCCGCTGCTCGGCAAGCCATTAAGTACCTTGTACAAGATGGACGGTATGACTATATCGAAACGGTATGTATATGACCCCATTTCTAACAACCGGTAATAAAGTTTGATAATTCGGCAATGCTGATGTGTAGTATCTAACGAATTGTTGCTGTCTAAAGCCTTTATGGCAGATACGCAGATACAAAAAAGAGCCCGCCGGCGAACCGGCGGGCTTAGAAAGTGTTTGTAGTCGAGAAGAGGCGACTCGAACGCCCGACCCCCACGTCCCGAACGTGGTGCGCTACCAACTGCGCTACTTCTCGATGGCTTTTCCGCGGTGATGCGTTAACCAACACCCCGTGCTTTGCAGCACTTAACCGCACCTCTGCACAAAAGCGGGTGCAAAGATACGGCATTTTTTTTATTTACGCAAATTATTTCGTACTTTTTCTGCGAAAAGTGCGCTTTTGTGCCGCCGGAGCGGTCGAAGCGATGATCTGTTGGCAGTCCGCCTCGGTCAGTTGCGCTGCTTCGGTGCCTTGCGGAATCTTATAGTTGCCGCTCGGTGCTTTGATGTAGGCTCCATATCGTCCGTTGAGCACTTGTATATCGCCGTACACATGTATCGGTTCTTGCTTTTGGTTCTTCTTGTCGATGAGGTCTTTTGCCTCTTCAAGCGTGATCTGCATCGGGTCGATAGTGCGCGGTATGCTCACAAAACCGCCTTGGTAACGCAGGTATGGTCCATACTTACCCTCGCCCACTACTACCTCCTCGCCTTCTATCAGCCCCAAGGTGTAGGGCATAGTCTGGTTGAATAGTTCGAGTGCTTCGGGCAGGGTGATAGTGAATATCGATTGCCCTTTCTTGAGCGAGGCAAAACGCGGTTTCTCGCTGTTGTTGGCACCTATCTGTATGCATGGTCCCATCTTGCTAATCTTAGCAATCACAGGTTCGCCTGTGGTGGGGTCGTTGCCTAATTCGCGTCCTGCTACCTTACCTGCGGGGATAGAAAGGATTTGCGGGTGGAAGGCCTTGTAGAAAGTATCTACCGTCTGTACCCAGTCGGCTTGCCCTTTGGCGATAAGGTCAAAGTTCTCCTCCTCGTGGGCAGTAAAGTCGTAACTGAGCAGTTCCGGGAATTGTTTTACCAAGAAATCGTTGGTAATCTGCCCGAGATCGGTAGGAATTAGTCTTTGTTGCTCTGCTCCAAAGGCCTCTTGCTTCTGTTTCTCGGTGATTTTTCCGTTCTTGAGTGTCAGAATGGTGCAACTGCGTTTCTGACCGGTTACGCTCCCGCGCTCCACATACTTACGCGACTGAATAAGGTCAACGGTGGCTGCGTATGTAGAAGGTCGTCCGATGCCCAACTCTTTCATCTTGTCGATGAGAGAGGCTTCATTGTAACGGGATGGCGGCTGCGAAAAACTCTGTTGTGCAGTAGTTTCCGTATTGATCAATGCCTCATTGACTGACATCTGCGGCAACATAGGTTCGTTTTCTTCGGGGGCGTCATCTGATTGCACATAAGCACGCATAAACCCATCGAAAGTAACCACTTTGCCTATAGCCGCAAAGGTGTAACTCACACCGTTGGCTTTGACCTCTATGCGTGTCGTTTCCACCTCTGCATCCGCCATTTGGCAGGCAATAGTGCGTTTCCATATCAGTTCGTAGAGGCGTTTTTCGTCGGTATTCTCGCCTGCAGAGTGCTTGCTCATATAGGTGGGGCGAATAGCCTCGTGTGCCTCTTGCGCACCTTTGGCAACGGTATGGTATTTCCGTGTATGGGCATAGCGGTCGCCGTATTCGGCAAGAATCTCTTTTTTGGTGGTAGCCAATGCTAAATCACTCAGGTTGAGCGAGTCGGTACGCATATAGGTGATATGTCCTGCCTCGTAGAGCGATTGCGCCAAGCGCATGGTCTTCGATGGAGGAAATTTGAGTTTACGCACGGCTTCCTGCTGTAGCGAGGAGGTCTCAAACGGAGGAGCCGGCTTGCGTTTGGAAGGTCTCTTCTGAATGTCCGAGATGTAAAAATCTGCGTTGGCACATTGCTCTAAGAAAGCCTGCGCTTCCTCTCGGGTGGCAAATCGGTGATTGAGTTCGGTATGGAGTACGGCATTATTGTTGTTGGGGCTGACAAAAGTAGCCAACACACGATACTGAGAAGTGGTTTGGAAACTCTCAATTTCTCTTTCGCGCTCCACTACCAAGCGCACGACAACCGACTGGACACGACCTGCACTCAGTCCGGTAGTAACTTTCTTCCATAGTACGGGCGACAACTCAAAACCAACGATACGGTCCAATACGCGTCTCGCTTGCTGTGCATTGACTAGGTTGTAGTCGATATTGCGCGGGTGGCGGATAGCCTCCAAAATAGAGTCTTCTGTAACATCCGGGAATACGATACGCTTGGTGTCTTTTTTGTCCAAGTCAAGAACCTCTTTTAGGTGCCATGCAATAGCCTCTCCCTCGCGGTCCAAATCGCTTGCGAGCCACACCGTATCGGCTTTTGCCACCTCGGCTTTAAGTGCTTCTACTATGCGTTGCTTGGTCGGGTCGATTACATAATTAGGCTTGTAATTATGCTCAAAATCGATGCCCATACTATTCTTGCCGAGCGGTTCAATATCTCGAATATGTCCTTGAGAGGCAAGTACATTGTAGTCTTTACCCAAATACTTTCCGATAGTCTTTGCTTTGTGAGGAGACTCTACTATAACAAGGTTCTTACTCATATCTATATACTTCTCTTGTTTTCAATATCTTCATATTGTGCCCGTGTGGGCGTTTCTGCAATGTTTATCTTTCGTTGTCGTGCGTACCTTTGTTGCCTGCGCTTAGGCAATCTGTATGCTCTGTGTAGAACTCTCTAAGTTTCCCTGCGTTTCGATAACTATCTGCACTTCTAAGCCGTTTGTAATAGCCATACATATCCATATCGAAACGCCCCACGCAACGAAAACGCGAGCAAAAGTACTGCTTTTTTTTTATTTGTGCAAAAATTAGTTGTTATTTTCTCCATATAACGCCATTTGTGGGCACTCCGATAACGAATACTTAGTAGAAAAAGCCGGTTGCTGCCGTTGAAAGGTACTCTCCCCATAGGCTTCCCGTCAGTACCGAGTCAGTCCCCTGTCGATATCGGGTTGTTATGCGGTGATTATGCGGTGATTAAGGGGTGATTAAGGGGTGATTAAGGGGTGATTAAGCAAATCCGACCATAGTCCGACCATACCATGATAATGCTCTGAGCGTATTTCCGAGGGAGTTTTCGCCTGTTTGGTGGTGTCGCTTTGCCGTTTTTCCTCTTTGCTGCATTTTGTCTCCTCATTTCTCTTTCCTATATCACAATGATTATATAGGCTATTTGCCTCTATTTCTATCTTGATATATTCAGAGTTGTATTCTTGTTTTATAATACTAATAACTGCCTAAAAATCAATTATATATGCTATGTACACCGTTGCTGATTACAATATAAATCGTTTAGATTTATTGTGTAATTCATATATTTATTGTACCTTTGCAATCGATATAAAAAACAAGATACCTATATATTGAATTCAATCTGTTTCTATGAAGCATATCCCTCTATTTACCGCCTTGCTTATTGGGCTTTTTGTATGGCAACCGCTGTCGGCTGCGCTCCAAGACGATTTGCGCTTGCTCGACGATGCTCTTGCTAAGAAACCGCTCTACGACAAGCAAAAAGAAGAGCGGATACACGAGTTGGAGTCCCACTTGCCGCTCACTTTCGACGATGTGAAGCAACTATTCAACGAGTACAAATCGTACAACTACAAGCAGGGTAAACAATATGCCGATATGCTGGTGGTCTATGCCGAAGCAAGCGGCGACCGGCGCCGGCTCTATGAGGCGCAGTGCGACCAGGTGTTCTCCCTCTTGTCCGCAGGTTTGTTCAAAGAGGGGTACGACCTCCTGCAGACCATTCAGATTCCCGAGGAAGATACGCTCGGACGGGTCAACTACTACATTGTTTCCGCACGCCTAATGCTTGATTTGGCAGTGTATTCGGGCGATAAGTATGCCGACATCTACCATGCGGAGCAACGCCGCAACTACGAGCAGGCGGTGGCTCTGCTTACGCCCCGAGATACTTTTCTCTACAACTACTGCGAGGCATCGGTGGCGGAGTTCAAGGGCGAGTGGACATCCTCTATTACCCACCATCAACGCTCCCTTAAGTCGGCTGCCGCCACGCGCCACGACGCAGCCGTTGCCTACTCCTCCATCGCTTTTGCCTACGAGCAAATGGGCAATCGTGAGATGATGCTCCACTACAATATATTGTCTGCCATTGCCGACATCGAGAGTAGCACCAAAGAGACTATCTCGCTTCGCAGGGTGGCACAAACGCTCTACGAGGACGGCAAAGTCAATCTGGCAGCGCGATATATCCGTGATGCCAAAGAGGATGCCGAGTTCTACGGCGCACGCCATCGAGAGATGGAACTGATGCAGATACTGCCTATCATCGATGCAGAGAATGCCAAGTCGCTCCAAAGTCAGAACCGGCGTATCTTGATGTGGGTGATCATCTCCTTTGTTTTCTTGCTCATTACGCTGGTTGCGGTCTTTCTTCTCTATCGCCGTATGCGGCAGATCCGCAGTGCTCGCGCTACTATCGAGGATATGAATAACCGTCTTTTGGTAGCCAATCGCCTTAAGGAAGAGTATATCGGTACCGCCCTCTGTTGGCAGTCGCAGTACCTCGGCGAGATGGAGCGTTACCAGCAGATGGTACGCAAACGCATCCAAGAGAAACGCTACGATGATCTGCTTACTATCCCCAAGAATGCCGATGCCCATCGCCAACGCACCGAGTTCTACAAGCGGTTCGACGAGATGTTCCTCGGTATATTCCCTACTTTTGTTCACGATTTCAACGCTCTCCTTCGCCCCGAAGAGCAGATAGTGCTGCGTCCCAACGAGTTGCTCAATACCGAGTTGCGTATCTTCGCTCTCCTTCGTTTGGGCGTTACCCACAACGAGGTAATCGCTCAAGTGCTCGATTATAACATCACTACTATCTATACCTACAAGACCAAAGTGAAGGCGCGTTCACCGCTCTCTACCGACGAGTTTTTCCGCCAACTGATGCTCATTCCTTCCTTTGCCGTACAACCAAAATCGTGAAATATAACGCCTAAAATCGTTTAGATAAAACGCTACATATACACAATGTAAATCTATTGATTATCTGCTAATTATATCTATTTTCCTATTGATAATTATTTAGATAAAATCTATATAGATTGCGCGTGTGTATTATTTGCCGTAATTTTGCAACCGATTTGAGAGCCCGCCTCTCAGGTCGGTTTCTTCTTCCGAGAAAAACACCCTGTTTCGAGAAAGCAAACTACTTTTTAATACTAACCTACAAAACAAATCATCATGAAAAGACTTTTTCTTTCTTTTCCAATGAGTGCGCTTTTGCTTCTGCTTATGCTGCTATCGATTCCCGCGGTGCAGTCCCGAGCAGCCGCACCTGCTGCGCAAGCCGTTGAAGGTCAGGTAAAAGACACCAAGGGCGAACCGCTTATTGGTGCCTCGGTTATGATCGAGGGTACCTCTACGGGTACAATCACCGATTTCGATGGCCATTTCTCTCTATCTAATGTAGCCGCCTCGGCACGCATCGTCGTTTCCTATGTGGGCTACCAAACGCAGACTATCCCCATTGATGGCCGCACCCGTATCGACATCACCCTCCAAGACGAGAGCCATCTGCTCGACCAAGTGGTGGTCATCGGATATGGCAGCCTGTCTAAGAAAGAGGTGTCCTCTTCTATCGTGCAGGTAGAAGCCAAGGACTTCAACCGTGGCGCAATGAATAACCCGATGGAGATGCTCAATGGTAAGGTGGCAGGTCTCAATGTCGTTACATCGGCAGCGGCCAACCCCAACTCGTCCAGCGACTTGCAGATCCGTGGCGCAGGTAGTCTTACCGCAAGCAACAGCCCGCTTGTCGTTATCGACGGTATCGCCGGCGGAGACATCCGCAATATCGCTGCGCAGGACATCGAGTCGATTACCGTACTCAAAGATGCCGGTTCTGCGGCTATCTATGGTACGCGCGGTGCGAATGGCGTCATCCTCGTTACCACCAAGAAAGGTGCCGGCAACGAAGCCGGTAAGTTCACCGTTACCTACGATTCCTATTTCGATTGCAATATCGCCAATGCGCACCCGCAGGTGCTGTCGGCTGATGAGTTCCGCCGTAGCCGCCGTGGTACCGACTATGGCGCAGAGACCAACTGGTACGATGAAATCATCAAACCCGCTACCTACGATGTCAATCAATATGTAGCCATCAATGGCGCCACCAAGCATGGTTACTATGCTGCTTCGTTCAATTTCAAAGACGCTAAGGGTCTTGATATCGTCAGTGCACGTCGTGAATATGGCGGACGATTTGCTGCCGAACAGAAGTTCTTGGGCGACCACCTCGTGCTGTCGGGTAGCCTGTCGGGCAGACGCGTCAACGAGACTTGGGGCGCAGATGACCAGGTGGACAATGCGCTCCAACTCAACCCTACCATGCCTGTCTATAATGCCGATGGCTCCTACTATCAGCCTACCAATGTAACGGGTGCGGTCAATCCGGTTACTCGCCTCAAAGAGACCTCCAGCCAAGGTAAGCGTATGTACCTCTTGGGTAATGTGGATTTGAAATACAATATCTGGCACAACGAGCACCATAATAATATCTACCAATGTCAATTATGCGCTCCAGTACAACGACCTCAAGTCGGATACCTACGCTTCCTCCAAAGCCAATAGCAGTTATTGGGACGGAGTGCGTGGTACGGCTACGCTCCAATATCAGAAGTGGCAAACCCACCGTGTAGAATGGCTTGCCAACTATGGTCTGCACATCTCTGACCACGACTTCAAAGTCGTTGTAGGCTATAGTTGGGAGCGTAGCACCTACGAGTCGATGTACGAGCAGAACCGTGATTTTACCTACGACAACACCCTTTGGAACAATATCGGTGCCGGTTCGTATCTCGGTTCGGGATTGGCTTCTATGAGCAGTTATAAGAACGAGTCCACGCTCATCGGTTTCTTCGGCCGCGCCAACTACAACTATAAGGACATGCTCTTCGCTTCCGTCAGTTTCCGTCGCGAGGGTAGCACGAAGTTTGGTGTGAACAACAAATGGGGTAATTTCCCCTCCGCTTCGTTGGCATGGGAGATTATGAGTTGCGATTTTGCAGCACCTGCCAAAGAAGTACTCCGCAGCCTCAAACCGCGTATCTCCTATGGTCTTACCGGTCGCTCCGACTTCGACCCCTATCAGTCGATGGCTACTTATGGTACCAAGGATAGTTACTATATGGACGGCGAATGGGTAGTGGGTTATGCGCCTACCGCCAATAGCAATCCTAACCTGCAATGGGAGAAAAACTCCGCCGTCAATGTCGGGTTCGATTTCGATCTCTGGGGCAGATTGCGTGGTAGTGTCGAGTACTATAACCGTCAGTCGCAAGACCTGCTCTACAACTATACTGCGCCGCAACCGCCTTTCGTTTACAACAAGATTCTTGTCAATGTCGGTACCGTTACCAACCAAGGTGTCGAGGTCGTGCTCAATGGCGATGTCATCAAACGCAAGGACTTCCTCTGGAATATGGGTATCAACTATAGTTGGGGTACTACCGTGCTGAGCAAACTCTCATCCGATGTCTATAAGGCCGACTATCTGGAACTCTATCAGAAAGCCGGGGTGGGCACCAACGAGTACTATTTCCGTGTCGAGGAAGGCGGACAGATTGGCCAGTTCTATGGCTACGAAGCCGCCGGAGCAGACGAGAACGGCAACCTCCTGGTCTATGATAACGAGGGGAATACCCATCTTGCCGGCACAGCCGACCAATCATGGAAACGCTATATCGGCAATGGCGCACCTAAGCATTTCCTCTCGTGGAACAACACTTGGACCTACAAAAACTGGGACTTCTCTATGATGTGGCGTGGCGCATTCGATTTCGATATCTACAATGCGCGTAAGTATGGTATGGGCTTGCAGGGATGCGGTACCGACAATGTACTCCGCTCCGCTTACCTCAAAGATGACGGCGTCAAGAGCCACGGAGGTGTTATCTCCAGTTATTTCCTCGAGCGAGGCGACTACTTCAAATTGGATAATATCACTATCGGTTACAATATCGTAGTGCCGGCGGCTAAGTATTTCCAAAATATGCGCGTCTATCTCACGGCGAAGAATATCGCTACTATCACCAAGTATTCGGGCAACGACCCCGCTATCGTTACCCAAACGGGTATCACCCCGGGTGTCGATTCTTCGAGCGCATACCCTACTGCTACCCAACTCGCTCTCGGTATTACTCTTAACCTCAAATAACTCTCGACCATTATGAAAAAGATACTTTCTATATTTGCGTCTGTCGTAGTTCTGTTGGCTTTTGCCGGCTGCGACCTGCAAGAGAAAAACTACTCCAATATCGATGCTTCGATCTATTATCAGAACGAATCGAGTATCAAAGGTGCCGTGGCTGCTATCTATGCGCGTGCTGCCTACGGATTCTGTGAGTATTTCTACTACCTCCAGGAGTTCTCTGCTGACCAGATCGCTTGGCGCACCTGGAACGGCGGACAATGGGGATGGGACGAAGGACTGAAGTTTGTCCTTTCTTCGCAGACCTGGACTTCCGAATCGCGTATCGTTCTCCAAGCGTGGGAAAGCGCATGGACCACTATCGGTATGTGCAACCAACTCATCTCCGACCTGCAGACCATCGATGCCTCGGCTATCGGTATGACCGACGAGGCTGTGCAGAGTTATATCGCTGAGGTGCGTACTCTCCGTGCGTGGGCTTACTACAACAACTTCGAGTTGTGGGGCGGTGCCTTGCCTCTGTGCGTCAGTGTTTCTTCAGAGGTACCGGGTAGCGCAGACCCCGACTTCAACACCGGCTGCAAGAAGGTGTATGACTTCATCGCTACCGAGTTGGATGAGTCGCTCGCTTCCCTCCAAAACAAAGGTGCCAACCGTGTCAGTCCTGCTATGAACCGTATGCTCAAGATGCGTCTTCTGCTCAATGCGCAGATATTCATCGGCGAAGACCACTATGCTGACTGCCTGGCGCTTGCCGAATCGCTCAAGCGTGGCGACTATGGGCAGTACGACATCGTATCCGACTATCGTCAGATATTCGAACTCAACAACGCCGAATGCCCCGAGGTAGTCTTTGCTTTCGCCGAGAAACAAGGCCAACTCAATACGGGCTGGATGCGCGATGTGCCTTTCTTGCCCTACAACTACAACGATTTTCTCGATGTCTATGCTACCAACCAATCGGCATGGAACTGCGTTTGCCTCGCTCCGTCGTATGACAACTCGGGCACCGAGAAAGTCTATTCCGATGGTAAGATGTATGGCGGTACCGACAATCCAGTCTGCTTCCTCGAAGGCAACTACAACGACCGCCTCGGTGCCGTCTATGAGCGTTTCGACGATGGCGACATCCGTAAGCAGAGTTATGCTTTCGACGACCGTTGGAACGGCGGTATATTCCTCAAAGGCGAGATGAAGAATATCACCACGGGTGAACCTATCCTCGCTGATGCCGACCGCGACGGACAACCATTGGTTTATATCGACCAGGTAGGCCAATTCGCCGGTACTACCTCCGAACTCGGACGCCCGCTCGAGACCGTACAGTCGCCCCGTTGGGGACAGACCAACTCGGGCTATCGCTTGATGAAGTACCCGATGTATCGCACCGCTACAGGCGTCGATTACCAAGAGATCTCCGAGGTGGAGTTCCGCTGGGCTGAGGTCTATTACACACTGGCAGAGTGCAAGATGCGTGCGGGAGATGTCGAGGGTGCAAAAGACTTGGTCAACCAAGTGCGCCAACGCTATTTCGCTACCGCCGCTATCCCCGATAAAGCCGCTTCGTGGACACCCGAAGAGTGGATGCTCCACCAGTGGGGTATCGAGTTCCTCAACGAAGGCCGTCGCCGCCGTACCGACCTGCGTCGCTTCGACCAATTTACCCAAGGTCAGTGGTGGTTCTTCGGCCGTGCTACCGACGATGCCGGACAAACTTTCCCCGCTAAACGCGATCGTAAGTACGAGTGGTATCCGCTGCCGCAAAGTGCACTCTCCGTCAATCCGGGACTTGTACAAAATCCTAACTATTAATTGTCAATCGATATGAAAAAGATATTTCTAAGCCTTATGCTCTTGCTCCCGATGCTCTTTGTCGGTTGCAAGCAAGAAGAGATTGTGTTCGAGCACGAGAAACCGCAGTTTGAACTCAAAGAGAATGCTATCCTCCTCGAGGTAATCGTCCCCGCAGGCACCTCTGCCAAAGACCAAATCTATATGGTCGGTGCTTTCAATGGGCAGGATACGCTCAACTATGTGAATGCCGATTTCTGCTTGCAGAAAGCCGAGAAAGTGGATTCTAAATACGGTATCTACCTCTATCCCGAGGACTTCAAAGAGGGCAAGTCGTTATCCGATGGATTCCTCTTTGTTAGCAAGTTGCAGGGTATCGAGAACCCCGCTACTCCGCATATATTAGATAATTGTGTAGTGGGGCAGCGTTACCAAATCAGTATTGCCGCATGGGGTGGAGCAGCGCAGCAACCCGAGATAGAGCACGATGGATATGCCGTCTTTGTACTCGACGAGACCGGTTGGGACGCACTCACGCTCTATATGTGGGGTGATGTGGATGGCCTCAACGGCGAATGGCCGGGTATGCAGGTTACAGGTACGCAGACTATCGAGGGTGTTACCTACCAATACTTCGATATGGGCGCAGCCAATACGGGCCTTGCCGAGAACCTGATTTTCAATAACAACGGAGGCGGTACGCAGTTGGCTGACTTTGCTTACACTATCGATCGCGACATCTATCTCCGTCTTACCGCCGATGGCGTGGAGGAGATTAGCAACGAACCCGAGATCGAGCATGATGGCTTTGTGGTCTTTGTCTTGGATTCTACAGGTTGGGACGCACTGACACTCTATATGTGGGGTGATGTAAATAGCCTCAACGGCGAATGGCCCGGTATGCAAGTTACGGGTACGCAGACTATCAAAGGCGTGGAGTACAAGTATTTCGATATGGGTGCTGCCAATACGGGGCTTGCCGAGAACCTGATTTTCAACAACAATGGAGGCGGTACACAGTTGAAAGACTTTGCTTACACTATCGACCACGATACCATTCTTGTCGTTACGGCCAATGGCGTGCGCGGACTGGATGCCGATCCTATCCCTACGCCCGAACCGGCAGACACCATCGCTTGCACGCTCTATGTAGAGGACGCAACCGGTTGGGATTGTCTGAGCGTCTATGGTTGGGAGAATGTAAGTCAGTTCAAACCCTTCGGCGAATGGCCCGGTGCAACTGCCAATGGCGATAACACGATCGTCAAAGACGGCGTTACCTACCATGTCATCAATGTAGTAGGTCCTGACGGCTACTCGATTAACCTGATTTTCAACAACAATGCGTGCGCCGACACCGATGATGACAAACTGCAATACAACGCACCCGCTATCACCCTCTCGCAAGGCGCAGAGTTCTATCTCCGTGCCGATGCCGACCAAGCCACACTTGTAAACTAATCACACTATGCAAAAATCATTCCTTACCATACTCTCTCTGTTCTTGTGCCTTACGGGGTGCAAGGGCGGAGAGAATGTGCCTGCCATCGAACCTAAACCTTCCGATACGCTGCAAAAAGCCAATACACTGGTGGTCTATGAGTGCAACGAACGCCTTTTTGCAAGGCAATCCGCTTTTCGTGCTATCGAGGATTATCTGCCTACGCTCCAAGAGATGCAGGTGAATGTCCTTTGGCTGATGCCTATCCATCCCCGCGGAATGGTCAAGACGGTCAACTCGCCCTACTGCGTAAAAGACTACAAAGCCATCGACCCCGCTTTCGGTACTATGGCTGACCTCCAATCGCTCGTCAGTGCTTGCCATAGCCGTGGTATTTGCGTTATTCTCGATTGGGTAGCCAACCATACCGCATGGGACAACCAATGGTATATCGACCATCCCGATTGGTACACCACACCCGTGGATGATGAGAAGAATTGGAACGATGTTGTTCCGCTCGACTACAACAAACAATCGGTCCGCGATGCCATGCAAGATGCTATGCTCTATTGGGTGCGTGAGGCGGACATCGACGGCTTCCGCTGCGATTATGCCCATGGTGTACCTACTGCTTTTTGGCAACCCGCCATTGCGGCGATCCGTTCTCTCAAACCTGATGCTATCATGCTGGCGGAGACACACAAGGTGTCCTATTTCGATGCGGGCTTCGATTGGCTCTATAGTTGGGACTATCTGTCGGGTATTCAGTCGCTCTACCAAAAGCAAAAGGCTACCAATTCGCTCTATACCATTAGCGATAAGGAGATGTCTTCTACCCCCGCGGGCAAGCAGCGTCTGCGTTATACTACGACCCACGATGCTTCGTCGGAGAACGCACCCGCTACTTTCTATACATCGCCCCAAGGGCAACTCTCCGCTTCCTGCCTTACTTTCTTTTTAGAGGGCGTGCCGATGATCTACTCCTCGCAGGAGATTGGCGACATGAGCAAAATCAATTTCTTTGAATACAACATCCTGCCTTTCTCTGAGGATAACACTACTCGCCAAGCGTATATCGCCCTAATGAAAGCCTATACCGCTACTGCCGAGGCACGCTTCGGTGCGGTTACCGACTACTCGACCGACCATGTCGCTATGTTCTCGCGTGCGCAGGGTGATAAGGAGATTTTGGTAATCGTCAATACCACTGCCGACACGCAAGAAGTAACCCTCCCGATGCGTTGGCAGCGAAATAAATATACCAATGCGCTGACAGGCGAACAAGTGTTCTCGCCTAAGGCGCAAAGCCTACAACCTTACGAATACATCATTTATAGTAAATAATCATCATGAAAAAGTTCTTTCTTTTTGCGCTGGCATTGCTCTCGCTTAGTGTAGGCAATGTATCAGCAAAACCTCACGCTGATGAGGTTACTCACGACGGCTATACCGTCTATGTGCTCGACCACACGGGTTGGGATGCTATTGCGCTCTATATGTGGGGCGAGGTAAATGACCTAAACGGCAAATGGCCCGGTATGCAAGTTACGGGTACACAGACCGTCAAAGGTATCGAGTATAAGTACTTCGATATGGGTGCCGCTAATACAGGCTTGTCAGAGAGTCTTATCTTTAATAACAACGGAAGCGTAAAACTCAAAGACTATGGCTACACCATCAATAAGGACATCTATTTGGAGGTTACTGCTTCGGGGGTTCGTGCGATCACCCATGCAGACTCTATCCCCGATCCCGTATTGGGAGGTGTTGCTCTTTGGCCTTCTTATACCACACTGCTTTCTAAACAACCTGCTGAGGTCAAAGTGCTGTCGATGAACAACTCGCTCATCCACTACGAGAACGAGTGGCAAGACGATATGTTCAACCAAATGGCAGTGGCTGAGGGCAAAAACGCTACCTGGACTGCCCACACCAATCTGGGTAAATCGCTCAAATACCACTACGACGAAGGCGAAGGTCTTACCGATGCCGGTACACCGTCGGCCCGTATGTTGGTGCGTACACAAGCATGGACCCATATCATCCTCCAAGAGCAGACCGCTAAACCGCGTACCAACTTTGCCGGTTTCCGTCAGAGCGTGGCTGATTGGGTAGAGTATATCCGTACCAACTGCCCCAATCCGAATGCGGTCATCATCCTGCCTGTCAACTGGGCATACAATACCGATGCCGCTTTCTCTGCAAGCAATGCCGAGATGTTGGCTAACTATCGCGCCGTAGCGCAAGAGTTTGGCGTAGTGCTTTGCCCTGTAGGGGTGGCTTACGACCAAGCCTACAAGCAGAATGCTAACATCCTCAAAGACTGGTTCAAAGATGACCGCCACCCTAAGCAGAACGCTACCTATATGGCTTGCTGCTTGGAGTATGCTACCATCTTTGGCGTCTCGCCCGCTACTATCAGTTGGTCGCCTTCCACTCTTACCGCCGCTGAGGCTGAGGCTATGCGTACCTACGCCGACAATACCTACCGTTCGTTTACGCAAGTAGTCGATCAGCACCGTCATACCGTACATTTCGAGATGCACCAACTCGATGCTGAGGGTTTGTCCGTTAAGGCATTGGCTACCGTATGCGATACCACGCTCACCGCTGCAGGTTCGCATACCATCACTACCACCTACGAGGGTAAACAGTACAAGGCTACTGTCGTGGTAGATACCGTCCATACACAGGTTATTACCTATCCCGCTATTGCGTTCAACGAAACCAATACCGCTTATACCCAAGACTTCGATGTCCTCGGTGGTGCGGAGATCGACCCCTCTACCGATGCTAAGACGGGTATCCTCCGCGGCTCTGTCCTGCCCGAGGGATGGCGCGTAGAGCGTAATACTACCGGCCCGCGCCAAGTGGGAATGTATGCATCGGCAGTAGATACCGCTACTTATATCGGCGGGCAATCGCTCGCAAAGAATGCCTACAACGGTATATGGAATTTCGGTGCTACGGGTTCTACCGACCGTGCTATCGGCGGACTTACCACTGGCGTGGCGAATGGTACACGCGGCGTGAACATCATGGCACACCTCACCAACGACGGTACTACCGGCTATGCAGGTGTTGAGATTGCCTACGACATCGAGAAATACCGTAATGGTAACAACGATGCAGGCTTTACCGTTCAACTCTACTACTCCACCAATGGCAACACCTGGCAGAGTGCAGGCGATGCCTTCAAGACCTCTTACACCAAAGATGCCAACACCGAGGGCGCAGCCGTTGTTCCGATGCTCACTACTCATGTAATGGATACCCTCAAGGTGGACTTTACCGCAGGTACAGACCTCTATCTGGCATGGAATATCTCGGTTACTTCGGGTGATAACTGCGCCGGTGCTCCGGGCTATGCGCTCGATAATGTATCATTCGCTACGGTAGAGAAAGAGATACCCGTATCGGCTCACCATATCTATGCCGACGACCAAACAGGTTGGGCATCCTTGGCTCTCTATGCATGGGGTACCGCTGAGTTGTACGGCAAATGGCCCGGTGTCTATCCCGAGGCTACCGAGGTAATCGATGGCGTTACCTACAAGGTATTCCCCTACGACGTCACCGAAGCCGCATCGTACAACTTGATTTTCAACAATGGTAACAACGGACAAGAGACGCCTAGTTTCGAGATTACCGAAGCACGCGACTATTTCTTGGTGGTTACTGCCGAAAAGATGTACGAGGTAGGTTCCGCTATCGAGAATACTACTGCCGACACCGCTGCTGACGCTCGTAAGTTCCTCCACAACGGAGTACTCTATATCGAGCGTGCCGGTAAGATCTACAACGCCCAAGGGCAGTATCTGAAATAGTGCATCCCTGAATGGCATATTTGTTGTACTACAAAAATAGTTGCTATTCTCTACTGCAAAAAATATCTTCCATTCTACTGAATAGAAAGTATTAGTTTGATTATATATATAATTTGTGGAAGGGGCTCGCAGAGATTGCGCGCCCCTTCTTTGCTTTGGAAGTTTTTTGGGGAGGTCGTTTTAATGGCAGTTTATATGGTATTTAATGGGACCCCCTACAATATATATGGAGGAAGAAATTATATGGCTAATTACATGGCAATTATATGTTGAAGAACCAATGGCAATTCCATGTTTTTGCACTGTTTTCCTCAAAATGGTATTTTTATGCGTGAAAAATTTGTAGATGTCAGAAAAATGTTGTACCTTTGCACCCGCTTTCCAAATGTAGGAGAGATAATGGTCGGTTGCCCGAGTGGTTAGGGACCGGTCTGCAAAACCGGGGACAGCGGTTCGAATCTGCTACCGACCTCCACAAGAACCGTCAAATTGGCGGTTCTTTTTGTTTTATACAGAATAATCTAGGTTTCCTAGACCCTCTATAGTACCTATGATTTTCTATATTCCCTATAAAAACAGCAAAGACAATGGAAAAAGAAAACGAAATAATAGAAGACATCACGGGGCAAGAGTATAAGTATGGTTTTACCACCGACGTAGAAACCGACATCTTGTCGCGCGGGCTAAACGAGGATATCATCCGTACTATCTCCCACAAGAAAGGCGAACCCGAGTGGTTGCTTGAGTTCCGCCTCAAAGCCTATCGCAAGTGGCTCACGATGGAGGTGCCTACTTGGGCGCATCTGGATATACCCGCTATCGATTTCCAAGCCATATCCTACTACGCTGCCCCAAAGGCACATTCGGAGGACAAGAAGGAGATCGACCCCGAAGTGATGAAGACCTTTGATAAGTTGGGCATTCCTTTGGAGGAACGCGCAGCCTTGGCGGGGAATATGGCGGTAGATGCCGTGATGGACTCGGTCAGCGTCAAGACCACTTTTCGTGAGACCTTGGCAGAGAAGGGCATTATCTTCTGCTCTATCTCCGAGGCGGTGCGCGAGCACGAAGACTTGGTGCGTGAGTACCTCGGGTCGGTAGTGCCGTATACCGACAATTTCTATGCTGCGCTCAACTCGGCAGTCTTCTCCGATGGCTCATTTGTCTATATCCCCAAGGGCGTGCGTTGCCCGATGGAACTGAGCACTTATTTCCGTATCAATGCCGGCAATACCGGGCAGTTTGAGCGTACACTGCTCATTGCCGACGAGGGAGCATACCTTAGTTACTTAGAGGGTTGCACCGCACCGATGCGCGATGAGAACCAACTCCATGCCGCCATAGTGGAGATAGTGGTGCGCAAAGATGCCGAGGTCAAATACTCTACCGTGCAGAACTGGTACCCGGGCGACAAAGACGGCAAGGGCGGTATCTACAATTTCGTTACAAAACGAGGTATCACCTACGAGAATGCACGGCTCAGTTGGACACAGGTAGAGACCGGCTCCGCTATCACATGGAAGTACCCGAGTTGTATCCTCCGTGGCGACAACTCCAGCGCAGAGTTCTACTCCGTGGCTGTAACCAACAACTATCAGCAGGCAGATACCGGCACCAAGATGATCCACTTGGGCAAGAACACCCGCTCGCGTATCATCAGCAAGGGTATCAGTGCGGGGCATAGTCAGAACTCCTACCGTGGACTGGTCAAGGTGGCAAGCCATGCCGACAATGCTCGCAACTATAGCCAGTGCGACTCGCTCTTGCTTGGTGATAAATGCGGGGCACATACCTTCCCCGATATGCAAATCAGCAACCCTACCGCCACTGTGGAGCATGAGGCAACCACCAGCAAAATCAACGAGGATCAACTCTTCTATTGCCAACAACGCGGTATCGGTGTAGAAGATGCAGTCGGGCTGATTATCAACGGCTATGCTAAAGAGGTGATGGACAAACTGCCGATGGAGTTCGCCGTCGAGGCACAAAAACTGCTCGAGGTCTCGCTCGAAGGCACGGTGGGATAACAGACCGAAACACCTCCTGCAACGCATAGAGAGGTGTAAGGCTGTATGTCCCGTATCGAGGTTGTAAGGTGCAAAACGATATACATTGTGTTTTTTTCGTGTAGTATTTGGGGCGGTTTTGAGTGGTAAATAGCGTGCAAAATGTATATTTAATCATTTTTTCACAGAATAAGTTTGCAAACCTCGAAAAAACAGCGTAACTTTGCACCTGTAAAGACGACAAATATTTTTCAACTTATAAAATCTATCTATTATGAAGAAAATTTTCTCTTTCGTGATGGCTGTTTGCGCAAGCGCAATGCTGTTTGCCGCAGATGTTACCATGTACTCTATCGACTTTACACAAGGTCAAGGTGAGTGGACAATCGATAACAAAGAACTTGGTTCTGCTACTTATGTGTGGAGACACGATGCTACGTTCGGTATGAAAGCCAGTGCTTACATCAACCAAACAAATGTAGCAACTGAGGCTTGGTTGATTTCTCCCTCTATCGACCTTACCTCCGCTACTACGGCTACACTCAAGGTAAATCATGCACTGAATTTCTTGAAAGGTAAACCTAACACTGTATCCATAAAGATTTCTGCCGACAATGGTGCTAACTGGGCTGATCTTTCGATTGCTATGCCTGCCGGTACAAGTTGGACTTTCCAAGAGGACGAAGTGGCTATCAACGACTATGCAGGTAAGACCGTTAAAATTGCTTTCGCTTACACTAGCACAGCAGAAGTGGCTCCTACCTACGAGGTGGACAAAGTAACTATCCTTGGTGATGGTACCGAGAAACCCAATGAACCGGTAGTAGAGGCAGAGAAGATTTCGATGGCTGACGCTATCGCACTCTGTGAGGGTATGGAGGTAGGTGCTTACACCGACAAAGTATATCGTGTAGAAGGTGTTGCTGCTACGGTTTATGACTATAGCGATCAGTATAAGAACCAAACTTTCTACTTTGGTGCAGACGCAGATGCTCAGAAGGGTGCAACCCTCGAGGTTTATCGTGGTGTTCCTACAGAGCCTATTGTTAAAGGCGATAAAGTGGCTGTAACGGGTAAGTTAGGCGTTCGTACCACAAGTTCCGGCAATCGTAACATTGGTTTCGCAGAAGGTGCTACCGTTGAGAAACTCAGCGATACCGCTATCGACAATACTACACTCCAAGGCAAGGCTGTAAAACGCATTATCGACGGTCAGGTAGTGATCGAGCGCAACGGCATAAAATACAACGCACTGGGCGCACTGCTCGCAGAGTAAAATTGGGCATACCGCTCGTTTCATAAATTAGAGCATACTATTTGTCGGATAGTTTTGTTTTTCATAATTTTAATTAGTTGCAAGGGCTGTCTTTCGGGGCAGCCCTTGTTGTGTCCAAAATCGTTCTTTTTTGTCCTCCCCCGATAATGCAATCTCTCCATTCTCTGTATTCTGAACAAAAGAATAGTTTAATGACCACTTAACCGCTAAACATCCGCGAAGTGTCCACGCAGCGGGCTTGCCAAGCCCGCTCATATCGACTGAGGTAAGAAACGAAGCAAATGGTAGTGCAATGGAGAAAAACCAATACGGAGTTTTAATGGTTTTTAATGGCAATTAATGGAGTAGTATGTGGCATTTATATGGAGAACACAGACGCCCCTTGTGGAGAATAAAATTATATGTCTAATTACATGATAATTATATGTTTTAATAACCACACTTGCGAGAATGGATTTTTTGTTGTACCTTTGCGGCCGAAATGGCGTGCAGAGTGGCAAACGACATATTGATCCCCGAGATAAAGCGGCTGCTTGCGGAGGAACACGAGGTCTGTTTTACGCCCCAAGGCGAGAGTATGCGGCCGTGGATAGAAGGGGGAAGGGACAGTGTGGTGCTACGGCGCATGACCCGTGCGGCAAGGCGTGGCGACATCGTGTTAGCGCAGTCAGTCGGAGGGAGATATGTGTTACATCGGGTGCTGCGGATAGAGTCTGCCGGAACTATCGTACTGATGGGCGATGGCAACCTGCAAGGCGAGGAGGTCTGTACTCAGGCGGATATAGTAGGTATCGTCGTGCGCATAGAGAACCGTCGCGGGCACCGCAAACCGCTGACGAAAGGATGATTGTGGCAGTGGCTGTTGCCTTTCCGACCCACGCTGCTTTGGCTATACAGAAAGACTTTTTGGCGAATCATAAAACGCTGCAACGCATGAAAACAAAACAAGGATTTAGGTTGCGCCCGTTGGGAGACGAGTATATCTTGGTGGGCGAGAGTGTGGAACTGATCAACTTCAACAAGATGATCACGATGAACGCCACTGCTGCCTACCTATGGCGTGAGGCGGAGCAGTTCCCCGATTTCGATGCACAGACACTGGCTGATTTGCTCCTCAAAGAGTATGAGGTCAGCCCGGAGCAGGCACTGGCAGATGCGCAAGCCACACTCCACGACTGGCAAGAGGTAGGAATAATTGGCAATTAAGAATTAAAAATGAAGAATTAAGACTGGCAAGCCGCTCTCATAATTCATAATGATGAATGCACAATGATGAATGCATAATTATATGTCTAATTACATGATAATTATATGTTGCAAAACCCAATGATAATTATATGTTTTCTTTGTTCCGATGCTCTGTGGAAAATTATGTCTAATTATATGGTAATTACATGTTCTGGCTGTCGTAATACCACGAGGAAACACTTTTCCGTCAATTATTACACATCTATTTCAGTAGATTGTATTATTTTTGCACCCGATTTATTAGGTACGCCTGCGCACCGCTGCGGAGTGTACTTAAGAGACTGACCTTAGAAACTAACTAATACTAACTCGATATGCAGCATTTCTACTCGAATTGTACCACTGTTTTATCCTCTCTACGAACCGTATCTACACGAGTTCTCGCATCCGCTCATTTGCTCTCGCGAACTTTGTTTCTACTTCTTGCACTCGCTTTGTCGTGCGGGGCACGGGGAGAACTTACCTCATATCACACACCGGGAATTTACACAACCACTTGGAAACAAAAATTGACTGTGTATCAGAATCGCGAGTACGAAATCTACGGCTTCTCCTCTACAAAACCTTCTAAAAACTATATCTGGGCGGGAACATCTGCTACATCAGGGGATAATATAGTATTATCATTTGCTACTACTACGGCAACAGAAAAAGATTGGATTAGCAATAAGGTTGATGGACGCAATTCTTCTTTCTCAGGCAAAAAAATAGAAGAATTTACCTTGTCTGGATATAACATGAATTATCGTAGCAACTCGGAATTGATTATTCAAGTGGAAGGATATGATCAATTTAGTATGTACGGCAAGGATAACTCTGCTACTGGAACAAAATCATTTGTTGTTACAATTGATGGAAATATAGTAACCACTGGGACTTCTACTACAGAAACCGTTAGGCGCTATGATATATCAACATCCAAACATATTATCAAAGTAACTGCCACTGGAACTTCTAATTGTGTGTTAAATGGATTTTCTCTGCGATTACCTTCTTGCACCGCACCGACCATTACCACCCAACCTGTTTCGGATACATATCCCGTAGGCGCAACGCCAACTTTGCAGGTCGCAGCAACAGGAGACGCACTCACCTACCAGTGGCAAAGCAGCACAGACAACACTACCTTTGCAGATATATCCAACGCAACGAACGATACATATACCCCCCCCACCGATAAGGCGGGCACCACCTACTACCGTTGTATCGTCTCCTCGGGTTCTTGCTCCACCACATCCGCCTCCGCAACAATCACCATTGCCGCAGACAACACTGTTTACTTAAAACCCAACTCCAACTGGCTGCAAGCCAACGCCCGTTTTGCGGTATATTATTGGGACGCTTCAAACACTGGTTGGGCAGATATGACCCGTGTTTCCGAGTGTGAGGAAGTCTATATGGCACAAATCCCCGCCAACTACACCAATATCATCTTCTGTCGTATGAACCCCTCCACTACAGAGAATAGTTTTGGGGAGAGTGTCAAATGGAATCAAACAGCCGATTGTGAGGTTAAAAATACGCAGTTATATACTATTGCAGAAGGGGTGTGGGATAAAGGCAACGGCTCTTGGTCAACCTATACGCCTGTTGAGTGTATAAACCGTTGGTATGTATCTGGCAATTTCAACAATTTCAGTTTAACACATCCGTTTACCAACAATCAAGTAGCCATCACCTTGGCTGCCAATACCACCTATGAGTTCAAGATACAGCACCAAGTGGGCAATACATACTCATGGTTCGGCAACCCTAGCACAATGACATCTACCAACTGTGCGGGATGGGACTTTGGTATGTTAGGGAAAGATGACACCAATGCCAAGATAACCACCACCATTGCAGGTGCCTACCTGTTCACAATGTCGGTCAACCCCAACGGCACACCTAAACTTACCGTCACCTATCCCGCCCTGCATACTATCACCTATCAAGAGGGCAGACCGGCTGAGTATGACCGTTTGACTACATCTGGAATCCCCACTTCCACCACACAAGTGGCTGACGGTGGCGCACTCACTTTGCCCGACTACACAACCATCAAGATTACAGCGGAAAGTGGAAATACCACCATATATGAGTTCGCAGGCTGGAGCGATGGCAAGACTACCTATCCTGCCAACCAAACAACAATAGACAATATCACTTCCGACCTCACACTTACTGCCACTTGGCAACCGGTCTCGTTCAATATATATTATTGGGACGGACAGAACGAGGACAATAGTCAAAACAAAGCCATCAACGGACTAACACCTACCACTTATACCTACGCTTCTAAGGACCTGTTACCCACCGACGCAGCGGCTATTACCAACGCCGCAGGAAAACAGGGCGTTGTCTTCAAGAATTGGAAAGTTCGCGACTGGGACCAAACAACATTTACTCTCAAAGACTTAGACTACACCACCCCATACCACCTCTACGGCGACATCAACCTCTACGCCGAATGGGATACCTTCTGCGGCGAGATGATGCGTGCCACCATTACCGGTGCAAGCAGTGCCACTCTTTCGGGCAATTATGCAGGGAGTGCAGAAGTAAAGGTTGCCAAAGGTAATGCCACCGACGGCTACAAATTAGGTCAGGCTGGACACTATGTAAAACTCACACTTAAGAACGCCACTTTCCAAGCAGGCGACTATGTAGTGGTGAATGTAGTTAAAAAACCAGATGGGGATAATTTGGAACTATATGATGCAGATAACGGTAAAACACTATGGTGTAAAAAGACGGGAGTTACCACCGGTGAAAACATTTTGCCTCTTCCTGCAGAAGCCGTCGGCAAAAATGCGGTATGTCTGTACCGTACCTCTAAAAGTATGAACCCGTACATCACCTATATGTCGATTGTTCGTCCGTGCTGTACCGCCCCCGCTTTTGCGTGGGGAAACGAGCCCACAAACAGCCGCGTTCAAGACGCAGACTTTGAACTAAGTACCACAAGCAACAGCGGTGGTGCAGTTATATACCAATCCAACAATACGAATGTAGCCACTATTGTGGACGGCAACAAATTGCATTTCGTGGGTGAAGGTACAGTTACCATCACGGCTATTTTAGCAGCCAATGGCGACTATTGTGATGCCACTCTTTCTACCACCATCGATGTGGTCGATCAGTGCGGTGCATCTTCTGTCATCTATAACCTGCCGGCAGGAAAAAAGGCTGCAGCCTTGACAACGGCAGAATCTGTCACAGCAACCGAAGGACTGACTGCCAACAGTACAATTACCGCTGCGGGAATTACATTAGGTACAAGCGGAAAAGAATTGGATAAAGGTGACGGCAATAAAGAAAACCTAACGGTTAGCATTCCGAATACCTCCCAATTAGACAAAACCAAATATCTGTCCTTTGAATATACCATAGCCGATGGCAAATGTTTTATGCTGTGCGATATACAACTCAAGGTGCAGCCTATCTCCAATGCCTGCTATTTCCTCATAGAGATGACCGACGGCAACAACACCCTATCAGAGACAACAACCTCTCTGGCCCAAGGTGTAGTACATGATATTCGTGTCAGCAATCCCGACAACATCTCTTTCTGCAGGAAGGTTACTCTCAAGATTTATTCCTACGGGGCAACCACAGGGTATCGTCTCGGAACGCCTATACGTATCTTGGGTACCTTGGACAATAGCGTTACCGCCACCATCGTCCCCGAAGGCGGTACTATACCCAATGCAGCAGCACTCGGATGGATACTGCAATCGGACGGCACGTACACCAAGCAGATACCGCAAGGTGCCAACTTAATTATGCCCGACATCACTCGGGACGGATATACCTTGACCGTTTACCACGACCACAATAGCGACACCTATCACCCCGGCAACACTTTCCCTCTCAATGCAAACTATACCTTCACTGCCCAATGGCGTGCGGTTACACCCGATGGCAGTGTAACGGCTATTGTCAACCCCAATGGAGGTGTACTGACAGATGAGACCGGTTGGACAAAGCAGTTGGACGGCACATTTATCCAAACCGTAAAGAAAGGCAGCACTCTCACCTTGCCGGAGGTTACGAAAGAGGGGTATAGGTTCTTGTACTATACCGATGAGACCAACGATTATTATTATCCCACCTCATCTTTCCCGCTCAATGCAGATTATGTCTTCACCGCACAATGGTGCAAACATAATACAACACTTGAATGGAATGTAGCATCTTGGGAGTATGCTGCTACCGGTTCTGCTCCCACCCTTACCACCACCGGTTTGCCGGCCGGTGCATTGATTCAATATGTATCGAGCAATACTGCCGTTGCCACCATCTCCGACGATGGTTCGACAATAACTCCGTTTATGGGTGGGCAAACCACCATCACCGCTATCTATGACGGCGATGGAGACTATTGCCCCGCCGAGGCGTCTTATACACTCAGTGTGGCGTGCAACGACCCCACACCGCAAATTGTAGCCGAAGGAGTCCTTACAGGCTGCAACACCTCTATCACGCTGCGTGTAAAGCAGGCACAGGAGACTGGTCTGACCGACTATCCCACTACAGGATTTTCGTTCCAGTGGTACAAAGACGGGCAACCGATTGCCAATGCCACTAACGATACCTATACGGCACAGACTATAGGCGAATACTTTGTGGTAGTACACGGCGACTGCTATTCGCAATCCGCGAACACCGCAAAAATCACCTCCAACGCAGATATTACACCGGAGGTGGTAGCACTCACCCGTTTCCAATACTATCGCCCCGAACATACTTATACGGACAATGCCGATACCCGCCACCTCTTTGCTTACAAATCGGCCGGCGAGGACAGCAAAGCGTGTCAGATAAAGGCCGTTATCAAGCATGCTACCAAAACGGCAGAAAAACCAGATGCAGAAATTACCGATAGGTCGTTCCTCCAGACCACCGACACACCGGACGAGAACGGACGCTATACGGTTACCGCATCACTCAATGCGATTTCTACAGACATCGACAATCTGCTTACTGCAGGAGACACCATAGTAGTTACGCTCACACCATACGACAACTGCGGCACTCTCGCTACCGCCTATGCGCAATCCTTAAATATATATATTACGAACAAACCCGCTTTGGCATTTATCATCTCGGGCGCAGATAGTTACACTCGCGACAATAAGAAACACAAACTGCATGGTGATTTCCTGACAGGTATCAACAAGGCAGACCTCTGCAAACAATCGGGTAGCAAATGGGCTGAAAGCGACCAGGGAACCGAATTACCCCTCTATACGGCGTTGAAGAATGAGTTTGAGGTAGTACCCGTGAATGGTTACGCCACATTCAACCTGCTCAACTACGAACCATTTGACATCGTAATGCTCACCGACTTCCCCAAAACCGATGCCATCAACAAGGATACCCACCCGGCATACGGCGTATTGGACTCGCTGGCATACATAGTGGACTACCGACCGATGTTCTCCCTCAAAGGACACATGGCTAAAAAGGAACTGACCCAATGGGGGACCAAAGGTTTCATTGCCGACCCCGCTACACCAACCATCAATCCGCAAATGAATATGACCGTACTATGCTATGCACACGGTATATTCGACGGATTGGATGAGTTTGACTATAAAGGCGGAGGAACTCCCGTGAGAACCGACTCTCTGAATAAGATTCTTCTTGATAAAGACGGCAATATCGTAGTGCGAATTACCGATGGCGGCGGTTACAACAAAAAGAAAGCCTTGCAAGGTTTCACGGCGGTGGATGCCAACAACTTTGTCAACATAGCCACTATTCCCGAGGGCAAAAGCAACGGCTCACTCATAACCTGCTGCGAGCGGCAAACCAACATCAACGCACGCTTCCTGCTGCTCTCCGTCAATGCGGATGCTACCTCCAAAATCACGCCTATCGGTCAGAAAGCAATTATCCAGGGATTGCATTACCTGTTAAAAACCGATGCCGCTAATGTAAGCGACTGCTCCGTTACCTTCCATAATGGTGGTGATATGCAAAATCCCGGCAACGGCGACCATCTCTGGACAACACCTACCAACTGGAGTACGGGGCGCTTGCCGCTCAAAGAGCAAAATATACGGATTATAGCAAACTGCATTGTCAATACCACGGATGCCTCTGTAGCGAACATCCTGATTAAGGACGGCAATACACTCACTATCAATAGTGATGCAGCACTCAAGACCACAGGTAAGATCAAACAGTTGAATACCGACAACACCACATCGCCACTTACCAACACCAACATCATTACGATTAAGGCGGATGCAAACCATACAGGTGCACTTATCCATACTACCGCAGAAGATGAGACGCTGGCGGCTACCGTGGAACTTTATTCAAAAGCCTATCTTGTGGTAACTGCAGACGGCAAGAAGGAAAAGTATTGGCAATATATCGGCATACCTATCAAAGAAGCCCCCATACCGGAAAACTTCCGTGGTGCATACACCTATATATACTCCGAGCAGAAGGGCGGCAACGGCTGGACGCGGCAGTTTGACGGTTCTTCGCTCCACGGCGATTTCTCGGGCTACGCCACATCGCAACCCCAAGCAGAAACCTTCGTACTGAAAGGCGATTTAGCGGCAACTACCGACCGGCGTATCCGCCTGACCTACACGGCAGACGGCGGACAAGGCTCCAACCTGATCGGCAACTCGTGGACGGCACCCATACGCATTGACCAACTGCAGACCGCAGACTTCAACGGGGCAGACGCCACCATATATATATATAATACGGGGCGTGATGATGTGAAAGACAATCCATCATATATCGATGGTTCTACCACGGCAGGACAATGGATGGGTATCCCTATCAATATGGTAAACACTGCCGAATGGAAAGGTCTCAAAGTCATACCCGCTATGCAGGCGTTCCAGGTGAACACCGGCGAGGAAACAGACTTGGTTTTGAACTACAATCGTTTGGTGCGTTCTTCCACCGCAACAGACATCAATACCCCGCTGCGGACGCCCAAGCGGACAAACGACGCATTGTCCGTAATGCGCGTGCGTGTATCAGACAGCCACACCTATACCGACCTCTATCTGGCACAACATCCTTTCTTCTCCAATGCTTTTGATAATGGTTGGGACGCTGAGTTTGTTGAGGGCGATGGCCGTTCGGCTTCCTTGTACGCTATCACACCGATAGGAGAGATGGCAGTGGCTGCCATACCCGAGATAGAAGGCATCAACCTTGGTTTCGCACCCGGCAAAGAGACCGAATATACTTTCTCGTTCGGCTACACGGGCAGTATGCTCTACCTCAACGATACCCGCGAGCGTCGCTCAACGCTTATCACCGATTGGAACACCTATCGTTTTACGGCAAGCGACAACGATGATGCCAACCGATTCTATATCTCCGCTACACCTATCGAAGCGCAGGTACCGAGCGGACTGGTAGAGGTGTCCGACAACCATGGGGTGCTTACCCTCTCCAACCCGGCACACGAGAACCTTACTATCTGCCTCTACGATGCAGCAGGTCGCCTTTGCGCTACTACTTCTACCGCCGACGCTATGACCGACATCACCCTCCCTGCTACTCAGGGGGTCTATCTGCTGCGCGTAAGCGGGGAGAATACCCACATCGTACGAAAACTGACACGATAATATAGCAACCTTAAATAGACAAACATACATACCCACAAAAACAAACTGACCATGAGATATAAAGTAATTGTATTAGGTATTCTGGCTCTTATCTCGTCAGCACTTTGGGCGGTGGAGTTTCCTGCTGCATCGCCTTTCCGCTCTACAGCGATGATCAATACCTGCGATATAGATGACAATCACGCTGCGTCTGTAAGCGGCTTCTGTGGCATTGCCTCTCAACCCGCTTTGGGCGAAGACGGCTTTGTGCAGTCGCCCGCTGAGATGGCTACCACTACGGTTTCTGCAGCACCAAGCAAAGCAAGAATTGTCAATCCGGAAGATGACGAAAAGGATCCTGCCAACGGTCAGCCTATCGGCGATGTGCTGTTTCCTTTGCTGCTGATGTCGATCGCCTACGCAGTGTTCCTTTGCGGCCGCTCCCGCCTCAACCACGAAACTACCGGCAATCAGAGCAATTAACGAACTATATGGGTCGCATGGAGAACCCTCAGAGCAATTAACGGTCAATTAACCGCCATAACGGAGAACCAATCCTGCGTAGCAGGTGCATTCTCTACATTCTCTCCATTCGGGACAAAAGAAATAGTTTTAATGGGTGGTGGATAACCACTAAAATAAACGGGTTAGAATAGGACATCGGTAGGAAAGATGTCTATCAATAGGAAAATCGTCCGACTCTCTTCGTGAAAGTCGGACGATTTTTTGCATACTTCAATTAAATTCCGTACCTTTGCAGCGTCAATTCGCTTGGAAAAGTGTGAAATGTACCATGTAATTCGCTTGGAAAAGTGTAAGATATATACTGCAATTCGTTCCGAAAAGTGTACTATGTGACACTTAATTCGTTCCGAAAAGTGTGTAAAACACTGTATAATTCGCTTGGAAAAGTGTGATTTTAGTGTGTAACAATCTGATAATAAACAATATATGAAACGCAAGATAGATGGATTGAGGATGCCGGAATCATCCGCCGTTGCCGTAACCTAACCATTACCGAACTGCCTTTAGACGGCAATGCACAGAATGATATATTTAAGGTTTATATGGCAGATACGGGGCTATTTGTATCTATGTTGGAGGATGGTACGCAGAATAGTATTATCAATGGCGACCTATGGGGATACAAAGGGGCAATCTTTGAGAACCTGATAGCCGATATGCTGGGCAAGATGGGACGCAAGTTGTATTACTACCACAAAGAAAGCGGACTGGAATTAGACTTCGTGCTGCGATACAAGGGCGAGTGCGTACCATTGGAATGTAAAGCCAAATCGGGACGAGCCAAATCGTTGCAGACGGTATTGGCACATACCGAAAAATACCATGTCTTGCACGCACTCAAATTGGGCGACTATAATGTCGGTCGTGATGGTGCCCTGCTAACCCTACCGCTGTATATGGGCTTCCTGCTCACGCAGGTGTAATCCCATTGTGGCTGTCTTTTGTAAGCATAGAGAGTACTCCGTTCCCGTGTTTTGTGGACTAATAGGCGTAGTTTGTCGATATTTCGTCGGATATTTGCAAGAATGAGGCAAAAAGAGTACCTTTGTGGTGAGGTTTTACCCTTGTGGCTTTGGCTCGTGTGGTGAAATCTTACCATATACCATAATGGTGAAGCCTCGACTCGTGCGTAATTCCCTAATTTCGTATCGTCGTCGTGGCAACGCATCGCTATCGTGGCAGCGCATCATCTTATGGCAAATTGTTTAACCATCTAATACCGCTTCTACGCGACCCTCGTATGAAACGACTATCGATTCTTTTCTTTTTTGCCATGCTCCTTTCGGCGCAATTATGGGCAGCCACTCCTGTTGCTTTTGACCCTAATACACGCTACTCACGCGAAGTGATCGATGCGTGCCTGTATCACTTTAAAGCCAATACTACAGCCGCAGGCTTTGCTCAATATGATGCTTCCGGAACGAAAGTGAAGGGAACGGAATCGGATCGTGGCTTTGACTATGTACCCGGTTTGGTAGCCAAGGCGGTATTGGAGGCCATCGACTATTATCAAGACTCGGCGTTTGCTGCTCCGTGGTACTACTCGATGGCGGCGTATGGCAACGAATATGCAGGAAACGACCATAGCACGAGCAAGACATTGGACGACCTAAACGCCTGCAAACTCTATTTCGGCTTGGCTGACCTAAGCAAACCCGGGGCAAAGTTCGACAATAGCACCACTTATGCCAACTGCAACACCGCCAAAAATAGTGCGCTCAAAGGGTTGGAGAACTACAACAAGCGGTACGCTATCTCTTCTGCTACCTCGCAGGCTTTCTGTGGCGATGATACCTACACGGGCGGATGGTGGCACAAGAAGTCGTATAAAGACGAGATGTGGTGCGATGGGCAGTATATGGGTCCCGCGTTGCTGGCGCAACTCATCGCTGACGGGCGACTGCTGAGCGGCTACACTGCCGAACAATGTTGGGATTTGATTGCCAAGCAGTTTACCATGACTTGGGGCAAACTATGGGATGCCGATAAACGCTTGCTCTACCATGCTTTCTCGGCTGCTCCCGCATCCGATGCCGTGTGGGCTGACCAAACTCAAGGTGCGCACTATGGCGTCTCGGCGGAGTATTGGGCGCGTGCAGAGGGTTGGTATTTCTTAGCATTGATCGATGTGCTGGAGTTGATGCCCAAGAGCCATCCGCAGTATGCGGTGTTGCGAGGTTATCTAAACCAAGTGGCAGACGGACTGATAGCCCGCCAAGATGCGGCTACGGGCTGTTGGTGCCAGTTGCTGCAATATGCCAATGGCGTAACGCCCGCCGGTTGCAGCAAAGCCAACTACTTAGAGGCTTCGGGGTCGGCACTCTTCGTAGCAGGGTTGCTCAAAGGGCAACGCCTCGGTCTATTCGATGCCGACTATAGCGCAGCCGCTAAAAAGGGCTATCGCGGACTGATAGATCAGTTCTTGGTTACCTCCGCAGGCGACGGAAACCGATACGCCCTCATCAACTCTTGCGCCTCAGCGGGATTGGGCGGAGAGGATAACCGCAAAGGCGATGCCAACTACTACCTATCAGGCAGCGATACCAAGGTAATAACTACCTACACCGAAGGCAAGATACTGGGTGCGTTTGTGCTGGCGGCAGTGGAGTACGAGCGGGCGTATATGGTGGCACAAACGACCACGAGACCCATGCACAATACCGTCTCACGAACCTACACGGCTGACAATACCACCAATTTCTCCAACCCCGAACGCGGTTTTTATGAGCAAGTGGAGCAGGTGGTAACCGCAAACGGCACCAGCAATCTCAACGACGACTATTTCACTGATGGAAAAAACGCAGGACGCTCTTTGTTATTACGTCTGTACTATCTGGATAATTTCCGCGACAAGGAACTTCCGCAGGCAGTATTGAACGAGATAACCGGCGATATGGCGAAATTCCGCACCAATGGTTTCAAGTGTATTCTCCGCTTTGCTTACACCGCAAAAGCCTACGAAAACGCAAGCCAAAATCAAGACGCTTCTCCTGCTATCTGGCAGCAGCACCTGTCGCAACTCAAACCCGTGATGGCAGCCAACGCCGATGTCATCTATGTGGTGCAAGCGGGGTTCCTCGGCGCATGGGGCGAGTGGTACTACTCCGGGCAGGGCGTAGGAAACAGCATCCCCGCCGCTACAAAAAAGAACTTGATCACTCAGTTGCTCGATGCCGTACCTGCCAACCGGTGCGTGCAACTGCGCACACCGAAGTTCAAAACCGACTATGTAGGCGATGTTGCTGCGCTGACGGCTGCTACTGCTTACAAGGGCGACGCGCGTTCGCGCCTGGGGCACCACAACGACGCTTTCTGCAATGGGGAATACAACATGGGTACCTATACCAATGTCAGTAGCGACAAAGCCTATATCGCCCAAGAGTGCCTCTTCGTGCCGATTGGCGGCGAGACCAATATCGAAGAATCGAATGCCGCTAACTATACCAACTATGGTACGGGCGCGAAAGCAGAAGCCGAGATGCGATTGCTTCACTACTCCTATCTCAACTACTCCTACAGCATGTATGCTACCGACCAATGGAAGAACGAGAAAGACGCTTCCGGCACCTCCTACTACGACCTTATGGAACGCCAAATGGGCTATCGGTTTGTGCTGACCGAAGGCAGTTTTCCTACCGAGGCGGTGCAAGGTGATAAGATGACTATTACGCTGAAAATCAACAATACCGGGTATGCACCGCTCTACAACGAACGCCATGCATACATCGTGCTGAAAGGTGCAAACCATACCTACCGCATGCAGTTGCAGTCCGACCCGCGCACTTGGCAACCGGCACAGACCACTACCATATCGGAAAGTCTGCTCTTGCCCACAGACATCGAGGCGGGTACATACAGCCTCTATCTCTATTTGCCCGACGCCGATAGCAAGATTGCTGCCAACCCCGCCTACGCCGTGCGCTTTGCCAATAGCGATGTGTGGGAAGCCACAACGGGCTACAACAACCTAAATACGCAAGTGGTGGTTGCAGAGGCTTCTGCCGACGGAAAAGAGGATAACAACGATGACGCACAGTCGTGCAACTGCCTAAAATTCAGTCTTGTGCAAAACATCGCCCGCTCTGCCAAGTAATCGTTGTATATCTTGATTATTTCTTTTTTGTCTTTTGGGGATAAATTTTGCCCTTCCAAAATAAAAATACAGATTCTCGTTTTCTCTAAAAAACGGGGAAAGCATGGATTTCTATCATTTGAATTTCGGGGGAATCCTGTATTTTGCCCAAATAAATTTCGGGGAAAGATATAAATTCTATGTATTTGGGTATCCGACGCGCAGATTTTGAGAATAGAAAAATAGAACATATTGCATTGATAGAACTGCCTTAGGTCTCGATTAGGTCTCGACAAGTATTCGACGAGGTCTGCTTGGAAATATAGAACATTTTGCCTTGCTCGTTGAGGTGTGGTGTCTCGAAAAGGTTGACCAAAGGAGTGTGGTGTCCTAAAATAGGTTACCAAATTGTGTCCATGGTATTTAGCCGAGCAATTAACGGTCAATTAGCCGCCATTAACGGAGAATGGGGTATCCCAGGATATGTTGTTTTTAGTGAACTTTTAATGGGCTTTAATGGAGGATCTAAGGCCCATTCACGGAAACCCCCAAATGTCTTGGAGGACGATACGCAATGCCATGGGCGGAGAACGGAAACAAGACGGGGAAAACGATTTTATGGCAGGTGAATTTGGCATAATGCGAAAAAACTTGCATAATTCAGAAAAAAGCAGTATCTTTGCTGCCTTAAAGTAGATACGAACCTATGGAAATCGATAATAGAATGGAAGACCTCGAATTGCTTGTTGCGAAGAAGTTGCTACAACTGAAGACTTTTTGCCTTCAGGTGAACAGTCCCTTTATATGGGCAAACAACCGCAAATCGCCGATATATTTTGACGACCGAAAGATATTTTCCTACACTTATATGCGCAATTTCATCAAGTTGGAGTTGTCGCGCACGGTGGCAGAGTTGTACCCCGATGCCGATGTGATAGCCGGTGTGGCAGTCAATGCCATTGCGCACGGTGTGCTGGTAGCCGAGCAGTTGGCTTTGCCGTATGTGTATGTTCATCCTACCCCCAAGGATCACGGACTGGAAAACCAAATAGAGGGCGACCTTAGACCAAGACAGAAAGTGGTAATCATTGAGAATCAGGTGTATGCGGGCGATAATGTGAAAAAAGTAATCGAAGCCCTGCGCAACAACGGTTGCACCGTAGAAGGGGTAGTAACTATCTTCGATTATCAGATGGCATCCGCCAAGCGCACCTTCCACGAGACCGATGTCGCCTTGACGGCTCTGACCAATTTTAGCGCAGTGGTAAAGCAGGCGGAAGCCGACCGAACCTTCAGCGAAAGCGACTTGCACATACTGCAAGAATGGCACAAGAACCCGACCAAATGGGGCAAGTAAACAATGCATAATTCATAATGCATTAAACAATTCATAATAATTAAAAACTATGTCAGAAACTAAGTACGAAAGCAGTATCCGCTCTATCCCTGCATCGGCAGAGCAGGTGTACAAAGTGTTGAGCAACTTCAACAACCTTGAACGCGTGAAAGACCTTATCCCGCAAGACAAAATTCAAGAAATTGAGATAGGTGAAGACTATGTTTGTGCGAAAGTGGATGGATTGGGACAAAAAATCACCATTCGCATAGTGGACAAGATAGAGAATAGCACTATCAAACTCGGTGCAGAGAATATCCCCGTAGGAGGTAATTTTTGGGTGCAACTCAAAGAAGTGAACCCCACCGATACCCGTATCAAACTGACGCTGAAAGCCGAACTGCCGATGATGTTCAAGATGATGCTCGATAAGAAAATTAAAACCGGCATAGAGCAGGCAGTTGAGATGTTGACCAAATTCCCATACGCTCAGTGGAACTAATCTGACCGAACCACAATGAAACGAATGCACATACACAGAGAGGGACGCAACCTAATCATCGGATTGGTGCTGATACTCTTTATTCTGAATGTACCTATCTACATCTTTTTCCCGCATTGGATATTTGCTATCACGCTCATACTCACGGCAATGCTCTTGGTCTTTGTTACCTATTTCTTCCGCAACCCCGTGCGTGTGTTGGAGGTAGATGACCCCGATTTTCTTATCGCACCCGCCGACGGCAAAGTGGTGGTGGTAGAGCCGACTATGGAGAACGACTATTTCCATGCCGAGCGATTGCAGGTGAGTATCTTTATGTCGCCCTTCAATGTGCATGCCAACTGGTATCCTATCGAGGGAATGGTGCTGGTATCGGAACACCAAAAAGGTCGCCACAAAGGCGCATGGTTGCCTAAGTCGAGTACGGAGAACGAGCGTTCGTTGGTAGTGATAGAAACGCCGTCGAAAGTGCAGATAGCCGTTCGCCAGATAGCCGGAGCCATGGCACGCCGTATCGTTACCTACGCCAAAGCAGGCAAGCAGTCGCACCGCAACACCCACCTCGGCTTTATCAAACTCGGTTCGCGCGTAGATATGTATCTGCCGCTTGATACCGAGATGTTTATCGCTGTGGGCGATACCGTGCGTGGCAACGAGACCATCATCGGTCGCCTGCAAAGTCCCGTTGAAAATCAATAATACTACAATACTATGGAGAAGTTTGAAGAACTCTTTGCGCAGTACAACTGCTGCCAAAACGATGAGGAAGTAAAAGCAGCCACTGCTCGTATTATCCAAGAGCATTTTGATGAGAACAACAATGTGGAGGTGTGGAAACAGTGCCTCCACCAGATAGACCTAACCACGCTCAATGGCGATGATACCACCGCCAAAGTGGCAGGTATGGCTCAGAAAGTCAACGAGTTTAGTCGGCATTTCCCCGGCGTACCCAATGTAGCCGCTATGTGCGTCTATCCCGCCTTGGTAGAGACGGCACACGATACGCTTACCGAACCTATCGGATTGGCAGCCGTAGCCGCAGGTTTCCCCGCTTCGCAAACTTTTATCGAGGTGAAAGTGGCAGAGGCTGCTATGGCAGTTGCCGCCGGCGCAACCGAGATCGACATTGTCATCTCTATCGGCAAGTTCTTAGAGGGCAAGTACCAGGAGGTGTTCGATGAGATTAGCGAGATCAAAGCCGCTATCCGCAATGCGCACCTCAAGGTAATTCTCGAAACCGGTGCACTCAAAACCGCAGAGAATATCTACAAGGCTTCTATCTTGGCTATGGCCGCAGGTGCCGATTTTATCAAGACTTCTACCGGTAAAATTGCCGTCAATGCCACTCCTGAAGCCACTTATGTGATGTGCCACGCTATCAAAGACTGGTACGAAAAGACCGGGCAGAAAGTGTGCTACAAGCCTGCCGGAGGTGTCAGCACTACCGAAGAGGCGGTGCAGCACTACACCTTGGTCAAAGAGATATTGGGCAAAGACTGGCTCAACAACCAAAGTTTCCGCTTTGGCGCAAGCCGCTTGGCAAACAACCTGCTTACATCTATCATGGGTACAGAGACCAAGTATTTCTAACCCTGCACTCCTTATATAAATATGTAAAAAGGAAATATGTTTAGAGTACTAAATAAGAGATTTTTCTCTGAGAATGTAGCGGAGTTTCAGATCGAGGCTCCGCTCATTGCGCGTAGCCGCAAGGCAGGTCATTTTGTGATTGTGCGCGTAGATAACCGGTCGGAGCGTATGCCGCTTACCATAGCGGGTGCCGACCCCGAGAAAGGCACAATCACGCTGGTGGTACAGCGTATCGGCGTATCGTCTGCCAAACTGTGTGCACTCAATGTGGGCGACCAACTCGCCGATGTGGTAGGTCCCCTCGGGCGTGCCACACATATCGAGAACTACGGTACGGTGGTATGTGCCTGCGGTGGCGTAGGGGCTGCGCCGATGCTCCCTATTGCTGAGGCACTCAAAGCGGCAGGCAACCGCGTCATCACCGTCTTGGCGGCACGCACAGCCAATCTCATCATCTTGCGCGAGCAACTCAGTCGCTTCTCCGACGAGGTCATCGTGATGACCGACGATGGTTCGATGGGGCAGAAAGGGCTGGTAACGCAGGGTATCGAGCAGGTGATCGCACGCGAACATGTAGATAAGTGCATCACTATCGGTCCCGCTATCATGATGAAGTTTGTGGCTCTCACCACGCAGAAATACGCAGTACCTACCGAAGCCAGCCTCAATACGATTATGGTGGACGGTACGGGTATGTGCGGTGCTTGTCGTGTCAGCGTAGGCGGTAAGACACGCTTTGTCTGTGTAGATGGTCCCGAGTTCGACGCTCACCAAGTGGACTTCGACGAGATGCTCTCTCGCTTGCGCTCCTACAAAGCCGAGGAGGCTGCTGCCTACCAAGCCTACTTAGACGGCACTACGCCTAAGTCCGTAGAGGCAGACCGGTTCACTGCCCCGTCGGTCGCACACATCGAAGCACAGCCGTTCTCCGGTACGGCTAAAGACCGTGTCGCAATACCGCGTGCGAAGATGAATGAATTGTCGCCCGAAGTGCGTGTTCGTTCGCTGCATAGCGAGGTAAACCAAGGTCTGACTGCCGAGCAGGCACTCACCGAAGCACATCGTTGCCTCAACTGTAAGAACCCCACTTGTGTACAGGGCTGTCCTGTCAATATCAACATCCCGGGCTTTATCAAGCAGGTGGAGCAAGGCAATATAGAGGCGGCAGCCGATGTCATCAAGCAGAGTTCTAGTCTGCCTGCCGTCTGTGGTCGTGTCTGCCCGCAGGAGAAACAATGCGAGGCGCAGTGTATCCACCTCAAGATGGGGCATCAGCCTGTCGCTATAGGCTATTTGGAGCGTTTTGTGGCAGACCATTCGGCAGGCCAAACCGCTACACCGCAAGCCAAGAACGGCAAGAAAATAGCCGTTGTCGGGTCGGGTCCTGCCGGATTAACTTTCGCCGGCGATATGGCGAAATACGGCTACGAGGTTACTGTCTTTGAGGCACTCCACGAGATTGGCGGTGTGCTGAAGTATGGTATTCCCGAGTTCCGTCTGCCGAATCATATTGTGGATACCGAGATAGAGGGACTACGCGCCATGGGCGTTTCTTTCCGCACCGATACAATCGTAGGTAAGACCGTCAGCATTGAGCAACTCAAGCAAGAGGGCTACGAAGCAATCTTCGTCGGTTCGGGTGCAGGACTGCCGCGTTTTATGGGTATCCCGGGTGAGAACCTCAATGGTGTGATGTCGTGCAACGAGTATCTGACGCGTGTCAACCTGATGGACGCAAGCAATGCGGCCACCGATACGCCGTTGCTCTATGGTAAGAATGTGGCTGTTATCGGTGGTGGCAACACGGCCATGGACGCTGTGCGTACAGCCAAACGACTGGGCGCAGAGCGGGCAATGATTATCTATCGTCGTTCCGAAGAGGAGATGCCCGCGCGTATCGAAGAGGTGCGCCACGCCAAAGAAGAGGGTATCGAGTTCCTAACGCTACACAACCCTATCGAGTACCACGCCGATGACAACGGTCGTGTCAAAGAAGCCGTACTGCAAGTGATGACGCTAGGCGAACCCGATGAGTCGGGACGCCGCAGTCCGATTGCCGTAGAGGGGCAGACCGTTACACTGCCTGTCGATTTGGTGATTGTCAGCGTAGGCGTTAGTCCAAACCCGCTGATACCGAGCAGTGTAGCCGGACTGGAGATTGGTAAGAAAGGTACGATTGTCGTCAACGACAATATGCAATCCTCTCTCCCAATGCTCTTTGCCGGAGGCGACATCGTGCGCGGAGGTGCTACTGTCATCTTGGCTATGTCCGACGGACGACACGCCGCCAAATCCATGCATGAGTACCTGCAAGCGCAAGCCTGATACGCGGTATCTGCTTACTCGATTCATTGGTGCTTACTGTCGATGAGTTCGCAATTAAGCCCATAGAATAAACAAAGGGAGGAGGTCTAAATAGATAGGCCTCCTCTCTTAATTCATAATTCAAAATTCTTAATGGCTCCTCAGGGTGATTACCGTTATCTCCGATGGGCAGTTGAGGCGCATCGGCAGTGTGCAACCAATACCCGAATTGACATATAGCGAGTGTCCGTTTTCCATATACCATCCCGCTGATTCTCTGAACATCAAATTCGACAATGGCACCCCGAAGATACGCGCTTGCCCCGAGTGGGTATGCCCGCTTAGTGTGAGCGGAATATCGGTATCAAGCACCTCTGTCCGCCAATGGCTCGGGTCGTGTGATAGAAGCACGGAGAACCCATCTGCTCCTTGCTGTGCTTTGCCCAAATCGCCGGCATAGATAGTGCGAAAACCTTCGCCCTCGCAGGCGCAGTTATCTACACCTATTATGCTGATAGTCTGTTCGTTGCGTGATATAGATATATGCTCGTTGCGTAGCAGTCGCCAACCTAATTGCTCTCGCTCATAGGCCGCCAAAGCCTCCACCTCTGCCAATCGCTGTGGCTCTGTGAGGGGCGCGTAAATCATCATATCGTGGTTACCGAGCACGCTCACTACGCCATCGGTGGCACGCAAGCCGCGCAGTATCTCGGTATAGGGCGTAGCCTCTGCCAACCCCAGACTCACCAGGTCGCCCGTAAAGCAGATTAAGTCGGGCTGTTGTGCATTGATTGAATCTACTACACGCTGCAACGCTTCCGGGCGGTCGTCAAAAGTAGAAAGGTGTAAGTCGCTGATATGTACTATCTTATATCCGTCGAATGCCTCCGGCAAAGCCGTGTTGGTGTAGGCCGTCGGCTTCACCTCCATACGGAATCGCCCTACGAAATAGCCGTAAGCCATCAGCAACCAAGCGCATAGCACCAAGCCGAGTGCCGTCCAACCAAAGGGCGCATAGTGTGGGGTATGTGCACCCATTACCTCTGCGCCTGCCCACCAAAAGAACCACACCAGATTAGGCAATAGGCAGAGCAACAAGCCCGCCATAAGGGCTGCAATAATCGTCATGAAAGAAAGAGAAATCATAGTAGGTTATGGAAAATAGATAAACATCACCATCCTATCGTGGTTGCCAACGGATAGTGGTCAGAGTGGTTTACGCGCTCCACTTCGCTGCGAATAGGGTGCAGCGACCGTGAACAGAGCGTATAGTCGATTCGTACACCGATATGGTGGTAGATATAGGTAAATCCCAATCGTCCCCAACTGCTGCTCAAGAAGCAATCACGCAGCGAACCGCGGATCTTCATATAGGTGTACGAGAGAGGAATATCGTTGAAATCGCCCACTACAATCACCGGATAAGGCGACTCCTCTATGGCTCGGCGTACACAGCGTGCCTGCTCATGCCTTATCTCCCGAGCCGATTTCCACTTGCTGTTTAGGCGTTGCGCCGTCTCTTTGAGCGCATCGCCCATATCTTTGCCGTCGATAAAATCGGTCTTCTCAAAGCGATTCGACTCCAGATGATTGGTGATAAGTCGCAGAGTATCATTACCCACCACTATATCGCAGCGGCTCGATATATTTGCACGCGACGGATAGCGGATAGTCTGTTTGTCGATGAGTGGGTACTTAGAAAAGACCACATTGCCGAACTGGCGGCGGTCGTTATACACCGAGAAATCGATGTACGAATAGGGGTACTTATCCTGCATCGCGCTTTTCAGTTCGTTCAGCGTCAGATACTGCTTGTCTTTATATACCTCCACTTCTTGCAGGCACACTACATCAGCGTCTTGCCGTAGCAGGTATTGTATTACGCGGTTCTGCGGTGCTTTGCGAAAACTCCCCATACGGTGTGTGTTGTAGGTCAGCAGGCGCAGTTGATGGGTGCAATCCGCCTCCGATGTACCCGAGCCGTGCGATATGAGAGGCAATGCCAATAGCAGCAAACATACTGCCAATACTCCGCATAACCACCATCGCCAACGATGCCCGGACTTCTTCTCGCTCGTCTTTTTCATCATTTCTTAGGCTCCAGAGTAATCAGCGGAATAAGCATTTCCTCGATAGAGATACCGCCGTGTTGGAAGGTATCGCGGTAGTGCTGAGCGTAGTAGTTGAAGTTGTTTGGATAGGCAAAAAAGTCGTTCCCCGTGCAGAACATATAACTGCTGCTTACATTCGGACACGGCAACCCCACGCGTTTCGGTTGGTCTATCACAAACACATTCTTGCTGTTGCAGTTCAGAGCCTTGCCCACTTTGTAGCGCAGGTTGGTATTGGTGTTCTTATCCCCCACTATCTGCACGGCGTTCTTTACGCGCACCGTTCCATGGTCGGTGGTAAGCACCACTTTGTATCCCAGTTCTGCAATGCGTCGTAGCAGTTCGTAGGTGGGCGAATGGCGGAACCAACTCGCAGTCAGACTTCTATATGCCGCCTCGTCGTTCGCCAACTCACGCATCATCTTGCTCTCTGTGCGCGAGTGCGACAGCATGTCGATGAAGTTGAGCACCACTACATTCAGCGGCGTATGCAGTCCTTTCAGTTGTGCAATCACACGCTCGCAGAAATCGCTCTCGTTCACCTTAAAGTAGGTGTAAGTATCGTGGCGACGATAGCGGTCTATTTGTGTCTGAATCAGGTCTTTCTCGTTTAGGTTCTTGCCTTCCTCATCGTCTTCCTCTACCCACAGGTGCGGAAACATCTCCTGTATCTGCAGCGGCATCAATCCGGAGAAGATGGCATTGCGGGCATACTGTGTGGCGGTAGGCAGTATCGACAGGTACTGCTGCTCGCTTGTAACCGTCAGAAAATCAGATAATAGCGGCTGAATGGCTTTCCATTGGTCGTAGCGGAAGTTATCAATTACTACAAAAAACACCTTCTCGCCTTTGTCCAACATCGGGAATAGCACGCGCTTGAAGATGTCGGGCGACATCAGCGGACGATCCTGCGGATTGGCAAACCAGTTCACATAGTTTTTCTGTACAAACTTAGCAAACGCACTCTCCGCTTGGCTGCGCTGCATATCCAGTAGTTCACGCATCGACGAATCCACATCTTGCAGGTCTAAGTCCCACTTAGTCAGCGTGCGCTCTATCGCCATCCATTCCTCCAAGGTCTGCGCCGTATCAATCATATAGGCTATGTCGCCGAACTCTTGGCGGTAACTGCGATTGGTATGTTCGCTTACTATCTCGTGTTGGTGGATATGTTTTTTTAGGCAGAGCAGTATCTGACTCGGATTAACGGGCTTAATCAGATAGTCGGCTATCTTTTCGCCGATAGCCTGCTCCATGATACGCTCCTCCTCGCTCTTAGTAATCATCACCACAGGCACTTCGGGGTGTAGGTGTTTTATCTCTTGAAGCGTCTCAAGCCCCGTCAAACCGGGCATGTTCTCATCGAGAAACACTATATCTACAGGTTCGTGCTGACATATATCTACCGCGTCCTGACCGTTGGTGGCAGTCAGCACCTCATAGTTTTTGTTGCGCAAATAGATGATGTACGGTTCTAGCAGGTCTATCTCGTCGTCTGCCCAAAGTATGCGATTAGTCGTTGCCATAAGATATATCGTAATATATTTGTCGAGATATGTTGTCTATGTGTATTGTCGCTACTTATTCCGCAAAAATCATACCGAAACACGATATTGTACCGAATACCACATCAAATTCGGAATGCTTATTCAATGCATAATGCATAATGATGAATGCATAATTACATGTCTAATTACATGATAATTATATGTTGAAAAAACAATGATGATTATTATGTTTAATCGTCAATTAACCGTTAACGGAGAACAATTTTAATGGCCTTTATATGACCTTTAATGGAGAACTATGGCGTACACAAAACCGCGATGTGGCACCTGCTATGGTTATTCGGTGGTAGTGGCAGTGTCGGCTTTTTCCAATCGCTTTCGATACTTGCTTATCTCTATCGAGGTAACACGAATACGGTTCTCCAACTGCTGAATATCACGCATCAGCACGCCGAGACGATAGGTACTGATGAGGGCCTTCTTGTCGTTCTCCGAGATATAAAACACGGCGCGTGAGCGGTTGCCCTCCATGCTAACACGCACTCTGCTGTTGCTATAGACATCTACAAAATGCAAGCACCGCAGGGCGTCATCTTGCGCCAAGGTCATGGTCTCGTGCCAACCCTCTGCCTCAAAAGCATGGGTAGCACCCGTAAAACGGTCGGTCAGACTATCTACAGATAATACAATCTCCTGCAAATCAATGGGATGTGTACCGTAGTAGAAGAATTTTACCTCGGTACGGGCATTGTCGCCTACATAAGCCTGTATGTAGTTGCGTGAGGTGTTTTGTGTGCTGCGAAGTAGTTTGTGGGTATATTTCCCGTTGTCTTCATATTTCTCATTCTTCTCATACCGAAACTCTTTCATCAGTGAATCGGCTTGGGGCAAGAGTGTCTGATAGAGCGAGTCGTAATAGACCAACGAACGCTCTTGCTCCGTGAGCGAGATACTGTCTTGTCGATGTTTCTCGGCTCTGCGCTCCTCTGCGGTGGGCTGCTGCTTGCCGCAACCTACCATAACTACTGCCGCAGTCGTGCATACTGCAATATAGCAAAAGATATTTCTGTGTTTCATATCGTTATGTATTGATTGTTTGTGTATGAATATGATGTGGTATATTATATGTATATTTGCTTTCTTGATTGTTTGTATCGATTCTGTCCGCAAAGATACACTTTTTTTTGCAAACAGCCAAAGTTACCGCCCAATTTTGATAATTTACACATTACACATTATGCATTCATCATTATGCATTGTTCCCCCGTTCTTAGAATAGAAATGGAATAGGCGGTATCGAAATGGCGGAAAGTAGCAAAAAGTGTATTTTTTGTAGCAAATAGGTCGCTAAAAAGGCAAAAATTTGCACATCTCAAAAAAAAGCAGTAACTTTGCGCCGTTTTTCGCTTAATGGGGAAACAACCTCCGTTATCGAGAAGGTATATAACCGCTACAAATCGCTCTCTGCACTGCTGCGAAGCGAGGTATGTAGAGTATTGTATAATAACCAAAAAATTACAATTATGACAGAACAAGAAATTGTATCGAAAGTAAAGGCTATCATCGTTGATAAATTGGCTGTAGAAGAGAGCCAAGTTACTATGGAGGCTAACTTCCAAGCCGATCTCAATGCAGATTCTTTGGATACAGTAGAACTCATCATGGCGTTCGAGAAAGAGTTTAATATCACTATCCCTGATGAGGATACTCAGAAAATCTCTACTGTAGGCGACGCTGTGGCTTACATCAAAGAAGCTCTTGCTTAAGATAGCAACATCTCTGAAATAGTTTACGAGCGTACGGGAATACTGTAGGCTCGTTGCTGTATAGGTAGATATAGTGTGCTGAGCGGGGCTTGTAATGCCCGATAGATAATAGGCAGACAAACGGTCGAAAGCAGCGAATGCGAGTGATGACTCGCCGTGCGCTTAGATAATACCCGCATCGGCTAAACATACAAATAGAGAGACTTCTTCCGTGACGGCAAGAACTCTCAACCCGATAGATATGAAAGAACTAAAACGAGTTGTAATAACCGGATTAGGTGCACTGACGCCCGTAGGGAACAATGTGGCGGATATGTGGTGTGCGCTCAAAGAAGGGCGAAACGGCGTTGGACAGATTACGCAATTCGACACCACCTTGTTTCGTACGCACTTCGCCGCAGAGGTCAAAGGCTTTGATCCTACTGCTCTGCTCGACCGAAAAGCCGCTGCAAGGTTAGACCGATATGCCCAATTCTCCGTGTGGGTAGCCAAAGAGGCAATAGACGATTCTATGCTCGATATGGAGCAGGAGAATCGCGAGCGTATCGGCGTGATATGGGGGAGCGGTATGGGCGGACTAAAGACCTTCGAAAGTGAGTTTATCGACTACGCTAAGGGCGACGGAACACCTCACTTCAACCCATTTTATATTCCTAAAGTCATCTTAAGTATAGGTGCGGGGCATATATCCTTGATGTTCGGACTGAAAGGACCGAGTTTCGCCGTTTCGTCGGCATGTGCTTCTTCCACGCACGCTATTGCGCAGGCGTTTGATACCATCCGTATGGGGCGCGCCGATGTGCTGCTTACGGGTGGCGCAGAGGCTTGTATCACTCCGTCGGGCGTAGGCGGATTCAACGCTATGCACGCACTCTCTACCAACAACGATTCGCCCGAAACGGCATGCCGACCTTTCTCCGCTTCGCGCGACGGCTTTGTCTTAGGCGAGGGAGCAGGCTGCCTCGTCTTAGAGGAGTACGAGCACGCCAAAGCACGCGGTGCAAAGATATACGCCGAGATGGTGGGCAACGGTATGACTTCAGACGCCTATCATCTCACCGCCCCCGATCCGGAGGCACACGGCGCACAGCGGGTGATGCAACTGGCGATACAAGACGCAGGCATAACTCCCGAAGAGGTCGATTACATCAATACACACGGCACCTCTACGCCGTTGGGCGATGTGGCGGAACTCAAAGCCATTCAGTCGGTATTCGGTAAGCACGCCTATGAAATGTGCTTAGATTCTACCAAGTCGATGACAGGACATCTGCTCGGTGCCACAGGTGCAGTGGAGGCTATCGCTACCATACTGGCACTCAAAGAAGGAATAGTGCCGCCTACTATCAACCACGCAGACGGAGATGATGACCCCAATATCGATTATCGCCTCAATCTGACCTTCGGACAAGCGCAGAAACGCGACCTTCGTTACGCCCTGAGTAATACTTTCGGCTTCGGAGGACACAACGCTTGTTTGGCGTTCAAGAAGTGGTAACGCTTCTACGAATGCGCAAGGCAAAACAAATTGCTGACCCATCTATTGTTGAAGTACATACACGAGAGTGCAAACTCTCTATTAACTAACTAATTAAAGGTATTTGTCGTATGATTACAACTAAAATTGGTGAGAACGCCGGAATTATCTGGAACGCACTGCAAGGCGGTGCACTCACAACCAAGGCTCTTAAGAAAGCAACCAAACTGAAAGAGGCTGATCTGAACATGGCTCTCGGTTGGTTGGCACGCGAAGGCAAAATCGCCTTCACCGTTACCGATGCAGATACAACTATTGCGCTGCAATAATTGAGTATGGATCAGAGAGAACGGGCGGCACCTGTATAGGAATTGCCGGTCTATTCTCTCTCAATAAGGGGAAACTAAAATGGTTATTGCGATTGTTGGCGCATCGGGCGCCGTCGGACAAGAATTGCTCAAAGTGCTCGCCGAGCGCCACTTTCCTATTACCGAACTTCGATTATTCGGTTCCTCACGCAGTGCAGGAACCGAATATCTTTTCTTAGATAAACCCTACCAAGTGCAACTCTTGGAGCATGGCGATGCCTTCCGAGGAGTGGATATTGCCTTTGCGTCTGCCGGCGCAGGTGTGTCGCGCGAGTATGCCGACGATATCACACGCTACGGCGCACTGCTGATCGACAATTCATCGGCTTTCCGCATGGACGCAGGGGTGCCGCTAGTAGTACCGGAGGTGAATGCAGCCGATGCGCTCGATTGCCCGCGCCGCATCATTGCCAACCCCAACTGCACTACTATTCAGATGGTTGTGGCGTTGCAAGCCATAGAGAACTTGAGCCATATACGCCGTGTGCATGTGGCTACCTATCAGGCAGCCAGCGGTGCAGGTATGCAGGCTATGCGCGAATTGGAGAACCAATATCGGCAAATCATAGCAGGAGAAACACCTACAGTGGAGCGTTTCCCGTATCAACTGGCGTACAATATGATTCCGCAAGTAGATGTCTTCACCGACAACGGATACACCAAAGAGGAGATGAAGATGTACAACGAAACACGCAAGATCATGCACTCCGATGTGCGGGTATCTGCTACTTGCGTGCGTGTTCCGTCGCTGCGTGCGCACTCCGAGAGTGTTTGGGTGGAGACCGAACAACCCATTTCCGTAGAGCAGGCTAAGCAGGCTTTTGCTAACGCCAAAGGGTGTATCCTTATGGATAATCCCGATGAAAAAGAGTACCCGATGCCGTTGTTCTTGAGCGGCAGAGATGAGGTGTTTGTAGGTCGGGTACGCAAAGACTTGACCGATGATAACGGACTGAGTTTCTGGTGCGTAAGCGACCAGATACGCAAAGGCGCCGCCCTCAATGCGGTGCAGATAGCAGAGTATATCATTCTACACCGCAATGCCAACCGTTGACAGCGCGTGTGTAAACACAATACAGAATATCTACCCAATGCAGAATACAACCAAAGAGCATATCGAGATAATGGCACCCGTGGGGTGTTGGGAATCGTTGGCTGCGGCTATCCAAGCAGGCGCAACCAGCGTCTATTTCGGTATTGAGTATCTGAATATGCGGGCGCGTTCGTCTGCCAATTTTACTACCGACGACCTGCATAAGATTGTAGCAATATGTCGTGAGGCGGGAGTAAAGACCTATCTCACACTCAATACCGTGATGTACCCCGAGGACTTGCCGCTTATGCATACGATAGTAGATAATGCTAAGGCTGCAGGCTTAGATGCCATCATTGCGAGCGATATTGCCGTAATGCAATACGCTCGTTCGCAAGGAGTGGAGATACACCTCTCTACTCAACTCAATATCGCCAATACCGAAGCACTGCGCTTCTATGCGCAGTTCGCCGATGTGGTGGTGCTGGCAAGGGAACTCAATATGGCGCAGGTAGCGTCGATCCACCGAGACATCATAGAGCAACATATCTGCGGACCCAAAGGAGAGTTGCTGCGCATAGAGATGTTCTGCCATGGTGCATTGTGTATGGCGGTATCGGGCAAGTGCTATCTGAGTCTGAATAATCTCGGCTACAGTGCCAATCGCGGGGCTTGTATGCAGGTTTGCCGCCGAGGATATATCGTAAAAGATAAAGAGTCTGACCTCGAATTGGAGGTAGATAATCAGTATATCATGTCGCCGAAGGACTTGAAAACTATTCATTTCCTCAATAAGATGCTCGATGCGGGGGTGCGTGTACTCAAGATAGAAGGGCGTGCGCGAGGAGCCGAATATGTGCAGACGGTGGTGTCTTGCTATCGTGAAGCAGTAGAGGCTTGGCAGCGGGGCGAGTATGCCGATGACGCACTGATCCTACCTCGCATAGACGATTGGAATACGCGCCTTGCTCGTGTATTCAACAGAGGTTTTTGGGACGGCTACTATCAGGGACAGCGATTAGGCGAATGGACACATTCGTATGGCAGCCGAGCCACCCGCCGCAAAGTGTATGCGGGCAAATGTACCAACTTCTTTAAGAATATAGGCGTTGCCGAATTCTTTATTGAGGCTGTTGATAGGGTATGCGAAGGTGATGAACTGCTGGTAACGGGCGAGACCACGGGGGCTTACGAGGTAGTGGCGCACGATATCCACAATGCCAAAGGGGAACGCAAAGAGGAAATCAAAAAGGGCGCATATTTCTCTCTCAAAACAGAAAAGACGCTCCACCGAGGCGACAAACTCTTTGTGCTGAGAGCCACCCAAACAGACTAATTAGCAACCCGTAATCTTTAATTGCTCATATCCGTGTATGTCTTACCGCACATATCATCTCCTATCTCCGCACCTTGGGTGGCGTGGGTAATGTTGTGCCTGTTGCTATGCTGCGTGTTGGCGGAGATTGTGCAACGCGGGGCAATAGTGCAGGCTTTCTCCACGCTGTTCTCCAAGATGGAGCGTGCCTATGGAGATGCACAACAGAACATATTGGAGCAACTGATTATCACGGTGTTTTGTATCGGTTCGTTTGCGATGGCACTATATTTGTTCACCTACCGCGGGGGCGATTTCCGCTTTGCTACCTATATGCTTACTTTCGCATTGGTGCTATGCGTAGATGTGATTAAATGGGCAGTGTCGGCATTGGTGAACTATACCTTTGGTATCAGCAAGCGCTTGGCGCAACTCTCTACACACCGCAACAATATGCAGACGGTCATCTGTATTCTCTTCTATACGGCATCGCTGTGCCTGTTGCGTGTAGGCAATCAAGAGGTGGTGCGATGGGTATTGGGCGGATGTGCCGTAGTGGCATTGGTGCTGATTTGCATAAAATGGATACGCGTATTCTGTGTAGATATACGCTCACTATTATATATATTGCTCTATGTGCTCACTTTAGAGGTGCTGCCGCTGCTGGTGCTGCTGGTTGGCGCAGACTATATAGTGGAGTATATGAGTATGTGATAGTTTGACTAAAAGAAAAATAATATGATACGAAAGATTCTGATTTCTCAACCTCGTCCCGCTACGGAGCGTAATCCTTATGCGGCTATGGAGACGCAGTTTGGTGTGCAGTTCGACTTCCGCCAACTCATTCATGTAGAGGGACTTAGCGCACGCGAGTTCCGTCAGCAACACATCAATCCCTTGGATTATACGGCGGTGATACTCAACTCGCGCCTAAGCAGTGAACACTATTTCCGCTTGTGTGATGAAATGCGTATAGCCGTACCTGACTCGATGCACTATTACTGCATCTCCGAGTCGGTAGGCAACTATCTGCAGAAGTTTATCCAGTATCGTAAGCGAAAGGTCTTTTATAGCGAAAACAATCGCTTTGAGGAGTTGCTGCCCGCTATGCACCGTCGTCCTAATGAGAAGTATCTGATGGTTCTGTCGGATATACACAACCAGGATCAACTGAATATGTTTGCCCAAAACAACATAGAGGTAAAACCTGCGATAATGTACCGCACCGTATCAACCGAGTGGGGCACCGATCCGTTCGATTATGATATGATTGCCCTGTTTACTCCCGCCGGTGCAAAGTCTATCCGCGAGAATTTCCCTAATTTTGAGCAGGGCAACACGGTGATTGCAGCGTATGGAGCCAATACAGCACAAGCACTGGAGAACTTGGGTATGCATGCCGATATATGCGTTCCTTCGCCCGAGTTCCAGTCGATTACTGCGGCTATAGCCGACTATCTGGAGAAACACAACAACTGATAAGCGTGTGAATCATACCTTCCCTAAAACAGAGAAACTTTGCGGTCAGTTGCATATCAAGCAGTTGTACGCTACGGGCAAGCACTTTGTGGTGTGGCCTTTGCGTATTACTTATGCGCCTGCCGAGGACGACACCACACAGGTGCTGATATGGGCGTCTAAGTCGCTCTTTAAGCACGCTGTGGATCGTAATCGTCTGCGCAGGCAGATGCGTGAAACCTACCGCTTGCAGAAACATCTGTTGGGGAATGCACAATTCAGGATAGCCGTTAACTATATCGACCGTCAGAAACAAGACTATGCCACCATAGAGCGTGCCATGCGCAAGGCTCTGACACGGCTCGCCGGAGGAAACCCCTCCGAGAAAGTACGCAAAGCACCGGGGTACCATACTGATAAGGCGCATTCTGCACCGGGTAAACCTACCGAGAAAGCAAACCAAACGCTAAGGAAACCCGGCGGGAATACACACTAAGCATTGCTTAGGGAGTAGTAAGAAACATAAGAGATTGATAATGAAGCGTTTTATCCGTAAGATATTTTTGTTGCCGGTCTATTTCTACCGCTATTGTATCTCGCCGCTCACGCCTCCGTCGTGCCGATATACGCCTACTTGCAGCCAATATATGGTGGAAGCAGTGATGAAATATGGCATATTCAAAGGTACATGGCTGGGTATCAAGCGCATATTGCGCTGTAATCCGTGGGGCGGTTCGGGCTATGACCCCGTGCCCTAAGATAGGGATAGAAAGCGAAGCACCTGACGATGGCTCTTTTATGACCTGTGCTTTTTCCGTTATTGTGTATGTAAGGGAGGTAAATACCCAATGATTGGGTAGTAGATGCGAGTATCTGCACATCATTAAAACTGAATATATAGGCTTATGCGAATAGATATTATTTCTGCTTGTCCGGAGTTGTTAGAGTCGCCGCTCAACCACTCAATCGTACAGCGTGCCAAAGACAAAGGGCTCGCTGAGATATATGTACACAACTTGCGTGATTACACTTTAGATAAACACCGCAAAGTGGACGATTATGCGTTCGGTTTCGGCGCAGGCATGGTACTGCAGATAGAGCCTATCGACCGTATTATCAGCAAGTTGACCTCGGAGCGACACTACGATGAGATTATCTTTACTGCGCCCGACGGAGAGCGTTTTACGCAGCGTGAAGCCAATCGCCTGTCGTTGGCGGAGAATATCATCATCCTTTGCGGACACTACAAGGGGGTAGATCAGCGTGTGCGTGATCATCTCATTACCAAAGAATATACAATAGGCGATTTTGTACTGACGGGCGGTGAGATGCCCGCAGCGATGATGACCGACGCTATTGTGCGCCTGCTGCCGGGGGCATTGGGCGATGAGACGAGTGCACTGAGTGATTCGTTTCAAGATGGTCTGCTCGAACCGGGAGTCTATACTCGTCCTGCAGAGTACAAGGGTTGGCGTGTGCCCGATATTTTGCTATCGGGCAACCAAGCGAAGATAGAGGAGTGGCTGTACGAAGAATCTATTCGCCATACCCGCGAACGCCGCCCCGACCTCTTAGACGAGGAGTAATCCACAAAAAGATTGCCTTAAGTTTGGCAAGTATTGTGATGTAAGGTAGGGTTGATAACCTATATAAAAAAGCGCAGGTTGCTTGTGGGCAACCTGCGCTTTTTTATTGGTAGAGCGATGTGGGAGGAAACCTAAAAGGATGTCCCACATCGCTTCTGCGCAAGAGGAATAGGCGATTAGTTGAGTTTTACGCCTTGTGCATTGTAGCGAACGCCGTCTTTCTCGATAACGAGAACACCGTTCTCAATGCGTTTAACAACATTGCTCTCGATTGTAGCGTTGTTGATAGCCGAACCCGGACCTACCAATACTGCGTGTTCGCACTCAGCGGTAGCCGATACTTTGAGGTTCTGAATCATCCAACGACCTTCCCATCCAATGGTACTCCAAAGAATCTCGAGTGTGATGTTGCCTTCTGCGTCAGCAGCAGGAGTATCAAACTCAACAGCCATAGCCTTTTCGCCACCTTCGGTTACATCAGCACCGGCGGTAACAAGACCCGTAACTTGCAGGTAGTCGAACATCTGGGTGTTCTTCTCGGTATCTTGGTCGATACGAACGATAGTCTTGCCGTCCTTAGAACCGATAGAGAGGAGTATATAGGAGTTGGGGTCTGCATTTTCAGCAAGGAAGTGCCCTACTTCTGTTTGGCAATAGGTGGGAGTGGTAGGCTCTACAGGCTCCGCAATAACTGTGATTGTACCTGTTTTACCCACTGTTTCATAAGTTGTATTGTATTTGGTAATATCACCAATAACCTCTACATAGTCACCTACAGCAGCAATAGTCTTTCCGTCAGTTGGTGCTACTTGGTATGCTTCAAATACCTTGCCACCATCTTTGGTGTCAGCCATCCAAACGGAGTAGTTACCATATTTTTCAAAGTCGGTAGCAGGTGTGCCTTGCAATGCTGTAACATAACCACGGATGACATATTTGCCGCCGGCAGCAACTTCGTTGTTCGCAGAAACAGTCTTAGCAATCTCCACTGCTTGAGCGCAAGTGATAGCAGTTGCTTCTTTTACGGTGATTGCGCAAGTTGCGGTCAGTTCACCTGCAGTAGCGGTGATAGTGGTAGTACCGGTGGTGAGAGCAGAGATAACACCCTTGCTGCTAACAGTAGCGACAGCCTCGTTGGAAGAAGTCCAAGTAACGGTGGTAGTTGCGTCTGCAGGAGTGAGTGTAGCAGTCAGTTTAGCACTTTTGTATTGCTCCATTTCCAAAGTTGTTTGGTCTAATGCAATAGCGGTAGCAGGAACTTCCGCAGTTTCTACTGCATTTACGCCAAATACAACAAAGCGTTTATCGCAAGAAAGTGTCAATTCGGTTTCTGCTGTAAGGCCTGCCAATGCTACATTGAAGTAGTAATCGTCAAGCATATCACTGGAAATTGTAAACGGAGAGTTGTTCGTGATGCCACTATTGTCAGCCAATGTCAAAGAAGCAGGTACGCAAGTTGCACCTGTGATTGTAACTGTAGCACCGTTTTCCCCCTTCCAGGCAATGGCGTGGATGTGCAAGTTCGTCGAATTAGCAGGAACGGTAATCTTGATAGAGCCTGCTTTTTTTGATGTGCCTGCTTTCATACCATCAACGGTAGTCTCTCCAATGACAATCTGAGCGGCAGAAGCATTATCTCCTGCTTTCAGAGCAGCATTACTCGTGTATGTCTTCGAGTAATCTGTTTGCGCAAATGACAATGTGCATGCCATCAGCACAGCGAATAAAATGGATAACTTTTTCATAATGAAAAGATTTTAATAGTTTGTATAAAGATTAGTTTTAGTCGTTTTAGCGGTTGTTGCTCGGGGGCAGCAAGCGGGGATTATGCGTTGGGGGCAGTGTGAAAGTGTTATGTATCGGGTCGTGTGGGGATTAACCTAATAAAAAAGACGCCGTTCCCATAGTGGGGCAGAGCGTCTGATAGGTTTATACGGCACATAACTTGGTACTATACATAGGTGTAGCGGTTTGTGCAGTTGTACAAAATGTCGGTTGGAGATAGCCGCCTACTATATATATAGGAGTAGCAGTGTGCAATATGTTATTATTTGTCATCAACATAGGCGATTGTGTAGTCCCCTTGCTAATCTGTGGCAAAGTTACGACTAATTTCTGATACCTGCAAATGAAACACGATATTTCACATAAAAATAACAACTTTTATTGAGTGTCCTCCAAAAAGGTTGGTCGAATTGTCAGATGTGGGCAGAGGGAATACAGCCGTATCGTCTGAGGGCGAGATAGACGCGGTCGATAGGGAAACCCATCACATTGAAGTAACTGCCGACCATCTTCTCTACGCCGATATAGCCGATATATTCTTGTACTCCATAAGCACCCGCCTTATCCAATGGGCGATATTTCTCGACATAGTAGTCAATCTCGGTATCAGAGAGCAGGCGGAAAGTTACATCGGTGCAATCGACAAACGACTCTTGTTGCGTTGTGGTGGTAAGGGTTACGCCTGTATAGACCTGGTGGGTGTTACCGCTGAGGCTGTGGAGCATGCGCTTGGCATCGCTGATGTCGTGCGGCTTACCGAGCATCTGCCCATTGAGCCACACGATGGTGTCAGCGGTGATGAGCAGGTCATCGGCCTGGAGATGCGAGGTGTATGCCTGCGCTTTCTCGCGGGAGATATAGAGTGGGATGTCGCCCGCCTGAAGGTCGGCGGGGAAGTGCTCATCGGCATGGATATCTACTGCCTCGAAAGGTATATCGAGCCCCGCAAGCAGACTGCGCCGGCGAGGCGATTGAGAGCCAAGAATAAGGTGCATAATCGGTTAGAGAGTACGCATGATGACAAAACTAAAAAGCATGCCGATGAACATGATGAACTTCATCAGCAGTTGTGCGCTGCGGTAGTCGGAGGGGATTTTTGCCGCCCAAAGCAGCCATATCTCGCACGCTAACGGCACTTGCAAACCGAATACCATATAGCGCGTGGAGAGCGAACCCCATACGCGCGGGAATGGTAACAGAGCGTACCATACATAGACTATTGCACTCATAGTCAGCAAGATAAGTATGGTAACAATAACCTTTGTCCACTTGTCGCCGAGGCGGATAGGTAGGGTGTGGCATTCGAGTTCACGATCGCCCATTTGGTCTTGCATATCCTTGATGATCTCACGGATGAGCGTGCAGAGAAAAGCGAAGAGCGCAAAGCCGCCTAACCATGCGTAGAGGTCGTGTTGGAGGGTAGTGTAGGGAAGCAATAGGGGGTACAACTTATGGAGCATACCTACATTGGCGAAAGCAATGACCATAGGTGCCAGTCCGGAAACCAGTGCCACAACGAGATTGCCCAATAGGAAACGGCGTTTGTAGGAAGAAGAGTAGAACCAAAGCAACCCCGGAACCAAGAGAAAGATTATTCCCAGCGACCAACTGCGGACGCACCATGCAGCAGCGATACCTACAAGCATACCCCCACCGCTTAGTATCCACCCCAAGCGGAGGGCGACAGTCTTACTGACGGTGTTGGTAACAATCAGTTGATCAGGGCGGTTGATGCGGTCGATCTTTACATCGAAATAGTCGTTGACCACATATCCGCCCGCAGCAATGCAGACGGTAGCCACGATGAGCAGCAAGAGCATCCACCACGGCAGTTGCTCATCGTAGTACTGTGCTTCAAGCAGAGGTACTGCCACCCATTTCTCCATTACCCACAGAAGGATAGTGATGAAAATCAAGTTGGTGCAGCGGATCAGACGCAAGATGTCGTTTATTTTTTGCACGGCTTTCTGTCTTTTTTATTGTTGCTTTTGCGGGTGGTCTTTGGGGTGATACGCAGTATGGCACCTTTCCAGGCAGCGAGACTGATACGCACAGGCTCCGAGGAGGTAAATGGTAGGTCGGTATAAGCGGTATCGGTCAGCAGATCAACGGCTTGCGCATGCTGTATCTCCTCTTGCTCCAGATAGACGAAAGCATCAGCGGGGATGTTCACCTCCATATCGACATGGCGGTCATCGAAGTTGAGTACGATAAGCAGTGTCTCATCGCCTGCCTTGCGCAGATAGGCATATTGCTCGTGCTTGTTGAAGCCTGTCGATTGGGCGTATTCCAGGTCGTACATCTTGCCGCTATTGACGGCTTGGTTGTCGCGTGCGATGGTAAGCAAGCGTTGGTAGAACTCACGCAAACGCTGTTGCTCATCGTCCAGTCCCGCACCATCAAACTTGCCATGGTTTGTCCACGCCTGCAGCGACTTGACACCCCAATAATCGAAGATAGTGGTTCGCCCGTCCATACCGGAGAATCCCTCTAAGTCCATACCCTTCTCACCTAATTCTTGTCCCGCGTAGATGAGTACGGGGTTGGTGGATAGGGTAGCGGCAACAATCATCGCCGGTTCGGCGCACGCACCACGCCCACAGAAGAAACCGCTGGCGATACGCTGCTCGTCGTGGTTCTCAAGGAAATAGACCATGCGATTGAGAATATCGCTCTGCGCCATCCACTGTTGCGTAATACCTTCTACCGCCCAGTTCTTGCTGGTTACGCCGCGCAAGTAGTCGTACATACCTACTTTGTCGTACAGGTAGTCAAACCCCGCATTTAGGTACGGGCGGTACAAAGCAGGGTTGTAGCATTCGCCGATGAACTGTACCTCGGGGTACGCTTGTTTCACTTGTGGTAAAGCCCACGCAAAGAACTCTACCGGCACCATCTCTGCCATATCCACACGGAAAGCGTCCACTTGCTTACCTGCCCAAAAGAGCAGAATATCACGCATCTTAGTCCAGGTGTTGGGAATGGGTGAGAACTGCTTTTCGCCGCCACCTTGATAGAAAACACCATAGTTGAGTTTTACTGTCTCGTACCAGTCGTTGCGTGTAGGATGCGCGGTAAAGCAATCGTTGCCTGTGGCGCGGGCGGGAAACTCGTTGTAACCTCGGATGTCGAAGTCGGGTTGGAACTTCTCACCCGGGATATAGTAGAAGTTGTTGAGCGGCGAGAAAGCCCACTCGGAGTGGTCATCTTCGCCCAGATCGCGCACACCGGCAGGCTTGCACACCGAGTGGTATTCGCGTGCCACATGGTTCGGCACAAAGTCTATCACCACTTTCAGCCCTGCTTTGTGGGTGCGAGCCACGAGTGCTTCAAACTCCTGCATACGCTTGTCCTCGTTGCTTGCTAGGTCGGGATCGACATCGTAGTAGTCGGTGATAGCATACGGACTGCCTGCCAACCCCTTCACGATAGAGGCGGTGTTGCGCTCGGCGGTGGCATGGCGGATAACACCGGTGTACCAAATATGGGTAGCACCCAAGTCGGCTATCGACTTGAGTGCTTTCGGGGTTATATCCACAAACTTACCACAACCATTTTCTATGCGTGTCCCGTTGTGATGGCGGGTCTCATTATAGTTAGCAAAGGTGCGAGGTAATAGTTGATAGATAATGGGTTTCACTTTAGTAGATGTTTTAGTTAATACAAGAGTACTACCAAATAATGTGCCAAACCGACTGCCTTGTGCATTCCAATACACACCAATAGGTGTCCTTTTAGGAAACGCACAAGCGTGGTCTTATACCAATGCTTGCGTATCGGTGGCAATCATCAGTTCCTCATCGGTCGGGATGACGCACATAGTTACCTTGCTGTTCGGTGTGGAGATTACAGCCTCCTCACCGCGGATACCGGCGTTCTTCTGCTCGTCGAGTTCTGCACCCAGGTAGGTAAAGCCTTTGGCTATCTCGCCACGGATATAAGCATCGTTCTCACCGATACCACCCGTGAAGACGATGATGTCCACGCCGTTCATGGCAGCCGCATAAGCACCGATATATTTCTTTACACGGTAGATAAACATCTTGCGTGCCAAGTCTGCACGAGTGTTGCCGGCTTTGATAGCCGCATCGATGTCGCGAGCATCGCTCGATACACCGCTTACGCCCAGCAACCCCGATTTCTTGTTTACCAAGGTGTTAAACTCTGCAGTGCTCAGTTGCTCTTTATCCATAATATAAGTAGCGGCACCCAGGTCCAAGTCGCCTGCACGCGTACCCATCATCAAGCCTTCTACCGGCGTCAGACCCATCGAGGTATCTACCGACTTGCCGTCCATTACGGCAGCGCACGAACCGCCATTACCGATGTGCGCAGTGATGATTTTCTTGCCCTTTGCATCTACACCCAAATACTCGCACACACGCGCGGATACATAGCGATGGCTCGTTCCGTGGAAACCGTAGCGACGGATGGCATATTTCTCATACAACTCGTAGGGCAACGCATACATATACGCATAGTCGGGCATAGTCTGATGGAAAGCCGTGTCGAATACAGCCACTTGCGGTACGCCCGGCAGGGTCTTTTCGATAGCCTCGATACCTTTTAGGTTAGCGGGGTTGTGCAGCGGTGCCAACTCGGCGCACTTCACAATCATCTCTTTCACTTCGGGAGTGATGACCACCGATTGGTTAAATTTCTCACCGCCGTGTACCACACGATGCCCCACGGCCTCTATCTCTTTCAAGTCCTTGATACAGCCGATTTTTTCATCAACCAATGTGTTGAGTATCAGTTGAATACCTACTGTATGCTCGGGCATGTTCTTTTCTATCCTTACTTTCTCTCCGTTAGGTAGTTTCACTTGCAGGAACGAGTCGGGCAAACCGATTTTCTCTACGCCGCCTTGTGCCATCACGGTCTTGCTCTCCATATCGAAGAGTTTATACTTTATACTGCTGCTTCCGCAGTTCAAAACGAGAATCTTCATATTGTATAGTTTTATTTTGTTGCAAACAATTAGGAGGTCGCCTGTCTGACGGACGACCTCCTATTACCTTATTTTATAGCCTGATTAGCGGTAATGATTACCATTTGTACAATATCCTGTACTTTGCAACCGCGGCTCAAGTCGTTTACGGGGGCTGCAATACCTTGAAGGATAGGACCTACGGCGTCTGCGCCCGAGAAACGCTCTACCAGTTTGTATCCGATGTTGCCGGCCTGCAAGTCGGGGAATACCAATACATTGGCTTTGCCTGCTACCGGCGACCCCGGTGCTTTGGTGGCTGCTACACGCTCTACCAAGGCTGCGTCTGCCTGCAGTTCACCATCGATAGCCAAATCCGGAGCCAACTCCCTAGCAATGCGGGTAGCCTCGGTTACTTTGTCAACCAACTCGTGCTTAGCCGAACCCTTGGTCGAGAACGACAGCATCGCTACACGAGGCTCAAAGCCGCCTAAGGTGCGAGCCGTCTCGGCGGTAGAGATGGCTATCTGTGCCAACTGTTGTGCGTCGGGGCAGGGATTAACAGCGCAGTCGGCAAATACCAAGAAACCGTTCTCTCCCAACTGCTTTGCAGGGGTAAACATCAAGAACGCACCCGATACAATCGATACGCCCGGCTTGGTCTTCAGTATTTGGAAAGCAGGGCGGATAGTGTCGGCGGTCGTACCGCGAGCACCTGCCAATTCGCCGTCTGCATCACCGTTCTTAATCATCAAACAGCCCAAATACAACGGGTCTTGTGCTTTCTTGGCAGCCTCTTCCGGGGTCATCCCTTTGGCTTTGCGCAATTCGTAGAGAAGGTTAGCATACACGGGCATCTTCTCATCGTGCAGAGGGTCGATGATAGTAGCCTCTTTGATATATTCGTAGCCGTTATCTGACGCCATCTTGTGGATGGTATCGGGGTTGCCGATCAGAATTAGGTTCGCAATCTTGTCTTTTAAGATGATGTTTGCTGCCTCTAATGTACGAGGTTCATCGCCTTCCGGCAATACGATGCGTTGCAGGTTAGCCTGCGCACGCTCACGCATTTGTTGTAGAATATCCATGATGAGTTATGTTTTTGTTGTCTTGTGCATTATGCATTTGCGTCTATACCCGCCCAATACATGGTGCAAAATTAAGGAATTATCCCCATATATGCAATACAGGACTGCTAAAATGAAGATTTTTACACTTTTTTTTTGCTATTTCAGAAAAAAGCAGTAACTTTGCAGCCCGAATTGAAACTGTAAGTCCTTCTGATAACACCAAACTAACGCACACATATATTTATGTACAAGAAGTACTTGATTATAACATTGTTGGGAGTGTTGGCTATGGGTGCCGGCGCACAAACAAAAAACGGAAATACTAAGGGTGCACACCCTTGGAAGACGACTGAAAATTCGCAGATTGCTACAGAGAGCAGTCATTGGTCTTTGATATTTAATGCGGGATTTAATTCATTCGATGGCGATTTTAATGCCGAGATGAAACATCCGGTCTTCGCTCCTGCGGTTGGGCTGAACCTTGAGTATTCCTTTACTCCGATTATAGCATTGGGGCTCGATTATGCTTTCGATATGTATCGTGTTACAGGCGATGTGAATGCCGGAGATAATGCGGATGTCTTGCTCAAAGGTATAATGCACAAGGCAGGTGGCTATTTGTCAGTCGATCTGATGAACTGTTTCTATCCGCGTGCTGAGCGCAAAATCTTTGGATTCCAACTCTTAGGCGGAGGTGGTGTAGGGTGCTTCAAAAACTCGATTTACTACACCGATGACTCTCGTGGACATACCGGCAGTACTGACCCCAAATCAATGGATAAGTATCTTGCTCGGCCGTACTTGATGGGAGGTGTCAATTTTGAGTTCAACCTTAGTCGTAGTATTGCGTTGGGCGTTAAGGGGACTTACTCCTATTTCGTCAAAGACGATATCGATGGTCGCGGTTTTCAAGGGCTGAGTGCTGTAGCCAGCAAGAACAACGATGGTATCTTCGATGTTACTCTCAATCTGCGCTATAAGATTGATGCCGTACACAAGACGCATGTCCGCAATATCGCTTCCGATCGCATGTTGGATAAGCAGTTGGCGGCTAACGAGGCAAAACATGCTAAGGCACAAACCAACAATGGTGGTACGGTTGCTCGCATAGATACGGTTGTGGTCGTTCATAGAGATACTATCGTGATGAAATCGCAGGCCATTGCCGCAGTTGCTCCTACCGAAGATTACTACTTTGTCTATTTCGAGACGGGTAAGTCATTATTGTCGTCAGAAGGTCTGATTACTACGCAGCAAGTGGCAACGCGTATGGAGCGCGAAAAGCAGAAGTATGCAGTCGTTTATGGCTATTGCGACAATACAGGCTCCGAGAGCGTGAACAACCTGATTAGCGAAGCGCGTGCCGAGGCGGTGATGAATGAGTTGATAGAGGAATACGGCATAGATGCAGACCGTATCACGGCTTGCGGACGCGGAAAGATTGTTGGCAAACGAAGCAAAGCGGCTTATAGCCCCAATCGTCGCGCAGAGGTTCGTATAGTCAATCGTGCTGAGTTTGAACAACTCAAAGCGGAGTGTGCAGATGAGTACGAGCATAAGACTACACAGGCTGCTCGTCAGCAAGTTACCGGCTCATCGGTCGCAAACACCGAGTCAACGGCGTCGGCAGATGTAGAGGGTATATTGGACGAAGTGAATGTGGTGAAAGATATGACGCTCAGCCGGTTGGCACGCAAGTACTATCAGAATACGCATTGTTGGATTTATATCTACCGGGCTAACCGCAAGACAATATCCAACCCCAATGCACTCACTGCCGGTACACACCTCGTTATTCCGCAACTGACAGACGCTCAGCGTACTATCACAAAAGACAAGTGCTTGGAGATGTATAAATCCTTGCGTGGAAATAGATAACGCAGTCGCATAACAAAACAATATATATAGGTTAGTGCTACCGTAAAAAGCACAACAAAGGTGAGTGCCGCCTTCAAGGGTACACAAAGGTTAGTGTCCACCGTAAAAGGCACAGCATAGGTTCGTGTCGCCTTAATGACACGATGGTCTCATAGCTCAGTTGGTTAGTAGCACCTGACTCATAATCAGGGGGTCCTAGGTTCAAGCCCTAGTGGGACCACATAAAAGGAGAGAATTGTGCAAAATGTGCATTTCTCTCCTTTTGTTTTTTATAAGGGGATGTAATGTTGTGTAATTCGGAAAAAAGCAGTACCTTTGCAGGCTGTTATCGTTGGGAGGATGGGGGCTTTCGTTTCCTCGGGTTCAAGAGTATAGAAGATCTTGCCCGAACGGATTGCAGAGGGGGATAGAGCAATTTGAAATATAAAACTTAATAACATAAGTCGGGGCATTCCAAACATAGAGTAAGTCCCCATTCATTTTTTTTATTTACCTTTTGCGCACATATATAAAAGCGCAGTTGTCTAAAGTACGCGGATGCAAAAGTCTGACTTTATCATTGAGGTAAACCATGTCTCAAAGCAGTTTGAGGATGGTAAATTTGCCTTAGACGATGTGAGCCTTCAGGTTAAGAAAGGCGAGTTTGTAACAATCTTGGGTCCTTCGGGATGTGGCAAAACCACGCTGCTACGATGTATAGCAGGTTTCCAAGTGGCAACATCGGGAGATATTCTTCTCAACGGTGAGGATGTAACGGAGATGCCTCCGCATAAACGCCCCGTCAATACGGTGTTCCAGAAGTATGCCCTGTTCCCACATCTCAATGTGTTTGAGAATGTCGCTTTCGGCTTAAAACTGAAAGGCGTTGCCAAAGCCGAGATGGAGAGGCGAGTCAAGAAAGCCCTCAAGATGGTCAGTATGTCCGACTATGAGTATCGCGATGTCAATTCGCTTAGCGGCGGACAGCAGCAGCGTGTCGCTATTGCACGCGCTATCATCAACGAGCCGGAAGTGCTATTGTTGGATGAACCATTGGCAGCCTTAGACCTTAAGATGCGCAAGGATATGCAAATGGAGTTGCGCGAGATGCATAAGAAACTCGGCATCACTTTCATCTATGTCACCCACGACCAAGAAGAAGCACTTACCCTAAGCGACCGCGTGGTGGTAATGCGCGAGGGTAAGATCCTGCAAATAGGTACACCTTCCGATATCTACAACGAACCCAATAGTTGCTTTGTGGCAGACTTCATCGGCGAAAGCAACTTGCTCGATGCCACTATGGTACACGACCGCTTGGTACATTTCTGCGGTCGCGATTTCGAGTGCGTGGACGAGGGCTTCGGCGAGAACAAAGAGGTCGATGTCGTAGTGCGCCCCGAGGACTGGTACATTGGTTATGCCGACGAGAAAAAGCAATCCGATATGGCAGGCACTCCCCACGACCC
>UQNE01000010.1 GCA_900542355.1 uncultured Bacteroidales bacterium | reverse complement strand
CCACTTTTGGAAGCCTTGAGCATTCGCTCAAGGCTTCTTTCGTTATATATGTATGATTTATATGATTTATGCTTGCGATTATATATCAATTGTATATATGATAAGGTGATGCTCTTACTGAGATTTTGGGCAATATCTTTAAGTCATTCCGTATGATAAGATGCCTGCAATACTATGTTCTTACTAGGTGCGTGCCGTCAATATCTCCAAGTCGTTCCGTATGATAAGGTGCCTGCAATACTATGCTCTTACTAGGAATGTGCTGTCTGCTGAACTATTAGTTGCATCTGGCTGTTCTTACGGGTAGAATATTCGATGTTTTTTGTATTTTTTGTTGTGTACTCCATATAATTTGATTACCTTTGCGCATTAAATGTTTTGCTAAGTGTTTAGAATTCGTCTTTTATCTTGTCGGGTAGGTGTATTGGTATTGTTATTGGTATGCGTTTCCGTTTACTCTCAGTCCTCAGAATCTGTTTATATTCTCCGCTCAGAGCCTGTCTTCGATGCTCATAGTCATACTCATGCTCTAGTAGGTACTAATACTGAAGTAGGAACTCATACCGAAGTAGGTGGTCATACTCTGTTAAGTAGCCGGGGATATTTCGCTTCTGATACTCGGGCGACATCTCTGCTGTATGAATATGCAGAAAACTCCGTTTCTTGTGTGCACTCTGCTAATCCGGAGTATGGTCTGTCGCCTATGGATGCTGACGGCATAGTGCGTCGTCCTCGTCGTATTGCGGGTGGCGACCATGATAGTTTCGGTGAGGGAGAGGATGGCGAGAAACTCCCCGAAGTCGGAACAACCAAAGATACCAATCCCACCCCTATCGGCGATGTTCCGATTGCCATGCTTATCTGTACGGCATTGGGTTACCAACTTTGCCTACACCTAAAAAAACGAGATGCCGATTAAATACGCAACACTATACAGCCTGTCTACTGATTTATCTGTACTTAATTACCTGTACTTATTAGTCTGCACTTATTTGCCTGTACTCCTCTGTACTTAATTGCCTATGCTTAGTTACCTGCGATAGATAGTCTATAGAGTCTATTTAGAAATGCTTTTTTTGTTTCTAAGCCCATTGTTGGTATTGAAACGGTAGAGTTGCCATCTATTGGCATAACAAATAGTAGGCAGAAGGAATGGAATGAATGGTTAGAATATAGAATATGAAACGGATATTGTGGGAACTGAATAGACTCCGTCAGGAGAATGGAATGAATTGTTAGAATATGGAATATGAAACGATATTGCGGGAACTGAATAGACTACAGCAAGAGAATGCAATGTTGCGCGATTTGCTTGCCCAACATCGCATTCCTATCCCTCTGCTATCTCCCTGTGTCAATGAGGAGAAAGCATTGTGTAAAACACCGGGAACAGAATGCAGTACTCGTTCGTATAGTTAGTGGAGGAGGCAGTAAGCGTTGTGTATAGTATTCCAGTATTGTGTATGCCCTGCCTACTTGCAAGCGGGATGGTAAAGATTTCTTTTTGCCGACGCTGTATTCATCAGCAAAGTGTGCATTTAGTTTTGGGAACTAGATAGATGCCATCACCAACGATTTGGCATATTCTACGCGCGTTAACCTAAATGTAACGGGCGGTTCGGAGCGTCTGCGCTATGCCTTGACGGGGGCGTACTACTACGAGAAAGGTATCATGGCTACCGACGAGACACTCAGTTATGATACCGGTTCTAAACTCAATCGCTTCAACCTGTGTGCGAATGTCGATTTGGATGTAACCAAGACCACGCTCTTGCGCTTCAACATTGGCGGTTATTTGCAGCAACTGCGTAAGTCGAACTCTTCGACCGACGATGTCTTTGCCAAGGCGTTTGAGACCCCTCCTTTTGTACATCCTGCCGTGTATTCCGATGGTACGATACCTATTGCTTCCGCCAATCGATACAACCCGTGGGCAATGAGTACGCAGAACGGATACTATCGTGGTACGAGCGGTAAACTCGAGTCGCTCTTTGCTATTGAGCAGGACTTGAAGTTTATCACCCCGGGACTGAAGGCAAAAGCCACTTTCTCGTTCGACTACTACTCACATACTTATATGACGCGTGGTAAATCGCCCGACTACTACAGCACAGCCAAGTCGCGCAACGATGAGGGCGAGTTGGTACATAGTATCCTTAAGTACGGCTCTGATTTTCTCGACCATAGCAACAACGCCGAATATGGCGACAACCGCGCAAAGCCAATGTCGGCTTTGAACTCGGTCTATTCAACGAACTGGATCTGCAGGTAGATTTCTTCCAAGAACTGCGCAGCAATATCTTTATGCAGCGCAATACAATACCCTCGCAGATAGGTTCCCTTAGCAATCCGTACGCCAATTTCGGTAAGGTGGACAACCGCGGTGCCGACCTCTCGCTCACCTGCAAGATGTGTTCTGACCGCGCTTGAGCGAATCGACCAATACCAACAATAATGTGGCATCCACCTGGTGGAAAAAGAATATGTCGTTCTTGCGCTTAAAGAGTATCGAACTCGGCTATACGCTGCCCAAAGCGGCTTTGCAGAAAATGCACGCAAAGAACTTCCGTATTTTTGTTTCGGGCAACAACCTCTTCTATTTCTCCCAATTCAAACTGTGGAATCCCAAACTGAGTACCAACAATGGTCTGCGTTACCCCGCCATACGCTCGGGTATGATAGGATTGGAGATCGGGTTCTGATAATTGCAGCCTAATCGCATAAAAATAACTACAACACTTAAGATAAGATATGAAAAAGCAACTCTATACCCTTCTTACCGCATTGCTGCTACCTGCGGCATCGTGCAGTTTTTGGGATAAAGAACCCGATACCGAGTTGACCCTTGAGATGGTCTTCAACGATAAGATGCGTACCATGGGGTGGTTGGCGAATGTCTATTCCGACATACCCGATCCCTATATGGGCTACGGGCGTTTCCTCGGGTGGGATGTCCTTGGCGATGATATGACGCCCAGCGAGCGTTGGCGCCAGTGGAATTGGAAGGTTATCCCTTATATCCTTGGTGAATGGACACCCAATAGCGAGTGGAACGGCAACTACTGGGCATCGCTTCCGCATCGTATTCGCGAAGCCAATGTGTTTATCCAAAATGTACACGCTCTGCCCGACCAAGGTATCTCCAATCAAGAGGTAGAGTATATGAAAGCCGAGTGCCAATGTATGATAGCCTACTACTATTGGTTGCTTGCCAATACTTATGGGGCTATACCGTTTACCCCGGGCGTGATCTATTCGACCGATGCCAATGCTGCCGATTTGCAGATCGGGCAAGTGCCCTACTATACGATGATCGACTGGTGTAACTCGGTATTGCTCGATGTAGCCAACCGCCTGCCGGCACGCTATAGCAGTGCGCAGAAGTATGGGCGTGCCACCTCGGTGATGGCACTTGCCATCCGCGCTCGTATGCTTCTCTATGCGGCCTCTCCGCTCGTAAACGGCAATACCGACTATGCCGGATATACCAACAAAGCCGGTGTGGAGATTTTCTCGCAGACCTACGACCCTACACGATGGTAAAATTCTCATTGAGCACTTCAACCCAAGCGGTCAAAAGCGCCTCTACACTCTCTTAGGTCAACCCCATCTCTAAAGTCCGACACATCGTAGTGTACAAAAAAACGGCTGCCCGATTCACATCGCGCAGCCGACCTAAAAAATCTATTTGATAAAACCTGACAGCCATGCAATAGTCAGGTGTTTGATGAGTTACAATTACTTGTCTTTATTGAAGTAGAATGCAATATACAAGTTAGCACCGATATTATCTGTACCAAAATGGAATCCGTGCGAAGCGGGAGCCACCTGTTCGGTAAATTTCTCCACTTGTTTCGTCTGTATATTCCATCCCTCGTAGATAGCGCTGCGCGAAGGATTTACTTCGTAGTACAAGCCCACATTAACATTTGCGCCGAGTGCAATCTTGGGTGCGACGAACCACTCTACGCCGACGCTGCCATAGACACCAAGCATGTGAATCAGTTTGTCTGCCTGCGACGACAAAAGACGTGCGTTAGGCATATAACCTGCCGCTGCACTATATGTCGGGGTAGGAATAAACGTACTGGTACTTGCATCTGCACTGATAGACGGGGTTTGGTTCATCTCGGTAATAGCATTACCATAACTGAATCTGTAGGTGCGCTGCCCAAAAGCATAGTTCACGCCACCGCCGAACACACCTTGTACGGGACGAGTCTTACCTACGCGGTACTCCACGCCTACTGCAATACTACCATACGTAAGGTTAGCCTTGCGACTATCCACTACTTTTGCCTTGCTCAACGGGTCCAAGTAGAGTGCTTCGTCATCGAGCACATAATGATTTTCCGCTTTAGAAGTCAGACCTAACCCGATATTGGCTTTCAAGCCCAACTTATCGGTGAACATATACGAACCCATGATAGACACCATCGGGTTGGCACCAATCGTTTTTTTCAACAACGGGTCGCCCGCCAATTTGTCCAAACTATTCTGTCCGGTGTATCCGCTCAATAAGTTTCCCACAAAAGTAGCCAATGGGTCAAGCGAAAAACCTACGGAGAAATCGCCCTCTGCAGGCATCCATGTAGAATAGTCTTTTTGGGCTTTTTGCTCGGGGGTCTCTTTCTCACGAGCCGCCATTGCAGGGACCGCCATAGCAGCCACAAGCAAAATACTGAGAATCTTCTTCATAATCAATATATGTATTAGAAGTGATTAGTATGCCCAACCAAGCGGGTTGTGAGATTTGTATATCATGATACCCTTATCGTTTTTCTTGTCGATGTCAGGATTTCCGATACCATAGATAGTCTCCTTTGCGTAATTAGGAACGAATTCCACTACCAAATCGCTTACTACGCAACCAATCAACAGCGAACCATCAGACAAAGGTTTCTTAACTTCACCGCGCTCGAAATAACCGGACACTTCTTGAGTCTTGCTGAGATATTTCTTTTCATCGTCATCATATTTCTCATAATAGTGGCTAATTTTGTTGAGATATGATTTTGCTTCGATTTTCACTTCGGTTTTGTTGATATCCCAAGCGTCATACAAGTCAGCAGTAAGTTCGTATGCACCGCCGGCACCGGTAGTGAGGTTGTAAATCAGTTCTTGACCATTGAACTTGGTATCCGTATTGGTGAAAGTAGCCACGAGTGTAACTGTTTGGGTAGCATTGTTGGTACCTACTACGCCGTAGTAACCTTTATCAGGATTCTCTTTGTCCACATATTCTTTCTTCTCGAATTTCTCGACAATTTTACCCGATACTTTTACTTTCTGGTTGCGTGTGAGAATAGGTTTCTCTACATCTTTGGTAACAATCATGTTGGCAGCGGTAAAGACCTTGCCACTCTCGATATCAACAGAAGTCGATTCTTCGGTAAAGGAAACCTCCACTTCTTGGATAGCCCCGTTAACCAGGTCGTAATACTTGCCAACGAACGGACGAGTGTAAACATTCATACCGGCAATAGCCTCTTGTCCCACAGGAATTTCCACTTTATAGAAACCATTGGCATCGCAAACAGCCTCAAAGAACTTTTGTCCTCCGGCAGCATCTTTGTCATACTTTTGATAATCCACCTTCACAGCCACTGCTACGCCCTCAGCGGGTTTGTTGAGTTTGGCAAAACCGGTACCCTCCTGTATATATCCTAAATCGATATATACATAACCTTGCACTGTGGCTTTGGTCTTGATGTCATCAAAGTCCAGTTCCGATTGTTTTTGGCAGCCTACGAGTGCCAAAGCGGCAGCAAAGGCTGCCAGAAAGAAAGATTTCTTCATAAATAAAATGAATTAGTAGGTTAATAATATTGTTGGTTATTGTTGGATAATAGAATATGATTTTTCCATTTTCGACAGCAAAGGTATAGTTAATTTGTGAGATGTGCAAGTTTTATGTTGTTTTTTGTGTAGAAATATGTTATGAAACATATAAATCGCATAAGAAATCGGCTTGAGTATGGCGAAAAAGTACTCTATTTTATATATGTATTTCTTTTTTTCTGTTTTCTTTCTCTTGATTCTGAGAATAAAAAAATACGCAACAGATTTGCGTGTGTTGATTTTTATCACTACCTTTGCGCAGTTTATGAATTTTTTAACCATCTAATCCTAATCAAAAATGAAAAAGACAATTGTTATGACGCTTGCATTTCTGATGGCAGGCTGTTTGTCCGCAGGGGCACAATCCATTTACCATGTGAGCCGTGAAAACGGAAGTAACAAGAACGACGGTTCGAAGACAGCACCATTCAAGAACTTGCAAAAGGCATTGGATGTTGCCGACGACGGTGCTACCATCCTGGTGGCAGAAGGTAACTATTTCGGTATGCTGAATAGCGGGACGATTGATATTCGCAAACCGGTAACTATCAAGGGCGGCTACAACAGCGATTTTACGGAACGCGATGTGCTGAAATACAAGACGATGATACAACCCTCGGCAGAGTCCAACGGCTCGGCTCAAGGAAAAGGTACTATGCAGATTACCAGCATTGTAGCACCGGGCAAACAAGTGGTGATTGATGGTCTTATCTTCGACCGCGGTAACACTATCTCCTACAACGCACGTCGCGAAGGGCAGCCCGAAGGCGTGGAAACACCGATGATGAACCCTATCGGCACAGAGGGTATCGGTGGTCCGGACTTGGCAGAAAAAGTGTTCACCAAAGAGTCCTATATGATATACCTGAACGGCGACCGCGGTATCGTGAATACATTGGATGTGGTAGTGCGCAACTGCGCCTTTATCAACGCGCCCAACTATGCCATCAACGGTTTGCTGAAAGGTGCCATCACGGTACAAAACTGTATCTTTGTGAATGTGCGTATGGCAACGATGGACGTGCGTGGTGCTGATCCAGCCAATATGACACAAGTCAATTTCTGCGACAATACCGTCCTTTTCGTATGGTCGCGTCTGAAAGACCTTGCCTCGATGGGCTATGGTTTTCGTCTGCAACCCGGCACTTGCTGCACTATCCAACGCAACATCTTCGGCTGCGCAGTATTCTCGGCTATCGACCGTACACATATCGACAGCGACAAAAACCGCGAGGCAAAGCGTGTGGACAAGTGTGAGGACAATATCTTCTTCCTTAACCGCGTAACCGATTTGAGTCTGCCGGGCGGTGGTATGTTGCTCCGCGTGAAAGCCGACGACTTCGACGATGTGGAGGCAATCGATTGCCGTAGAAACAAGTCGCTCAAAGACCCGAGTCTCTTCAAAGGAAAGATTGACGAGGCGTACCTCAACGGGTTCCTGAATGTCTCGTACAAAGAGAAAACAGACTACAACCCCAACTCGGCTGCCAACACTTTCCGCCAAGCGATGGGTATGAATATGGTGGGTACGATGCAGGCATCTGTTACGATGTTTGCCAACCGTTATCCGTGGCAAAAAGCATTGGACCTCTTTGGTGCAGTTCCCAACTGCGGCGCACAAATACCGCAATAATCCAACGCCACAAAATTTAAGGTAGTTTTTATGTTTCCCGACTTACCTTCACACCGGCTCTGCTATCGGAAACCCGAATAGCAGAGCCGGTTTTTCGGTGTCTCTAACAGTTCTGCCTCCGCATTGGGCAATAAACGGCGGGTTTACATTTGCTGTTGTAAACTGACCAAGTATTTGAGGTCGTCGATGGAAGAGTGTGGGAAGTGTCGGTGCCTTCGCCTCAAGAGGGAACCGATGCATCTCCAACAATTTGGCAAAAACAGGCAGTTCCTGTTTTGACAACTGATATACGGTAATGCTTTCTTATACCACATACATCATAGTAGAGATTTTTCTCTCGTCAGGTAAGTTGGATTTGACAGTGAAGCCATTTCCATTTTTCTCTGCAGTACGTGCAAATCTTTGCATATACTTGATTAAGAGGTGGCTCGTTTATTTGCGTGTGGGGGCGTAGGTTATTTTTATGCTATATTTCAACATTTCCATCATCTTCTTCGTAATAATAAGAATAGTCAATGCCTTTCATAAACATTTCACGGTCGTTAATTTGGTCGGTCAAGGCGGGACGCAACAGGTCTCGGATTGCCATACTATTTGCCACACTGGCAGTCATAGCCTCCAAATAGGCTTTCTTGTTCACACTGCTCCAATCAATGCATTGCCCCAAGTGTTTCTTAAGCATCAAGTCAAGCCAAATACGGGTGCTACGACCATTCCCCTCGCGGAAGGGGTGTGCCACATTCATTTCCACGTATTTATCCACTATCTCGTCGAATGTATTTTCTGGCATACGCTCGATGGTCTTCAACGTAGCAGGCAAATAATGCACCATAGCAAATTGGAAACCGCCTTTAGCGATATTTACGGTACGCATCTTACCCGCAAAATCATACAAACCTCCAAAGATATAGGCATGTATCTGTTGCAAACCGCGAAAAGTCCCCTCCTCAATACTATCTATCACGCCACTCTCAAAAAGGGTGTAGGCTTTTTTCTTGCTCTGCCCGTCAATGGAAGTGTCGCTATACGTGAACCAATCAAGAAACTTTCCCGCACGCGTATTGGGAAATTCTTTGGCTAAACGAATAACGCCTTCGCTGTCAAGGACATCGGTATTATAACGTTTTCCATCGGCAGCAAGTATTTTCAGTTGGTTAGTGGCACTAACCAACTCATTTTGTTCTCGTTTGAGTTTGGTTTTGAGGTACTTCCAGTAGTTGCGGTTTTTGGTATAGTCGTCTTGTCGGTTGAGTACGCCCACAATATCCAAGACGGAGAACCACCACTTGGCATGTTCGTCGTCCCAGATTGCCCGCACCTCACGGTCCTCAAAGAAACGTATGGATATTTTGTCGCTCATAAATATTTCTGGTGTAAGTTCCGTTAGGTAGTCACATTACGGATGCTCCTATATAAATACCCAAAGAGACATGAATCCGTAATTATTTATATTTATCCATAGGGAACTCCGCTGTCAGTTTGCGGAATTGAGCCATTTGTTCGGGAGTTGTATAAATCAGCCCATGACCAACTTCTCGAAACCATTTGCGTAGTGCCACTTCTTCCGATAGAGCATTCATCTTGGGATAGCGGTTGGTCGCCACGACAAATTGCTTGAAACGGGTTAAACATTCTTCAAAAGGCAACTGCAACGACTTTACTTCATTGCCGTACATATCTAAATCCACCTTTTTAGGAATGACAATGCAGTCTCCTTCCATAGACAGGTTGTATATCTGCTGGAGTATCTCGATAAATTTAGCAACAACCAAATTTCGTTGCGGTGTTGTTATCGGAATCAATGTATTGATGTTAATACGTTGTTCTGATTTATAATTCCAGTAGGCAATATGTCCTATTTTATCAGTTAGTTCTCGCCAATCAATGGCATCCTGTATTTCCCAATCTATATTTACAGGTTTGCCTTGTCGGGTGAAACGAAGTCCTGCAATCTTAGGTGCAATCAGTTTTATTTCAACTAATCCTTTCAGTACTTGTTGTCCTTTGTCTGTAACTTTCAAGAAACAAGAATCAGTATAATCAATCACAAACACTTCCTGTTGAAGCATTTGAATCAGAAAATAATACCATTGTCGTCTTGAAAATGCTTTACCGACGCCAAATGTTTTGATTTGGTCTATTCCTTTTTGTTTTATAGATTTAGTCTCCCTACCACACAGCACATCATTGAGAGAGAACAAGTCCAATTGTTCTTGAGTCCGCATAATAGCGGATAAAGCCATTTGTGTCAATTGAGTACCAGTCATATTACAACTATTTTATCTTTTTGTATTCTGTGTAAGTCATCATACGGTTACAACCGCTTCCATCGGGTTTATAGTTAGTACATCCTAAGAACATATTGCCATCGTTTTTTGAGGTTGCCTTGCCTTTCTTTACTATCAAATACCCGTCTCTACATGCGTCACATTTAAGAATAGACATCTTGTTACCTTTTAGGTCGTTAGTCATAAAGTCGCAAATTTCGGGTTCATTGGTGCATATCCACAGGCGCAACCCGTAGGCTTTTTTGTAACGCAGTTGCAACGGATACCCGCACACAGGACAGACTTTCCGCTCGGCGTTCTGTGTCCTTTCGGTATCTATATCACCGCGCACAACGATATTGGGATAATCGCGTATCAGTTCCAAAATAAAATCCGACGGACGTTGCTGCGGAGTAACCAAATACACTCGGTTCTTGGTACGTGTGAGTGCTACATAAAACAAACGCCGTTCTTCCGCAAACTCAATATCCCTATCGGTTTTCACCACGTAACGCAGTACAGGATCATCTTCCACCTTGGAAGGAAAACCATATGCATTATCGATATTGTTGAATACAACCACATTATCATACCCCAATCCTTTGGCACGATGAACGGTCATAAAATCGAAATAGTAGGCATTGTATTTCTTCGACCATACATTGCCCGTCTTTTCGTCATAAACGAAATCTGCCGATTTACCCAAATTGTATGCGTCAAAATTATACCGCCCGAGTAAGAGAATAGACGATTTCGGATTAACCGCCAAAATCTCGTCCATAATCTTTTGCACGGTTTCACCGATAAGGAAGAACTTACCACCTTTTCCCTCGTATTTCTCTCTGTCCACATCTTCCGTATAGGTCTGTATGATAATAGGATCTTTGATATGCTTGGGCGAAACCAATGACTTGCGAATTTGGCTGCTGTTTTTCTGCACAAAGCCGCCTGCTATATCAATGAGTTCCTGTGCATTGCGATAGGTCTTGGTAATCCGCAGTTCCAATCCGTAGCCGAAAGTCTCCTTGAACTTGGTAAAAAGGGTGATGTCAGAACCCGCATACGCATATATCGATTGCCAATCATCGCCCACTGCAATGATTTTTGCATTGCACATCCGGCTCAATTCCTTGGTCAGGTTAAACCGTTGGCGCGAAATGTCTTGATATTCATCCACTATGATGTAGCGGAAATCTAATTTTGTGCCTTTCAGTTCTTCCTCACGCAAGATACGTGCGGAGTCGTTAATCATATCCTCAAAATCAATGGCGTGTTTCTCTTTCAGACGCTTGGTATACTCGTAGTAGCATTGTTCGCAGATAGTGAGAAACAGTTTGGAGCGTTCGTTGGTAGAGGTACTGCGGAAACGGAAGAAATCATCCACGGTCAGACCATTCGTCTTGAAATTCTGAATAAATGTACATACCAACTTTACCAAACGGGATATATACTTATTCTCTTCCGTGCTGACAATTTTATCAAATACCTCACGTGACGGGCGCGGTATTAGTTCAAAGCCGTGTCGGAGAAGTTCCTCGCGCAGATGTTCCAACAGTGGACGTCCGTCATTGTACGAAGAGAAAGTATAAATAAGGTCGGTATTATGTTTCCGATGAAGCAAGATTTTGTCATTTATCTCGCTTTTGTAGCGGTTCAGTTGATCCTCTGTATATCGATTGTTCCGTCCGTCCTGCGAGATGCCGAAATGCTCTATATATGCCACTTTCTCCCCTTGTGTAATCGTAAAATCGGGCGTATAGGGCTTGTGCGAGCGGAGAATATTAAACGGATAGGGCTTTTCATACACATAATCTATATTGTTGAGATACAGAAAATTGGCAATCTGAACCTCCTGACAGGAACGCAAGGTTTCGTGTACAATACTGACATATCTTCGCCCGCGTTGATCAATAATCTTTTCCGTGTATTCGTCTATATTGCCCTTGATAGTGGAGAAATCCGCTTTCGAGATATAATTGAAGAACGTATTGAGATCATCGCCCTCATAAGGTGCATCAAAATAACTGCCGAAAAATAAAATCAGTTTATCCACCAATTCTGGGTTTTCAAGGATATTGCCTTTAAGGTAGTTGTTGATAACGTAGTACATAAACCCGCTATCCACTACCGTCCTGCGTTCCTCGTCCTGACGTTTGAGTATGGCGTAACCTGTTTTATGGAAAGTTGTTACAGGACACGGAATAGCAAGCGACTTGTTGATTTTCTCGCGCAATTCGCCTACCGCTTTGTTGGTAAACGAAATAACCAGTATCTGTTCAGGTTTAATCTTTTTTTTCTCCACAAGATAGCGCACCTTTGCCGCTACGGTGGTGGTCTTTCCTGCCCCCGCACCAGCAATCACAAGCATATAATCCTCGTCGGAAAGCACCACTTTCCGCTGCTCTTCGTCCAATTTGATATTCGGATCCACTACATCCAATATGGAATCCAAATAGGCTTTATCGGAGCGCATATGCTGCTCTATAAACCGCTCATTGTGCTTGGCAAACAGTTGGGAATCGGGCTCTGCTATCTGGCTGTATTGATTGAGAAATTGCGTTATCCGTGCAGGATCTACGTGGTTGGTCTCGCAGTAGGCATTGAGCATACTGGTGGAGACAAGTTGCGAAAACGTAATATAAATATCCTTGTATCCGTCTCGTAGCCACGTATAATCTTTTCGCGCCACATACTTATCTGCACTCAGGAGCGACCGTATCATTACCTCGAACTCTTTCAATTTCCGGAGTTCGGGGGTAAGCACCATATCTTTCTTGTTGAACCGAGATAATATGTTTGCAAAAAAAGACATTGTGGAGCATATCGGACTCGAACCGACCACCTCAACATTGCGAACGTTGCGCTCTACCAGATGAGCTAATGCCCCGAAATGTTTGCTTGAACGCGCAAAGATACAAAAAATAATTGGGATAGGCAAGATTATGGCGTATTTTGAATAAAAGCGGGCGATGGTATCGCCCTGATAAGAAACAATATAGGGGATAGAGACTGCCTGTGGATAGTAGGCAGTCTCGGGTATGAGGAGGGGGGGGGGGACGATGCAGGACGCGTCGTGTCCACATTAGCAACAGATAAGGGCTTGCAGTCGCTGCGCTCCTAAAGCACTGCTTTGCAAGCCCTTATCTGCTATTAACAAACAAAAACAAAATAAGTCCGAACCCTATCGGACTTATTTTGTATGAGATAATACCGATTAGTAGGGGGTGTTCTGGGGATCGAAGTTGGTCCAGCCGGTGAGCCAAGAGGCAGAAGCGGAGGATGCGGAAGCAACCGACGCGGGGGCATCAAAGGCACCGAGGAAGGGGACTTGCTCCATTGCTTTGAGGGCAGGGGCGGTGAAGTCGGCAGCGGTCAGGACAGGGCTGGAAGATGTGGGGAGGTAGGGGGTGGAGGACATCAAGAGAGAGGCGAGGTCGGCGGTTTGGTTGCCCTTCTGTGCGAGGAACCATGTGGTGGAGAAAGAGTGGGCTGCGGTGGGGTCGAAAGTCTTTGCTTTGTAGTCCAGCGCAAGGGAGTCTTTGTACTGCTTGTTCATATCCGAGCCGACAAGGTCGCAGTCTGCCAACCAGACGTTCTGCACGTTGATGAGTTGGTCTTTTGCCGCCTGCCAGCAGTTGCCTTTCTCGTTGTCAATCATGACACCAATAGGCCAGCCTATGACAAGGGAGTTGTAGCAGTTGAGGTGGGAGTTGCGGCGGATTTGCATAGCGGATTGGAAGCGTCCGAGCGAGGAACCGTTGTTGGGGAACATGTCGCCACCGGTGATATAGTCGGCGTTGTTTTGGAACTGAGCGTCGAGTTTGGGACCGACAAAAGTGATGTTGGAGAAGACACACGATGTGTATGGCGATACGGCTGCTCCGTCGGCGCAGTTGTCGGACTCAAAGCCGTTGGATTGGCTGACATCGGCGATGCGGGAATCGCGGATAGCCAGACCGAATTGCACCGAGCCCGAGAAGCCGTTGTCGGTGTCGAAATCGTCGTCCCAACCATGGTAAGCGACCAAGTATTTGCAATTGACGGTTCCACCGAACCACTCGTAGGAGTCGTCGTTGCTGTAACTGACTTGTATATGGTCGATTTGGGTTTTGCTACCGATGGAGCCGAGAGTGATACCGTTGATTTCCTTGTCGGTCTGGAAAGGATAGCCTGCAAACTCGACACGTACATAGGAGAGGATACCAGAGTTGTCCTCGTTGTCGTTGCCACCGTGCTTGGAGCGGGGACCACCCTCTATCTGTTGCTCGGTTTGGTTGTTGTTGGCGCGTCCGCAGAGGATAAGTCCGCCCCAGTCGCCCGGACGGCGTTGTCCGCAAGGCATCTCGGAAGTGAAGACGATAGGCGCGTCGGCTGTACCCTTGGCGAAGAGTTTGCCACCACGCTCGACGATGAGCGCGGCTTTGGTGTCTTTGTCGCCCTTGATGACGGTGCCGGGTTCGATAGTCAGTTCGGCTCCGTCAGCGACATAGACCCAACCCTTGAGCAGGTAAGTGCCTTTGCGGAGGGTCTGTTTGCCCGTGAAGACAAACTCGTCGTCGCCGTTGCCGATGACGTTGCCATCATAGAGGAGGTTGTCGTCAGCGACGAGTCCACCGTCTTCGTGCGGGTTGTGGGTGGGGTCGGTGGGGGTGTTGTTTTCTTTGCAGCCCACGAAAGCGGCTGCGAGAAGGGCGGTGCAGAGCACCATGGTTTTTGAAAAATGCTTTTTCATTTTGTTGTTTATTGGTTGATTAGTTTATTTTTGCGTTGTGGGTATTGTGTGGGTATTGTCGGACTATGGTCGGGTTCGCTTAATCACCCCTTAATCACCCCTTAATCACCCCTTAATCACCGCATAACGACCCGATACCGACTCGACATTGATTCGACATAATTTTGAATTAAGAATTATGAATTAAGAGTGCGGTGGTTTATAGTTTCCAAGTTAGTGATAGTGAGAAGGTTCGTCCGGGGCGGTAGGCGCGTGTGATCTGCTTGATTTGCTGCGTAGTGCCATCGGAGAGGGTGGCGGTGGCGAGTTGTTGGTAAACGATTTTCTCACCTATGACATCGCGGGCGGAGAAGCGCAGTACCCAGTGTTCGCCGAACGACTTAGAGAGGTTGAAGTCGAGGGCGTCGTGTGGCATCTCGTAGGAGTCCGGTATGGTGATGGCATCGTCACTGCCCGTTAGTCCGACACTGCGCCCAACACCGATAAGGCGTTTTCCGATGCGGTTGTAGAGGACGGAGCAACTCCATCCAGTGCGCTCGTGGGCGTAGAAGATCCCCGTGTTGATGAGGTAAGGGGACTGTCCCTGCATGGGTCGTGCCGCCTCGCGGGAACCCTCGGTAAAGAGGACACGGCTGCGTATGAGTGCGCCGTTGAAGGTGAACTGAAAACCACGCATACCCATGAAGGAGAGGTCCTTGCGGAGGTCGAGTTCCAAGCCGTAGGAGTAAGCGCGGTCGGCATTTTGATAACTGTAGGTAAGGTCTGTGCCTCCGGTAACGGTGTAGGTCCACTCGATAGGGCTGCGGAAGTGCTTGTAGAAAGCGGCGATAGAGATGATTTCGCCGCGGTTGCCGCGCGGGTAGAACTCGTAGCGGAGGTCGGCGTTCTGCACATGGCATGTGGTGAGGTCGATGTTGCCCTGCACATTGGAGGCGAGGTCGAAATCGTAATAGACCGAGGGGGAAACCTCACGGAACTCGGGGCGATTGACGGACATACCATAGGACGCGCGGAGTTGGTGCAAGTCGGAGATATGCCAGGTGATGTTGGCAGAGGGAAAAGCATCGGAAGTGCGGTAGTGGGCAGCACGGGGCGAGTACTCACGGTCGCGCGTGTTGCGGATAAGGCACATATCGTTGTATTCGTAACGCACACCGAGATAGACATTGACGGGTCCGAAAGGCATATTGAGCGCCGCATAGGCCGCCAAGAGGGTGTTGTTGCCAGAGTAGTTGTTGCGCCATTTGACCTGTTCGAGGAGATAGAGACGGTCGGCGGAATAGTTGTCTTCGACCATGAGTTGCGTGGGTATGTCGAGTCGGCGGAAGTCGGCAGGGAGTGTGTTGGCGGCTTGGTTCCAGTTGTAGTAGAACATGCGTGCAGCATAGTCGCGTGTGCGGTATTCACCATAGATACCGACGCGGAGTTGGGGGTGGAACCAACCTGCGTGGAAGGTCTGCGCGTAGTCGAAAGCGAGGGAGGCGATATGCTCGTAGAGGTAGGTGTATTCGCGGGATATATCGTTGGAGGAAGATAGTTGGAGGACCCCTGCCTCGAGGGCATCGTTGATAAGGTAGCGGCGCCTGTCGGGCTGGTTGCGATTGGAGTAGGCATAGCCGGCGTTCCAGCGGAAACGGATGTCGTCGTCCTTAAACAGATGGGTACCAGTGAGTTGGGTGGAATAGGTGGTACGACTTTGGTAGTTGTATTCCGCCTGTTGCTCCTCGTCGTTCTGGGCAGAGATACCCACGCGGGAGGTGTAACGCTCTCGCCCGAGTTGGTTGAAGATGTTTTTGAATTCGATACGGTCTTTGCCGGAGCGGCGTGAGTAACTGAGGTTGAACATCAAGCCGAGGCGGGTATGGATAGTCTGTTGATTGTCAGTGGATTGACGCAGATATTCGCTTCGCTGCTGCGCTTCGTCGTAGGCACCAAAGAGGCAGTTGAGCATATCACGATAGTGCTTGTAGGAGCGACTGTAGTTGCCGCTGAGGAGCATGGAGAGCGATTGCCCGTTGCCGATGTTCCAACTCTCGCTTCCGTTGAAGCCGAGACTGAGGTCGCTGACAGGCGTGATGCGCTTGGTAGTCCAGTCGTTGTTGAAGCGGTTGTCGGTGAGGGAGACGCTGTTGTCGATATTCGGATAGCCTTTGAGCGGAGTGTGGATACCTTGGCTGAGGCTGCGCAGCCCGCTATCGAAGCCGAGCCAGTCGGTGGGCGAGGACTTGGTGCGTAGGAAAGGTCGGCAGTGGGTTTGGTCGTTCATCGCGCCGCCGAGGTGGATGCTCCACGACTTATATTCGGGTACATCCTTGGTCTGTATCAGCACCATGCCGCCCGAGTAATCGGCGGGGTATTCGGGTGCGGGCGATTTGATAATCACCAGGTTATCGAGTTGCGAGGAGGGCAGCAGGTCGAAGGAAAAAGCGCGTGAGTCCGCCTCCGAACTGGGGACGGCGGCACCGTTGATCCACACTTGGTTGTAGCGTTGCGAGAGACCGCGCACCATGACGAACTTGTCGTCGATGAGCGAGATACCCGGCACACGGCGTATGACCTCGGAGGCGTCTTTGTCCTGCGTGCGCTGTATCTGCTCGCTGCTGACGCCCGTCTGCACGCTCAGGGCGTTCTTGGTGGATTGCAGCACCGCCATCTCGGTGTGCTGTCTGCGCTTGGAAACCACGGCAACCTCTTGCAGCACCTCGGCGTTGGTGGAGAGGAGTACGAGCAGGGTGTCTTGCGCTGCGCTCGGGGTAAGGCGGGCGGTTTGATAACCCATATAAGAGATAGAGAGCGTGTCGGAGGGGGCAACGGGGAGAGTGAATAGCCCGTCGAAGTCGGTGGTGGTGCCGGTGGTAGTGCCGGAGATGAGGACGGCGGCACCGATGAGCGGTTCGCGGGTGTCGGCGTCGAGAACAAGACCTGTGAGCGGACGAGCGGAGAAGTGGCTATAAACAGTTTGCGGAAAGAGAGAGAGGCGGGGGAGGCTGCTACAGAAAACAACTAATAGCAAAGCCTTGAAGATGTGCGCGTTGCACAAGGGTAGTCTAAATGTCATGTACCTTGTTTTTGAAATCCGGTGCAAAGGTAGAGGTATTTTGTTACGCAGTTGCGAAGGATTTGTGAAGAAAGTGTGAAGATACGCATAAGGCAGCGGGTGGGGGTAAGATGTTGCACAGTGATTTTATCTCGTTTACTTCATAGTTTAGTAGTTTGAAAAATAGCCACGAAATCTTAAGAAACAACCCTTATAAGACCCTTATAAAAGTAGATAGTGGTAGGGTAGTGGTAGGGCGATAGGCCTTATATATTCGGTACATTCCCTTTATATGGCGTTGCACCCCCTAAATCTTAACAAATGACACTTTTTTCTCCGTTGCGCAACAGTTAGTGCAATGGCAATTTATAGATGTTTCCCTTCTGCTCCCATAGCGCAGCAATAATCGTTAGTTAGCCGCAATGAACGCAGAACTTGCGCCAATGCCTTTTTAATGGTGTCTTTAATGGCCATTTATGGAGAATAGGACAAAGTTTTGTTGCCAATTAGTTGCAATTAACGGAGCCTTCAATCACTGTGCTATTTAGACGGAGCCGCTGTGGCTTCACCTTCGCTTGCGGAATCCATTATGTGGAAAAATTGACGGATAGAGTAGGGAAATAACATCCCCGAAAGTCCACTTTTTACCCTGTAATGCTATATTGTAATATACAGATAATCAAATTATTATGGCAAATATGTTGTAAAACATACCACTTTTTGCCCACATTGGGGAATAATTATTTGCGGGACAAGCGATTTTGTTCTATCTTTGCACCGAAAAACATAGTTGAGGGCGTGTCTATACCACTCAGAATAGCAGAAAAACACAGGGGCGGACATCATGGTTGTGGTGGCATAAGGATATGGGATAAATGAGTATGGAACACACGGCTGATATCGACTTAGGAAACACACAATACCAATCTATATGAAACACAAACTACTTCTATTCTCCGCATTGTTGTTTGCCAACATCACGGCGATGGCCGATGTTGTCGTCAGCGGTGTGGTTACCGACCGACAGCACGAGCCTGTCATCGGTGCCAGTGTACTTGAGAAAGGTACGAGTAATGGTACAGTTACCGATTTCGACGGTAATTTCTCGCTCTCGGTGAGCAGCGAGCAAGCCACGCTCGTTATCAGTTATGTAGGTATGAAGTCGGCGGAGATTTCTGCCGCAGCCAAGAGCCCGCTTTCGGTAGTGTTGCAAGACGATACCGAAGCCCTCGATGAGGTGGTGGTAATCGGTTATGGTACGCAGAAGAAACGCGATGTTACCACGGCTATCTCCTCCGTTTCTACGGAAGACCTTGAGAAAATCCCTATCACGAGTGCCGCACAAGCCATGCAGGGTAAGGCTGCGGGTGTAACAGTGGTGAAACCCAACGGTCAGCCCGGTGCAGGTATGGTGGTGCGCGTGCGCGGTACAACCTCTATGAACGCCAGCAACGACCCTCTCTATGTGGTGGACGGTGTGCCGATGACCAATATCGACTTCCTTGCGCCGAACGACATCGAGGCGATGCAGGTGCTGAAAGACGCTTCTTCGGCGGCTATCTACGGTTCGCGTGCTGCCAACGGTGTGATTATGATTACCACGAAGGCAGGAGCGCAATCGAAAGAGAAGATGCATGTGGCATTCTCGATGTACGGCGGTTGGACACAGGTTACCAATCGTATGGAGAGCCTCAACTATGAGCAGTATAAAGAGTATCTTGCCGACCTCGGTTCGACAGTGGTGTTGCCCGACGGACTCAAAGACGAGACCAACTGGTTCGACGAGACCTATAAGACCGGTTCGACGCAGAACTATCAACTCTCCGTCAACGGTAGCACCGACAAGGTCAACTACTATATGTCGGGCGGCTACTCCAACGAAGTGGGTGTGATACCTACCACTAAGTTCTCGCGCTATAACTTCCGTACAGCCTTAGATGCCGATGTAACCAAGTGGCTCAATGTGGGAGGCAATGTGGCGTATGCCTACAGCGACAACGCCGGTACTATCTCTTCGGGTACGGGTGCTAACCGTGGCGGACTGGTGCTGTCGGTGATCAATACACCTACTTATGCACCTATCTACGACCCCGAGAACCCCAACCACTACTACACCAATTTTTATGGCGTGAGCAATATCACGCACCCGTTGGAGAATATCGAACGCTATAAGAATCAGCACGATAAGCAACATCGTTTGGTAGCCAGCGGTAAGGGTATATTTACGCTCTACGACACCAAGAAGTTTGAGCGTGCAGACAACTACAACCACTCGCTGAAGTTTACTACTACCTTCACCGAGGACTTGAAGATGGTCAATTTCACCTCGTTCCTCGACCCCGATAAGACCTCGTGGGGACGCAACCAGTATGGCGAAGGTACCGACCGCCGCACCTCCGACCTCGTTACGGTGTGGGATAATGTGCTGAACTACAATACGCAACTCGGCAAGAACAACCTTGATGTGATGCTCGGTTCATCGTACACCCACTCGATGTACACCTACTCGAATATACAGGGTAGCCACTATGCCGACGGTACGATAGAGACCCTCAATGCCGCCAACAAGATAGACCCGAGTGCTACCACCACTACGGCAAGCGAGTGGGCAATCATGTCGGCTTTTGCCCGCGTTAGTTACAACTACGATTCGCGCTACTTGCTCTCGGTTAACTTCCGTGCAGACGGTTCGTCTAAACTGGCTCCCGGTCATCGTTGGGGCTACTTCCCCTCGGCAAGTGCCGCATGGCGTATCTCGGGCGAGGAGTTTATGAAAGATGTAACATGGATCGACGACCTCAAGATCCGTGGCGGTTGGGGACAGACGGGTAACCAAGCCGGTATAGGCGACTATGCTTACTTAGAGCGTTACAACATCAACCGCCAGAACTGGTGGGAAACGGGTAAGGAGCATGCAGTACCGACCTACAGCCAGGCTTCGCTTCGCAACACCGACCTTACTTGGGAAACCACTTCGCAGACCAATGTGGGCTTCGATTGGACTATGTTCCACAACCGATTGACGCTCAATTTCGACTGGTATTACAAGAAAACCACCAATATGCTGATGTGGGTTACTCTGCCTGCCGGTTCGGCTGCCGTATCGTCGATCCAGCGTAATGAAGGCGAGATGACCAACACGGGTGTGGAGTTCTCTATTACTTCGCACAATTTCGTGCGCAAGAACTTCCAATGGGATACCCAACTGAATATCTCGCACAACAAGAACCGCCTCGACAAACTGGCTACCAGCCAGGTATATTACGATGCCAAAGTAACCGATGTGCTTGCCGACTACTGCGTGCGCAACACCCCGGGAATGCCGCTCGGCTCGTTCTACGGCTACAAGACAGGCGGTGTGGATTCGGAAACGGGTGAACTGATTTACTTAGATGTAAACGGCGATGGCGAAGTTACGGCTGCCGACCGTACTTATATCGGCGACCCGAACCCCGACTTCACTTTCGGTATGACCAACACTTTCCGTTTCTACGGTGTAACCATCAGTTTCTTGCTCCAAGGCTCGTATGGCAACGACATCTTCAATGCCGGTCGTATCGAGACCGAGGGTATGTACGACGCTAAGAATCAGTCGGTGCGTGTGCTCGACCGCTGGCGTCGCCCGGGTATGGAAACCTCTATTCCGAAGGCAGGTTTCGACATGAAGGTGAGCGATTACTTTGTAGAGGACGGTTCGTATATCCGCCTCAAAGACCTCACTATCGGCTATGAGTTCTCGGGCAAATGGATGCAGAAGATAGGTATGAGCCGCCTGCAACCGTATTTCTCGGCGCAGAACCTCTTTACGCTGACCCGTTACCTCGGTATGGACCCCGAAGTGAACCAAAACGGCAACTCGGGTACCGTACAAGGGCTTGACTACGGTACCTACCCGCAAACCCGCAGTTTCGTACTCGGACTTAACATTGAGTTTTAATCGAAATAGAAAATGCACACCAATATGAAAAAGTATCTATATATAATAGGTGTCGCCGTTGCCGCACTCAGTATGGCAAGTTGCGACCTGAATATCGAGCCGATCTCCGACCAATCGGAACTAAACCTCGGTTCTTCTGAGGCCGACACCACACGTGTGAAATTCAAAGACCGTGCGGCTATCCAAGCGGTCTATCAGAACCTCTATCAGTTGATGCGCGACCGTCAGGAACATTGGTATGTGGATTACCTGCTCTTTGGCGAGGCTCGCACCGACAATGCGTATGCCGGTACGACCGGTGCGGAGGTAGTGCCTGTAGAGACCAATGCCCTTGATGCGTCCAATAGCGATATTGCCCGCGATTGGGATCGTTACCTCGAAGACATCGCACAGGCGAATGTGGTCATCACCAATATAGACAAGGTGGAAGACCCCTCGTTTACGCAGGAGGAGCGCAACCAATGGAAAGCCGAGGCAAAGATTTTCCGTGGAATGATGCTCTTTGACCTCGCACATTGGTTCGGCAATATCCCGCTCAACCTTACCGAAGCACCCGACATCACTGCGGACAATATCGAGGAGGTATATCCTATCTATTTCCCGAAACCGGTAACACAGGATTCGGCTTACCAGCAGGTTATCAACGACCTCACAGAGGCTATCCCGTATGCCCCAGTTATCGACAATGCGGACAAGACCCGTCTGAGCAAGACTGTTGCCTATGCACTGCTTGCCAAACTATATGCCGAGAAAAGCGATTGGGAGAATGTGGTGAAATACTGCGACTTGGTTTTTGCTGACGGTATCACGCTCGAACCGAATTTTGCTGACCTCTGGGGCTATACGCCGGGCACAGGCGATAACGGAGCCGGTGGAGATGCCACCTTGCGCAACTCGCGCGAGACGATCCTCGAGGTGCAATATCCCGCAGGTAGCGGCAACTGGTGCACATGGATGTTCGGACGCGACCTGTCTAACTGGGACAATAGTTTCTCGTGGGCAAAATGGATTACCCCGAGCCGCGACCTCATCGCTGCTTTCGATGCCGAGGGAGACACCCTGCGTCGCAACCAGACCATCGTTTACTACGATTGTGCATGGAGCAACTACTATCCCGCTGACCACTATCCATTTATGTACAAGTGCCGCTCGGCATTCAACAGCATTATCAAGTTGCGTGGTGCCGATATGATGTTGCTCAAAGCCGAGGCATTGGCACATCAAGGCGACTTGAGCGGGGCTGCCGACTTGGTCAATGATGTGCGCCACCGTGCAAAACTCGGTGATGTGAAGACCGATGCCCTCGCAAGCACAGATGCTATGTTGGATGCTATTCTGCACGAGCGCCGTTTGGAACTGGCACTCGAGGGGCAGCGTCTGTTCGACCTCATTCGTTTCGGCAAACTGATGGATGTGATGAACACCATCAACACCCGTGATGAGGGACGCCTGCCGCAGTCGCGTCCGTTTGTGGAGGCACATCGCCTGATGCCTATCCCGCAGACTGCATTGGACAAGAACTCCAATCTCCAACAGAACCCGGGCTACTAATCAAATGAAAGGAATACGACAATGAAAAAAATATATCGATCATTGATGATGTTGGCTGTAGCCGCTTTCGCTATCGGCTGCCAGCAAAAGGAATTCCGCAAGGTCTATCCTGCGGGCGACCCGCAAATAGAGGCAACACTGCTGACTACCGATGTGCAGTTCGGCACTGATAGTATCGCTTTCAATGTGAAAGTTACAGAGACGCAAACCCCGCTCTCTACGCTGTCGATCAAGGTGGTAGCAGGAACGAATGTATTTGCCAACGAGGTAGTGCGCACCCCCGATTATGCGTTTGAGGGCAGTTATCGCTATGCCGTACCCTTCGGGGCTAATATGGCAGAGGGTGAGCAGGTCAAGGTCTATCTTACTGCTACCAATGTGGAAGGAACTACCAAAGATATGATCCTTGGCGGTTGCACAGGTCATCGTCCTGCTCTCGAAACTATGTATGTTATGCCGCCTACTATCGACTATAAGCCTCTCGGCAAGGGCAAACAGATGACCTTCGATAACGACCGCTTTGTGGCATACGATCTCACATATCCGAAGTCTATCGAGTTCCTTCTTGCTACCGTCGGCACTAAGTTCGGGCGTATTGACTGGTCGAAACCCGTCTTCGGTATGCTCAACGGCAAACTGACTATGATTACAGAGGCACAGTTCAATGCCGGCGAAGCAACCTCGATCACCCTAAGCGATGACGCCATAGAGGGTATCGATACCATCACTTTCAATCCGCTTACTTTTGAACTGACCTACGGCGGCAAGGTAGCACAACCTGTTACTACTCTCGATGTACAAGCCGACCTCATTGAGACTCCGACCTACATCAGTTCGAGCAGCGTTGCCAAACTCTACCGTGGCGCAAAAATCTTCTTCGACGAGAACAGCGAAGTGGAAATCACGGGTTGCGCAGATCTCTCAAAGGCATATAACCTTGATTGGATGGAATACCTCGGTGGCAACAAGGTGAAGTTCCTCGGTAAGAAAGACCAGTACTATGTGTCCTACGACATCGCCAACGACTATCTTGTGGTCGAACCGCTCTACGAACTCACTGCACCCGATGTGATGTATCTCTGTGGCGTGGGTATGGGGCAGCCTTCTGCCAATCCTTCTGCTACATCGGGCTGGGGCTTCGATAGCCCGAACCAAAACTTTGTGGCACGTCCGTTGGGTAACAACGTGTATCAATTCACCGTCTATATGAAGAACGAGCAGAGCACTGACTATGCCAACTATGGTTCACTCAACTTCAAGTTCTTCCACCAGCACGGTTGGGGCGGCGAAGAAGACGGTGGCACCTACACCCAAAACGGGCTGAATATCAAAGGTATTGATAGTGCCACAGGTATCGTCAAGGACGGCGAAAAAGGCGATGGCTCCGAGGGTAACGAGAAAGGCAACTGGATCGCCACCAACGAACCTTTTGAAGGTATCTATCGTATCACGCTCGATGTAACCAATAAGACAACTAAATACGAGAAACTTCGCTAACCTCTCCCCGAGCAGGGCATACCGAAAACCCTGCTCGCTCGGGAGATTAAATACGCAACTAATATGCAACGCAATATGTATTCCATTCTCCTTGCTGCTGCAATGCTCGTGGCCTGCAATACACCCGTTACACCGCCCGATAACGGAGGCAATAACGGAGGCAATACGGAAGAGAAAACGCGCGATGTGATGACCTATATCACCACGGCTGACAATACAATGCACTTCGATGGTATCGCCAAAGATTTTGCCGAAGGTATGAATATGTCGCCCGAGATAACGCTTACGCTCAATCCGAATGTACGCTATCAAGAGTTTGATGGTTTTGGTGCCGCTATCACGGGTGCTGCGGCATACAACCTTATGCAGATGTCGCAAGCCAATCGCACGAAGATCCTTACCGAGACTTTTAGTGTGGACAAAGGTATGGGCTATAGTTATGTGCGTGTGCCTATTGGAGGTAGCGATTTCAACGCCCGCTCCAACCACGACTACACCTGTTGCGACACCAAGGGTATTGAGCATTTTGCTCTTACTCCCGACGAGACACAGTACATCATTCCTGTTCTCAAAGAGATATTGGCTATCAACCCCGACCTCAAAGTGATGGGCACCCCGTGGAGTTGTCCGCGTTGGATGAAAGTGGACGACATCAACAAGAAGGGAACCTACAACAACTGGGTGGGCGGTTATCTCAACCCCGACTACTATCAAGACTACGCCACCTATTTTGTCAAATGGATACAAGCCTTTGAAGCAGAGGGGGTGAACATCACCAGTGTTACTGTGGAGAATGAGCCGCTCAACTGGGGCAACTCGATGTCGCTCTATATGCCATGGGATCAGGAGCGCGATTTTGTAAAGAAGGCACTTGGACCCGCTTTCCGTGCGGCGAATCTGCAGACAAAAATCATCTGCTTTGACCACAACTACAATTACGATGGCAAAGAAGACCAACAGCAATACCCGCTCAAAATTTACGCCGATGCCGATGCTTCGCAGTATATCGATGGTGCAGCCTACCACAATTACGGCGGCAGTCCGACTGAGTTGGAGTCGATCCACAAAGCCGCTCCGGAGAAAAACCTCTATTTCACCGAGGCTTCTATCGGCACTTGGAACTATCAGAGTTTCAATCAGTCGCTAATGCAGGAGATGAAAAATACCTGTATGGCTACTATCACTCGTTGGTGCAAAGCGGTTATCGTTTGGAACTTTATGCTCGATGACAACGGCGGTCCTCACGGCGGTTCGGGCGCATGCTCTACCTGCTACGGCGCAGTAGATGTATCATCGAAAGACTACACTACGCTTACCAAACGCAGCCACTACTATGTGATCGGGCACTTGAGTAAGTCGCTCCGCACGGGTTCAACGCGTATCGGCACTACCGGCTATCTGCCTACCAATGTGTCAGCAGTGGCATCGGAGAACCCCGACGGCACTTACGGATTGGTGCTATTCAACGAAGGCGATGCTGGCGTATCGTTCGTGATTGACGACAATACGCACCACTTCAATATCACCCTGCCTGCCAAGAGTATCACCTCTTGCGTTTGGAAACGATAAACCGACTGACGAAAATGCGCTCACATCGTACCATATATAGTTGGCTGCTCGGGATGACGATGCTATTCGCCTCCTGCGCTCCATCGGCGGAACATACCGTCTGCTTCTTTGGCTCATCGGTATGCAAGGGCGTGGGGGCAGATTCTCTGCAAGGCTATGCCGACTGTGTGAGTCGCCTTTTGCCGAGCGGGTGGCAAGCCGTCAATATATCGGTAGGCGGCAACAATACCTACGACCTCTTGGCGCGGTATGAAACCGACTTACTCCCCACACAAGCAAAGTATGTGGTCGTTGGTCTCAGTCTCGGCAATGAGGGGTTGCACGAGAAAGGCGAACGCGCCTTGCTCTCCTATCGCGAGAATATGCCGCGCTTGATAGAGCAATTGCAGCGCGACGGACGCATAGTTATCGTTACCAACAACTATCCGCGTGCCGACTTCAATGCGGTGGATTATGAGGACCTTTGCGAGGTGAACCTCGAGGTGCAGCAGTGGAATGTAACTACTGTCAATCTCTTCGGCACGATTGATGACGGCGCGGGGCATTGGGCGGACGGCTATTGGGACGGCACCGACATCTACCACCCCAACACCCGCGGACATAAGGCTTTGGCAAGCAGTTTCCCGCCCTCGCTGTTTACGACGTTAGACCAAGGCAAGCCGCTTCCGCAGTATGTTGCCACCAAGGGTAACAGGAGTGGGGTGGAGGCGATTGGTTTTACCGCCGAACCCGGATTAGAATCGTACACGCTGGCTTATACGAGCAACGATACCACATACACCATCGTCTATTCCGATTGCCGCCGTTGCTTGCAGTGGTACACCAACGGCGAGTGTGTCGCCACCTTAGAAAACTACACCGATACGACGACGCATTTTTCTATTGCGGGCAAGGACATCTGCCAACTATTCTTCTACCGTGCCGCGATGACCGATATTGAAGTCCGTGCGCTGGCGGAAAGCAAGATGCTGCGCTCGAGTTTAGAACTCTATTGTCCGCTGCTTGGCGGCAATACCGACAACCTCGCGCAGACAACTAACAAGATACAACTAATTAACAATTATATTAACAACTGAATTTTTAGTATTATGAAAAAGGTATTCTCTTTTGTAATCGCATTGGTGGCTGCGCTCAGCCTCAATGCAACCGACTACTATTTCGCAGGTGAAGCCAGTGGTTGGAGTCAAAACAGTTCGTCTTTCAAATTCCAAGAGGAGAACGGTGTGCTGACACTCCATGTGGCTGACTTGTATGGTGAGTTTAAGATTGCCGAGAACGGCGACTGGCACCCGCAGCACGGTGGTGTTTACGAAGGCGAAGTGGCTAAACTCGAGATGAACAAAGCCTACACTTTGACAAAGGAAATAGACGGTAAGGGTGATCCTGCCAATATCGCTATCGACTTGGCAGAGAACTATCGCTACAAAGACGCTACACTCACTTTGGACGCTACCAACCCCGATGCACTCGTCATCACCCTCGTCAGCGGTACGCCTTACGACCACTCTGGAACACCCAATGTGTATTATCTCATAGGTGCTTGCACCAACAACTGGTCGCTCCAAGATGCTATCCCATTCGAGGATAAAAATGGCGTGCTGACAGCCAATGTACCTAACCTCAATGGTGGTTTCAAGATCATCATCAACCGTGAGTGGAAAGGCGAATGGTGTATGAACGACACCAAGAAAGGCTTGGAGATGAATGTACCTTACACACTCGGCAAAGTGGACAACCTGAGCCTCGCTAACCCCTTCGGCACTTATGACAATGCTGTGCTGACTTTGGACACCACAGATATGGTTCTGACCCTCGTAAGTGGTGATTTTAAGGTAATGGAAGCCAACTGGTATCTCCCCGGTGAACAACTCGGTTGGAAGTGTGAGGCAGAGCAGCAGTTTGCTCCCGTAGAGGGCAAAACCAACACCTACGAGTTGCTGGCTGCTGAGTTTAGCGGTGAGTTTAAGGTAGTCTATGGCAACTGGGCTATCGAGTTCGTAGCCGATGCAGAAGATACGCCTTGGACTATCAACGAGGAATATACTTGCGCACTCAAAGGACAGGGCAAAGATAATATCAAGCCTGCAGATGCCGAGAAGAAATACACCGACTGCACCATTACACTGGTAGTGGATTATGAAACAGTTAGTGCAAAGGTTACTATTTCTTCCGAGGTGACTGCACTTAACGATGCAACTATTGCTACTAAAGCCACCAAGGTAATCGAGAACGGACAACTCTATATCCTCAAGGATGGTGTTCGCTACAATGCACTTGGTACTGTAGTCGCAGAGTAAATCCTATCGGTGTAGAGCGGCCGATTACCGCTCTACATCTCTATAACTCCATTTAATATGAAGAAGTTCTTGTTTTCGCTTTGTGCCATAGCACTCGCCTGCTCGCTTTCGGCGCAGGTTTATCTCGACACAAATGCACCTATGGATGCCCGTGTGGAAGATGCTCTCTCGCGTATGACGCTCGAAGAAAAGATTGCTATCATCCATGCACAGTCTAAGTTCTCGTCCCCGGGTGTCGCACGCTTGGGCATCCCAGGACTGTGGTGTACTGATGGTCCTCATGGCATACGCCCGGAAGTCAAATGGGACGAATGGGAGCAAGCCGGTTGGACCAACGACTCGTGCTTCGCTTTCCCCGCACTCACCTGCCTGGCTGCTACATGGAATCCCGCTTTGGCGCAACTCTATGGGCGTTCGCTTGGCGAGGAGGCTCTCTATCGTGGTAAGAACGTGGTGCTTGGTCCGGGGGTAAACATCTACCGCACCCCGCTCAATGGCCGCAACTTCGAGTATATGGGCGAGGATCCGTATCTCTCCTCGGCGATGGTGGTGCCGTATATACAGGGCATGCAATCGTGTGGTGTGGCGGCATGCGTCAAGCATTTTGCGCTCAACAACCAAGAGGGTAATCGCCATACGGTCAATGTTACTGTTTCCGACCGTGCTTTGTATGAGATATACCTTCCTGCTTTCCGCGCTGCTGTGCAAGAGGGTGATGCGTGGTCGATAATGGGGGCGTACAACAAATATCTCGGGCAGTATGCCTGCCACAACAAGCATCTGCTATTGGATATTCTCCGTGGCGAATGGCAATACAAGGGGGCTGTTATCTCCGATTGGGGAGGTACGCTCTCTACCGATGAGGCGATAACCAATGGCTTAGACCTAGAGTTTGGCTCGTGGACCAACGGACTTACCGAAGGCGTATCTAACTCGTATGATATGTACTATCTGGCTCAACCTTATCTGCGCAAGATACGAAGCGGTGAGGTGGGTACAGAGGAACTGGACAATAAAGTGCGACATGTTTTACGCTTGATATTCCAAACCTCTATGAACCCCAATCGCAGTTTTGGTAGTATGTGCTCTGCAGCACACATCGCAGCCGGACGCACGGTGGCAGATGAAGGTATCGTCCTGCTCAAAAACGACAATATCCTCCCTCTTTCGGCAGGTAAAAACATCTTGGTAGTGGGCGAAAATGCTATCAAACAGATGACTGTAGGCGGAGGTTCGTCGTCGCTCAAAGCGAAGTTCGAGATTTCTCCTTTGCAGGGTATTACCGAGCGTGCCGGTGCTGACCATGTTCGCTATGTCCGTGGATATGTAGGCGATGTAGGCGGTGAGTACAATGGTGTTACCACAGGTCAAGACCTCACTGACCATCGCTCCCCGGAGCAACTCATCGAAGAGGCAACGGCTGCGGCTCGTGAGGCTGATATTGTTATCTTCGTAGGTGGTCTCAACAAAGCCGACCATCAAGACTCCGAAGGTAGCGACCGTCTGCAATACGACCTGCCGTATCATCAGTCCGAACTCATCACCGCGCTGGCAAAAGCCAACCCGAACCTTGTGGTGGTTGTTCTCTCGGGCAATGCGTATGCTACCCCTTGGCTCTCCGATGCCAAAGGTCTGCTCCAAGCGTGGTTTAGCGGCTCAGAAACAGGGCACGCCATTGCTGACATCCTCTTTGGTGATGTCAATCCGTCAGGCAAACTTCCGTTCACTTTTATGCCTGCATTGAGCGACTACCCGGCACACCAATACGGTGCGGCTGCCTATCCGGGTATCAACGATGAAGTAGAGTACAAAGACGACATCTTTGTCGGCTATCGATATGCCGACCTCTATGGCCGCAAACGCTCGCTCAAATACACTTCTCAAGGCGTGGCATACACAATCAACGCACCCAAAAACAAACCGGTCTTCCCCTTTGGCTACGGACTGAGTTACACCACTTTTGCTTATTCCAATGCCCGCCTCGACGGCAACACCCTCTCGGTGGACATCACCAACATGGGCAGCCGTGAGGGAAAAGAGGTGGTACAACTCTATGTTGCCGACCGCAAGTCATCGCTTGTCCGCCCCGTCAAAGAACTGAAAGCCTTCCAAAAAATCGCTTTGCAACCAGGCGAAACCAAGACCGTGCAGTTCACGATTACTGATGATATGCTCTCCTATTTCGACCCGGAGGCACACCAATGGACAGTAGAGCCGGGTATGTTCGACCTTCTCATTGGCGCAAGCAGTGGCGACATCCGCCAGTCGGTACTCTACCGCCGATAATAGATAAACCGTACAAAATAGTTAGTGTTATTTTCATTTGGGAGCCGTTTGCTTGTATGCAGACGGCTCTTTTTTTTGCCTATCATTTGCATTTTTCTGGGCAGTAGTCTTGTGCGTTGTCCATTATTCATTGCTTATTATCCAAATTTGTTTTCCAAAAGGCGTTGCGCTATGCCGTGGCACTATATTTGTATATCTGTTAAAAAAACTCCACTGCTATGAAACATCGATACACCCTTCTCGTTCTTGCTACCATGCTGGTGTCGTCGCTTATGGCGCAGCAAACCGACTCCGACTCCCCTGTATTGGCTATCTGTCCCACAGCCCCCGAGGGCTATTGCTCGCAGCATATCGATACGCTTGCCCACTGCCTCCGTATGCGCAACGATACAGCGGCGGTCTATATCTACCATAGTGTGCCATACGCTTATGCCGAGCGGTTTCGGCAGCCCGTCTTAGCAGACGGTATCGAGCCTGCCGACGACTATATCCACAGCAATGTTGCCTGCTATCAGCGCACTTTTGCTCCCGATACCACGCAGCAGTACAGCGAGGCGAAGATAGTCCTTTCGGAGGACGATGAGTCGCCGCTCACCGAGGACTGCCTTGTGTTGACTATCAACTCGCCCAAGCCTCTCGACGCTGCACCCAAAGCCAATATGCCGGTGCTGGTCTATATCCACGGCGGCAACTACTATGCCGGCGGCGGCGAGCGTGTGGCTACCCAGTTGGCAGAGTTTGCCTTGCGTGAGCAGGTGGTTACCGTTACGGTTACCTACCGTCTGGGTATATTCGGCTATCTCTATCAGCCCGATTCGGCTTCCGTTAACCTCGGTCTGCAAGACCAACTCACCGCCCTGCGCTGGGTGCACGATAACATCGGTCGTTTTGGCGGTGATGCCGACAATATCACCCTTGCGGGACAGTCAGCAGGTGCGCAGAGCGTAGTCTATTGCCTTGCCGATACGGCACGCGTGCCTATCCGTCGTGCAGTGGTCTTCTCGGCGCCGATGGGGCTGACCACCTCTAAGTGCTTGGGCAATCGCCGCACCCGTTTTGTACGCCGATACCTCAGTCCGCAAGACCCGTGGACTTGCCCCGCAGACACCTTAATGGCTGCCCAAAACCACTACATGCAAACCCATACCGCTTCGTGGCACTCGTTGCCTTTCTCGCCTACGGGCCTACCGCAGATGCCCGCCTACGGCAAGCAGGTGAATTGGCCGCAGCAAGTGGTGGTGTGCGTGCAGAAAGACGATGGCAGTATGTTCGGTCCGGAGCCGCTTTGGAAGATGCTCACCGATGTGGTGTTTGCCTCGCCTGCCAAGCGATATACCCGCTACCTGCAGAAACAGGGCGTGGATGCGCAATACCATCTCTTCACTTGGGAGCCACAAGGTTCACCCCTCAAAGCAGCCCACTGTGCCGAACTGCCGCTTCTGCTCGATGGCACCGAGGAGTATTGGGTCGGCTCGTGGATAATGGGCGATGTGTCGGCAGACGAGATACGCGCTAAGAGAGCCCCGTTTATGGATGGTTTTGCCCATTTCATGCGCACCGGCGAATGGACGCTCCAAGGCGAGTACTGATGACTATGACTATGAGATTTATGCCATAGATGACTAAGAGAATTGTGCTATCCGGCTGCTCTCTGACTGCCGCATAAGAGAAATAACCCGACTATGAAAATTGTGTGCGAGGGATACCTACTTATGGGTATTTCTCGCACTTGGTTTGCACGGGTCGTTTTTTTTTTGTACTTTTGCAGTTCACAATACTTTCGTAAATGAATTTTGAAGGAATCGTTTTAGGCTTAGCGGCGTTTATCTGCATCGGAATGTTTCATCCCATCGTCATCAAAGCGGAGCACTACATCGGTACGCGCTGTTGGTGGGTTTTTGCGCTGGTGGGTATCATCAGTGCCGTCGCCTCGCTATTCATTAGCAATACTTATCTGTCTGCAATGTTGGGGGTCTTTGCCTTCTCGTGCTTTTGGTCAATCCTTGAACTCTTTGAGCAGAAAAAGCGCGTTGAGAAAGGCTGGTTTCCCCGCAATCCCAACAAACGCTAATTGTACATCGCGGTTCCGTGTATGCCATGGTGCTCCGTTGGTGCTCCCCTATTTCGTCCACGGACTTAGGGGGGCTTCGTTAACGGTTAATTGACGATGCAGACCTCCCCAAGCCCCTCCATAGGAGGGGATGTTGCGCAGCGGGGACATTAGAAACATATAATTATCATGTAATTGGACATTAATTTCCTTGTCCCGAATGTAGAGGGGGACTCCATTAAATGCCATATAAAGAGCCATTAAAAATATTTCGTAATAACTATTTTATCCTCTGTTAATTGCGGTTAATTGATGATTAAACATATAATTATCATGTGATTAGACATGTAATTATGTATATTGATACTTCTATACATTTTCTACATAAAAACATTCAATAATGTGTTCAAGAATTTTACGAAAACATCTACTACCTGGGCTGTTAATTTTCAAAAACTAAATTAGTGTTTGCGCTGTACAAGTACTCCATTATTTAGAATTGCCATTCCGCAAGCCTATTCTTTTATAGCAATTTTCGTATTTTAGAACTAAAGACATTGCGCCGCTTTCCAAAAGAAAGGCGGCGTTCTTTGATTAGGTTGGCACACGACTACGATATAGCATATCCTGATGTGCAATTGTATGTCATGGCGGGTTGTGTGGTAAACTTTTTTAAGAGTGTATGCCTGCTATTGGAGGGGTTACATAGGTGTTATCAGGGTACTATCAGGGTATTATCGGGTTCGCTTAACCACATACTAATCACATACTAATCACATACTAAAAACATACTACGGTCGGCAGGCAGACCGCTGTATGGTGGGGGATAGTATAGGTGGAATAGGCTTGTTAAAATGTGTTAGGATGAGTGGGCTGCGGGTTTGCCGGCTGTGAGTACGGGTATGTGTAGTAATTTGGGTATGCAAGGGGAGGGGTGCTCACCTGATAATCATAGTTTTGTTTGTTTATTGAGGTGAATCGGGGGTGCAATAGGGGAAGGGGCGCGCCTAATAAGTGTAGGTTTGTTTGTTTATTGCGGTGAAGCGGGTGTGCAATAGGGGAGGGGGCGCGCCTAATAAGTGTAGGTTTGTTTGTCTATTACGGTGGATTGGGGGTGCAATAGGGGAGGGGTGCGAACGGCGAAGCGATTTAGGGTTCATTAGTCGCCATTGCAATGCAGTTGCCGTGGTGAATAGGTGATAATTACGAAAAAAGGTGAGGACAAACGGGCGGGGCTTGCATAATTGGAGAAAAATGCGTACCTTTGCGGGGCGAAAGAATGCGCCGAGATGAGGAAAAGGCTGATGAAAGGTGGAAACGGATATGGCAGGGAAGATAATCAGCGGGCGGGGGAGGAGATAAAAAGAAAATTATAAACACTAAACGATATGGAATTTAAGTATGCACCGATGTTTCAACTCGGTAAAGACGAAACAGAGTATTATCTGCTGACCAAAGACTATGTGTCGGTTGGCGAGTTTGAGGGTAAGCCGATACTGAAAGTGGAGGCTGAGGGTTTGACTAAGATGGCTCAACAGGCCTTCCATGATGTGAGTTTTATGTTGCGCCGCAGCCACAATGAGCAGGTGGCGAAGATATTGCGCGACCCGGAGGCCAGTGCCAATGATAAGTATGTAGCCTTGACCTTCCTGCGCAATGCGGAGGTGGCTTGTAAGGGGCAGTTGCCGCTGTGCCAAGACACTGGAACGGCCATTGTACACGGCGAGAAAGGTCAGCAGGTGTGGACAGGCTACTGCGATGAGGAGGCTCTGAGCCATGGTGTATTCAACACCTACACGCAGGACAACTTGCGCTACTCGCAGAACGCTCCGCTGTCGATGTATGAGGAGGTGAATACCAAATGTAACCTGCCTGCGCAGATCGACATCGAGGCTACCGAGGGCATGGAGTATCGCTTCTTGTGCGTTACCAAGGGCGGCGGCAGTGCCAACAAGACCTATCTCTACCAAGAGACCAAAGCGCGTATTCAGAATCCCGGGACACTGATACCTTTCCTTGTGGAGAAGATGAAGAGCCTCGGTACCGCTGCTTGTCCGCCGTATCATATCGCTATCGTGATTGGCGGTACGAGTGCGGAGAAGAACCTGCTGACGGTGAAGTTGGCATCGACACACTACTACGACAGTCTGCCTACTACGGGCGACGAGACAGGGCGTGCGTTCCGCGACATCGAGTTGGAGAAACAGTTGCTCCAAGAGGCTTACAAGATAGGCTTGGGCGCACAGTTCGGCGGCAAGTATATGGCGCATGATGTGCGTGTGGTTCGTCTGCCTCGCCACGGTGCAAGTTGCCCTATCGGCTTGGGCGTGAGTTGCTCGGCTGACCGTAACATCAAGTGCAAAATCAATAAGGACGGTATTTGGATTGAGCGCATGGACAACAACCCGGGCAGCCTGATACCCGAGGCATTGCGCCAAGCAGGCGAAGGCGATGCAGTGCGTATCGACCTCAATCAGCCTATGCGCGATGTATGTAACATCCTGACGAAATACCCCATCGGAACGCGCCTGTCGCTCAACGGCACGATAATTGTGGGACGAGATATTGCGCACGCTAAAATCAAAGCGCGTTTGGATGCCGGTGAACCTATGCCGGAGTACCTAAAGAACCATCCGATCTACTATGCCGGTCCGGCTAAGACCCCGGCTGGTATGGCTTGCGGTTCGATGGGACCGACCACGGCAGGGCGTATGGATCCGTATGTGGACGAGTTCCAAGACCACGGCGGCAGCCTAATTATGCTGGCTAAGGGGAACCGCTCGATAGATGTAACCAATGCTTGCAAGAAACATGGTGGGTTCTACTTGGGTTCGATTGGCGGTCCTGCGGCTATCTTGGCGCAAGAGAATATCAAATCGATTGAGTGCGTAGAGTACCCCGAGTTGGGCATGGAAGCGATATGGAAAATCGAGGTGGAGAACTTCCCCGCATTCATCTTGGTGGATGACAAGGGCAATGACTTCTTCAAGCAACTGAAGCCTTGCGAGGGATGTACGATACTCGATTGAGAATTAAGAATTAGGAATTAAGAATTAAGAGTTGGCAGAACAGAAGAAAAAAGGATTTTGGCATAGGGTGCGATACAGGTATCGCTTGACCCTGATGGACGAGAGCAACCTCAACGAGAAATGGCATATACGCCTGAGCGGGTTGGGTGCGTTCAGTGTCCTTTTTCTGCTGTTTTGCGTGGTGATGGTAGTGTTCTCGCTGCTGATTGTCTATACCCCGATACGCAATGTGCTGCCCGGCTACAGCGAGAGTATTCGTCAGCAACTGATGTCGGAGTCGGCGCGGGTGGATTCGCTTTGTACCGACCTGGAGTTGCAGCGGCGTTACTTAGAGGTAATCAAACAGATTACGGCGGGCGAGATACAGTCGGATACGGTGCAGAGCCTCGACTCGATGCAAGTGGTGATGCGAGCAGAGTTGCTCGAGGCAAAGAATCAAGCCGTGGAGGACTTCTTGGCGCAGTACGAAGAGAAAGAAAAGGACAACTTGCAGTTCTTCGATGTGCAAACCACGCAGCCTGTAGTGAGTTTCTTTCGTCCGCTGCACGGGGTGGTGGTAGAGCGTTGCCAACCCGAGCAGAAACACTATGGGATAGTGCTGCAAACCACAGACAATGAGAATATTACATCCGTCTTGTCGGGAACGGTGATCTATGTGTCGCCCGAGTTGGATGCCACCTACACGATGCTTGTGCAGCACGACAACTACCTAAGCGTGTATCGCCGAATAGGCACGGTGCTCAAGACGGTGGGGACGCGTGTGCGGTCGGGCGAGACCCTCGGTATGGTGGGCGGGCAGCGTGTGTTGGAGTTTGAACTATGGAAGAACGGGCAGTGCGTCAATCCCGAAGAGGTGATTACGTTCTGACGCACAAAAACAAAGGCAAAGAGATGAAACAAATAGCGATATTAGGCAGTACGGGTAGCATAGGTACGCAGACTCTGGATGTGGTGCGTGCCAACCCCGACCGCTTTGAGGTGTACGCTATCTCGGCTAACCGAAGTATCGACCTGCTGATACGGCAGGCGCGTGAGTTCCGTCCCGAGGTGGTGTGTATCGCCGATGAGAGCCTGTATGACGCTCTGCGTGAGGCACTTAGCGATATGCCGATCAAGGTGTGGGCGGGTGCAGACGCGATTGCGCAGATGGTTACGATGCCGAGTATCGATATTGTGGTGGCGGCCATGGTGGGTTATGCCGGTTTGCGCCCGACGATGGAGGCGATACGCGCAGGAAAGACGATTGCGCTTGCCAACAAGGAAACACTTGTGGTGGCGGGCGAGATCATCTGCGAGTTGGCGCAGCAGTACCATACGCCTATCCTGCCTGTGGATAGCGAGCATTCGGCTATCTTTCAGTCGCTTACGGGCGAACAAGATAACGAGATAGAGAAGATTCTGCTCACTGCCAGCGGAGGACCGTTCCGCACTTTTACCCATGAGCAGATGGCACAGGTTACGGCGGCGCAGGCACTCAAACACCCCAATTGGGATATGGGCGCAAAGATTACCATCGACTCCGCCAGTATGATGAACAAAGGCTTTGAGGTGATCGAAGCCAAGTGGCTATTCGGAGTAGATGTGGAGCGGATAGAAGTGTTGGTGCACCCGCAATCGATTGTGCATTCGGCGGTGCAGTTCCGCGACGGGGCGGTGAAAGCGCAGTTGGGCGCACCCGATATGCACTTGCCCATACAGTATGCGCTGACTTATCCCGAGCGTGTGGCGAGCGATTTTCCTCGCTTGGACCTGTTCGCAGCGCATGATCTGACCTTTGAGAAACCCGACTTAGCGCGATTTCCTAACCTCGGCTTGGCGTATGAGGCTACCCGCCGTGGCGGAAACATGCCATGCGTACTCAATGCGGCCAACGAGGTGGCGAACTTGGCTTTCCGTGAGGGACGATGCGGCTTCTTCCAAATGTCGGAGGTGATTGCGACAACGATGCAATGCGCTGATTATGTGGCGAAACCGACCTACGAAGATTATGTCCGCACCGATGCTGAGGCCCGGAAATATGCAGAGACACTGCTTGCTAAATAGACACAGATAGAACATTTACAATATAACAAGTTATTACAATGCGTTGGTTACAACTGATTATTGCTCTGAGTTTCTTGGTCGTTATTCACGAGTTGGGACACTTCACCTTCGCGCGTATATTTAAGGTACGCGTGGAGAAATTCTATATGTTTTTCAACCCTCGTTTCTCGCTCCTTCGGGCAAAGAAATTGGGCGGGCGTTGGCGTGTGAAGTTCTTTGCGAAGAATGAAGAGCCCGCCGTGGTGGAGTTGGAAGACCCGATCACGCATGAGCAGAAAGTGGATAAGAAAGGGCAACCTCTCTATCGCCCGATGACGGACGAGGAGCGTGCCGCCTTGCCCGAGGACGATTGGCGTCGCGAACCCGACAACACCGAGTGGGGTATCGGATGGCTGCCTTTTGGCGGCTACTGCTCTATCGCAGGTATGGTGGACGAGACCAAATCGCTCGCCGACCTCCCCTCCGAACCGCAGCCGTGGGAGTTCCGCTCTAAACCGGCTTGGCAACGGCTCTTTATTATCATGGGGGGCATATTGGTCAATTTTGTGGCTGCACTCGTGATGTTTGGTTTGATTTTGTTCACTTGGGGAACCGACTCTATGCCTTTGCACAATGTCGATACGGGGCTTTACTACTCCGAACTGTTGCAACAAGAGGGCTTCCAACAGCAAGATAAGATACTGACTATCAATGGCGTCGAACCGCAAGACTTGGGCGATGTGGTGCAATGGCTGATTATCGAGGGTAAACAAGATGTGGTGGTACTGCGCGGGAAAGATACGCTCCGTTTGGAGATGTCGAAAGACCTCGGTACACGCTACTTGGCGATGCAGAACGAGCATGACCGACAGGAGCGGCAGAAGCAGCATAGCGATGAGAACTATCAGAAGCGCGGCTATGTACTCATCTCGGAGTTTGTGCCTTTTGTGATTGATTCTGTGATGCCCGACAATGCTGCATTCTTAGGCGGAATGCAGGCGGGCGACAGCGTGGTGGCAGTAGATGGGGTACCTACTCCGTGTGCCGTACAGGTTACCGACGAGTTGCAGAAGCACCCTTGCGACAGTATCACATTGGATTTCTATCGTAACGGCGAACCGATGTCGGCACGCCTGTTTATCGGCGACCAATGCCGATTGGGTGTGTATCAGAAGTCGAAGTATGCGTTCTTCAAAGTGGAGCATACCGATTATAGTTTCTTCGAATCGATACCTGCCGGCATAGAGTATGGCTGGGATTTGTTGGCAATGTATGTCAAGCAGTTCCGACTGGTGTTCACCAAAGAGGGTGCACAGTCGTTGGGTGGTTTCGGTGCTATCGGCAATATGTTCCCTACTACATGGGATTGGTTCTCTTTCTGGCATATGACGGCATTCCTTAGTCTGATATTGGCGTTTATGAACTTCCTGCCTATCCCGGCTTTGGATGGCGGATATATCTTGTTCCTGCTTTGGGAAATCATTACACGCCGCAAGCCGAGCGACAAATTTCTCGAGATTGCCAACAATATCGGTTTTTGGTTGCTAATGGTACTGCTTATCTATGCCAACTTAAATGATGTCATCAAGGCATTCTTCTAAATGCTTGTCTGATAATTGGTAATTGAGTAAATGCTGCTTATGGAAACACCGTATTTCGTTCATCCGTCGTCGTATGTGGACGAAGGTTGTAGTATCGGGCGTGGCACCAAGATTTGGCATTTCTCGCATATCATGGCGGGCTGTCAGATAGGTGAGGACTGCAATATCGGGCAGAATGTGGTTATCTCGCCCGATGTGGTGTTGGGGCGCAACTGTAAGATTCAGAATAATGTGTCGGTCTATACGGGCGTGCGTTGCGAGGACGATGTGTTCTTAGGTCCGAGTATGGTGTTTACCAATGTGATTAACCCTCGTGCAGCCGTGAGCCGCAAGGCGGAATACAAGCCTACTCTCTTGCGCCGAGGAGCATCGGTTGGGGCGAATGCCACTATCGTGTGCGGACACACTCTGGGCGAGTACTGCCTAATTGGTGCAGGCTCGGTGGTAACGAAAGATGTACCTGCTTATGCCCTGATGGTGGGCAATCCGGCACGACGCATAGGGTGGGTGAGCCGCTATGGCGAGAAACTGCATTTTGATGAAACAGGTTGGGCAATCTGCCCCGCTACGGGCGAACACTATCGATTGCAGGACGGAACAGTTACCCTAATAGAATAATACCGTATTGATGTACAGACACTTATCGCTATTCTTATTGCTATTGTCAGCGTTGCCTATTTTGGCGCAACGCTATACGATAAGTGGCTATATCACAGATGCCGAGTCGGGCGAAAGGCTCGTCGGAGCATCGGTTTATGATACCGTATCGCACCAAGGTGTGGCGACCTACAATGCGGGTTTCTATACGCTTACATTGCCTGCAGGCGAGCATGTCTTGCAGGTGAGTTATGTGGGCTACCACTCCTCTCGTGTGTGTGCAATCCTTCTCAAAAGCGATACCATTTGCCATTTTGCTATGCGTTCATCAGCCCGATTAGAGGAGGTGGAAGTGGTTGGACGACAGTCGGTTAGCAGTCCGAATAGCGTACAGATGTCCACTATCGAAGTGCCTGTATCGCAGATAAAAAACATCCCCGCTATCGGTGGCGAAGTGGATGTGCTCAAGGCCATACAACTTTTCCCCGGCGTGCAATCGGGCTCGGAGGGCAGTGCGGGGATGTATGTGAGTGGCGGTGGACCCGATGAGAACTTGATTATGCTCGACGGCGTACCGCTCTACAATGTGAGCCACGCTATGGGTATGTTCTCCGTCTTCAATGCCGATGCCATCAAGAATGTAACGCTCTACAAAGGAAATTTCCCCGCACGCTTTGGCTCGCGCCTCAGTTCGGTTATCGATGTGCGGCAAAATGACGGTAACTCGTCTTTTTGGCACGGAGGAATCACCGTAGGTCTGATTGCCGCTAAGATGAATGTGGAAGGACCGATATTTAGCAAGGCGCAACTCGACTCGCTCAAGCAAGGGCTACACCCTCGTGCCAAGACCACCTTTAACCTCTCGGCACGGCGAACATACTTCGATTTGTTCACAGCCCCTATCATTGCGGCAATGGCGAAACAAGAAGACGGCAAAGCCACAGGAGGCTATTATTTCTATGATGTCAATGCAAAATTGTCCCATACTTTCTCTGAGAAAGACCGACTTTCCGCTTCGTTTTATATGGGTGATGACGCTATGTATATGCGCTATGGCTACAAGGAAAGAGGTGACTACAACGCATATAGCGAGGATAAGATAGGTATGCGCTTTGCATGGGGCAACATACTGGCAGCCACACGCTGGGAGCACCAAATCAACCCGCGTTTGTATAGCAATTTGCAGTTGTCCTATACCCGCTATCAATATAAACTCACCCAGTCGCTCAAATCAGTCTATACCGACCCTGCTGAACCAGAGGGTAACTTCTGGTTCGACCAATCGATAACCTATTCGTCTCAGATTCATGATGTTACGCTCCAATCGCAGTTTGACTATTCGCCATCGCCTAAGCACGATATGAAGTTTGGAGGTGCCTATTCCTACCATCAGTTCCGCCCGTCGGTAGCCAATATGTACTTTCAAGAGCAGGAAGGCAGCACCGCCCACCGCACGGATACTACTTTCTCGGGGCGGACACTCCACGGGCACGAGGCTTCGCTGTTCTTTGAAGACATCTATTTCTTAGATGAACCGCTCTACGATTCTGTCCCCGAGTATGAGTATATCCGTGATGACTATGGCAGAATAACCGATTCTGTTTTTTCCTTCATACGATTAGTCGAAAAGTCACGCTACCTCTACGATGCGCAAGTGCGTATGCGGGTTAATAGCGGTCAGTGGTTCGCTCTTGCCTACAACCCCGCAGACAACAGGTATCGCTCTACCGATATATTGAGCGAAAACGATGTAGTCGATATAGAGGTTAATCACTCCGTCTATGGTACCGCCTCTTCTACACAAGTCGTTCCTCAAAAGCCTGATGTTCAGGTGGTTAACCAACGGATAACCAACCGCAAAACCGTAGAGATAACGCTTAGGCTCGGGGCTTATTCGGGCGACCTGTCATCGGTGATTGCCATCTCTGTCCCGCATGGGAATATATGCTATTCGTATATGGAAGGCTATGGTTATGGCTATGGCTATGGCTATGGTTATGGCGACGGCGATGCAGAAACGGTGCGTGATACCACCGACCTCGACTTGCTCTATTCGCAAAGTCCGCTCTTTGGCGAGTTGAGCAATCGACAAACAGCCGGTTATTATGGTGTCAGTGAGCGAGGGAGGCTCTTTTCCCCTGCATCCAAACTGTCAGAACCACAGCAAGTTACGCTCTTGTTAGAGCACTATCGCCCTATTTCGGATGAGGCGTTTGCTCTGTACACCGATTCGCTCTGCATCCGTGTTGCGGCTTATACCTACGACTATTATATCTATCGCAAGTCGATTGGTAGCGGTCGCTCTTATCTGCCTTCCCCGCCTTCGCTTCGGGGTGATTTGGATGACGATTTCGATTTTAGCATAGATGATGTACTCGATGGCTTGGGCGAACAAGAGAAGGTGCAAGTCTATACCAATATCCAAGGCGGGGTAGGGCATTTTACGGTCTTTTCTTCACAAGAAATTGATATACAACTATCTGATAATCAATAAATAACCAATCAATAAAATAATACAATTATGATACAACGCATTCAAACAGTCTATCTGCTGTTGGTAGTTATTTTGGGAACACTGTTGTGCTTTTTCTCGCCTGTGCAGTTCTTGCCGGCAGACGCTACTGAGTATGTGTGGCTCGCCACTTTTGCCAAGTGGCCGTTGGCTGTCATCTCTGTGGCTATTCCGCTCATCGCTTTGGTCAATATCTTTCTCTACAAACGCCGCCTGCTACAAGCGCGGATTAATGTGGTGAATGTTGTGCTGTGCGTGGGCTACTATGCCCTCCTTGCCCTCTATATTTTCTATGCCCTCAAAGGCTACGAACCTATCGACGGCGTGGTGCTGACCGGTGCTGAGTGGTATCCCACTTTGTGGGCATCTATTCCGCTGATTAACTTGGTGTTAAGTCTGATGGCTACTCGCCGTATCCTCAAGGATGAAGCCCTGGTTCGTGCAGCAGACCGACTCCGATAATCCGTTCCTTTTTTCTTTCGCCGACACTGATGGGCAGATACCTTTCAGTGCCATCGGTTCTACAATCTACATCTAATCTATTTCTACTATGTTTCTTGATATCGAGGTACCTACACCCGCCATTCCGCCTTCTGATTCTATTCGGCAGGTAACGGAAAACATCATTCGTCAGGCAACCACCGACCCCGAGTCGTTTTGGCACGGAGTGATGGATAGTGCTATCCGTTTCGGACTCAAAGTGCTGGTGGCATTGGTCATCTATCTGATTGGCGCATGGCTGATTAAGCGTGTCAAAGGGCTGTTGGTTAAGGTCTTTGAGCGCAGGCACACCGAGCGCACACTGGCTACCTTCATCTCGTCGCTGGTTAGCATCACGCTCACGGTGATGCTCGTGTTGGCTACTATCGGTACGCTCGGCGTGGACACCACCTCTTTTGCCGCTCTGCTCACTGCCGGAGGTATGGCTATCGGTATGGCACTATCGGGTACGGTGCAGAACTTTGCCGGGGGTATTATGTTGCTGATTTTCAGACCGTTCAAGGCCGGTGATTTTATCTCTGCTTCGGGCGTGTCGGGTACGGTGATGGAGGTATCCATTGTCTCCACCAAGATTCTTACCACCGATAATCGTGTCATTGTCCTCCCCAACGGTTCGCTTTTTAGTGGCAATATTGAGAATGTGTCTGCTCAACCTCTGCGCCGTGTGGAGTGGACGGTCTGTGTAGAATACGGCTCTGATGCCGATAAGTGTATGCAACTCATTCAGCAGATTCTCCGTTCCGATATGCGCATTCTTACCTCGGCCGACCAACGCCCCAAGGTGGACTCCCGCTCGGCAGTCAATACCGAGAACCTGCCTATTCCTGACCCCTTTGTAGCACTCTCTTCGCTCAACGATAACGACATCTCGTTTGTTGTGCGGGCGTGGGTGCGCAAGGAGGACTACTGGAATGTCTTTTATGACCTCAATCTGCGTTTCTACACCGAGTTGCCACAGAACGGGTTTGGCTTTGCATATCCGCATGTAGATGTTAATATCACCAACAAATAACTGACTTTACCCTATGGAATCATTGTTGGGAAAGACCTTAGAGGAACTGCAAATCGTAGTGCAAAGCGTTGGTTTGCAGAAGTTTGCAGGCAAGCAGTTAGCCGAGTGGCTCTATGTCCGCCGTGTCTCCTCGTTTGATGAGATGACCAATATCTCTCTGCGTGGTCGAGAGGCACTCAAGGCGCAATACACGGTCGGGAGGCACGCCCCCGTGGCGCACGCCGAGTCGCAAGACGGTACCCGCAAGTACCTCTTTCAGATAGGCGACCAGTATGTCGAGTCGGTTTATATCCCCGATGGCGACCGTGCCACGCTCTGCGTCTCTACCCAGATGGGCTGCAAGATGGGCTGTCGGTTCTGTATGACGGGGACGCTCGGTTTTCATGGGCAACTCCCCGCTGCTGAGATACTCAATCAGATACTCTCTTTCCCGCTTACCTCCGAGAACCCGTCGCACCAACCTCTGCCGGCAGACCACTCCTTTGTTCCGCTCACCAATATCGTCTATATGGGCGAGGGCGAACCGATGGACAATATCGACGCGGTCTTGCGTTCTTTGCAGGTGATGACTGCGCCATGGGGCTGCGCTTGGTCTCCGCGCCGTATCACCGTCTCATCGGTGGGCGTTATCTCGGGTCTGAAACGCTTTTTGGATGAGAGTGAGTGCCACTTGGCTATCTCGCTCCACAACCCCTTCTCCATTGAGCGTCAGCAAGTTATGCCGGTGGAGAAACTCTATCCTCTCTCCGATGTCTTGGCTCTTCTCAAGCAGTACGATTGGCAGCACCAACGCCGTGTCAGTTTCGAGTATATCTGCTGGGCGGGCATCAACGATACGCCCAAACACGCCAACGAACTCTTGCGCCTCTTGCGCAACCTCAACTGCCGTATCAACCTCATCCGTTTCCATGCGGGGGTAGAGCAGGTGTCCCACGCAGACCACCCGCTGACATTCCCCGCCAGCAACGAGCGACAGATGGAGTGGATGCGCGATTATCTCACCGAACACGGTCTGACCACCACCATTCGCCGCAGCCGTGGCGAAGACATCCTTGCCGCCTGCGGTATGCTCGTCAATGCCCTTAAAAACGGCGATACCAATCATTTCTCAAAAGAGACAAAATAGCACACTGCCCGCCTCGCAAAACATAATATACAATTGACGGTTAGACATATAATTATTTCTTTGGGTAGGGGCAGAGGACTCCATTAAAGACCATATAAATGACCATATAGGTGCTATTTATTCTCCGTTAATTGCTCTGATTATTCTCCATTGAATTATTGCTCTTATCCCGAATGGAGAGGATGAGTGTTTTTTTAATGTATTTTATTAGTTTTTGTGTGCCGTGGGCGTATTGCGAAGGTAGCGTTAGGGTATTATCGGGTTCGCTTAATCACATACTAATCACATACTAATCACATACTAATCACATACTAATTACATACTACGGTCAGGGTGCAGACCGAAGTGGAATATAGGGTAAACTAAGTGTTAAAATGTGCAATAAAGTACAGCCTCGCCAAGCCCCTCTATGGAGGTTGTGCAGAGCGGGAACAAAGAAAGCATATAATTGACATATCATTCCGCATTTTTCATTATGCATTGAGCAGTGAGTTCTGCATTCATCATTCTGCATTGTGCATTCTGCATTCTTCATTGCATTCCGCATTCTGCATTGGGTGCGCATTTTTATTTGCGGGTCTGCGATTTTTTTTGTATCTTTGCGGGCTAATTGATAACATGGTAGAGAAAGACCTTATATTTCGTAGTTTGGCAAGTGGTAGCAGCGGTAACTGTTACTATCTTGGTACATTAGAGCGCGGCATACTGATAGATGCCGGTATCTCCGCACGCCTCATACAAAAGCACTTGCGCAGCATGGGGCTAGATTTTGCTAACATCATGGGCGTACTGGTAACGCACGACCATGCGGACCATATACGCGCCGTGGGCACATTAGGTGAGCGGGTGAACCTGCCCATCTACAGTACCCGCCTCATCCACGAGGGTATCGACCGCAACTATGGCGTTCGGGAGAAACTCAAGACCAGCAGGCGTTACTTTGAGAAAGGCACCGAGTGGACTCTCGGCGACCTGACTATCAATACCTTTGGTATCAGCCACGACTCTACCGAGTGTGTGGGCTATGTGATTGATTATGGGGGGCAACGCTTTATGATTGCTACCGACTGTGGCGAACCCAATGCCGATTTGGAGGCGTATATCCGCACGGCTAATCATATTGTCATCGAGGCAAACCACGACGAGCACCTCTTGCTCAATGGCCCTTATCCCACCTACCTCAAGCAGCGTATCCTCTCGCCTACGGGGCACCAGAGCAACGCCACTTGCGGCGAACTGCTGGCGCGTAACTACCACGAGGGACTGCGCAATATATGGCTTTGCCATCTCAGCCTGGAGAACAACGACCCCGAGGTGGCATACAACACCGTGGCGGGCAAACTGCAAGAAATAGGTGTTATCCCCGGGCAGAATGTCTATCTCAATGCCCTCGACCGCACCAGTCCGAGCCGTATCTATCGCCTCGGTAACGGTGTGCTGAGAGATAACGACAACGCGTAAAATAAGACATGCATAAAACAAGGCAATGCGCAGCGCGTAAATAAATGGTGCGCAAATAAGGCAACGACAATGCGTAATGCGTAAATAAGGCAACAATATAAACTAAAATAATGGGAGAACATAAGATGGATAGATTAGTGATTATCCCTACCTACAACGAGAAGGAGAACATCGAGGCCATCATCACCGCCGTGATGACGCTGCCGATTGATTTCAATGTGCTGGTGATTGATGACGGTTCGCCTGATGGTACGGCGGACATTGTGAAGACGATGATGGAGGGCAAGTACAAGGACCGTCTTTTCATCGTGGAGCGACAAGGCAAATTGGGTCTTGGCACGGCGTATATCGCAGGTTTTCAGTGGGCTATCGAGCATAAGGCGGAGTATATCTTCGAGATGGATGCCGACTTTAGCCACAACCCGCAAGACCTGATGAAACTGTATGACGCATGTGCCAACGGGGGAGCAGATATGTCGATTGGCAGCCGCTATGTATCGGGTGTGAATGTGGTCAACTGGCCTATGGGGCGTGTGCTGATGAGTTATTTCGCCAGCAAGTATGTGCGTTTTGTGCTCGGTATGCCTATCAACGACACCACCGCAGGGTTCGTTTGCTACAAGCGTAAGACCTTGGAAACCATCGAGTTGGATAAGATTCGCTTCAAGGGCTATGCCTTCCAGATTGAGATGAAGTTCACCGCCTACAAGTGCGGTTTCAAGATTGTGGAGGTGCCTATCGTCTTTGTTAATCGCGTACTTGGCACCAGCAAGATGTCGGGCGGTATCTTCTCCGAGGCATTGCTCGGCGTGGTGCGCCTGAAGATTAGTTCGTGGTTCCGTAAATATCCCAAGAAGGATGCGTAGTTGGCTGCGAATAACGACGGTGTTGGGGTGTGTCTTGCTCCTTGTGGCGTGCAGTAAACCGGTGCAAGAGGAGCAGGAGTACGACGAGGAGATAGTGCCTATTCGCTACGAGTATGGTATCGCCGTTGATTCGTTTCGTATCGACACGGGTTGTGTGGCGATGGGTGAGACCTTAGGCGGTATCTTGTCGCGCCTCGGGGCTTCGCGCAACCAAATCAACCAAGTATCCACTCTTCCGCAGAGCGAGTTTGATGTCCGTCAGATTCAGGCCGGCAAGCAGTTCTTGGCGTTGTATCGAGATACCTGCACTGCCGATTCCCTACACACCGAACGCCTTTGCTATTGGGTCTATCTGCCCGATGCACGCACGGCTAAGGTGCTCCATTTGACCGACTCGCTCCATATCGACCATATACAAAAGCCCATTCGTATCGTCCCTCGCACCGCCGAGGCAGTCATCGAGTCGAGCCTCTGGAATGCTATGGTAGATGCTGACCTGCCTGTTGAGTTGGCGCTCGAACTGAGCGAGATTTATGCTTGGACTATCGATTTCTTCGGCTTGCAGCAGGGTGATTCTATTCGCGTCTATTATGATGAGCAGTTTGTCGATTCCGCTCGTTGGGGCATTGGTCGTATCTATGCTGCCCGCTTCTTCCATGCAGGCAAGTGGCAAGACGCCTATTGGTTCGATATGGCTGATTATCAGCCCACTGATAGGCAGTGCAGAGGCTATTTTGATGCCGATGGCAACAGCCTGCGCAAGGCTTTTCTGAAGGCTCCGCTCAACTATAAGCGTATCTCCAGTAGGTTCACCTACGCCCGCAAACACCCTGTCTATAAGGTAGTGCGCCCGCATACAGGCGTGGACTATGCAGCACCCGCAGGCACACCCGTCGTGGCTATCGGTGATGGTGTCGTCATCGAGAAAGGCTACAAGGGTGGGGGAGGTAACACCGTTAAGATTCGCCACAACTCCACCTACACCACTGCCTATCTGCACCTAAGTAAGTATGGCGAAGGTGTGGCGGTGGGCAAGCATGTCAGCCAAGGGCAAGTGATTGGTTATGTGGGCAGTACGGGTGCATCTACGGGACCGCACTTAGACTTCCGTGTGTGGAAAGGCGATTCACCTATCGACCCGCTCAAGATGGTCTCACCCCCTGTCGCACCTGTCCCCGCGCAGTTCAGACCCACCTTCGACTCCGTTGTCAATAGCCTTAATGCTCGGTTGCTTAGCGATAGCATTGCGCCCGCACAACGGCGAGGCAATAACTAATTAGTAAAATTATATCAATATGACATTAGAAAATATACTTATCGAGAAGGTACAAGCCGTGGTGAAAGACCTCTACGGCATCGAGGCTACCCCTGCACAAGTGCAACTCCAAAAGACCCGCCCGGAGTTTGAGGGCGACATCACTCTCGTGGTCTTCCCCTTTGTCAAGGCTGCTCACAAGGCTCCTGCACAGGTGGCAAGCGAGATAGGTGAGGCACTGAAGGGCGACCTCATTGAGAAATACAACGCCGTGCAAGGGTTTCTCAACCTAACTATTGCGCAGACCTATTGGTTGGAGCAGTTGCAGACTATCGCCTGCACGGAGAACTATGGCTATCAGACCCGCACCAAGGATGATGGTTCGCAACCGCTGATGATGGTGGAGTACAGTTCGCCTAACACCAATAAGCCTCTCCACCTCGGGCATGTGCGCAATAATCTCCTCGGGTATTCGATAGCCAAGATTCAAGAGGCGAACGGATGGAAAGTGGTCAAAACTAATATCGTCAACGATAGAGGTATCCATATCTGCAAGTCGATGCTCGCTTGGCTTAAATATGGCAACGGCGAGACTCCCGAATCAAGCGGAAAGAAAGGCGATCACCTCATCGGCGACTATTATGTGCGCTTTGATGTGGAGTACAAAGCCCAAATCAAACAACTGATGGGCGAGGGGATGGACGAGGAGACAGCCAAACGCGAGGCACCTCTCATCAAAGAGGCGCAGGCTATGTTGCTTAAATGGGAACAGGGCGACCCCGAAGTGCGTGCGCTGTGGCAGAAGATGAATAGTTGGGTCTATGCCGGTTTCGACGAGACCTACAAGATGATGGGCGTTAGTTTCGATAAGATTTATTATGAATCGAACACCTACTTGGAGGGGAAGAAAGAGGTCGAGCGAGGGTTGAAGGAAGGGCTGTTCTATCGCCGCGAAGACGGTTCGGTATGGGCTGACCTCACGCAGAACGGTCTCGACGAGAAACTGCTCCTCCGCTCCGATGGCACCTCTGTTTATATGACCCAAGACATCGGCACTGCCAAACTGCGTTTCCAAGACTATCCCATCGATAAGATGGTGTATGTGGTGGGCAATGAGCAGGAGTACCACTTCAAGGTGCTATCTATCCTCCTCGACCGTTTGGGTTTTCCGTTTGGCAAAGAATTGGTGCATTTCTCGTATGGTATGGTCGAGTTGCCCAATGGCAAGATGAAGTCCCGTGAAGGCACGGTGGTGGATGCCGATGACCTCATGCAGCAGATGATTGATGACGCACGAGAGATCTCGCGCGATAAAGTCAATACTCTCCCCGATATCACTCCCCGAGAGGCGAATGAGATTGCACGCGTGGTTGGTTTGGGCGCGCTCAAATACTTTATATTGAAAGTGGACCCGCGCAAGAACATGCTCTTCAACCCTGCTGAGAGTATCGACTTCAACGGTAATACAGGACCTTTCATCCAATACACCTACGCCCGTATTCAGTCTGTCCTGCGTAAGGCAGGCAAGCAAGAGGCTTATCAACCTGTAGCCTTGACGCTCCAACCCAAGGAGTTGGCACTCATTCAGCGTTTGGCTGATTATCCTGCTGCGGTGCGCCAAGCAGGCAATGATTTCTCGCCTGCCGTGATTGCGAACTATGCTTATGCTTTGGCTTGCGATTTCAACTCGTTCTACCACGACTATAGCATCCTCAACGAGCCCGCTGCCTCGGTTCGCACCATGCGCCTCGCTCTCTCCGCTGCCGTGGCTAAGGTCATCCGCTCCGCAATGGCTCTCCTCGGAATAGAGGTGCCGGAGAGAATGTGATTCTCTCATTAGAAATGTAATGAGGATAACATATAATTATCATGTAATTAGACATATAATTATGCATTGTGTAGTCCTCCATTAAAGCCCATTAAAAAGCCATTAAGTCACCATGGTACAGGTTCTCCGCTAATGGCGATTAATGGACGATTAAACATATAATTGCTATGTAATTAGACATATAATTACTTCCAAAAACGACTGCCCAGTTCAATGCTAAGCAGTCGTTTTTTTATTTTCCACTTGTGGTGCATAAAATCAGGCCTAATTGTGTGATAGAAGGAGAATGATTATGCAAAGGGCATCTGAATAGGTGCCGATTTACATGAAGGCAATATGACAATTTGATGCTTTTGGTAGATATTGGCTTTCTTTTTGATATTTTGCTGTTGTTTCTTAGGTCTCGATTAGGTTGCGACAAGAATTCGATGATGTCGGCTTAAACTCCGTTTGACATATTGTAAACGAAATGATGTGAAATGTAACATTTTTCTATTTGTGGGTGTTTCTGTATTTTAGGTATAGGCATAGTAAAACAGAGTGCAGTGCTATGGAAAAATATGCTGCTACACTATGAGGTGTGTTTTTTTGGGGGCATAAAATCGAATACAAAAACGGAGTGTCATAAGGCACTCCGTTTCTGTTTTAATTATTTCGTCTTGTATCCTAATTACAACACGCGCCGTCTTGTATCTCCTTTTACAACTCGCGCAGGGTGGCAAGCAAGAACTGCCAGAACTTCTGCACTGTCTTGATGTTCACACGCTCGTCAGGCGAGTGGGGGTGCTCTATGGTTGGACCGAAACTAATCATATCCATACCAGGGTAATTGCGTCCGATGATACCGCACTCCAGTCCTGCGTGGATGGTAATCACACGAGGCTCGTCGCCAAACTCACGGCGGTAGGTCGCTTTCATCACCTCCAGTATATGGCTGTGCAGGTTAGGTTTCCAGCCGGGGTAACTGCCCGAGAACTCCACCTCTGCGCCCGCCAACGAGAACGCCGACTCTATCACCGATTGCAGTTCTTCCTTGCGGCTCTCGACCGACGAGCGAGTAAGGCAATATACTTTTATCTGCTTACCCTGCGTCTCAATCATCGCCAAGTTGTTGCTCGTCTCGACCACATCGGGCATCTCCGGAATCATGCGATATACGCCGTGAGGGCAGAGAGTGATGGCATGTATGAGGAAGTCCTGCACATCCTCGGGCAGTTCTACCTTCGGGCACTCTACTTCCTCCGCCGTTAGCGAGAGATTATCCTCCACGCCGTCATACTCGCAGATGAACAAATCCTCATAGTCTGCCACCAATTCGAGCAAGTCGTCCTTGCTCTCGGCGGGGATAGTTATCAGGCACGACGCCTCTCGAGGTATAGCATTGCGCAGACTGCCGCCTTCTACACAAGCGAGGCGCGCCTCATAGTTAGCCACTGCGTCTTTGAGAAAACGGAACAGCAACTTAATTGCATTGGCTCGCTGCATATTGATGTCGCAGCCCGAGTGCCCGCCTTTGCAGCCGCGCACCGATACACGCAGAGCAATATCACCCTCCTCGGTATCGACCGGCTCGAAGTCGAAAGTGGCAGTGGTGTCCACACCCCCGGCACAACCTACATACAGTTCGCCTTCGCTCTCGGAGTCGAGGTTGATAAGTGTCTTGCCTTGCAGCACCCCGCCCTCTAAGGCAAAAGCACCATACATACCCGTCTCTTCGTCCACCGTGAATAGGCACTCTAAGGGCGGATGCACCACAGTCTTGTCCGCCAGTATGGCCATCGCCGTGGCTACACCTATACCGTTGTCTGCGCCAAGAGTTGTCCCATTAGCCGTAACCCACTCGCCATTCTCCTCTACATACGCCTCTATCGGGTCTTTGGCAAAGTCGAACGCCTTATCGGAGTTTTTCTGGGGCACCATATCGAGGTGGCCTTGCAGTATCACACCTGCATGCCCCTCCATACCTGCGCTTGCAGGCTTGCGAATAAGCACATTGCCTATACTATCCACTATCGTCTCCAGACCGAGACTGCGACCATAGTCAGCCACAAAAGCCGAGATTGCCTCCTTCTGTCCGCTCGGACGAGGAATCTGCGTTAGGGCGTAGAAATTACTCCATACACCCTTCGGTTCTAAGTTCTTCATATTTATTTGGTTTTTGTTAGTCCTTACTCCTTGCTGCATTATGCATATATATTATATATTGTTCGCGTGCACACGCGCGCGAGAGTAGCCCCCTACGGCTCCATTACATTCTCTGCATTGCTCGATACAGGGATGGTCAGTTCTCCGCATAGGCTCTGTTGTAGCAGTCGTTTCACCAAGTCGGGATTGTCCGGGTTCTCGCCCAAGAGATACATCATCTTGGTTAGCAATGCCTCCGTGGTGATGTCATAGCCGGAGAGCACGCCCGCCTTGAGCAGGTTCATCGATACCGCATAACGCCCCATCTCTACACTGCCCGTGTTGCACTGCGTCTTGTTCACTATTATTATCCCTCGGTTCACGGCATCGCGCAACTGCCTATACAGCCACTCCGACGACGGAGCATTGCCGCTGCCGAAAGTTTCCAATACCAGCCCGCGCAAACCCGGAGTGGTCAACACTTGGTGCACAATCGGTTCTTGTATGCCCGGAAATAGTTTCAGCACTCCTACATTCTGATTGGTTTTCACGCGCAGGTGCAGCGGTAGAGTGGGATTATTATAATGAATAAGGTGGGGCTGATAGGTGATATGTACTCCCGCCTTGGCGAGAGCAGGGTAGTTATACGAGTTGAATGCCGAGAAATGCTCCGCGTTGCGCTTGGTGGTGCGGTTACCACGAAACAGCCTATCCTCGAAGAAAATAGTTACCTCCGGTACAATAGGGTTTCCGTATTCGTCCTTGGCAGCGGCTATCTCGATGGCTGTCAGCAGGTTCTCCTTGGCATCCGAGCGCAGCAGACCTACGGGCAACTGGCTACCCGTAAACACCACAGGCTTGCCTAAGTTCTCCAGCATAAACGACAACGCCGAAGCCGAGTAAGACATCGTGTCCGTGCCGTGGAGGATGACGAAACCATCATATCGGTCGTATTGGTCATATACCAAATGCGCCATCTTCGCCCAGTTGTCGGGATTCACATCCGACGAGTCTAACAGGGGGTCGAATGCCTCTATATCGATATTGATGTCGCCGCTAAATAGTTCAGGCATAAACGCCTTAAACGACTCCATGTCGGCCGGACTGAGCGCACCCGTGGCCTTATCACGCACCATCGTGATGGTCCCGCCCGTGAATATAAGTAGCACTTTGCTCATATCTGCTCTTGTTGAGATTGCACATTGTGCGTTACTGCACCTCGCGTATAATTGCACTTATTGAGGATTGCACCTCGCGCATAATTGCACTTTGCGCATTAATAATCTGCCACAAAGATAGATAATTTCCGCGAAATACGCAAATAAACTACTATTTTTATTATTTCTTTCTCTCATGGAATAGTTTGGCATAGTGTTTGTTACTCATTTTTAAGTGAATGTTAAACCTTCTAATTTTTTAAATGATATGCTGACCTCTAAAGTAAACATTTTAATTTGCGACAACGACATCAACCTTAGTACTGTCTTGTCCGACTATCTCACCGGCCGTGAGTACAATGTAATAACCGTAGGCGATGGGCAGGATGCTTTGGCTGCAATCCAAAACTCGCATATAGATCTGTGTCTTCTCGACATCAACCTTCCGACCCTAGACGGTTTTGAGGTACTGTCTTACCTTCGTCAGGCAGGCAAGCAAGTGCCGGTGATTATGCTCACCTCGCGCAGTGCCAAGGAGGATGTCCTCCGTGCCTTCGAGTTGGGCTGCGATGACTATGTAACCAAACCCTTTAGCATGGACATCCTTATCTACCGTATACAGGCTGTCCTCCGCCGCTACTTGGCAGGTATCGACAACGAGACCGTTGTGTATGACTTGGCGGGCAAACGCTTCGACTCTGTTCACCAGACCTTCGATGGCAAGCACATGTCCTCGCGTGAGAGTGACTTGCTCCTCATGCTCTGCCGCAACATGAACAACCTGGTTGAGCGCCACGCTATCTTGGCGGCCCTCTGGAAAACCGATGACTACTTCGCATCGCGCTCGCTGTCGGTTTACATCAACCACCTCCGTCGTTTCCTTGACGATACCGGCTATCGTATCTTGGGCGTACACGGCAAAGGCTACAAACTGGTAGATGTAGTTGAGAGCACAGAGAAAAACGAGGCCGAGGCTGAATAACCCTCTCGCAAGAGGTGGCCTTTACTCAAATAGTAGAGAAGTCTACCGAGCGGGGGTATAACCAAATAGTTGTTTCGAGGAATATCTTTGAACTTTTGCTCGAAAAGTTCTGTTTTCTTTATTCAATACACATCTTTACTTGGCAGGTTGCACACAGATGCAACCTGCTTTGTTTTTTATGGGGTAACCTGCTTTTGTTACGGTGGGTAGAGAATATACGCTTTGCTCTGTGAGAGTGAAACTATGAACAAAAATACGAGAAAAGTATGTTTTATAGCATACAATAAGTGTATATTTATTGGGATTTTGCTTGCAAAAGACGAGTAAAAAGCAAAAAAAACGCCATAATGTTATTTTTTTTCGTTCGTCCCTTGCATAATTGTCATTTTGTTTGTACCTTTGCACAGTGGAAAACTTGTATATTTGTAGAATGTAGGGTTTTCTATTAGGGCATCAACCATACTGCTTTATGGGACATGAAAAAGACTGTACTTTATCTCTTTCTTTGGAGTCTTTCTTTGATTCTGTGTACCGAGTCTTTTGCTCAGTCTCATTTTGTGCGCTTGTCGATTGATGAAGGCTATGTTAATGAACATCCTATCAATGGCAGTGAGCGTTTCCGTTCTGCCGGTTCGGCTACTTCTTTGGGTATCGGTTACAGATTGGCATATCATCATTTTCTTTTTGATATAGGTGTCGGTGCGAGACATACATTTGTTTCCAACCAAGTACCTGATTCTACGATACAGGGTTATGCCAATACTGAAAGTGGCAATTTCGTCTTGGGTATAGATACAATGTTTGCCGGGAGACATGATTGTATTCAACGCTTGTCGGTGCAACTGCCTTTGATGTTTGGTGGGGAGTGGCAACGCTTCTACGCCATAGCCGGTGTAAAAGTGCATGCTACTTTATGGTCGAAGCAGGCAGAGCAGGGGGAGAAACAAGTGCATGTTTCCGGGATGTACGGTCGCGACCCGCTTACGGGCGAATGGATATCGGCATCCGATATGCTGCCACACGAGGTGCAGTCGCAGAAAGTGGCTTATCGTTGGGCAGCAGATGTGCCGCAAGTGATGCTCGATGTGCGCCTATGTGCGGAGATTGGGTGTCGGCTCAATGGGCGTGAGGAGCAAGGGTACTTTAGCCGAAACGGCTATTATCTGTCCGCCTTTGCCGAGTATGGTTTTCCGGGTCTATACCATACTGCCTATTCGCAGTTGGTGGTGGGAGTGCGATTTACTGCACTTTGGCAGATTAAGGGGCGTGGAAAATGTATGTGTATAACCGATTAAATCTTTGTTGATATGAAGTGCATACGCTTTGGATTTTTGCTAACCATATTGTCTGTATGGTGTCTTGGTGTGTGCGCTCAAAACCGAATCACTACTGCCGATTTGCCTTATTTGTGCGATTTTGAGGACGATGCCGAGAATGCTAATTGGGTACTCAACCCCGGCATAGAGCAGATAATCACGACCAATGCATGGACTATCAATACCGCTACGGCATATACGGGAGAAAAAGCACTATATGTATCTTGTGATGCAGGGGTAACGGATTCTTTTGCCAATACCAATAATGTGTTGATAGCATATCGCGATGTGTCTTTGGAGCGCGGCAACTATGATATTGCATTCGATTGGATTGGTATGGGCAATAAGGGCGATGGTTATCTCAAGGTTGTATTTGAATCACGCAGTACTAATTCGATAGTTTGTCTGGGTAACAGTGTAGAACCGTCGTGGGTGAGTTATGCTGTTTCTTGTATGGGCAGTAATACACGCCTCAATGGTTTCGATTCGTGGCAACATGTGCAGGTGTCGGTTATTATACCTCGTGCGCTTGCCAATGCCGATGATACGCGCTTGCTATTTGTATGGGTCAATAGTTCTGCTGCCACAGGGCAGTCTGTGGCCATCGACAATGTGCAGTTGGCGAAGGCATCGGTGAACGGTTATCCGGATAACATCCATGTGGTTACTCAACTCAATACTTCTACCATCAGTTGGAATGGTGCAGCCGACAGTTATGAGATTCTCTATCGGAAGAAAGGTGATAGTGCTTTTACATCAGTTAAGTCAGACTCGGCAGAGGTAGTACTCAATAGGGCGGAGTTTGGCGCATACGAGTTTTGGATTTGTGGTATCAATGGTACAGATAAGACGGTCTATACTATATTCCCCAAGGTGTTCCTTTATGAAACCGATTGCTTTGATATCCTCAATATGTACAATGCTACTTTCGAGTATGGCAAATGGGATAAACGCAAAGGCAAGACAATAGAGGGAAATACAAAAGTTGATTTTGATGCTGACGATGTTCGCAGTCGACACACCACCCATTATGATACCACTGAGATAGACCCGCGTACTATCATGCGTGTAGGGAAACAAACTATTGGCTTGCGCACTGTGCCGGTGGGCGAGATGGGTTCGGTCAGGTTAGGCAACTGGAATACGGGCAGCGAATATGAATCGATTACTTTCCGCTATGAGGTAGAGTCGGAAATCTCAGCCTTGCTGCTGCTTAAGTATGCAATCGTATTGGAGAACCCCGACCATGATGCCGATGACCAACCGCGCTTCACGCTCGAGATACACGACCAAAACGGCAATCAAGTGGAACCTATTTGCGGAGCAGCCGATTTCCATGCTCCTACTTCTACCGAGTGGGCAGACCCGGAGATAAAATCGCTATGGCACGAAGCAACGGGAACGGGTAGCGTGTCTGTCCATTGGCAAGACTGGCGTATGGTAGGTATCAACCTGGAGAAATATGTAGGGCAAGAACTCTATATCACTTTTACTTCCTACGATTGCGACCAGGGTGGGCACTACGGCTATGCTTATTTTACGCTCCGTTGCTCTCGTACTGATGTGGACGGACTACCATGGGGAACTGACGCTCAAACCCAGATGTTTACTGCTCCCGATGGATTCAACTATGCGTGGTTTAATGTATTAGATACCTTATTCCGTGATACTATCACCACCGAGCGTTATTTTCCGGTGAATGCGATGGATACCAATAAGTATGTGTGCCACGCTACATATCCTACCAATGACCAATGTGGTTTTGAATTGTATGCTACCGCTAAACCGCACAACCCATTGGCAGAGATACAATGGCAGTGGACACCGCAAAACTGCCAAAACGGATTTATGCTGTATAACGCTTCGCATATCGGATTGACCAATCAGATTACAGGAAAGGTGGAACATGATTATAGTCAGCGTATCAACTATTGTCGTTGGACTCTGCCTGATGGGCGTGTGGTATCCGACAGTCTTTGGTATCAAGGGCATAAGGTATCGGCCTCGAATCTCGGTGATACGCTTACCTATCGCCTGTGGACGGGTGTGTATGTGAATGATTCTTTGTTCCAAGATTCTACCGAATTGACTATTCATATACCGGCCATAGACAGGATAGACAATGTGGTGGATACCACTATCTGCGAAGGAATGCAAGTAGAGTTCCCGGTAGGGTCGGGAAATATGTATATGGAGCAGGGCGAATATGTAGATAATCAGATTTCTACGATTACGGGGTGTGATAGTGTAACCACACTTCACCTGCAAGTTATCCCGTCGAAACGCGTAGTGGTATATGATACTATCTGCGCTGAGGCTACCTATAGTTTTGCCAATCGCCTTCTTCGCAAGACGGGCACTTATGTTGATACTCTGTCGGCTTATTCTACCGGTTGCGACAGCATTATCACCCTTTATCTTACTTGTGCAGAGCGACCGGTGGTCTTTGCATCCCAATCGGAGATATGTGGTGGAGTGTTAGGTGGCGATCAATTAGTCTTTACTGCTCTTCACTCTGAGTGGGTAGATAGTTTCAAAGTGGTAGTACCCGGTCAAGGTGAGTTTGTGTTTCCCGGTCGTCAGGCGGATATGCAACTATCGGTGGCTCCTACTGATGTCCGTGCCGGAAGATATACAGCGCAGGTGCTATCCTATATGTCTTGGTGTGATACTTATGTGGATACTTGTTCGTTTGCAATCAACCTCTCGAATAGCATTGTAGAACCCGCTTTGGGAGAGATGTTTATTATCCGCAATGCTGATTTTAACGACAACTACCACATCGTTTCCTACCAATGGTACAAAGACGGATTGGCCATTGTAGGGGCTACCGATGCCGCCTACTATGAGCAGGGAATGAGTAGCGATGCACAGTATTCGGTAGCAGTGGTGTTGGAGGATGGTACTTCGCTATGGATATGTCCTTTCTCCTATAGTCTGCTTACCCCGATAGAAAGTGTTTCCACAGGTTCTTTACCACAGGCGATTGCTTTGCGTAGGGGCGAAACAGTGGCGTTTGAAGAGAATGTGGCGTTGTCTTACGAATGGCTTACTGTTTCCGGACAGTCGGTATCGCGCGGACAATCCTATCGAGTATCTGCTCCGGCAGTTGCGGGATGGTACTTGTTGCGAGTTTGTACCTCGAATGGTATGCGTATCATTCGTGTGGTGGTATTGTAGATTCAATCGTATAATCAACCAAATTATATTTCTTTTGTATGCGTAAACTGATACTCCTGTTGCTGTCTTGCCTTTCTTTGGATATCTTACTTCCTGCTAAGGCGGAGTCGTACTATTTTTGCGATTTCGAGGATGATGCCGAGAACGCACTTTGGACGCTCAATTATGCTAAAAATACTTCAGTAGATTGGAATAACAAATGGGCTATCGGTTCTGCCGAGGCAAAGGCTGGAGCAAAAAGCATCTATATATCCGCCGATGGAGGTGCTACTGCCGGTTACGCTACAGGCAAAGCGCATATTATGTTGGCTTGGCGTGAGTTCGATTCGTTGGAGCCGGGTGAGTACGATTTGGCTTTCGATTGGAAGAATGTGGGTGATTCGTCTCGTGCCGGCTTGTATGCGGCATGGATTCCTGAAAGTGACTTCGGGGCAATGACCTGTTCGCAGAATGATAATCCTGCGCAGTATATCACGCGCAATTTGGTTAAGATGGTTGATGTGGGTGATTCTACACAGTTGCTGTCCGGCTCATCTATTTGGCTTCATCCTGTTGGAAAAGTGCAGGTGGCAAGCAATACAAAGTATCGTCTTACACTTGTGTTTGTGCTAAGCGGTAATGCTGTGCAACGCAATCCGGGGCCGTGTGTGGATAATATCCAACTGGCGCGCAATAATTGTGGTACTCCCACCGATTTACAAGTTTTTGTTTCCGGGCGACAGGCTACTTTTACATGGACATCCTCTGCCCAATTGTTTAATATCCGTTATTCTCGTCAGGGCAGCACAGAGGTTATCGAGAAGCAAAACCTAAAAGAACCCAAACTGATACTCAACCTCGACCATGGTGTGTATAACTTTTATATTCAGGTGGTTTGTAATGGTGAACAGAGTGTTTGGTATGCTTTCCCTGTAGTTTTGATATACGATTCTAAGTGCTTCAATTATCTCGACCTGCAGGACAACCAATGCTTCTATTTGGAGGAAACTCCGGGTAATTGGAAAGATGCGGATGCCCAGCTTAAGAGTTCTAAAGGAAAGAAAATTGATTATGGTTTCCAATCGATACGCAGTCAGCATACGATACACTATATAGAGGGCGAGTATGATGCACGCACCTATAATAGTATCGATTCGGATGGCAAATCTGTGGCTCCTTTGCGCACTATACCCGACGGAGAAATTGCTTCTGTGCGTGTCGGGACATGGGATGAGGCGCATGTAGCGCGTATATTATATGATTTTACTGTAGATAACCAAGAGGCATCCGTGCTGATGCTTAAGTATGCTTTGGTATTGCAATCATCTGGACATGAAGAACCTGCCCGCCCGCGTTTTACTCTGCAAGTGCTCGATGCCGAGACCGGCGCAGAATTGAGCCGTTGTACATCAGCAGATTTTGCAGCGCAGACATCCGGAGATGGTTGGTACAGAAGTCCGGTTAAACGAGGAGAAGTGGATGCGGCGGATGTGTGCTGGCGCGATTGGACAACGGTAGGAATCAACTTGGCAGAGTTCGACGGAAAGCATGTACAAGTGGTGCTTACGGCTTATGGTTGTACTGCTACGGTACATTATGGCTATGCCTATTTTACACTCAATTGTACCGCCGGAGGTATTACCGGTATCCAATGTGGTGATACTCCTACCAACGAGTTTGTTGCCCCCGCAGGATTCAACTATAAGTGGTACTTGGCTTCCGACAAGAGTCAAAAAGAGATTGGCAATCAGCAGGTCTATTCTGTTGATTCTAAGGATGATAGAGAATATAAGGTAGATGTTATATACAAAACAGATGCTGAGTGCTATTTTACATTAGATGCCTGTGCTATTCCTCGTTATCCTGTGGCTGATGCTATTTATCAGGTTTATCAAGAAAATTGCAAAAACTATATTCGTTTTACCTCGCTATCGCATGTACGAACCAAGAATATGAATACCGGCGAGGTAATAGAGAATTCTAAATATCCTATTGAGGCATTGCTGTGGGATTTCGGACAGGCTGCCTCGCAGTCCGCTGATCCCAATCCGGTAATTGAACTGCCGGCAGAGGGCGACACTATCGATGTGTCTTTGCAGGCTTCTGTAGGGCAATGTGATGATACTTGGATGGCAAGGATAGTTGTTCCTACTATCTCTGAAGATAATATCTTAGAGAAAGTAAATGTAGAAGAAGGTCAGACCTACACATACCAAGGTCAAACTTACACGGAGGATACTACTATTATCTACCAAGGTAAGAATATCTATGGTTGCGATAGTGTGCATACTCTGCAACTGCGTTTCTTCCCGCCTACGCAGACTATCAAAGCCGACTTGGTTCATATAGAGCAACCGTGTGCCGGTGCGGCGCAATCCGCAGATATAACCTTTGATATAACCAACGGTATTGCTGATACTTGCCGAATATATTTTGCTGCGCAAGAGCAACTCCTCGGTTGGCGTGATACGGCTTATGTACCATCTTCACCGTTTGCCATAGGAGAGCGTACTGTAGCATTGTCTGTGCCATCCGATGTGGTGCCGGGGCGTTATCCTTTCTCTATCTATTGGGCTACCGAAGGGTTGGTACCGTGTTATTCGCAAGGAGAAGTGGTAGTGCTATACTCTGCATCTATTATTCAGCAGCGTTGGAACGATGTCTTGGGATTACTTAATGCCGAATATAATGGCGGGTATGAATTTGAGTCATACCAGTGGTACAAAAATGGTGCGCCTGTCGATGGCGCTATCTCGTCGTACTATTGGGAGGAAAACGGGTTGGACACTTCTGCCGAGTATGCGGTGATGTTGGTTAGAGCAGGCGAGGAGCAAGGCTTGATGTCGTGCGCCTACATACCTGTCAAACAAGCGGAGGCTCCTGCTCAAACAGAAGTAAGGAAAATCATACATGAGGGGCGACTATATATCCTCAAAGATAATCAGATATTTGATATCTACGGACAACTCGTATCACAATCAACAAAATAATTACTACTAATGTTTAACTAAAATCAGATTGCTTATGAAGAATTACTTTACTCGCAGTCTCGTGTTGCTCTTGCTATCTTTGTGTAGTCTATGGAGTGTTGCACAGACGAATGTGATCGGCGAAGATTTCACAAGCGAACAACTCCCGACCGGATGGACAGAATCCGGTACCTACTGGAGTTTCGAGAACAGTGAGGCGGTGTACTCACAAGTGTTGGAGAATGGATCAGATACGCTATTCTCTCCTTTGGTCAGTGTGGCTACGCTGCGCGAAGGACGGAAACCATATATGCGTATCGATTATCGTTTGCTCTCAAGCAATAGCCGTATCAATCAACTATCTGTTTTGTATCGCAACTCGCTGTCTGAGGCGTGGAACGAACTCTCTACTCTGTCTGAGAGTGCTACCACAACCACTCAATATATCGAATTGCCATTTACTGCTTCCGCAACCCAAAATGTACAAGTGGCCATTGTGGCGATGTATAAAGGTGGTGGTACTACGGCAGTGGGCTATATATCGGTAGAAAACAGGCGTGAGGTGTCTGTTGCTCCCGATAACTTCCGCTTTGAGAGCCTTACCTCTAATAGTGTTTCGCTGATATGGGCCAATTGCTCGAGCGATTATTTCTTGCAAAACAACCTGAAAGTCAGCACAACACCTATCTCCGACTTCTCGCAGAAGGCGGATACCTACGATGATAATGTGGTGCGTGCTTATATCGACCTTGCTAACCTGTCGCCGAATCAAACTTATTACGCTTATGTGCGCTACGAGTGTGAGGATGGTGAGACTTCTCCGTGGGCAGAATTGCAATTTACTACCCCTTGCGTGGCTGTGCAAGTGCCTTATACAGAGACTTTCGAGGATGGCTTGTCTGCTTGCTATACAATTGTTAACCATTCGCATCGTGCGTTGGTCAACACCGCCTATCCGCATAATAGCACTAAGGCTTTCCAATTTATCAATACTGTCAATACAAAGAGTTATTTGTTCCTCCCCGAGTTGGATGTTACCAAGATACAAGATTATCAGATTTCGTTCTATGTGGCTTCTGAGGTATCAAGTAGTTCTTATTCGCGCGAATTGACCATTGGCGTGGCTGATGAGGCGACCGAATCATCATTCACCGAATTGAAGACGATCACCTTGCCACAGGGACAGAAATGGGAATATGTTACCATCTCGCTTATCGGATATAAGGGTACGGGAAAAATCATTGCTTTCCGTTCGGGTAATGCTACGGCAGAGAACCATATCGTTATTGATGATATAACTATCAAAGCCGCGCAAGATTGTCCGCAACCGATGTTTACAACTGTGCAGAATGTTACCTACAACTCGGCTCGTATTTCTTGGTTAGAAGCCGGTAATGCTTCTGAGTGGAACTTGGTTGTCGCTACCCGCCAATATACCGACCCCGCAGAGTGCGAGCCGAATATGGCTAAGGGCGAGTTTGCCGGTTCGGTTGTTGCCAATCCTTACCAATTATCCAACCTTACTCCGCAGACCACCTATTATGTCTATGTGCAGTCTGCTTGCGCTGAAGGCGAATGGACAGATGTCGTTTCGTTCACTACCGGCAAAGCCGTTACGATACCATATTCGGAAGGTTTTGACCGTTTAGATCCCGATTTCTATACCGATAACTATATGGCCGTTCCCGAGCAATGGGTTATGGGTACGCGTGTCATTGATAAAGATCATAAGTACTACGACAGGGAGGATGATGCTGCTAATGCTTCTTATATCTCTACCACTCTCGACCATACTGCCTCGGCTTATACTCCGGCGGCTTTGGTTCTGCGTGGTACCACTTCGGCAGCCTACTATACTTCTTATGCAATGATGCCCGCTATGCCTGTAGATGTCAACCAACTGTTTCTCTCTTTCTGGGCATATTCCAATAATGGTTCTTCTGTTCGTATTATCGTGGGTGTGGCAGATGTACAGTCCAACGAGATTGAGCAGGGTAAACAACTCGCTTTGGGCGGCAATGTAACGCCGATAGATACACTATCGTTCAAAGCCGAGAAAACTTGGGAGAATTTCAACATCAGTCTGACTCCATATACGGGTAAAGGACGCTATATTACTTTCTATTTAGAGCCGGGCATTGCAACCCCGGGTGTATATATAGATGATATCGCTATCGACTATGCACCTACCTGCTTTGCAGTGCGAAATCTTTCGGCTGAGGCTACGAGTACGGCTACTTTCAAAACCTCTTGGACAGAAACGATGAACGCCACTTCGTGGAATATCAAGGTGTCTTCTACAGAGATTGACCCCGCAACAACCGATGGCGATATTGTCAAGAATGCAGTAGTAAATACCATACCCGAATATGAGGCTACAGGGCTTACTCCCAATACCACCTACTATGTGTATGTTTCGCCTGCGTGTGATGACCTATGGGCAAGCACTACGGTTACTACATTGTATGCGCTGACTATTCCATATTATAACGACTTTTCAACGGAGCCTACAGGCGGTGGCAAGGCTCCACAGTATTGGACTAATGGCAACTTAGGAACTACGGTTGCTGCCTCCAGTACATATCGTCCTTATGTGTACACTACTGCATGGAGTGCTCGTGATACGAAAGGTTATCCTATTCCTGCTGAGGTGCTTAAGCCTTCTTTGCGTTTCTATGCAGCCGCCAAATCAACAAAGGCAACTGCCACTCAACCTTATATTATTATGCCGGAGTTGAGCAATGCTGATGTCCATGATGTAGCCCTATCTTTTTGGGCTTGGAGTAGTGCAGAAACACAATCGAGCAAAAAAGATCCTCTGACCAATAAATATATCTACAGTACAACCGGATATGATTATGAACTTAAAATAGGTGTCATAACAGATCCTACAGATATTTCTACACTTACAGAAGTTACATCTGTAACGGTGATTGGAGATACGGTAAAGCAGCCGTTGTATTTCTGTGTAGATATGTCGTCCTATACCGGCGATGGCAAGTATATCGTATTCTATATGAATAACTCGACCAATAAACTCTCTGATATTTGTATAGATAACTTGGTAATCAATTTGTCTTCTACTCCGCAGCGTGTTACCAATGTGCAAGTCATCGATTCTACCATTACCGAGATTTCTGCCAAACTCAAATGGCATGAGAATGGTGATGCAAAGTCGTGGAATATTCGTTTGTTCACAGCGGAACAGACTGATCCGTCTGCAGAAACTCCGGTTAAGGAGTTTACTGCCAATGACACAATCTTTGACCTTACAGGTTTGTCTCACTCTACCCAATACTATGTCTATGTGCAATCCATCAAGGGGGCAGAGGTAGGTATGTGGTCTCTGGTTCGTACTTTCTGGACAAAACCGGGTATATGGACTGTGCCGTTCTACGAGGATTTCAATAGTTATGCTACCGGAAACGGTACATTGCCACCATATTATGAGGTATCGGGTACTGCCTTACCTACAGTGAAGTCCTCTTCTACGCCGGCAGTATATCACGAAAGCAAGAGTAATGTCATCTATTTTACGACATCGTCTAACAAGTCCGGCCAGTTGCTATTCCCGAAATTTGATAAACCCATCAATACCTTGCAGATGACTATGGATGCTTGCGGGTATTCTTCTGATTTTGGTGAGCAATCAACCACCTATTTTGGAGTTGTAACATCTGATGGTCAATTCCATGAGGTGGCTAAAATGCAAACGACTGCTGCTAAAAAGTGGGAAGAGTGGTTGGTGGATTTCAGTTCTTATACAGGTGAAGATGGTCGTATTGCTATTTTGCAAGATTATGCTCGTGCGGGTGCTACCAAGACATTGTACATCTGCCTTGAAGATGTCAAGATTGTAGAGATTCCGCAATGCAAGCGTGTTGCTTCTGTAGATGTGTCGGCTATCACTTCCTCTACGGCTTCTATTCAATGGAACAAAGCAGATGTGGAAACGGCATGGAACTTGAAAGTCGCTTCCAAACCGTTGGCATCTCCCTCCGATTCTACGGCAGATGCTTTCGATGGACAGGTTACTGCTACAAGCAAGGCATTGGAGAACCTCCTGCCGGGTACGACCTATTATGTGTATGTGCAATCGGTTCGCGATGACAAAGATTGCGTAGGTGAATGGAGCATAGAAAAGGCGTTTACTACATTATGCCTGCCCGTTGCTTTGCCATACACTGAAGACTATGAAGGATACCAAAGCGAAATGATTCCCGATTGCTACACTTTGTCGGGTAAGATTACCGACAAGACTGCGGCAAGTGTTGGCAGTTTAAGTTGGTACAACGGCGGTAAAGCACTTAGGTTGGCTCAGGTAGATGTAGCATACAAGAACTATTGTGCTTTCCCATTGGTAGATTGTAAAGATGCGAGCGAATTGCAACTCTCTATGTTGGTAATGCCGTCTGCTTCCGGTACTGTGGGAACTGCGATAGAGGAATGCTCCAAGTATTTCTATGAGGTGGGCGTAATGACCGACCCCAATGATATTACTACTTATGTTTCGATGTTTGCAGATTCAGTGGTAGCAGATGGTACTAAGACGGGCAAGGATAAATACTATTCTTTTGCCAACTATGCGGGGGATGACAATGGTAATCGTGGCAAGTATATTGCTATTCAAGTTCTTCCATACAAAGGTTCTACAGGAAAGGAGTATTCCGGTTCTATCTATATTGATCAGGTAACTGTAGAGCGTATTGTCTCCTGTACTCCGCCTACAGAACTGATAGTTGTTGCCAAAGACAACGATTCTGTCTCTCTGTCGTGGAAGGCTACATCAAATAAAGGAACTTTCCGTATTCGTATCTTTGATAAGGCAGATGTCAACCCCAATATCGACACACCTGTAAAAGATATACTTGTAAAAGATACCACTTTTGCAGGTATCAATGGGCTGAATGGCAATACAGTCTATTATGCGTATGTGCGTCGTGAGTGCTCTGAAACAGACCATAGTACTTGGAGCCGTTTCGCTACTTGGCATACCGATTGTGATGATATTCAACTTCTCCCATATATAGAGACTTTTGAGGGATGTACGAGTAATCAAGTGCCTAATTGCTGGAGTCAGATAACGGATACTTATACAACTAATGATAGAGGACAATGTTCCGGTTCTTCTACAGTAAAAATATCTGTTGCCGGTTCCGATAACCAATATCTATATGTTACCTATGGTGATGCTGGTTGTTCCAAGAAAGGTGCTGCTAAGGCTATTACGCCGATGCTCAGTGTAACCTCGCTGCGTGAAGTAGTTCTCTATTTCGATGCTAAGAATAATGGCTACAACAAAACTGCCGATTTGCTTATTGAGGCAGTGGAATCGCCTTTGGAAGATGCGCCTGCTATTCCTATAGTTACTATTAAAGGTGTTAATGCAGACCAATGGCAAACCTATTATTTCGATTTGGCGGACTACTACGAATCGGCACAACCTTATCAGTATCTGCGTTTCACTCCTACAGGTGCTTCCGTACTACTCGATAATATCCATATCATCACTGATAGAACGGAAGTTATTCCGGTGCAGTTGCTTACATTGGCTGCACTGCGAGATACGACAGCCACGATTACTTTCGTAGAGGCAACACCGTTTGTTCATCAATGGGTCGTAGAGTATGGTCCTAAAGGCTTCGCTATTGGCAGTGGTACGCAACTGGTGGCTGATACCACAGCAGTTACACTGACGGGGTTAACACCCAATACTTTATACGATGTGTATGTGCGCGCGAATGTGGATAAGGCTACTTATTCAGATGTGCTTACTTTCACCACAACTCTTCCGGCAGCAACACTTCCTTACAACTATGGTTTTGATGATGCTGTCGAGAATGCTAACAACTGGAAGTTTATCAATGTAAATGCTTCCGGTAAAGAACATATAAATCAATGGGCATTTGTCGATGCTTCTTTGGTAGGTGCAGAAGGTACGACCGCTCTGTCTATTCAGCATGAGGGTAATGTAGGATATTACATTACGGGTAATTCTTCCGACCACTGCTACGATTATGCGGTTCGTTACATCAATATACCTGCTATCGGAACTTATACTGTCGGTATCCGCGCTAGAAATAAGGGCAATTTAGATCCTGCAAAATCTACTCAAGATTTCATTGCTGTTTCGTTGGCTCCTTCTATGGTTACACCGGTCGGACAATCTCTGAAGCGTATGGATAATACTACCGGTAGTCCTACTGTAACTAAGAAAGATTACAATGAGTATAATGTAATTCCGAAATTCTATGGTGAACCGGCATATAAAGAGTTAATTGACACAGTTACGATTTCTCAACCTGGTGTCTATCAATTATTGTGCTATTGGCAGAACTATTCATTTGGTATTGCAGGCGAGGCACCGGCTATTGATAGTATTTGGGTTGAGGAGTATGAATGTACAGAGCCTTCTAATCATGCTATTACTATGCTCACCGATACTTCGGCTGCTTTCTCTTGGTTCGCCGGTGGTAATGATAAGTTTGAGGTAGTAGTCAGCCGCTATGCTAAGTCGCCGCGTCCCGATGAATTGGATGCAGCCGATGTTGTCGCTCACAAGACATTTGTAGGCGGCCCGTCGTTTACCATTAGCGGATTGCAACCTTCTACCACTTATTCATTCTATCAGCGTACAATCTGCTCCACAGGTCCTACCGAGTGGCACGAGATGAGTTTTACTACCAACTGTGTCAACTCGACATTGCCGCTCTACGAGCCGTTCGCAGAAGACCCGATGTGCTGGACACTTAGTGCAGGCGTTCACGCAAGTGTAGCAAAATACCTTACCGATGAGATGGATGATGCTGGCGAAGAAGCCGAAGAATGGAACTGCCTCTATATGCCGATTGGCAGTTATGTCATCCTGCCTGACTTTGGTGTAGAAGCAAGTCGTTTGGCTATTCAGATGAATGTATTCAATGGCCTTTATCTTACCAAGTATGAGATTGGTGTGGTCGATTCGTCTAATAGCATCGAGTCTTTCCAATCTATTCAGACGATTCAAACCAAAAATCGACTGAATATGAGTTCTAGTGCAGGCAACCCTTATCAGTTAGAGGAATTTACGGTTCTATTGCATCGCTATCGCGGTACAGGACATCATATCGCTATTAAAGCCGATCCTGCTTATGTATGCAATATAAAGGATATTACTGTTACTCTCCTTCCCGAGTGTGTTGCTCCGCAGTTGGTAGAGGTTACGCAGATTACGGAGAACTCAGCCCTCGTCCACTGGATTCCGGGCAATGAGGAAGAGTGGGAGATTGCTGTAGGTACCGATACTTTCAAGGTCTATGAGCAGCCTTTCAATATCATCAACCATGCGCCGCTTACGCAAGGTACTACCTATTCGCTCTCTGTACGCGCACATTGCGATGATACCCACGCCAGTGCATGGACAGCACCCATTAGTTTCACTACGGTCTGTGGTACTAACGACCTGCCGCTCGTTCAGAGTTTCGAGGGTATGCCTATCGCCGATGATTATTCCGATATTATGATCAACTGCTGGCAGCAGATGACCAGTGAGATAACATTAGATAGTATGCTCAATCTTGCTGATGCTTCGCGTTATTTCACTCCCATCACGGCTCAGCAACGCCATAGTTGGGATGCTAAGCGTTGGAGTTTCTTGCCTACGGCTAATATCGATTTTCGCTTTGGCGGTCGCGCACACTTGGCTTCGCCGTTTGCTACAAAAAGCACTTCTGATAAGTTCTCCAAGTGGTTATTCCTGCCTATCTATGCTATCGAGGATCATACTACGATGAGTTTCAATTTGGCATTCTCTTGCAACGATGGTAAGTCGCGCTACAAAGGCAATACCGATGCTCCTTATTTCTGCATCGTTGCCACTACCGACAATGGAAAGACCTTTACGAAGGTACAATCCATCGACCTCAGTAAGTACGATAGTATATTCACGCCTGTGCAAATCGACCTTTCGCAGTTTGCAGGACAGAATGTTAAGTTGGGCTTCTATCATACCACGAAGTATAGTTACTACTATTTTAACTTCCCTAGTATCCGCATCGACAATATCCGTATCAACTGTACGCAGCAGCACACCATTGCTGATGAGGTCTGCCAAGACTACAACTATACGGCTAATGGCTTTATCATTCCTAAGGATAGTTTGGCAGGTCCGAATGAGTCTAAGACTTTCTCGCGTTTTGCTACCAATGCAGGTGTTGAGTGCGATAGTCTTATCTCGCTCACGCTTACTACGCTTCCCACGCAGACTACCGAGTTCTCGGCTACTCTATGTCAGGGCGATGTTTATACCATTGGTTCGTACCAATTCACAGAGCCGAACCCTGATGGCACACCGTATCGATTGCTCCTTACTTCGGCAGCGGGATGCGATAGTATAGTGATGCTTTCTATCTCTATGCAGCAACCTCAAGCACTCACCCAAGATACAGCGTTGTGTGCTGCCCAGTTGCCTTTCGAGTGGAACAATATCACTATCTCTAAGCAAGGCTCCTATCCTTACATCGTCAACCACGGCAGTTGCGAGGATACGATCACGCTTCGTGTAGCGGTTCTGCACGCCGATACGATAGCCAAAGATACAGTTCTCCTTACTACCAATCTGCCCTTCGTCTTTATGGGACAAGAAATCCTTGCTAAGGGTACGGAAGCCGGTCTGTACGATCGTGAGATCTCTGTTGCAGGCGATCCCTGCGCTACGGTCTATCGTTGGCATATCGATCTTAAGATGCCCGAGGGCTGGAGTAATGTAGAGGCAGGTGCACTCGCTATCTATCCTACGCTCATCGAGGTCGGACAGTCGGTCAACCTTACATTACCTGCTTCGATAGGCAACGATGTGAAGGTAGAGGTATGTGATATGTTGGGTAAGTGCTTGGCTACTTATTCGCCTACCACATCGCATATTGTGCTTTCTGATTTCCATACACAGGGTATCTATATCATCCGAGTTACATCCGATGATGTAGTCTATGGTGTAGGACGCATTATAACAAAGTGATAAATCTGTTTTAGGGAGACCTGCTGATTCGTCAGGTTAGCCGGTCTCCCTTATCAATATCATTCTCTTTTACGGGTAGCCCGATTGGGTTCGGACTACCTGACCAAAACAAAATAGGATCTATCCTAATCACACAATGAGAAAGTATATCTTGTGTCTTGCTGCCGTCTTTGTTGCGCTTTCTGTTTGCGGAGCCAAACGCACTCCCGAGCAGGCGGTTGCCGTGGCTGTGCAAACCCTATCGGTACACCACAAGGTTGCTCCTCGCCTACTTTCTTCGGCTGCTGTAGTAGAGCAGACCGATGCTTATTTTGCAGTGAATACCTCTGCGGGTTTTGTGCTTGTTTCTGCCGACGACAATATGCCCGATATATTGGGCTATAGTACTGCTTCTACTTTCTGTACCGATAGTCTGCCGCCCGCTTTCCGCTTTTGGCTGCAAAACTACAACGCCGAGGTTTCTACCATCGATACGGTTCCATCCGGAATGAACCGAGTGCGTACTTTTGCGGATTCGCGTTCGCCTATCCTTTCTTGTCGTTGGAATCAAGCGTCGCCTTTCAACGATTCTGTCCCTGCCTACGATGCCCACCATCGTGCAGCCGCAGGCTGTGTCGCTACAGCGATGGCGCAGATTATGTATGCTTATCGTTTCCCGGATAGTGGCACAGGTTCGCATTCCTATCTATGGACAAGCCGTCGTGATCCATCGTTGTCTGCTACACTATCTGCCGATTTTGCACATACTGTTTATGATTGGGCATCTATGCTCGATACTTATACTTCCGCATCCCCCGTGGCTTCTCGTGCGGCCGTTGCCACGCTCCTTTACCATTGTGGTGTCGCTGTCGATATGGGATACGATTGCAATAGTTCCCATGAGAGCGGGGCGGTTACAAGCAAAGTGCCTAATGCCCTCGCTACCTATTTTGGCTATGATACGCATTACCAGGCATTGCGCAAGGATATCTATCCCGCTGACAGTCTTAGTGGGCTTATTGCCGATGAATTGCGGGCAGGACGACCGGTCTTGGTAGCAGGCTCTAATGCCTCGGGAGGACATGCTTTTGTATGTGATGGCTACAATGCAGATGGCTATTTCCATATCAACTGGGGGTGGGGTGGTACATCCGATGGCTATTTCCTTCTTTCCGCACTCAACCCCGGTTCGCAGGGCATCGGTGGTACAACGCACGGCTACAACCAATCTACGGTTTTCTATGTCGGGCTGCAACCGGCCAATGGTTATTCTGCCCCCTATCCGGCGCAGATGGCTGCCGATAGTATTGCTATTGGTGTCGCCTCGATACCGCGTACGCAATCGTTCGCTTTATCTGCATACCGTATTCAGAACTATGGTTTGGATAATTATTCCGGCAAAGTGGGTGTTGCTTTGTACGATGAGGACGAGACACATCTTATCACGGTGCTGCAATCCACCTCTCTTTCGCTCAAATCCAACTATTATCGTACTACTCCGTTGGCTATCTCCGATATACAGATCCACGCCTCGGTGCCGGATGGCACCTACCATCTGTGTTTTGTTTACCAAGATGCTGAGTATGGGTGGTTGCGGATGATGAATAAGTGTGATGACTATTACAAAACGCTTTTCCTGACAGCAACGCAGATCGAGTGCACCGATAATCACGCTCCCGCCCGGTTGTCGCTTCTGAAACCCATTGCTTTCCCCGATTCTGCAGCAGTTCCCACTTCGGGGGCACCGCTCTCCTTCGCTGTTCAAAATACGGGTGGTACTTTCCGTGGCAATATATCTGCTCGTATCTATCAAGGCAATTTTGCCAAAGGACAATACGAGATCATCGATACATTGGCTATTCGCCGCGGCGAGATATTCTCGTCTGCTCTGCAACAGGCATTTGATGCCAAACTCAAAGTCGGTGTCAATTATAAGATGAAGTTGTGTTGGCGCACCGACCCGTCCGATTCTTGGCACGAGTTCACACCTGCGGAGTATGCGGTTTTGCAATTCCGCCTTGTAGAGCCGCCCGAAGATATACCTTCCTCTTTAGATAGTGCGTTGTTATCTGGAGCGCAGGTAATTGACCGACAGTGGCTGATGTCGTTGCCGGAGGGCGATTTGTATGTCTTCACCATACAATATAAACAACATCTCAAACGATACAAAATTATTCTGCATAAGTGAAACGATTATCTTTTTTGATTCTGTGTATGTCCTCTGTGCTGGTATCCGCACAGCAGTTCGCCACAATGACCGATCGCCACTTCGTTACCACCGAGTTAGGCGTCGGCTATTCCGGTATCTTCCATACCTCGGATTTGGGTAAGACCAACGGCTTAGCCGGAGGAGCCTTACAGGTAGGCTACGAGTGGAAACACCGCCGTTTCTTGCTCCATTCGGGGCTTGAGTTTGCTTCCGTCAATAGCACTGCTTCGATTCATCCCTTTGAATTGACCGCCGACTATACGCAGGGGCTTACCACAGGCAAGATGACGGAGCATTTCCGTTTCTCTGATTTCGGTGAGAAAGAGTACCTCGGACAAATCAATATCCCGATTATGGCGGGTGGTGTTTTCGATGACCGCTACTATTTTCTTGCAGGTGTTAAGTTGGGTATTCCTGTGTTTGCAGGTTCAACGAATACAGCCCTTGTGCGTACCACGCTCTCCGATGATCATCTCATAGGCGAACTTGGAGATATTCAAGATGTGCCTGTACATGATGTGCTGTCTTTTTCTGCTGCATATTCCCATACTGCCAAGACGGCTTTCAATGCACAGGCTTCTGCCGAGGTGGGACTTATGATCAACGGCTTCCTTCCACAAAAGAAAGGCCGTACCGCACCCGCTGTTCGTCGAGGCGAGAAACAACCTCTGCCACGCCTCTATCGTGTAGGTCTGTTCTGCGATTATGGCTTCACTTCCTGTATCAAATCGGCAGAGCCTGTTTCGGAGATGGCGTCTGCCGCAGCCCCAAGAGATGTCTCTCTCAACTCCTACCTTGCTACAAGCGGACGCTTCTCTTCGCTCTTGGTAGGCGTTAAGTTTGCTGTGCTTTTCCAAGTCAATCGCCCGAAACAACCGGCAAAACCCCAATCGTGGCTGGATGTGGATATCGTGGATGCGGCTACTCGCAAACCACTTTCTTCGCAAGTAGAAGTGCGCAACTTGGATAAGTCGAAAATCGTTGTGCGCACGGCTAAGAAAGGAAAAGTACACGCGCGTACCAATCTGGGTAACTATTCTGTTACGGCACGCGCAACCGACTACTATTCTGATACGCAGTTCTATTCTCTCGATAGTTTGGGCGAGAATATCAGCCTCAGTTTTGCTCTGCGGCATCGTCCTTACTTCCGATTCTCGGTTAAGAATGCCGATACCGATGCGCCGTTGGCTGTCTCGGCAGAGTTTATCAATGCGGCTACCAACGATACAGTCCTTCGCCTCAATACAGACGAGTTAGGCTGTGCTAAGCGTATGTTGGAAGATTCTGTTCCGTATCGTATCCGTATCGCCCACGCAGGTTACGAGACCTTTATTGCTGATGTGGCGTCTATTGCCGATTCTATGACCATTGCCCTTATTCCTATCAAACAGGGTCGCAAGATTGTAGTAGAGCACCTCTATTTTGCTACCAACGAGGTTACGATTCTCCCCGAGTCTGACAATACGCTCAACGAATTGGCACTATTCCTCGCCGAGAACCCGACACTCCGTATCCGTGTCATCGGTCATACCGATAATGTGGGCTCTGATCGCGACAACCAAATCCTCTCCGAGGGGCGTGCCAACTCGGTTAAGAATGCGCTTGTTCAGCGTGGCGTTGCACCAGAACGCATCGAAACTGCAGGTATGGGGCGCACACAACCTATCGCTACCAATGATACCGAAGAAGGTCGTGCTAAGAATCGTCGTGTTGAATACACTATCATTTCTGAGTAGAATGATAGACTGTATCTTTCGATATCGTACAAAAATTTAAGTTGCGAAACAGGCTGTTGGTGAAAGACCGACAGCCTGTTGTTTGATATAACTTACATAAGTTTTGTGCAGATTTCTACTATTTGTACTATTTTGCTGTCTTTTTGACACTTCTACTTTGTCCCGTCTTCGTCGAAATCTAGTCGAAACCTCATCGAGACCTAACGCCAATCTTGGCAGATGTCAAAATGATAGTAAAACCGACAAGTTTCGAGCATTTTGCGCTAATCACAAAATAAATTTGTGCGCACCAAATTTTTGTAGTACCTTTGCAGCCGAGATGGCAGTCGCTTTTTGGTCATCACTGGCAAACCGTCCTCCGAGCGACTAAGCGACTGCTCTGCGGTTGAAGCATTGTTTTATCCTTTGCGGATACCACACAAACCATACTACCTATCAATCGAAACTGTACCCGTTATGGAAGTTTTAGCCTATTCTATTCCTGCACTGATTGTGTTGTTGGCTACTTGGATTGTCATGCACAAGATGTTCAACAACGAGCAGCAGAAGCGTATGTGGGAACTCAAACGCGCCTCGCAGAAAGAGATTTCCTCCATTCGCTTGCGTGCCTATGAGCGTCTGACTCTCCTCTTGGAGCGCACTACACCCGAGCACATGCTGATGGACATCAACCTCCAAGAGATGACTGTCCCGCAGGTGCAGCAGCAGTTGCTCCGTACCATTCGTATGGAGTATGACCATAATCTCAGTCAGCAGATTTATGTGAGCGATGAGGTGTGGGATAAGATTATCCATGCGCGGGATGAGATGGCGGCGTTCGTAACTGCTATGGCAGCCGGTATGCCCCAAGGCAGCACGAGTCTAGACTATGCCAAGACCCTCATCACCGCCTACGCCACCAATGGCGATACCCCCAATAGTGTGGCTCTCTCTGCCCTCAAAGACGAGGCAAAAACTCTCCTGTAAATCACGGCAAAGATACCAACATTCCCGTAATCCGGTAGAACGAACAAAAAAGGCTGCTCGATACATTCTCGGGCAGCCTTTTTATCAAATATAGTTCAATATGTCGTTTCTCAAACTACGGAAAGCAGTATTCGCACAGACTGAATCTTAACAAACACACTATTCGCGCAGTTTGGCAAGCCGCTCGCGCAGGCGTTTTACATCCTCTTCCAATGCAATTCGCCAGGTCTTGCGATCTTCTTCCGGGTCGTTGTCGGCAATGCCCTCGCGGAACATCTCCTCTGCCAATTCGATAGAACGCTCTATGCTGTATTGCTTCCCCGCCTCGGCGTATTGCGGTTCCATGCGCTTGCGCTCTTCGGGGTTGTCCAACCAGTAGTCGATTGTCTGCGCAAGGTCATCGCTGTCGCCCGGGATGAACAGACTGCGTTTATCTAATGCGAACTGTGGCGTCGCAGAACGGTCTGAATTGGCAATTACAGGCACTACACCCGTCGCAAATGCCTCGATACACGAGATAGCCTCTATCTCAATGTCCGCTGCATGCACATAGAGGTCGGTCTGCGCAAGCATATCAATCAGTTCCGCCTTGCTGAAGAAACGGAAGATTGGCGGGTTCTTTAGGTCTGCACCTTGTTTCTCAAGGTCGGCGAGCAACGGCCCCTGCCCCGCAAAAACCAACTGTATGCGGTCTGCATACTTGCTCTTTTTTACGGCGTCGATAATCACATCTTGGCGTTTCTCTACCGACAGCCGACCTATCATCATAATCACAATTTTACCCTCAAACTCAGGCGATTTCTCGGTATCTCGACGGTACTTGAAATCGGCCTCCACACCATTACTGATTACATGCAACTTAGCCGTGTAGCCATTCTCCTTCAGTTGGTTGGCTATGAAATGGCTCGGGCAATGAATGTGCTTAAAGTTGTTGTAGAAAGTGTCGCGGAAAGTGTGGTAAAGTGCTTTGTTGATGAGCGTGGCGTCCTTCAAGCCGATACTCGAAGTGATGTTTTCCGGCTGTACATGGAAGGCGGCTGTGTGCGGTACACTTAATTTCTGACATACTTTCAGCCCTTCAATCGATAGCGAGAAAGGCATCATAAAATGCACCACATCCGCCCACGAGATAGCGTTTTCAAGCACATCTATTTCCGGTTTACCAAAGGCCATTCCTTGTGCTTTGATTAGGCTCTCGCCGATGGGCGATTTCCATTCGGCTACCACATATTTGTCCTCCGAAGGCGCACCCGTGGATACCACGCGCACCTCATTGCCGTGTTCACGCAGGTGGGTGGCAAAACGCTTTGCCGAAATGGTTGTGCCGTTGTTGGCGGCATCAAACTGGTCGATAACAAGTAGTATCTTCATTTTTATAGTTTATATTTTCTTATTGGGTGTGTTTTTATTTTATTCACTGATTTTCTTGCATTTGCGGTATAGTTTTTGTGCGTAGTTTGGAAACTTAAAATACAATTTCTAATTCCGAACCTGCTATGTCATCCACTCCTCATCAACGCCTCAAACGGTTCTACATCGTTTTGTTTGTTCTTACCGTTGTTTTGGGTATCGCTAATGTTGTCTATTTGCTTTTTCAACCCGAAACGACACTCCAAGCGGTGCTTTTCTGCGGACTGCAATATGTGGCGATGTTGCTCATCCTGACTGCCCCGATTATCTTGCGCAAGCGTTTTCTGCTCAATGTGCCTCTCGTCCTCACGGTAGCAATAGCGGCATTTGCATTTACCGCAATGGTGTTGGGCGACGGACTGAACTTCTATGGTCGATACCCGTGGTGGGACTCGCTGCTGCACCTATTCTCGGGTAGTGTCCTATCGTTTGTCGGACTGTGGGTGGTGCATATTCTCCTCTCTGATTCCGACAAGGTCGTTTTTAGCAACAAGTATTTTCTTGCTCTCTTCTTGCTGATGTTCTCGCTTGCTTGCGGGGCAATCTGGGAGATTTGCGAATATACCTACGATGACCTCTTCGGTACGAATACTCAGCAGTTTATGGAAACTACTTCCGGCTCTATCTACACCGATCAAGACATTCCCTTGGTAGGGCATGAAGCCTTACGAGATACGATGACCGACCTCACGCTCGACTTCCTCGGAGGTCTGATAGTCGCCCTCTATGTACTATTCCGCCACGATGCTCTTATGGAGAAACACTCTGCCGGTTTCGTGTTAGATTCTCCTTCTATTCTCGACGAGTTGGAGCAACCTCTCTCTGCCGAAACCACGCAAAACGAGGAGAAAGAGGAAAAAGACAAAACGACAAAGACCACCTAACGAGAAAACAGCAAAATGTATGCCAATAGGTGCATAAAATACATATCGACACTATCCGACTAACATCTGACTAACATTGCCTACAACAAAATCGGCTTTCGCATGGGTCAATCCGCATAGCAGTCCCTGATGCATATCCATTTGGCGGTGCTTGCAGACCTGGCAAAACTTAAGTTGTTCTTCTCTTGTCATACTTGTTTGTTTTTTAGAGTTTAATTATACGAACTTTACCGTAAAGAATGGAAAAACGATGAGTAAGTTGAGCATATGCAAGGGGGAAACTTGCAGTTTGCTTTTTTAGCCATACCTATCTGTCTTGGCTGTATATGTATGTGCTCCATTACCTCCATTAGGCTATAAATTGCATGGTCAGCATCATTTTTTTGCGAAAAAAGTTCGCAAATCTGAAATAATTGTTGTATCTTTGCGCGTGGTTTTTGAAGTTTTTGTTTTGTCTTCTTTTTACACTGCAAAGATACCCATTTTTTGTGAGTTACACAAACTTCAAAACTTTTTGTTGAATGAAAACAGTTTAATAAACTGAATTATTTGTCTGCGTGCCGGCGGACAATCAAAACTATCGGCACAATGCAAAGACCCACGCGGTGGCTTTCGGTGACGGACACAGCGGCGTCCTGAGAAAGCGGTTGGGTGGGCTTTGTGGACATAATAATGCGTCGGCAACTTTCGGGGTCCCCGCAGATTTCTAATCTGTGGGGGGAGCGGAGGCACAAGTCGCCTGCTGATTTAGCGGAGTGGTATCAGCCTTTTGCGACCTTGTTGCTGACGCGACGGCGTTTACTAACGCTTGCAAATCGACTTTCTGAACCTAGGAAATTCAAAAAGTTTTGTTCGATAGCAAGACATTAGTAGATGCTCATGGGTGTATCCACACTTGCGTGTACTTGTCGTAGGTATGCGCATGTAGATATACACGCGTGGGTTTCTGCATGTAATTTCGACAAAACAGGTTTTCCTAGGACCACAGAAAGCGGATTTACTAACAGAAGTCCGCGTTTTTTGTGTGCCTATATGTGAACAAATAATAACAAAAACGGAGAAAGTCGATAGCCGAATAACAAAGTGGAGACAACAAATTAAATGTATCAGTATGGAACATGTGTTTTTTAAGCCTTGGATAGGCAAAAACTATGAGACAGGCGGTATCTTCGGCAAGAAGATATTGGTTCTGGGTGAAAGCCATTATTGCGATGGCTGCGAACAGTGCGGACGCAAGTACGCGCAGGAGTGTACAGACATCAACACCTCAAAAATTATTCAATGGATGTTGGATGGCAATATCGACAAATGGACTCCTACATTCAAAAAATTCGAGCGTTCTTTGGTGAACGAAGAAACCTCTCCCGAAAGGAGCAAAGAGATTTGGAACTCAATAGCGTTTTTCAATTTCCTACAAGTGGCACTAAAAGGTACACGCCGAGGCGGCACCAAAGAAGAATATGCCGAGGGTAGAAAGGCTTTTCTTGAGGTGATAGAGGCATTGCAACCCGATTTGATTATCGTGTGGGGTGTAACCCGTTTGTATGCCAATCTGCCCGGCAAAGAAGACGGCTGGATTGATGGCGAACCCTTGATTGTAGATAATTGGTCGGTTCCTAATGGTTACTACCAACTGAAAAACGGCAAGAAATCGCGTGTTATTGCTGTCTATCATCCTTCTGCCGCCTATAGTTGGGATTGGTGGTACAAGGTCATAGCCACACAATTGTAAAGTCTAACAAATAAAATGTTTTATTATGAAAGCAAAAGTTTTATCTTTGTGTATTGCCTTGCTGGTGGGAGTGTCAGTGTGGGCAGACGATGTATGGAACTACAATGTATATGACGATTGTAGTAAGAATGGTTACGAAGGAGGAATTACCCCTGCCCCTGCTGACATGCAAGCCGTTGACCTCGGTCTGCCAAGTGGCATTAAGTGGGCATCGTGCAATGTGGGTGCCGAGAAACCCGAAGACTACGGAAACTACTATGCGTGGGGAGAAGTGTTACCTAAAGAATACTATTCGTGGGAAACTTACAAGTACGCCAATGGTGATTACAACAAACTCACCAAGTACTGCACCGATGCAAGCAAAGGCGACAATGGTTATATCGACAACAAGACCACTTTGGAACCCGAAGACGATGCCGCTCGTGTGAATTGGGGTGGTAGTTGGCGTATGCCGACAAACGCCGAGAGGCAAGAACTACAGGACAACTGCACCTGGACTTGGACCACACAAAACGGCATCAATGGCTACCGAGTAACTAGCAAAACGAACAGCAACTCCATTTTTCTTCCCGCTGCGGGCTGTCGCCTCGGCACGGGTCTCGGCGATGTCGGCGGCAGCGGCTACTATTGGTCTTCGTCGCTCTACGAGGGCAACCCGGACGTCGCGTGGTACCTCTACTTCTATTCGGCCGACGTGCGCAGGAGCCTCGACTCTCGCCACAGCGGTCAGTCTGTCCGCCCTGTCTGCCTATCAACTACGACTCTATCATCGGCAGAAGATAATTTCACAACGCTTACACTTTACACCGATGGTTGCGAAAGTGCCAATGTGATAGGGTGTGATCCGGGACAAAAAATAAATGTCTCTGCCATACCCGAAAACGAACATCGCCATTTTGTGCGCTGGACGGATGGTAATACCGACAATCCACGATTGGTTACGGTTACAAAAGATACTACATTTACCGCTGAGTTTGCGTACAACCAGTACACCATTTCCACAGAGGTGAATGATGCGGAGCGAGGTAGTGTGAGCGGTGGAACCACAGCCGATTATCTCAGTGAAGTAACTCTCACGGCTACTGCCAACTATGGCTACCACTTTGCCCGTTGGACGGATAGAAAAGGATATTGGGGAAATTGGAATACCGACAATCCGCGCACGGTAAAAGTGTTGGGCGATACCACCTATAGTGCTGTGTTTGAGAAGAATACATACACTATTACGGCACAATCGGCAAATGGCATTCAAGGCTATGTAGATGCGCCTTATCAGGCAGAGTATTTAGACCAAGTGTCGCTTACTGCCGCCCCGAATGTGGGCTACCATTTCACCCAATGGACGGACGGCAACACCGACAATCTGCGTACCATTGTGCTGACTTGCGATACTACGTTTACGGCGGAGTTTGCACAAACCTTCTCGGGGCAATGCGGTGATAATCTTTATTGGAAGTATGAGGGGCATACGCTTACTATTTCGGGAACGGGCAATATGTATGATTACAACGAAAATGATATGCCGTGGCTGCTATTCCGCGATACAACTGACGTTGTTATTTTGGAGCGGGGTATTACCGGTATCGGCGACAATGCGTTTAATGGCTTTGTGAAAGTAGGCAAGATAGAACTGCCGAGTACGCTGAGTTCTATTGGTGGCAATGCGTTTGCGGGGTGCCGTAAGTTGTATGACATCTATTCGTATGCGGTGGAACCACCTGTGGCAGACAATACATCGTTTGCGAACTACAACGTATATTTGCACGTGCCGTGCGACAATCTGCGTGATTACCAGATGGATGCAGTATTCGGGTCGTTCAAGTATATTCAATGTATCGGCGCGGAGAACACCACCACCGACGGGACGGTTACGGTAACGCCATCGGACAACGAGGCGGTGTTTGTATGGCGTGCGGATGAGTCGGCTGCCTCCTACAACTTGGAGATTCGCAAAGACGGCGAAGTGTTCTGTACGCTGATTTTCAACGCCAACGGACAACTGACGAGCATTGCTTTTGCGCCTGCACGCAACGGACAGACACATCGTGCTGCCGAGCAGACTGCCGCTGGCTTCCGTTTCACGGTTACAGGCTTGAGCGAATCCACCCGCTACACATTTGGTATGACTGTGAAAGACGCCACCAACGCCACCTTGCAGACCTACACGGGCGAGTTCAACACCACCGGTGTTGCTACCTCTGTGGATAATGCCACAACGGACACGGTTGCGCAGAAGATAATCCGCAACGGGCAGGTGTATATACGCAGGGGCGATAAGATATACACCGTAATGGGACAATGTGTCGTTGACGATTAACGACGTTTGTAAGATAGATATATATAGGCTGCTCGGAATGGGCAGCCTATTGTTGTTATAGAGGGAGATAAGAAAAAGCGCGCTCGCTAACGCTCGCAAAACAGTGCTTTGCGCTTTTTGTATCCCCCGATAGACCCGCGATGGACCCCGATTCCTTTCCCTTTGCTGAATCACCTATTAATCACCTACTAATCACCCGATGTGAACAGTAAGAAAAATAGGGGGAAGACAATGCAATGTGCTACGATTTGGAAACAAATACACGGAAAATTTAATCAAATATAGACAAATATACAGGGGATAACAACCCCAATATATATGAAACAATGAATATACAGAGGATAACAATCCACAGCAATTAGCGACAAAAAAGCATAGGCTATGAGAGTGTTTTTATCTGTGGGCTTGGAAGAAATTCTGCATGAGTACTTGGGCGCGAGAGGAGAGGACACCTTGGGTAATGGTGGTTTTGGGATGTAAGGCACGGGGAGCAAAGACACTGAACCCGCGTTTGCTGTCATCGCAACCATACACCACGCGCCCAACTTGCGCCCAACCGATGGCACCTGCGCACATCACGCATGGCTCTACGGTTACATACAAGGTGGCATCGGGCAGATACTTGCCGCCGATAGTTTGTGCGGCTGCGGTGAGGGCTTGCATCTCGGCATGAGCCGTTACATCCTGCAATGTTTCGGTTAAGTTGTGTCCGCGCCCGATGATTTGCCCGTGTGATACAATCACGCAACCTACGGGCACTTCGTCTTGTTCAAAAGCCAATTCTGCTTCGTGGAGTGCCAACTCCATATATCGCTCATCTAATTCTGCTTGTGTCGCCATATTTATGTATTTGTTTAAGTTATCGATGTCCGAAATTCCATAGTCGCTATAGTCTATGTATAGTTCCCATACCGCCACATCCGAAACTGCCTACAAAGATACAACAAAAATTGGATATATGTTGCCTTTGTTGCAAAAAATATATGGAAATCCCTCAATTTATTTCAAATTGTTTTCAATCGTATGCGAATAGCAATTTGGTTAGCATCGTCCAACTAAAGGGTTGCTACGGCTCCGATCTCATTTTGTGGCCAGATGTGGAAAGGGTAGGGGTATCAGAAAAAGAGTGTGGTTCGGGTGTGGGTGATGATGTCGATGTCGAGGTTCTGCCCAATGACCTTCATCGAGCGCAGGTAGTCGGTGGTGATGGGCACAATGAGGATGCTGTCTTGGTTGTCGTACGCCGCCTGCACCTCGGCGAGGTCGTTGCGGATGTCCTGGTACTTCTCCATGGGGAGGTTGGCGAGGAAAATGGACTTCTGCACACGCATACAGCCCTTGCGTTCGAGGTACTTGACGACATAACGGCGCACCTTGTTGCTTTCGATGTCGTACATCACAAAAAATAACATGTCGGTTGATTTCTTTTTCTGTTGTGCTACATTGAAGATGGCCTGCACCCGCTGCGAGATGTCAGGCAGCCCCTCCCATTCCACCCCGTGGCGGTTAGGGGCAGGTTGGTCGAGCGCGCCCTCAGCGACAAGCCGCTGAAGGACAAGGAGATAGTCTTTGGCTTTTTTGGTGCGGGACATAAGGGATAGATCGCTGCGCTGTTAGAAGTTGGACCGCTATGCTGTTAGAAGTTAGACTTTTGGACTCTCAGCGATAAGAAGAATTATTTATCTCATTATCAGACACTTTATAGGGTGGCGAGGTAGGCGTAGAGGAGTTCTTGGAGCATGGCGTTGAGTTCGTGGTCGGTGCCGGTGCGGGGCGATTGGACTGCCGTGAAGCCTCGCTTGCCATAGAAGAGATTGCACTCAGCCTTTTTGATACCTAGGCTCACCTTGATTTTCTTGCCATAGTTGATATCGGAGACCTCATTGACCACTATATCTAAGGTGGCGAGGAAGTCCTGCAGTCCGGTCATTACGGCGTTCAGTTGCTCCGGCACAAACACCGCTGTCGGCTCTTTCCTGGCACGATACAAGCCTAAGACCTCCTTGATTTTCTGCAACGACTCGTCGGTCGGTTCGGTGTGTACAGGCTCCGCATTCGGTTGCTCTTGTGCAGCGGCAGCCCGCTCGGCAGCGTGCTTTTGGTCGAACATAGAGATGCTGTCGTTGGGGTTGATATAGGCATTGATGTCCACCGCTTCCGCCAAAGGATTGTAGTGCGCATCGGGGTCGTAACTGAGGAAACAAGCACGCGTTACATCGCAAGTGCGGGCATCGACGACCTGTTCGATGGCGTATTGGCGGGCAAAAGCCTCTGCAAAAGCGTGGTAGAAAACGGAGAAGATACCCTTGTCGTAGCACGGTGCGGCAAGTTGGAACAGCAGTTTGAAGCCGTCCTCGCTCGGCGAGGTGTAGCAGAGCATGACGCGCGTGTCAGCAAGGAGCGTTTGGCGCAGTTGGGCTTTGTCGAGACCTTTGTCGGAGATGTGGTCGATATCCAACACGAACGAGGAACAGTGGGCAAAATTCTCCGTTCGGCGCACGGGCGGGTCGAACTTGCCACACACGAAATAGGGCAGATTGCGCTTGAGTTCGGAATAGCGTTTGGCATCGAGTGTGCGGATAGTGCGCAGTTGCACGATTTGCGATTTGAACTCCTCTGAGGGACTGACGATACGCGCAAGGAGTTGCTCTTCGGAGATAGGTTGCAGAGTGCCGGCAGCAGCCGTGAGGTGTTCGCCAAGGTATAGCATAAGCAGTTGATTTATTTTGTGTTATACGATTTGAAAGTCTGTGCGAGATTCTGCGCATAGAGCGATATATGTGTTTCGCGAGAGCGTGAGAGCCCGTTCAGTTCGATGAGTTCGTCCAGATAGTCGTTGAGCGACTGGATGATGATACGCCGCCCGAGCGTTTCGAGCCAATAGGAGCCGTCGGGGCGTACGGAATAGTAGTCGTCGGTGATGACATTCTGGCACGCGAGGTTGTACACCACATAGTCCACCCACATTCGATAGATCTCGATGACATCATAGACGAGCACGGGGCGGTTGTACTCGTCGCGGTGCAGAATGCCGATGTAAGGGTCGATACCCGCCTTGATGAGTGCGCCTTCCACTTTGCCGTAGAGGATGCCATAGCCGTAGTTGAGAAACGCATTGACGGGGTCTTGCGCGGGGTGCTGCGTGCGCTCGGCAAAACGCAGATGCTCAGGCAGATAGCGATTGAGTGCAGCAAAATAGATTCGAGCCGCAGCCCCCTCCCAACCTCGCAGTTCGGCAGCAATGTCCGCCGTGCGTTCGGCATCGATAGTGAGAATCTTGTTGCGATAGACCTCCAGACGATGGATGTCCCGCTCGGCGTCGGCTTGCGTCTCGGGCGAGTGGTTCATCGTCATGATGAGTGCCTGCTGATTGGTGATTTTGCGTTCGAGAATGCCCTTTATCCAGATGACGGCTCCGCGCGAGGCGGTGAAATTGAGTTGCCCCTTGCGGATAGTGGAGATAGAGCCGTATTGCGGGCTCCAGACACGCCCCTTGGGATGACCGTTCTTGTCCACGAAAAGGATGGGAATCTCGTTTTCGATAGCGAGGAGGGTGGCATCGCTGGTGATACTCGCACCCTTGCTGATTTGGATACTGCTCACGCTGTTCACCGGAATACGCTGACGCTCCCTGCCCTGCGAGACGACAAAACCGTTGTTGTCGATGTTGAGGTTGGTGCCGAATGTGGAGAGTACCAGTTCCATAGGGACTATGATTTTGCGTGTGTTGTTGGCTGTTGAGCGACTATGTGGTTGTGGGTAGCAGGCTATTTTTGCTCGATGAGAGCGTTGAGTACTTTGAAAATTTCAGAATTGCTCGCTACCATATCCTTGTCTGATAAAAAGAGGGGCATAACCTCGCTCATTTATGGGGGTGCGTGCAATTATCGGTCTATTACTCAGTACTTTCGGAAGCGGACAAAGCGAAAGACGGCAGTTTTTTTGCCGGGTTCTTCCTCATAGACTTCGCGCACGGAGGTAGAGGCAACGCAGGTGTAGCCTGCCTGTTTGAGCAAGCAGACGAGGGCGTAGGTGAGCGTCATCTCGCCCATGATATGCACCACAGCCTCAGCCGAAGGGGAGAAGGTTTGCACTTTGTTTAGGTACTCTTGTGCAATGGTTTGTACCTTTTTCAGATACTCTTGTGCTATGGTTTGTATGTCCGCCTCATCGGCATCCGCAGGCACAGTGGGGAAAGGCAGGTCGAATACCTCGCCATAAGTCCTATGTGCCGCCTCTGTCTGCTCCGGCAACCACATCGCCGTGGGGTGATTAGATAAGTTGATTAGCATAAGGGATTAACAGTAATAAAAGTCATTGCAAAGATACACTTTATTCTTGGCGCGCGTTACTGCTGTATATATCCATTGGTAATTTGCCTTCGTCGGATTGAGCATAATGTTACGCTGGGGATATATAAACACCGAGTTCCACTCACCACCTTGCGCCTTGTGGCATGTGATGGCGTAACCATACGAGCAACGGAGTGCATTCAGATATGGGTCGTCGCGCAATGCCTTATCAAACGCAAGTTTGTCCTTCTTCTGCGTGATACCTTGGGCCTTCATACGCATAATGAAATCCAAGAACAGACCTGTCTGTTGGCGAGCATCTAAGTTGGCGTGTACGGTATCGAGCAAAGTTTCCAAGATTAGCGTTGTGTATTCTCTTCCTGTAACTAATTCGCGCACAGTGATTTCTACAAAGTATAGTTCGGTGCGATAATGTTGTTTTGTATCTACCATCACTCGCTCATGCTTCGGATTTACACTGACTACCTCCAACATATCTCCATTCATCAGTCCTGTTGTCAGTTGGTTTTGCGTGACCATTAGCAAGTCATGAGGTTGTATTCCGCCCGTACGCCCCAAGCGATTGCGTATCTCATGTGAGATGCGGCTGCAATCCTTGTTACTTTGGCAAATAAATGTGGATTCATTGTAGCCATACTCATTGATTAAATGCACCTGTAGGTTAATCATTTCTTCCACCGTAGGAAGAAAATGGATGTCTGCATACTGTGTGATTGGTAGTTTTCCCCATACTTTGACACGATAGTAATCTTCCGTTTCCGGAGCATAACTCCATAGTTTCCGAATAGAGTTAGCGGCTTGAATAATACTGCTGTCGCCCTTCTGTCGCATAATCTCTGTAAGCATAACATGTTGCGTAGCATAGCCAAATGTGTGCTGCAAGTAATCTGGCGATAAAGCCGGTGAAATTGAACTTGAGATAGGCGGCAACTGGCAGGGGTCGCCCACAAAGATAAATTTAGACTTAGGGCGCAAGTCGTGATCGAACAAATCTTTCAATAATCTGCCTGAACCAAAAAGTGCCTGAATAATTTGAGTAGCACAATCGCCTATCATAGAAGCCTCATCCACGATATAAATTATAGAATCATCTTCCTCTGAATTGTGTGTAGATAGTTCAAAATTCAAATATAATTGTCCAACCTCGTCTGCATTAATATCCTCTTCTGCATCGCTCAAGTCCTTGTTGAATCCATTGTAAGAATAGATAAGGTGATGAACCGTACCTGCCGTCTCTCCCGTGTAATTACTTAGAATCTTGGCTGCCCGCCCCGTGGAGGATAGTAGGCAATAGGTGAGATTCTGTTGCTTGAGGTACTGTATCAGCGTGTGCATCAGCGTTGTCTTGCCCGTACCGGCATAACCGGTAAGGACAAAACAACGCACCGAAGAGTCATGCACAAAGGCTTGCATCTGCGCCATCGCCCGCTGTTGGGAGGCGGTGAGGATGATAGAGTTTTGGGAAGTCATAGGAGGTTAGATATCTGTGTTTGACTATCCAATAACCGTTGGTCAACAATCTTGATATTCGAGATTGATGCTCTTTTCAATAGACAGACAAAAGCATTTAGGCTATTGGGATTTTGTTTGATATAATTCTGGAAATCCGTTAGTGTAAAGATATAGGACTTGGCATACAAACCAAATTTTGCTTTTAAGGCATCCGATTTGTATATGGTTTCACCTAATATGTTGATGTCTTTTACAATGATATTGCGCATCGGATTTCCATCGTTATCAAGTTTCACAACGCCAACCTTATTCCTTTCAATAACCTCGAGAGTCTGTGTCCCTGCAATAATTGATGTTTTACACTCTATAACATGGAACTTGTTATCTTTGATAAACATAATGTCTATTTCGTTATCCGGACTTGTGCTAGGGGCATCAATATTTAATAACTCGATAGGAGAATTAAGTTCTTGTTTTTCCGAAATCGTTTTGCGAATGATTGCACCTATTAAGAGAGAATCTTCTGATAAGTTTAGTTCCAACCTTATCTTTTCACCAATATATTCCTCAAACCATTCTCCTGTAAGGTATTTTGTTTCCAATTTAGATAGACAATTCGGAGTGTGCGGTTGATAGCCAATTTTGTTAAGGAATTCTGAGACCTTCGAAAATTATTCTACTGCTATACATTTCCCTCTTCTTTCTTTTATAAAAGCGAATGAATCTGAATAGAAATCAAATGTGCCTTCCTTATATTTTTCGTATATCTTTTGTGTCTGTTCGAATGGTACACCACTTGGTTGGGGCTTCTTTATGGAAAATCCATAAGCGGTTAAGTATTCTTCTAAGGTAATCGTATGCGAAAAATTTTTAGTCGCACCATTTATCAGATCTAAGAATGTATTGCCTTGTCCCATTACATAATAGATTCCTGCATTATCTCTTTTCTTAAAGAAATTGTAGACTGCCAAAATCATTATCTTTGTTCCGCCCGTAATGTTTACAATAAGACGCTCGTATGGACTATAATCATAACTTTGTAGTTGCTCTGTGATGTTAGCAATAGAGTACTCATTTACGAGTATAGATTGAAAAGAGGAGATCTTAGCTGATTTTGTTATCCAATCTACAACTCCTTTCCGTTGCATACTTTCCGTTAGTATAAACAGATAATCCGTATCATTTGTCCCGAATTCTTTGATAATTTGAACATTTGGAATAGTTTGGTCACTAACCAAACTGACTATTAGTTGCTTTTTCATAATTATTTATTTTGTGTTGATACCCAATACATAATCATCCAATAGTTTATAGAAGTCTATTTCAAACCCTTGGCATGCATTTTTCAATGAGAAGAAAGGGATTCTGCTATCTTTACATTTCTCGGCTTCTGTTGGCCCTAATGGTTCGTCTGTTATGAAAATAGGTTTGCTACTTACACCTCCATATACTCGCGTTGCATTGCGGAACTTATCAATAGCCGTAATATCCTTGATTTTGGTTTTACATTCTACAAAAAGCAGTTTATCACCGGTATTTACGATAATATCAATTTCGTTCTTCGGAGCATTGGTAATACTAGGAAATTCACAATTCATTCTAATTTCTTTTGCATACTTCCATTGTGATAATAGGCTTGCTACTTGGTATTCAAACCACCCAGTATTCATAAGAAGTTGTCGCATGCAAGGCGATGACAAAATGGCTTCTGCACCATTTCCATTTTTCTTTACAAGACGCATTATATATCCTTCATCTGTTTTTTGCAAAAAGGAACCTGTTGGTAGTTCTATGTACTTTTGGTTGGGGCGCTCTGAAAAACCTGCGGTAAGGGCGTTGAAATCTTGGATTTTGTAGGCACGAAGTTTGCGCAATTGCCACAGAACGAAATCTTCTCTTTCTTTGGTGAAAGTAGAATGAAAATCTCGATAACGCTTGATTGGAGTACCTTGCAAACGAAACTGTCTATCCATATCGAAGGCAATATTGCTATTCAGTTCTTGATTGGTTGTGAGATTGAATAATCTATTATTTTGATCAATATATAAGAACTGAATATTTGCATTTGCTTTGGCCTCTGCAATAGCATAAAATGTCCAAGGTTTTGTGCCACTCGATATATTAACGATGATGCAGTCCTCTTTATATCTTTCATAACACTCTGCGAATTTTTCGCGAATAATAGAGATGTCTGTTGGTGGTATCTTTCGCTTTTCTGAGGGAATATCGCCTATTTCATTTACGATAAGGCGTACCTCCTCTGTGCTTTGCTCCGAATAGATAAAGACCACCTTATCAGGTTGGGTTGCCATAATAGCGTTAAAAACGGGAATCGTCTGCCCTCCGACTAAGGCAATATGAACTTTTGACATAGTGATTAATGATTAAAAGTTAGTTTAACAAAACCCATAGGTGAGAATGCCTTAGAGCTACTGACTGCGATTTTGCGGGATTTTGGAAGTTCTCCTCCACGCTTTCTATCCATGTGATGCCGTTGGTCTTCTATATAACCCTCAAACTGCCAATCACCTGTGATAGAATGGAAACCTGCACCAGCCGACATCTTAATAACACATTCATTAGCCGCACAGTTGTCAATCATATCTTGCAAGTACTCAATGCGTTCACGGATATTTGAGGAGCCATCTCCTTGCCAATACTCCGTAAAAAAGTCCATCTCTTTATTGAGATAGTTGAATGTATGGTCATTGACTATGTCGCATAATTTTGTGGCAATATCCGGAACTGACATTATGCTTTTTTTCTTTCCGTACAGAGGTTGATTGGCAATATGAGCAAAGAGAATATCTGCGAACATAACATTTCCTTCAGCGGTGGCACTTGGCGGCAGGCACTCGTATATAGTGTTGAAACCTATAGGGTTAAATGTATTAGAAGTATTGTTTCCACCATGTTTCCAACCGCCTTGCCAATCACGTCCTTCACGATGCAGGTTATAGATTTTGGTATTGACAAGACAAGTCTTCTCAAATTCAAAATCACCAACACGAATAAAACGCATAAAATCGGATCCGTCCGTCATTCTGCCAAAAACAGAAACATTATCTCGCTCTGTATCTCGCAAATAAGTAAACAAAACCGAGCGAATTGCGCCTTTGAGCGAACTGCCTGCCAAGATGGGGCGATTTGTCAGCGGATTACGCAAGAAAGTTTTGATAGGATTGGTTAGCCCTTGTGCATTTGAGATAGGCAAGCGCATCTGCAAATCGCTGACTTGCATCAATTTGTTGCCTATCAATGTGTTAATTTCTTTAGGGCGGCCATCCGCAAACAGTTTGGATAAATTATCAAGGTCAACACCGGCATCTATCATCTTTTCCATACTGAGATGATACAGCCATTGTTGCTCTTCTTGGTCTAGTTGTGTCAGAAAGTCCACACCATATACCCAATCTTTTTCGCTCCCTTGCCCTATTGACAAAGGTGTAAGAACTTGGGCAGTAACAGTATATTTCTTATTAACCAGTTCCATAATTACGATAGTTTAATAGGTAAGAAAAATGCTTTTCCACATCTCCATATAGGGTGTTGTACAAGGTTGTGCGGTGCCAAATCAACGATTTTGCCATCACCCATTTGCAGATTATGGAATACACTACCTGCAGCAAAGGCATAGATGGCATTTTTGCGGATAGTATTGTACGGAGCGGTAGAGATCCAACCTCCACGACGAATCAATTCATAGGATGAATGCAGGTCTATGGCTTGTTCGAGTTGTTCCTTTCCGGCAGGGATATAAGTGGATAGAGCCAAGACATATTGTCCATCCTCCGGGATATCAATAGATACAGTATCTGCTTGATATTCAAAGGCCCCATTTCCCACATTTCTATCAGTACCAATGCCTTCTAAAGCCAACAAAGGAAGGGCTTTTTCTATGCATTGCGTATCACCTTCCACAAGAAAGAATAGTCCCGATTGGTCGGAAAAATACACCCTATCCATATAAAAAGGGGTAGCATCTTCAGATTCGTCACGAGACACTTTCACGCGTTCTGATACTTGCGAATGGATAAAATCAGGCATTTCAAATGGCTTCGAGAGCGGTTTTCCATGCAAAACTTGCTCAAACTGTTCAAGTGGAAGCCATTGTTGTTTTTTCAACTTCTTCCTATCGTTTGCCGATGTACCTTCAGCGAGTTGTGTACAAGGCGGTTTCGGGAAATAGTAGTCTACCTTTTGCCCGTTTTTGTGATAAAGGAACAGTCCGCTTATCACGCACCCTAAGTCTCCATCATCGGGGAGATTTTCACCCATACTTGCTAATGTGGCAGTGATGGCAGCGTACATAGTGTCGGAGGCTATGGACTGAAGGCTCAGTCCATAGTCATCCCGTTGACTACCAATATGAATGGGCGTGGTGAAATGGAGACGATATATAGTATATCGATGTGTTGCCATTATTTCCAATTATTTTCAGCTGACAATTCTTTTATGCTAAGTTCGCCAAATGTAACTTGACCATACCCGCGCGAACCACTACCTCCAAGATAGTCATTTTCTATGAGGCGAATAGCATCCTTAAGCATTTGCAGTAGTGCATCAGCGTTATCATTATCCCATACATTGATAATCATCTCTATACCAAATTGTACACCTGCCGGCACACGCTCTTGTTGGCGTGGATGTTGAGCAACACCTCTGGTACGATCAATGGTGTTCTCATATTTATTTTCAGTAAACGGCATATCCAAAGTATCACTGCACTTTTTTAGACTATTTACTGACTCGTCTGTCAAATAGGCATCTCGCACTATCAACTTGGAAGGCTTATTTTCTCTAGCAAAACCAAAAAGGTTGTTGACTTTTTCACATTGTCCCACCTCTGCGGCACCATTCACTTGCTCCAGAAGACAACGCATTTTACCCTTAAGGGAACTGCCAGGGATATAAGGTTGGTTTTCTCGCGTCGAAATCTTGATGACGGGGTTATCAATACCGCCAATTTCGACATTATCACTGCTCCCACCGATGTGAAGACCTGTTACAACCGTAAGTGTTGTGTTTATTCTAATTTTTTTGATTAACTGTTTCATATTTGCAAATTATTAGATTGTTTTTTTACATTCCGGCTTCCTCAGTTGCCTTATGATATGCAACTATCGCTTCAAAGACCATAATAAAGTTCTTGAATGATTTTTCATCCTTTACCAAATCAATGGCGTTCGTCATTACATTGTAGAAATCCTTTATTTTAGTCGCTCCTTTGTCGCGTCCTACAGCATACGCCAATTTGGGCTTGAGCAACACAAATTGTGTTTCGTTGTACCCCTGCATCTGCTGACGCTTTACTTCCCCGAAAAACTTACGCAGTTGATTTGTTGTAAGTTTACCCTTGGTCTTTTTCATTTTGCCGAATTCAGGATCCATCACCATCTCATCAGTACCGAGATAATGTCCGAACTTTTCTGCAAACTCCACGGTATTCGTGGTAACTTTGTCTTTGATTTCACTTGCGGGAATCATTTCTTTCCATACCATAATGATGTAAATTTTAATAGTTTGTATTTTTATTTTAGTTCTAATTCTGCCCAACGCGCAGCCAATGCCATTCGGCGCAGATGTCCTATTCCTTTTGACATCTCTTTGTCCCTTGTCTTGCGGACAAAATCACGAGCAGTATTATTGGTGCACCTCTCCATCAAGCGAGTTAGATAATAGACAGAATGCCAAATGTAGTTCATTTGTTTTCCACTCTGAGCCATAGTCGCATAGGTCATCAACTTATGAAGGAATCCTTTTGATAACCCATTTTGAGTGATTTGTAGAATAAATTCATCTTTCAGTTGTTTCACTTCATCAAATTCTTGATTCCAACTGACACACTCTCCTAAGAAACAGATGGCATTCTTTGGCTTACCATTGTAAATGTATTTTTTGGCTTCGTCTTCGGCATCGCCTGCCATCTCAGCAGCTTTGACAATAGGGAATTTTGCTCCTACTACCACTAGACCACCGGATATAGTAAGCCCCTCTCCAGTGGTATGTGTGGCAAAGGCTTTACGAATTTCATCGGCATAGTCCAATACCTTACTCCATTTTCCTACTATAAAGAGGTCATCGCCACCGGCATAAATGATGTTTAGATAATCTCTAAATTCGGGCTTTTGCTGCAAACTGCGTAAGGTACTATTCGCCCCTTCAAAGAATGACTGAAGTTTCTGCGAAAAACGGCGATACTCTGCCAAATTGTTGAAACCTCTTTGAATACGCTCGCCCATTCCGTCCACATCCATTCGCAGAATTCCTAAGTAACTTCCTTTAGCATACTCCTCAAAAGTCTTGAAATGCTCCTTTTCTCGTAACGCCTTACCCAAATCCACTTGTTCTTTTACGGATGGTAATACCCAAATAGCATCGCCATCAGAGTCTTTGTCTAATTTGACGCATTGGGCCGATTCTATGCCTGTGATGGCACATACTTGAACATCACCATCAGAGTCTTTGTCCAATTTGACACATTCGGCAGATTCAGTGCCTATGATAGCACATACATGAACCTTTCCGCCAACTGGCAACACCTCAAACATAGTATCGTATTGGTCTTGCAGTACAGAATGAAACTTCTGATTCTTCAAGGTTGTAAACTTGTTGTTGATGTTTTTCCACAAGTTGCCAATGTTACCCTTTTCTTCATCGATGACCACTTCCGATTCGGTGTTGTCGGTAAAGTAGAATGGTACATAAGCAATGGCTATTCCTAACTGACCGCGGTGTTCTTCCCAGAGTTTTTTCTCCGCCTGATGATAAAACTCATCCAAGGCAGAGCGAATGTCTTGCGTGTCATCTGTGATAAGATAGAACTTACCACCGGAACAATAGACCGTTTCTTTTCTATTGCCCGTCGCAACGGAAGGGAGAGACAAAATGTCTTCACATAGTTGCTTCGTATAATTCACCAAGTAGGCACTCCGCCCTTTTAGGCTGATGGCTGCTTTTTTCGAGGTGATGTTGTACAAGAACTTTTGAATGCCACTCAAGTCTCCTCCTACAAATAATAATGGTTTCTGTTCATTCATATATCATTGATTTTCTAGTTTTTTATTCATCTTATGTATCACCCCAAAACCATGGCTGACGCCCTTGCCAATACCAAGATAGTCGGGGATATAGACATTGGTGCGAAACTCAATGTCGAACCCTTGCATCTTCACGCCCTTGAATAGATAACTGTGTTGGGCACTGATGTTCATTAGTCGGCAACTGACAGGCGAGTCCAGGTGCTTGCCCAACCCCGTGCACATCGATAGGATATTGCCCGTGAGGATATGCTCCAGCAATTCCGCACGCTCTGCCACGCTCTCCAACTGCTTATACGCCGCATAGTTAGCCGTGTTGAACGGCAACCATTTGCGCAGTGTGTAGCGAAAATCGCTCTCCCATGTCTGCAGCAGCCATTGCGTGGCTTGTATGTTCTCCACCGCAAAACGCTCCGTGCGCTGACCGATACGCAGACTAAAATCGGCTCCGGCAAAGAAATTGCCGATAGCCTCCGTGCCTTCGCCGAGGCACAAGATAGCAGCCTTGCCGCCAATGCGTTTGTACTGGATAAGCGGGTAACGATAGCGCAACGACTCGCCCTCGTGGTTATGGAAGAGCGTGAGTGTCGGCGGTACTTTGCTGATTACTGCCCCGCGAAAAAGAGGTATCTCCCCTTGCGCCAATTCGTTCTGAAAACGAATGGTTAGAATGGGTATCTTATGTAGGTCGTTCTTGGTTGTGTAGCCAATTTTTAACTAAAATACGAATAATCAAGGAATGGCTTAATGGCTCATTGTGTTTCGACTGCAAATGTACGATAATTTTCTGAAACACACAAATGTATTCACTTGAGTTCTAAAAGAAAATGAGGTTTTCTATCCCACTACTAAATATGCAAACACAACCAAAATAGGCTACCCCGCAACCGCAGAGTAGCCTATTGAATATTGTTTATACAGAGCCATTAACGGTCAATTAACCGTTAACGGAGAACCCATGTCTCCACTGTGCAACATTCCTCCTGTGGAGGGGCTTGGGGAGGTCTTTAATGGTCATTTAATGGCAATTAATGGAGAACCTAACTGTTATTTGCTGACCATTAATGGCTTCTCTGTACGGAACTATTTATTCACTTGGAAACGGGTGTTACCCGTGGTGAAGAAGTCCACAATCTGATTAGCAGCGGCAATACCGGCATTGATGTTGGCCTCGGCAGTCTGCGCACCCATCTTCTTAGGCGTAGCGAAATAGCGACCCTCGAAGAGCGTCTTGAACTTCATATCCGCAGCGGGCATGATGTCGGTAACATACTTGAAGTCAGCGCGTTCCTGCATCAGTTGGATCAACTCGTCCTCGTTGATAACCTCCTTGCGGGCGGTATTGACGAGCAATGCCCCCTTCGGCATACGGTTGAGGAGAGCATAGTTGATGCTACCTTTGGTCTCTGCAGTGGCAGGGATGTGAAGGCTAACCACATCGCAGGTGCTGTAGAGTTCCTCGGCGGAGTGAACCGGCGTAACGCCGGCAGCCGTCATAGCCTCATCGGGGCAGAAAGCGTCGTAGGCGTAGATGTCCATTCCGAAGCCTTTAGCGATACGGGCTACATTGCGTCCTACATTGCCGAAAGCGTGAATACCGAGTTTCTTGCCCTTGAGTTCGGTACCGCTGGTGCCGTTGTAGAAATTGCGCACGGCCATCACCATCAGTCCGAGTGCCAACTCAGCCACAGCGTTCGAGTTCTGTCCGGGAGTGTTCATGGCTACTACCCCGTGCGCCGTAGCCGCAGCCAGGTCGATATTATCATAGCCGGCACCTGCGCGAACCACAATCTTGAGTTGCTTAGCAGCATCCAATACCTCGTTATCCACCACATCGGAGCGGATGATCAGTGCGTCGGCGTCTGCTACAGCGTCTAGTAATGCCTGTTTATCAGTGTATTTCTCGAGCAAAGCGAGGTTGTAACCTGCTTTCTCTACCACCTCGCGAATGCCGTCAACCGCCACTTTGGCGAAGGGTTTTTCAGTTGCAACTAAAACTTTCATACTATTGACTAATGTTGTGTAAAACACTGCCGCGCGCTTTTCTTCACGCTTGGGATTGCCAAACCAATAATCCATGATGATGTCCATAATTATATAAATTTGTTAATCCATAGGGTCGTTATACCTTGCTTATGGGTTGCTCATCCCTTGCTTATCCCTTGCTGAAAAGTTGCGGTTTGACAGCATTAAAACACGTAAATGAAACGACTGGATTATTAGAGTTTCTTCTCGTAATCGTGAATGCAATCAACGAGTGCCTGTACGCCTTCGATGTCCATTGCGTTGTAGCAGGAAGCACGGAAACCACCTACGAGACGGTGTCCCTTGATACCTACCATGCCACGCTCGGAAGCGAACTTGAAGAAGTCGTCTTTGAGTTCCTCGTACTCAGGTTTCGGCACGAAGCAGATGTTCATACGGCTACGGTCCTCTTTCTCAAGGATAGTCGGAACGAACATTTTGCTGTGGTCGAGGCAATCGTAGAGGAGGTCAGCCTTCTGTTGGTTGCGTTTATCAATCCACTCTACGCCACCGTTTTTCTTGAGCCAACGCAGGTTGAGCATAGCCGTGTAGATAGGCAGCACAGGCGGCGTGTTGAACATCGACCCGCCATCCACATGCGTCTGATAATTGAGCATCGTGGGGATATAGCGCGATACCTTTCCGAGAGCCGACTCCTTAACCACTACGAAGGTAACGCCTGCGGGTGCAAGGTTCTTCTGTGCACCGCCGTAGATAAGGTCGTATTGGCTCACATCGATAGGACGGCTCAGTACATCCGACGACATATCGGCAATCAAAGGCACATTACCCTTCTTGGCATAGATTTCTTGCAGTTTGCGCTCCGAGATCTCCGTACCGAAGATGGTGTTGTTTGTAGTGATGTGGAAATAGTCAGCGTCCTGTGGGATAGCGTAGTTGTCAGGAATCGAGTTGGTGGACTCTGCTACCACCTCTACTTCGCCAAAGCCCTTAGCCTCTTTGATAGCCTTCTTGGACCATACACCGGTGTTGAGGTAAGCGGCTTTCTTCTCCAAGAAGTTGTACGGAACCATGCAGAACTGTAGGCTGGCACCACCGCCGAGGAACACAACGCGATAACCCTCAGGAATACCCATCAGTTCCTTCATCAAGGCTTCTGCCTCATCTACAACGGGTTGGAAATACTTAGCACGGTGCGAGATCTCAAGAATGCTCAGGCCTTCGCCTTCAAAATCGAGCACAGCATCAGCAGTCTGCTTGATGACTTCCTGCGGCAGGATACTCGGTCCTGCATTGAAATTGTACTTTTTCATAATGATATTAGTTGATAAGTCATTACTCATTTATTTCTCTTATTTATTCGCCACCATGCTGTCTTTCCACTTGCTTTTCGGCGCGTCGATCACCTCCGTATCGGCTTGTTTGACAGCATTCTGGATAGCCTCTTTTACTTTCTGCGCCGCGCTTTGGATGCCCTCGCGCACATTCTCGATCAGGTCAGCATGCTCCAACCAGCACACCGCGTCGCCTTTCACTACCATCGCCCCTTGTGCCTTATCCACAGCCACCAATCGGCAGTGGTCGAACGCCGTGAGTGCCTCGATACCGTGCTGCGTCTGCAGGTAGCAGACCACATCGCCTTTCTTGAAGAAGGTACCAAAAGCAGGTGCGTGGCTGTCCTCATTGTAATCGAGTTCCCACATCACCTTACCGGCCTGCGTAGCCTCCAGCGGCTCTGCATTCGGGTGCAAGATAGCGCGTTTGTCGGCAGCGGAGATAAAAGTTACCTGCTTACCGCCCTGTGCGGCTTTCTCCATACGCTCCAGCAGGTCCTTGTTAAACTGTTCCTTTGCTTGCCCCGACTTGTACTCGCGGTACTGTTTCTCGTGCATCGCAAACTCAAACAACTCCTCGTCGTCTTGTCCGCGATCCCAGCCTAATTTCTGCATCTCGTCGATGTAGTGCGGCAGCACATCGGGGTAGAGTGCTTGCGGGTCGCCCGTGTAGAACTCCATGCCTTTCTCCTTCGCCAGTTCGATGATCTCGGGCGCCAATTCCCCGGGCAACTTACCCGACTTGCCCAGTATCATACCCCACATCGCAGGGTCCATTCTCGTGAACGGCTTCTCGCCCATCGACTTCGAGAATAAGTTCATCAGCGCCGCATTCTTCACATACTGCGAGAACGGCGTTACCAAGCACGGAGTACCCAACATCGGCCATATACGCTGTACCTCCTCAAACAACTCTACTAGCAGTTCATCTTCGCTCAACGCTTTCTCTCCGCGTTTCACCAGGTTAGCATTGATAGCGGCGTGCATACCCTTCAGGTCAGCCATCAGCGAACCCATCATACCGCCCGGCAGACCGCAACCTACCAGCAGCGAGGTCATCTTCGAGTTACGCGGGTCAATCCAGTAGCCCAAGAAATCATCGATGAACGACTGTGTCAGACTGCGAGCCTCCATATAGGCTTTCATGTTAATGTCCTTCACCAAGAACCCGGCATCGCGAAGCATGGCCTGGATGGTAATCACATCGGGGTGAACCATACCCCAACTCAGCGGCTCCATAGCCACATCCAGTACATCGATACCCGCTTCGGCTACCTCCAACATCGAGGCTACCGAGAACCCGGGACCCGTATGTCCGTGATATTGCAAGATGATGTCGGGGTGTTTCGCCTTGATGGCTGCGACTATCTTACCCAGCATTGCAGGGCGACCGATACCCGCCATATCCTTCAAGCAGATTTCTTGCGCACCGCCCTCAATCAGTTGCTCGGCTAGGTTGATGTAGTACTCTACGGTGTGCACCTTCGAGTAGGTGATACACATCGTTGCTTGTGCCGTCATACCGGCTTCTTTCGCCCATTTGATCGAGGGGATGATATTGCGGGGGTCGTTGAGACCACAGAAGATACGAGTGATGTCCACACCTTGTGCGTGCTTCACTTTGTACATCAGTTGGCGCACATCGGCAGGCACGGGGTTCATACGCAATGCGTTCAGACCACGATCGAGCATGTGCGTCTTGATACCTGCCTCGTTGAAAGGCTTGGTGAAAGTGCGCACCGCCTGATTAGGGTTTTCTCCATACAGAAGATTCACTTGCTCACTCGCACCGCCGTTCGTCTCCACACGGTCGAAACAGCCCATGTCGATAATCACGGGGGCAATCTTTGCCAACTGGTCTTTGCGCGGTACATACTTGCCGCTGCTCTGCCACATGTCGCGATAGACAAGTGAGAATTGAATTTCTTTCTTCATATTGTGTTTAGATTAGTATTCGGAGTTATTTCCGCTGCAAAGATACAACTATTTTTTTGCTTGCGCAAGCCGCAAGCGTTTTTGTCCGAAACATTTCCACAAATTGCCTCCCCCAAACCCGCAAATCCCCCGTCTTCATTCTTCATTATGCATTCTTCATTCTGCATTGAATTACGCATTGCTTTCGTCCTCGCTCTGCACATCCCCTCCCCTGGAGGGGCTTGGGGAGGTCACATTCTTCATTATGCATTGATACAAGGCGTCTTTGCCGCGGGCTTGCCAAGCCCGCAACATTATGCATTCTTCATTATGCATTGAATTACGCATTGCTTCCGTCCTCGCTCTGCACATCCCCTCCCCTGGAGGGGCTTGGGGAGGTCATGCATTGCCAAAGTACCGTCTCTGACGGACTATATACGGTACATATACGGTACATATACGGTAGATATACGGTACATATACGGTAGATAATAATGTTTTTGTACTACTTTTGTAAGGGCTTTAATTTGCATATATCAAACTTTTTCCGTACCTTTGCGCCGTAATTTAATACCGTTTTTCTATGGCACGCGCCGATTTAGCCCTACCTGTTGCCGCTCTTTCCGGTAAACTCTCCCTCAACGAGAGAATCGTTCTCCGTACTCGCAACGGCAAAACGCACGCATACATCATCACCAAAGAATCCCGCCCCGTATCATCGGACAAACAACAAACTTCCTGCAATACTTTCGCAGCAGCCGTTGCACAAGCGTCTGTCATCCTTGCCGATCCGGCTCAGCGGGCTGACTGGCAACAGCGTTTCAACCAATATACCGAGCGTGTAACCCGTCATCCCACTACCCATCCGCACCCTTGTACTACTCTCCGTGGCTTCATCATCTCTACCCTCACCAAACAACCCACTACCCCTACGGAGCACTAATTTAGTTTTTGGCAATTAATAGCCGTATAGCAATGTTTTTGTAAAATTCTCGAAATACATTATTGAATGTTTTTGTATAGAGAGAAATCTGGAAGTGCATAATTATATGTCTAATTACATGATAATTATATGTTTAATGTTCAATACTAATTTAGTTTTTGGAAGTAATACATAGTCTTACGTAGAGATGTTTTTGTAAAATTCTCGAATACATTATTGAATGTTTTTGTATAGAGAGAAGTATTATAGAAGTGTCAATATGCATAATTACATGTCTAATTATGATAATTATATGTTGAAAAACCAATGGCAATTATATGTTTCCGATTAGTGCGGTAGCAGTTGTTCTTTGAAAAATCTTCCACCAATGTTTGCGCAGTTGGATTATTTTGCGTACCTTTGCATCGTTTTTAGGTTACCAACTTTGTACCATTTAGGGTCGCTTTCTACCCAAATAGAATGCACTCATTCGACCGATTTAGGTACACTTTTTTGGACAAAAACAAGCGATCTTTTTATTCAGTCTATTGGTTTTCAGGGAGTTACGCCCTATGCTCTCCGAGACTATCTTCCACTACAACAAGGATTAAGACCTCGTAACTCCGTCCCAATTTTTTTTTAAAAGTCAAGCCATCTCCGAGACTATCTTCCACTAAAACAAGGATTAAGACCGGCCAACTTGGCTGCTTTAATCTGCTTTGCAGCAGCTCCGAGACTATCTTCCACTAAAACAAGGATTAAGACCCTTTGTCCTCAATTAATTTAACAAAGCTGATTTGATTTCTCCGAGACCATCTTCCACTAAAACAAGGATTAAGACATTACGAGGAGGAGTTGCGCAAACGGATCGATGAAAGCAAAACTCCGGAAGAAAGGCAGTTCTATACTTTTTTGCTAAACAGTATGGTTATAGGAGGACTATAAAAGGTGGGGCTGTTCGTCGATTATGGAGGATGCGCTTAATTGTGTATTCAGGGTAGTTGCATCAAAACAAGATACCATTTTGAGTAGGTCGTACGCGGAGCAATCCATTAACGGTCCATTAACTGCCAACGGAGAACTAGGCCTGCGCAGCAGTATCTCTCCATTCGGGACAAAAAGAAAGTTTTAATGGTCCTTTAATGGCATTTAGTGGAGAGTACATACAATGACATTTAATGGAGAACCTATACAACACAAACACTAATTTAGTTTTTGGAAATGAACAGTCGTATAGTAGATGTTTTTGCAAAATTCTCAAATACATTATTGAATGTTTTTGTATAGAGAGAAGTATGGCAGTATCAATATGCATAATTATATGTCTAATCGTCCATTAATCGTTAACGGAGAACCAATCAGATACACGGAGTAATAGTTTTAATGGCTCTTTAGTGCCCTGCATAGAGAACCGGAGGATTAACGCGGAGTTTATATCGAGATAAAACTTGCATATCTTAATTTTTTGCACTACCTTTGCACCGTACAAATACCATAATTATAAACTCCTTAATTATCTAATAGTATGCCGGCTGATAAAAATCAAATAATCAGGTATCAAGCCTTAGATCGATGCTTCGCTGATCAAGGTAACGAATACTTTTGGCAAAGCCTGCAAAGCGCGTGTATCGAAGCCTTGAGGCGTGAAGGTGTTCGATACCCGGATGTTTCGCGCCGTACTATTCTCAATGACATTGCTGCCATGCAAGCCAATAGCAACAGGAATGTTGTTTTTGAAGAACCGGGAAGAATTGGTCGCCGCAGGTATTTTCGCTATGCAGACCCCAACTATAGCATTTGGAAGTATGACCTAAGTGAAGAGCAACTCACCCAACTGAAATCCATACTCATTATGCTTCGCCAGTTTCAAGGCCTGCCCCAATATGAGCGTTTGGAAGAAATCATCGAGCAGTTGCAGAATAAGTATAAATTTTCATTGCCGGACACCGAGAGTGTCATCTGCTTTGATACCAATCCCTATGTTGTCGGTATTGAGTATTTAAGCCCATTATTTACGGCTGTTGTGAACAAACACTGTCTGCAAATCACTTATCAACCCTTTGGGTGGGAACCATACACCCTTACCGTACATCCTTATTATATCAAGCAATATAATGGGCGTTGGTTTCTGCTCGGATTGGCTCTGCGAGAAGGAGAACTGTGTATCAATAATTTTGCATTAGATCGTATCAAATCTGTAGAACCGTCTGCTGACACATATATACCGAGCGAGATAGATTTTTATGATTATTTCGAGGACTTGATGGGAGTTACTCGCCCCGATTGCGATACTGTGAAAATCCTCCTGTCTTTCAGTCAGTCCCGCTTCCCTTATGTAGAGTCCAAACCGCTGCATGGCTCTCAGAGAATAATTGACCAAGACCGCTGTCAAATACAAATCGAAGTAAAACCTTCGCGAGAACTATATCAGCAGTTGCTCTCCTTCGGACCGGATGTAGAAGTCCTCTCGCCGGAGTCGGTTAGAAATGAGATGGTACAGAAAATCGCTGAAATGCAGAATCTGTACAAGTAACGGTCAAACACTGTTTTTACACGAAACATCTACTTATTATACGCATATAATATAGGTGTATACATTTGCCGCAAGTGAAAAACTTGCGGCTTTTTTGTATGTGTGCAGAAAGGTTGCACAAAACGGCAGTACCTTTGCACCATCAAATAGAAAGGAGGTGTAAAATTATGTACTACGATGATGAAGATGATTACTATGGACGCGACAAGTATACGGGTACCTATGCGCACGATGTAGAAGGCTTCTCCGATGATGATATCGATGCTGCATTTGATGGTTGTCCGGATGCCTACTGGAACATCGACTAATGCAATTACTGCCTATCTGTGCAGAAAGGTTGCACAAAAGAGCAGTACCTTTGCACCCGAAAACAAGTCAAATCAATAAAACCGCAGGTGTCACGGATATATGGCGCATTACAACTATGGAAACAGCAATAAAAGTTCTAACCACAGTAGCCACCGTCGCTACAGTTGCAGTAGAGGTTATCAAAGTAATCGGTGAAGCCACCGCAAAGCGATAACCTTCGCTGCACTGGAGTAAGACTGACTCTGCCCAAGTAGCAGGTAGCACCGATGCCGGATTAAAAATCGGTCTTTCCCTGCTACTGTGCAGAAAGGTTGCACAAAAAGGCAGTACCTTTGCATCCGAAATCAAGTTAAATCTATAAAACCGCAGTATCACGGCTTGATACACTACTATTATGGATACTCAACTCGTTTCTATCAAGAACACCAATTCAACCCAAGTTTCGTTTAGCGCAAGTTCCGGTTTATCTATTGTGCAATCGTTTTTGGCCAAATCCGGATTTAATTATCAAGTAGGAGTGCGTGATTTCCAAGGACTGTTGATTATAGAGGGGGTTGTTGAGGGAACGGCGTGTACATATCTTTCCGGAATTCAGGTGCGCGATAAGGAATCCGGAGAAGAGATATGTACGATACCCGTTCCTCAGTATACTCGCTATAATCGTCAGGTTGTTGTATCTCTTGTAAAGGAACATTTGTCTAAGGCAATCGCTGCCAATGCTATCAAAGAAGGAACTGCAATTGATATGGAAGATGTGCGACGGCAGGTGGGAGATATGTTAGATCAATGCTATTTTGAAAAGAGCCGAAAGGCTGCGTGGAATTGGGCAAAGCGCATGGGTATTGTATAATCTCAACATAACATAAGATATGAAACAAACACACATATACGCTTTAACCGACTGCCTTACTTTTGGCAAATTCCGAGGCTGTTCTATCCAATATGTCTTGCAAAAAGAACCTCGATACATACGGTGGTGTCTCCTAAATGTGGAAGGATTCAAGTTGGATAAGGCGGCATGGAGTTACGCAACAAGTATCGATGATGCCTTTGTACACCTTATCCACGAAGAGCCAAAAATAGAAGACAATGCATTGGTCGAGAAGCAATTAGCAAATGGCGTAGAACTCTTGGCGCATTACCCTTGGAAAGACCCTATGGAAGCACGCCGAAGTTTTATACAATATGCGCGATCTGTGGCGGAGGATATAGCGGAGATCCAGTATAGTAAGCCTCTTAGTTTAGTCTCCATGGCACAACAGTTGCATCTGCCATTTGTGTAATTTAATGCCCTTTGATGGAGAGCCTACTGCTTGGCGTCGAAAGAAATTAAAGTCCAATTACATGGCAATTAATGTTTCCCTCTGTTCCCCCGCGATGCTTTAATGACCAATTAACCGTCGTTGTATATTCAAATAAAAGTATTTATCTTTGCAGTCGTTTAGCGTCGAAGTGTGG
>UQNE01000009.1 GCA_900542355.1 uncultured Bacteroidales bacterium | reverse complement strand
CGCAGCGCATACCCCCCCGGCTGGGGGCGTTAGCCCCAGCCACGCTGCCGTAGTGGCTCGCGGTATGGGTAAGTGCTGCGTATCGGGTGCAGGTGCTATCATCGTAGACTACAAAGCGAAGACTGTGACTATCGAGGGCGTTACCTACAAAGAGGGCGACTATATCTCGCTCAACGGCTCTACAGGGCAAGTCTATGCAGGGCAAATCGAAACCCGTGCGGCTGAACTGAGCGGCGACTTCAAAGCCCTCATGGATCTCTGCGACAAATACACCCACATGCAAGTCCGCACCAACGCCGACACCCCGCACGATGCGGAGGTAGCACGCGCCTTCGGGGCTAAGGGTATCGGTCTTACTCGTACCGAGCACATGTTCTTCGAGGACAAGAAAATCATCGCTATGCGTGAGATGATTCTTGCTAAGGACAGCGAGGGCCGTCAGAAAGCATTGGCTAAACTGCTCCCCTATCAGAAGGCTGACTTCAAGGGTATCCTCGAGGCTATGGACGGGTATCCCGTTAATATCCGCTTGCTCGACCCGCCGTTGCACGAGTTCGTTCCCCACGATTTGGCAGGGCAACAGACTATGGCTAAGGAGATGGGCGTCAGCGTAGAGGAGATCCAACAGCGTGTCAACTCGCTGGCTGAGAACAACCCGATGCTCGGTCACCGTGGTTGCCGTTTGGGTATCACCTTCCCCGAGATCACCGCTATGCAGACACGCGCTATCCTGTCGGCTGCATGCGAGTTGAAGAAAGAGGGCAAACACCCGATGCCGGAGATTATGGTGCCGCTAATTGGTATCTTGTACGAGTTCAAGCAGCAGAAAGAGGTCATCATGCGAGTTGCCAAAGAGGTATTCGCCGAGTATGGCATCGAGGTAGAGTTTGAGGTAGGTACGATGATCGAGATTCCGCGTGCTGCCCTCACCGCCGACCGTATCGCTACCGAGGCACAGTATTTCTCCTTCGGTACCAACGACCTTACCCAGATGACCTTCGGCTACAGCCGCGACGACATCGCTTCCTTCTTGCCCGCTTACCTCGAACAGAAGATTTTGAAAGTCGATCCGTTCCAAGTACTCGACCAGAATGGTGTAGGTCAACTCATCAAGATGGCCGTGGAGAAAGGTCGTGCTGTCCGTCCGGGATTGCGCACAGGTATATGCGGAGAGCATGGTGGCGAACCCAGTTCCGTTAAGTTCTGCGCTCGTATCGGTATGAACTACGCTTCTTGCTCGCCGTTCCGTGTGCCTATCGCTCGTTTGGCTGCCGCACAAGCCGCTATCGAAGACGATAAGTAAATACTATCAATAGTAAACACACCCAAGGTGATGTATTCTATCCCACACGGGCTGCGCCGAAAAAGCGCAGCCCGTGTCGATTTTATAGACATCATAGCCTCCTAGATTCCCTAGATCCTCTAGCCCCTCTCTATCCCTCCCCCATACAGCAAAAAGTCATCTTTTCTCCCCTTTTCCTTACATTTTGTTACTTAGTGCTTGAGCCGACCTCATCGAAACCTTGTCGAGACCTAATCGAAATCCAAAACAAAATTTAATCTTATCAATATGCAAGCAAATCAACTAATAATATAGCAAAATGTCAAAACTACACTTTTTATTGCACACATTCTGCCTATTTATCTACTCCCCTACCTAAATCCACCGCCAATCTACCATTCACACCATTTTATGACACTCCAAACGCACTATATATCTACAAAAATATCTATATGAAAATCATTTCTTTATCAAAAAAATAAACCAATTCTAAGACAATATCTTGTGTATATCATTTTTTTATTGTACCTTAGCGCCCTAATTTACGATTTTAGATTTTGTATAAAAGAAACTTACCCATTTGTGGGATGTAAATGGCAAGTTGCCACTGCAATTGTCCTCCATAAGAGTCGCACAGACGGCAACGGTACAAAACAGCAAGTATAAACTTAAACAAAACGATTCATACCATATCTATTAGTCAAGACGGTATGAAGGCAGAAAAGTTAATGGAATTATTTGATTTGAGTGCATCGATGTTCCAAGGCGCAGGAGCAAATGGTGCACCATACACACAACAGCAAGACGCCTATAGCGCACAGCAACAGGCACTTAGCGGTAATCGAACAGGAGGCGACATCTACTATGCCTCCCCGGGGTTGGTGGCATCACGCACCGCCTCTTTCTATGCTTTGGATAAAGAAATATCCCAAAATATCTTAGCACAAACATCTATAGAAGAGCGAAACATCTCGCTCCTCGCTAATGGTCGTCCTACCAATCCGCCTATCGGTCAAGAGGACAAATACCTCCCCATCGGCGATATGCTGCTGCCTATGCTGCTGTGTATGGCAGTCTATGTCGTAGTGCGTAGTAAACAACACATTTTCAAACACCTATTCAAGTATGCAAAGCGTAAATAACCGAACCCAACACCGTAGTTTCGTTTTTTCTTTCGCGTGCGCGGGCGCGATCCTTATACTCTCTGCCCTCATCGGCGTGAACCGACTGCAAGCCAAGATAGCAGCCGACTCGGTCGTCAATGCCGTTACCCTCGGCGATACCATATCTATCACCATCGACGGGCATTGCCTGGCGGACAAAAACGGCACTTTGACGGCAACAGCACCACAAGGCACTATCGCCGCCATAGACCGCAAATCGATCTCTGCTAACGCACTGTGGCGCAGCGTCAAAGACGAAAACGCTGATTCCAACCTCCGCCGCTATCAAAACATCGCCACAGGCAACTGGCTCAGTGTGAATACCGACAACAACAATACGCTGTCGTTGGTAAAAGACCAAGCCAAATCAAGCGTCTTCACCCACTCGTGGACTACCGCCTACAACTACCCTGCCTCTGGCACCGCTACAGGCACTATCAGTTGGACCAACCAGCAGACCACTCTCTCCCTCGCTTACTCTGCCCCGGCCTTCGCACTCTCTGCCACCTCCTCCCCCATCACCTTCGAGCAATGGCACTACTACAAAGACGCTAAGAGTGTAGATTTCTCTGTCAAATGGAATCAAAATTTATCTAAAGCAAACCTCTTTGAGGATAAAAGCGGACAGCATATTTTGTTCCCTTATGCCGAGTGGAAAACAGGTTCGCCTAGAGATGCAGCAAATAACCCAAACAACGAATACACCGCAGCAGCAGCAGCCTCGTTCACATGGGGGTACGAAGATGAATTGGCAGTATTCGACATTATCAGTCCTACACTGACCACTTCTTCCTACTATGGTTGTGTATCAACTCTCAATACCACCACCAAGATTGTGAAAAGCACAACTACAACCACGCTTACCGAAGATAATTTGGCAAGCAACGGAGTCGCCTTTGCATTCCATTGGGGCTACAAAGCCAACCCGAACGATGAAACCTGTTCGCTTATGCCGAGTTTCTCGCAAGCCCTGTCGGACAAACGCTATTGGGGCGACTACAACCCGAGAGACCAAACCTCAAACCTCAAAAACTCCAGTTTCCCTGCCGACATCTATAACCAATACCAAGAGACCCAACCGCGTAATATGATGCAATACATCTATGTAGCATCTACACCTATGTCTTTTACAATCAAGCCTGTAGGTGCAGGACCGCGCAATGTTTGTCGTTCGAATAGTACAGGCGGACCGGATGCATACAAATGGTATCGCTATATGGATACGCTCACCATCTGCGCCACAGGAGTAGGCATCGAATCTGTTTCACAAAAAGTACCTATTGGACGACAAGAGTGGAATACATGGACCGAATATGCCCTCTCTTCGCATACCACAATGGCGGATGTACAAAACAACAAACTCGCTGTCGGCAAAGACGGAGGTACATACACTTTCGCTATCGACCAAGTGGATTTTGCTACAGGTATTGCCCTCTATACTGCCAGCCTCGGCGGAAAGCCCCTGCGCTTCATCAAAAACCCAAACAATGTCATAGATGTCAGCCCTACAAGTACCAATACGAACAAGGCTGCCAAAACAACTTACCTATTCACTTACACGGGTTCGGGAGAAACATGGGCGACTGCTACACGCAGTGGAAATCAAATCACCATCACCGTACAGCCCTATACCGGCTCGAAACGCAGCACAGACATCACACTGCGCATTCGCTACCCCCGCCCGGGAGAAGAAAACAATGACAATCGTGCTTTCTACACTTACGAAACTATCACCATTGAGCAAATCAATGAAAGTGGTGTAGAGCAATATGTAGAGTATAAGCCTAATCGCGGAAAAGGTTATGCCACCTTTGATTCCACCGGACGACAACAGGTACACACCTACGAAACAACCATATACTATACCAAAGGACAAGACATAACGCTCAAACTAAAAGAGCGCAATTTCTTTGGTTATATGCGTTGGTACGACTACAACACGGGGCGCGACCCACAGTACTATACCGAGAAAGACGGCACCATACGCACACTTGCCAACTTTTGGACTTTATTCCCTCATGGGATAAAAAATGATGCACCATTCTCATCGCTCAATGCCGACCCCAAGCATTCAAAAGGCGTGTACTTTTTGATGCCGTCAAACTATCGGAACACCGAGATTAAAGACTACGACCAAACGCACCTTCCTTCTCCCATCATTCATTTAGACGAAGAGTTGGAACTGGATATTGCATGCGATGTGAGCAACTATACTGACTATATAGTAGAGAAAGATGCTAACAATCAGTTGGTTTCCCTCACCGAACCTACTCTCTCCTATCGTCAGATATTCCACCTGCGTCCCGAAATTGAAGAGGAAGGCGAAACCGAAGCCTACAAAGCCCAAATAGCAAGCGAATTGGCAGAATGCACGCCTAAGGCAGGTAAGTATTTCGAGGAGCATACCTTTGTTGTACCATTGGGAGCAGAAGTAAATCTGCAATGCGACTACGAGTTGGTACGCCCGCTCGGGGCTAAAAATTCCGACAAACACTATTGGGTAAAAATGGACAATGGCGCTTTTGCTCGCACAGAGGCTGCAAAAGACTATTGGCCATGGACTTATCGTTGGGATGGAAAGAACGGCTGGAAAAATATGAATTCCAAATACACAGATGAGTTCAGCGCACGCAGCGATAAGAAAGCCGATTACTACAACGATGTAAATGGGAATTACGATTATTTCCGTGTTAAATACGACAAAGATACCACCATGCAATGGGCGGTGTGGGTCGTACCACAGAAGAATGGGGTAACAAAAGGAACTTTCAAAGAGAAATATATTACGGGTGACACCCTTCTATTGGCGCATTTCACCGTCACTTGGTCAAAAAATGCATCTACGCTCACACGAGATACCGCACTATACGGACCGAGTGCTAAACCGCTTATTACCAAAGAGGAAATTCAGCGCAACTATATTATGCTTGCCGAGCAGAATTTCGATTTCGATAAACCCGGCACAACTGAACCTATGCTATATCCTTATCCTCTGCCTGCCTCGGAGTCCACTTATGGATTCACCTATCCACGAAGCGTACTCACTGATGAAAAAGGCAACTACAAGAGCCAACGACGCAACGAAAAAGCCAAAGAGGCTTTCCCCTACTATGGCGAATATGCCATCATCAACCAACTCGGAACTCGCGATTGGAACTGTAATTGGTACAAACCTACATCACAGCACACAGGCGGTCCTGCAGAAGGCTACTGCTTGTATGTGGATGGTGCGCAAGAAGCAGGTAAAGTGGTAACGCTCACCACCAATGCCTCGCTTTGTTCCGGACAGCAGATGTTTTGCGCTATGTGGCTTTGCAATGGAACAAAGTCGAGTAGCGTTGGATCAAACCCCGACTTCAGCGTCAGTGTAGAAGGATTGACAAAAAATGGCGATTGGGAAGAAATCGAAAGATATGAAGTGGGCGAAATCGACAATGGTGGCAAGAGTACCACAGGGTTGTGGCGTCAGATCAACTTTCCGTTGGTTTCTACGCTCGATTATTCCGAATCACGCATTGTCCTCTACAACTATGCCGCCACCAATAGTGGCAACGACTTCCTCGTGGACGATGTGTGGCTCTATGCTTCGCGTCTGCCGCTCGAGGCGTTCCAAGCCTCTACCGAGTGCCTAACTGACCAAGATGGTGAAGACCACACCGCTACCGTCATCCGTGTCGATTACACCAAATTTGTCAATAGTTATGTCAAAAACAATCTGTACTACCAGATATACGACAACACCAACGATACCGCCCTCAAACTCAACTACTACAACCTCTTAGGCGATACTTGCGGCTATGTTCCGCTCCCTCAGTCTGCAGATTTCACACCCGATGCAAAAGATACCTACACCAATCTGGCACAGTTCCTCGATACCGTCAGCAAACATGCCAAAGACGACGCCAAGAACAACACCCATATTGGTTATGTAAAAGTTACCGAGAACAACACTTCGCGTTGGGTGCTATATATCGCAGAGATCGTCAAGGCGTCGTTGCTCCACCCAAAGATCGACTACGAAGTGCGCACTGCATATTCCGAAAAAGATCTGCCGAGTACAGAGTGCGCTATGCGTACCGTACTGCCCGTCTTTGAACGCACCTCTTTCCTCTTCAACGGCGAGACCTATCCAGCCAAGGGGCAGTGTGCCAACGAGCGATACCCGCTCGAGATATTGGTAAAAGGCAACATCATGGATGGCGACCAAAGCGTTACCCTCAGCACACTGGCACGAGGCGAGTGGCTCCAAGGATACGACTTCGATAGCATCTACTACAATGCCTACCTCAAAGGCCTAAAGAAACCTACCGATCAAGCGGCACAGGACATTGCCGATGCCGCCTACCTAAAGCAATACGGCTATACACGCAAAAAAATAAAAGAGGCGATTGCCGATATGCGTCGTGATCCGGAAACACTGATTAATAACCAACAAACCAACTACTATGTAACCGATTATCACGACCTACAGCCGGGTGAAAATTATTGGACCAACCCAGAAAACTACAATGTGATAATGGATCTATGCCGCCGTGGATTGCTGCGATTGGCATTGGAGAAAGACTACTTCTACATGCGCTCGCAAGACACCGTGCGCTACTGGGTATTCCCTACTGCCAAGACGGCTCGCGTAAAATACAAAGATACCGAATACATACTCAACGAATGTACTTCGCCTACCTTCTTGATGGTATTCAGCAACCCGAGCGACTACGAGTTAGACCTCGGTATTCACCGCAACAACACTCCTACCGGGCAAGTACCCCGTATCCGTATGACGCAAAGCGAAGCCAACACCCGCTTCGGCATACCGGTGGCTGCTATCGGAACCGATGTCATCTTGGCTTGGGATAGTACGCATATCGATCCCAACGGCACCACCGACTCGCTCATCCTGCGCAAGATGAACGACCGGAACTTCAGCATGCGTTACACACAAGACCGTATCTACACCGAGTTGGCAGATAAGAGCAAGTACTACAAAACAGGTGATACTATCTATTTTAAGCCTATCAACGAAGCCCATGTAAAGGTAATGCAGGAGATTTCCGATAAGGATCCCGACAAATACCCGGGCGAGGGACACCCCGGCTACTGGATACCCAATAGCGACCAAATGCGGGCGGGCTACGAATACACCCTGCGTACCCAAATGCGCACCCGTGGAGGCGACTTGCAGGACAAAAAGAGCGAGCAAGGTTGCTGGATCGGCTATTCGTACATCACCATTCTGGTCATCCCCGATACGCTGATTTGGTCGCCCGTTCACGCAGCCGACGATGGCTACTACCACTGGGGAGAAGACCAAAACTGGCGAGGATACATCAACGGCGAAGTGAGCAAAGTGGGCTACTCCCCGTTGGCAAACAGCTTGGTCATCATACCCGACGGATTGCCTGCCGACCAATACCCCTACATAGAAAAGGAGAACCTCTACACCACCGATGTCAACTACCACTCGGCTATCTGCAAGAAAGTGCAGTTCCGCCGTGGCACGCATGTGCTCGGACAAGAGAACCTCACCTACGACCAAGCCTTTGTGGATATGGCTTTCCAATCGACCTATTGGAATACCCTCTCCGCTCCGCTGCAAGGCATGTACTCAGGCGACCTCTTCATACCCCACTCCGGCACTTATGTTGCTAGCCCGAAGAACCTGGAGCCTAACAAGCAGACGGGCAACTACACGCAAGATTTCATCGTCAGCAATTTCCAAGGCACTCGCACTGTCACTGCTGCGTATGCCTTGTGGGCTTCCTACTACAACCAAAGTGTACGCCAATTCTACGATACCGAGGGAGCACTGACTATCCCCAGCACCACAGCCGCTTTCGTCGAATCGAATGCCTTAGACGAACCGTTGCGCCCGGGACAAGGCTTTGCTGCAGCGGGTTGGGGATCAAGCAACAATGCGGAAGAATTGGAGATTCGTCTGCCCAAGACGGATGCCACCTACTCGTACTACGACAAGGACGGCAATCCAACCACCCACAAGGTTACTCTCGACCGCACCAACGCCGGCAAGTTGGCATTTACCCCCGATGCCGACGGTACAATGACCGTTACGCTGACCAACCAAACTGAAAGCAACGAGTTCTTGCTGGGCAACCCCGCTATGGCATACCTCGATGTATTCCTACTGCTCGAAACCAATACCGACCTGCTGCAACAAGGCACTTTCCGTTATCAGAAGAATGGCTCCTGGCAAACGGTATCGGCGAATACCTCCAACTATGCAGATCGCTTTGTAGCACCGATGCAATCGGTTATGCTCACGGCAAAGACTGCAGGCAAAGAACTGAAAATCAATATTCCGAAGTCGTGCTTCGCCATGACCACTGCCGAACCTGCTCAAACGGGCAGCAAAGCACCACGCCGCACCAACGGACATATCCTCAACCGAGAGATAATGCACATCGTAGCCTACAACGACGACAACCGCGCCTACGCTACGCTGGCGGCAATGGATTTTGCGCACAACGAGTACAATGCCGAGGAGGATGTGATTGCTATCTCCTCGGGTATCGAAGCCGGCAACACGGGTACGGTATCGGTATCACCGCTCAACATCTACACCTTGGCGGGCGCACAGCCTTTGGCAATCGACATCCGCAAAGAGATTGGTGTCGTACCTCTCGGCTTTATCATCGGCGACGACTATCGCACCGACAGCCTCACCCTCTATTTCGGGTTGAGCAACACCTGGGAGCAAGAGTGCTATCTCTGTGATAACCTGACCGGTATGCGCCGCCGTATCTACAACGACTCGCGTATCCGTATCGCTACACCCGCCAACCACCAACTCCGCTACTACATCCAGAGTCCGGCCAAAGAGCCGCAGACGCCTACCGACAACCCCGAGGTCATCAACCCCGCCGACGGCGAGCAGACCGTCAGTGCCTTCTCTACAATGGCGCAGAGTATGTCCGTAGTGGCTTCAGGTGCGATTGCAAGCGTGAGAATATACGATGTGGTTGGCCGACTGATAGCCGAGGTACACCCCTCGCACAGTACCCCGATGCTGACACTCAGCGCACCGAGCGGAGTGGTATTGGTGCAAACCGAACTGCAATCGGGCTTTGCAGCAAAGAGCAAAGTGCTTGTACGATAACGCCTTATGACGGAGATACAACGCCTGCTCTTTGCGCTCCAAGACGACCGCTATCGGCAGTTTCATAGCAAACTGATGCCTGATGTACCGCCCGAAAATGTGATAGGTGTGCGTATGCCCGCCTTGCGCCAACTGGCAAAGCGCATTGCCCAAACACCCGATAAAATCACGCAAACACCGGGTAAAACCGCACAACCGATTGATAAAGAAGCGTTTATCAATGCCGTTCCCCATACCTACTACGAGGAGAAAACGCTCTGCGGACTGCTGATTTGCGAAGAGACCGACTTAGGCAAAACGATTGCGCTCTTAGACCGGTGGTTGCCCGAAGTGGATAACTGGGCAACCTGCGATGTGGTCAAACCGCGTGCATTCCGCAAAGCGATGAAGTCCGAGCCGCAAAACCTACTGTCGCACTGCCTGCGATGGACAAAAAGCACTGAGCCGTTCACTATCCGTTTCGGCATCAATATGCTGATGACCTATTTCTTAGACGACCGGTTCTGCCCTACCCTATTAGAGCGAGTGGCAAAGATAGCAAACGACCACTACTATGTGCGAATGGGCGTAGCGTGGTATTTTGCCACCGCCCTTGCCAAGCAATACGAAGCCACCGTTCCTTATCTCAAGCAACACCTGCTGCCCGATTGGACACACCGCAAAACCATCCAAAAAGCCGTCGAGAGTTTCCGCATTAGCGATTCCCGCAAAGCCTACCTAAAGACCCTCCGCTAAAACCTGCTCACATTATGCATTGTACATTGTGCATTATACATTATGCATTGTGCATTGTAAATTGGTTTGCGTATTTGCAAAAATAATCGTATCTTTGCAGAGCAAATGAAAACGCGAATCTACAACCACAAAGAGCAAGTGTTCTGCGAATGGCGTAGGCAGTATGTGCGGCTTACGCCCGAAGAATGGGTGCGACAGAATTTTCTACACCGCCTTGTAAACGACTACCATTGCCCGATGTCGCTCATCGGTGTGGAGGTGTGTATCACTGTGGGGGAGACGCAAAAACGCTGTGATGCCGTAGTCTATACCCCACAGATGACCCCGCGAGTGCTGCTGGAGTTTAAGGCAGAGACGGTGCCTCTTACGCAAAAGGTACTCGACCAAGCCATCACCTACAACCGCACACTGCAAGTGCCGTTTTTGATACTGCACAACGGCGGTCAGACGGTGGTGGCACACATCACGGAAAACGAAGTGCAGTATTTGGATCATATACCCGAATGGAGCGAAATAAGCATACCTACGGCATAGAAAGCCCAAGAAAATCAGCATTCTGAGTAAACAGCATCAGCATTTAGAACAATATCATCCCTATTTTGAGGCAAACAACAATATCTAATGGAATCAATCATTTCTCTACAAGATAATTTGGACACCGCAGTATTCTACGGTGTAAACAACCAAAACATACTCTGCTTGAAGAATCAGCACCCAGATGTGCGGGTGGTGGCACGCGGATACCAAGTGAAAGTATCGGGGGCGGAAGCGGCGATTGCCCGCTTTGAGCATAGCCTGCGCATATGTGAGGCGTTTTGTATTAAAAACAACACCCTCAACGAGGAGCAGATACTGATGCTTCTGCACGGAGAGCAACCGCAAGAATACCTGCAAGACAACTTGATTTTGCACGGCATAAACGGCAAATCGATTGTAGCGCGAAGCCGCAATCAACAAATGTTGGTGGACGCATACGAGGACAACGACTTGCTCTTTGCCATCGGTCCCGCCGGTAGCGGAAAGACCTACACCGCCATCGCCTTGGCAGTGAGAGCCTTGAAAAATAGAGAGGTAAAAAAGATTATCCTCTCGCGCCCCGCCGTAGAGGCAGGAGAGAAACTCGGGTTCTTGCCCGGGGATATGAAAGACAAAATCGACCCCTATCTGCAACCGCTGTACGATGCCTTGCAAGACATGCTCCCGCCTGCCAAACTAAACGAATATATGGAGCGGGGTGTGATACAGATTGCGCCTTTGGCTTTTATGCGCGGGCGCACTTTGGCAGATGCCATCGTCATTCTCGATGAGGCGCAGAATACCACCACGGCACAACTCAAGATGTTTCTGACGCGCTTGGGTATCAACGGAAAGATGATTATCACCGGCGACTTGACGCAAGTGGACCTGCCCGCCAACCAACGCTCGGGCTTGCGTGATGCCATAGAGCGACTGCGCGATATTCGGGGCATTGCGATAGTGGAATTCAATCAAAAAGACATAGTGCGCCATCCGCTCGTAAAGCATATTGTAGCCGCCTACGCCAAAAGAACGGACGATACCGCTACGACAGACAATGCGCCCGTTTCCGAAAACACTACCGCCGACAAATAACAATATAGGCGGCATATCTAACAACAAAGGCGGCTATATCTCGCTCAATTCGAGCCAACGCATCTCGGCTTCATCTAATAGGTTCTGCACCTCCTCGTAGCGTGCCGAGGATTTGGCTATGGCATCGGTATCGGTCAGTCCGCCCGAGAGTTGCGCTTCGAGTGCACTTTTCTCCTGCTCCAGCAAAGGAATACGCGTCTCTAATTCTTCCATTTCCCGTTTTTCTTTGAAGGAGAGTTTGCGTTGCCTATTCTGCGGTTTATCGGGCTGTGTGGCAGCGGGCTTGGGCTTGTCGGCAGGTTTAGGCGTATCGGATAAGACGCCGCCTTGCTCACGAAATTGGGTATAGTTACCCGGAAAATCGTCCACCACACCATTGCCACGAAAGACAAACAAGTGGTCCACTACCTTGTCCATAAAATAACGGTCGTGGCTCACCACAATCAGACAGCCCTTGAAACTGCGGAGATAATCCTCCAAGACATTCAGCGTAGGGATGTCGAGGTCATTGGTCGGCTCATCGAGGATAAGAAAATTCGGATTGCGCATTAGCACGGTGCAGAGGTGCAGGCGTTGGCGTTCGCCACCCGACAGTTTGTACACAAAATCATATTGCTGCGAAGGCGAAAAGAGAAAATGCTGCAAAAACTGGCTCGCGGTAAGTTTATCTCCATTACCAAGGTCGATTGTCTCGGCTATATCTCGCACAATATCAATTACTTTCTTGCTCTCGTCAAACTGCAATCCCTGCTGCCGATAGTAGCCGAAACGCACCGTTGTACCGATGTCAAAACAGCCGCTATCGGGCTGCACCTCGCCTAATAGCAGACGGAGAAATGTCGATTTGCCCGTACCGTTGTTGCCAATGATACCTAATTTTTCATAGCGAGAGAATACATAAGAGAACTTATTGAGAATCACCAATGTACGCGGTTGCTCCGAGTCGTCTTTTGCCGGAATGGAAAACGATTTGCACACCTCTTTGGCCTCAAAAATCTTGTTGCCGATATACGACGACTCCACCTGCAAACGCACATCGCCCACTTGGCTGATCCGCTTGGCTTTCTTCTCTATTTCATAGAAATTGTCGATACGATACTGCGCTTTGTGCGCACGCGCCTGCGGCATTCGGCGCATCCAATCCAACTCGGTACGATACAGGTTGCGAAACTTGTCGGCTTCCGCACTCTGCGCCTCGATACGCTCGGCACGCTTCTCCAAATAGTAGGAATAATTGCCGTGGTACGAATAGAGTTGGTTTTGGTCAATCTCCAAAATATCGGAGCAAACACGATCCAAGAAATAGCGATCGTGAGTAACGAGCAAGAGAGTTATCGTAGAGCGGCGAAGGTACTCTTCGATCCACGCCACCATCTCCAAATCGAGGTGGTTGGTCGGCTCATCGAGCATCAAGAAATCCGGTTCTTCCGACAATACCTGCGCCAACGCCACCCGCTTTTGCTGTCCGCCGCTGAGATGCCCGATGAGTTGGTCGATATTAGTTATGCCCAACTGCGTAAGGAACTGCGAGAAACGCAACTCCTGCTCCGATGACCGACAAAGCGAGCGAACCGACTCCGCTTGCGGCAAGGCAATATGCTGCGGGAGATAACTGATTTTGAGGTCGTTACGCCAAGTGATACGCCCGCTGTCGTAGTCCGTACGACGGGCAAGAATATCCATCAGCGTAGATTTACCCACCCCGTTACGCGCTATCAGAGCCACACGCTGCCCCTCATTGACAGCGAACGAAATATCGGTGAACAACACTTTTGAACCGACCGACTTGGTGAGGTTTTCTGCTAATAAATAGGGAGTAGGCATTATTTCAATGAATATTAAGAATGCATAATTAAGAATGGCAAGGCTTTGTAATGCATAATGTATAATGCATAGTGCATAATGAAGAATGCCATATACGCAACTATCTGGTTTTATGGCACTTATCATCGCTTTGTACAGAGGAGACCGTGTCTTCCAATTGCCGTGTCCAGCGAATGTAGCCGAATACACAGTTGAGGCACCAAAAAGCGTAGAGAGCCGTCATGCAATAGTTCCCTGCAATGAGCCACATCACTGTGGAAAGCGCATCTACAAAGAGCCACAAGGGCCATTGCTCACGGTATGCCAACATCATCAGCACTTGTGCCACAAGCGCAGGAACCGTGGTAAAAGCGTCCAAATACGGACTGCCATCTGCAGTATAAGTGCTTAATAACCAACCTGTTAGTGCAGATACTGCCAACGAGGCGGAAAAGACAATCAGCATCACCGGGAGCGTCAGACGGCGTGTGGTAATCAGCCCGTCGGATTGCGTATCGCTCTTGGTTAGGCGTTTGCTCCAAGCAAAAACACCATAGACCTGGGTGAGGAAATAAAACACATTCATCGCAATGCCCGCATAGAAACGCTGCAAATAGCAGAGGTAGGTGTAGGTAAGTATTTGCCCGAAACCGAAAAGAAAAGTAAGGATATTGCCCTGCGAGCAAAGCACTACGGAACACATACCGAGCAGTCCGCTCACCAGCGACCACGGATTATCGGGCATCAGCACAAACACCACCACTTGCACCACAAGTCCCGCCGCTAAGATACTCCAATCGACGATTTTATCCTTCTTCATATCGGTTTATTGTTGCTATTGCTGCGTTGTTATTTCCCTTGCCTATGGCTATTGTTATGCTATTGCTATTTCTAAAATAGGCTGTCGGCTACGGCTATTCTACTATTTCTTTTTGGCAGAGGCGTCCTTGCGGAGTTCTCGGGGTTTGGAGTCGAGTTGCGGACGAGCCTGATAATCAAACACTTCCTCGAAATCCCAGTTGGCACGCAGACTCAGTTTGGAAGGGAAATAGAATACCGGTTCCGGTTGTCGTTTGGCAGCCCAATCGCCCGTAGTCCACTGTCCGTCCCCATTGAGGTCGAAATAGAGCCGCAGGTAATAAACCTTAGGCGTCAGATACTCGAACTTCGTGCCGTCTGCCGATGCAGGCAGTTCACGAACCGGGTGATCTTTCTCGTCAAGCAGTTGCAAACGCATAGCGGGGTCGAAATGAGGCAGGCGGATGAGCAGAGTGGAATAATCCTCGCGGGTCTTGAGTTGCAACGGGAATTTTTTCGCTGTATTCACCACCCCATAGATGTCGCGTACCGCTCCCGAATCGAGGCGCAGTTCATACGATTTGCCTTGCTCCAAGCGAGCGATAATCTGATAACCAAGCGGCACAGAATCAGCGGGTTGCAAAGAGAATGGAACCGACTTGTAGGTAGTGTCAATTTTCTCAAGCAAAGCCATACTGTCTGCCCAAATAGAATCGATAGGGATAGGAGAGATGATACGCAATGTGTCATAGACCTCGAAACCTGTTTTGGTATTGGAGCGCAGGTCGAGCGTGCGTTCTCGGTTCTTCTTATCGAGTGCCTCGCGTGCTTTGGCAGTAAGGCGTGGCGCACGATAGATTGCACTGATTGTATCGGTCTGCGGCACAAGGTTATAGACCGAATCGGACTTGAGGTAAGTCATCTCAAAGTAGATACTGTCTTGGGCGATTGCCACAGAATCGGTGAACCAATAGACGAGAGTATCGCGCGTAGGATTGGCTTGCAGCAAAGCATACTGCATCGGGTCTATCCAAAGCGAATCGGAACGCAGCGAGTCGATAGCGCTCGGGGGTAAGGCACGCACTATTGGCAGCGAGTCTTGCGGTGCGCCGAACACCAAACGAATGGTATGTTGCTCATCACGATAAGCACGGCTGAAATAATGGCGCACTTTCGTTTCTTGGAAGAACCAAAGCAACAAGTCGGACGGCCCGACATAGGTATTCTCTACAATGCGTATCGAATCGACCACACGCAAGACTGTAGTGTCAAGCAACTGATTATCAACGAGAAGCGAATCACGCCAGATGGTATCTTGTACCGTCTCGACCTCATATTGCGGAACTACCAATGAGTCAGCAAATGCCAAGGCTTCACCGGGCTGATAGAGGTAATCGCGGCTGACATCTTGCAGGGCATAGAGGCGATACTGCCCGCCCCTGAGATTACGAATACCGAAACCGCCAAGGCTGTCGGTGCGGGCAATGCGCGTGAAAGGCAATGTGCTGAAAGCCGTATCAGAGAGGTTGGCATGCAAGCCGACCAACACACCGGACACGGGGTTCAGGTCTTCGGCGTTCACTACCTGTCCATAGACCTCAAGCGAGTCGATACGATCGCCCGTGGTGAATGCATATTGATAGCCTCGAATGGGATTTTTCTCGGTATAATCGCAGATTGCATCGCCAAAATCGAGGGTGTAGGTGGTGGAGTCGAGCAAGTCCTCTTGGAGCGTGATGACCACTTTCTTTCCCTGCGCCTTCACCTCAGGCGGCACTTGCTGCGGGGGCGAAACGAGCAGATTGGTCTGCACATTATCCAACTGCAGATACTCATTGAAGAGAATCTCTATCTTCTTGTCCGTGAAGTGGTTAGAGCCATTAGCGGGTGTCTCTTTGACGACAACGGGCGGAATAGTATCTTTGGGTCCGCCTTGCGGTCCGATACCCCGATTGGCACAACCTGTCAGCAGCAAGCACAAAGCGGCTGTCACCCAAACAAAACGGTTAGTATGGAGAAAAGTTGTTTTCAAGATTGTTGCTATTCAGAAGTTTAGAGATCAATTATTTAGAATAAGTATCGCAAGTAGCAGAGAATGAATTACTTATCTGCTACTGAGCGATTGTGCATCGGCAGCGGCAAAATCTCATACCCCTCTTGCTGTAACCACTCAATGGCTTGAGGCAGAACCTCCAACATACGCTCGTTCGATTTGAGCGAATCATGGAAATTGATGATGCTGCCATTGCGCGTGTAGCGTTGAATAACCGCTAACATCCGCTCGGGGGTATAGTTTGGATTGTAGTCGTGTGTCAGCACATCCCAAAGATACATCTCGTATCCTTGGCGAAAAAGTGCCAACTTCTGCCAAATCCAAAAGCGCCCATAAGGCGGACGAAACAGGCAAGTGCCGCCCAAAACGCTATCGGCTTTGCCTATATTATTAAGGTACGCATGCGTACGCACGCGTAGCCCTTTGATGTGGTTGTAGGTGTGATTGCCGATAGAATGCCCTCCGGCGCGCACCTGCTCAAATACTTCGGGGTGCTTGACCGCATTCTCCCCGACCATAAAAAAGGTGGCTTTGACGCTATATCTGTCCAAGATAGCCAATACCTGAGGGGTAACCTCAGGTATCGGACCATCATCGAATGTCAGATATACGGCTTTCCGACGGCTGTCCATACGCCAATGTACCCCAACATAGAGCCTCTGAAACCACATCGGAAACTGATATAAAATACGCACTTCGTTCTATTTGCAGATAGGCAAACAGGTAAAATCATGCCGTTGGTAGAACAGACCTAACTTACCTGTTTACAGTGAGTTGATAGTTGGCAGCACCGGTGCTGCGCTGCATTTTTGTATTGCAAAGGTTACTCCCAAGCGAGGGCAGAAGCACCGAGGACGGCAGCATCAGCCTCTTTGAGGTCGGAGAACATCACTTTTACTTTGTTGGTCCAAGAATGGAACACCTCCTCGTTGAGCGTTTTTACAATCGGGTCAAGGATGTAATGCCCGCATTTGGTCATACCGCCGAAGAGGATGATTGCCTCGGGTGCAGAGAAAGCCACAAAGTCAGCAAATTTCTGCCCGAGCATCTTACCGGTCTCATCAAAGATTTGTTTGGAAACCTCGTCGCCTTGCTCAGCCGCATCGAAGACATCTTTGGAGGTGATAGTAGCGGGATCGAGCGAACGCAGGAGCGTAGGACGATCGGTAGTGGTAACTATTTCGCGTGCCGTGCGTGCCACACCCGTAGCCGAAGCATACGCCTCCAGACAGCCGTGCTGACCGCATCCGCAAAGGCGTGCTTGAGGACCACGCGCAATCTTGGTATGCCCGAGTTCGCCGGCAAAGCCATCATGCCCATAAACCAATTTGCCATCGATGACAATACCCGAGCCGACACCCGTACCGAGGGTAATCATAATGAAGTTTTTCATTCCTCGTGCTGCGCCGTAGGTCATCTCACCGAGAGCGGCTGCATTGGCATCGTTGGTAACATGGCAAGGCAGGCCGAAACGGGCACTCATCAGTTCGCAGAAAGGAGTGATACCCTGCCAAGGCAGGTTAGCGGGGTACTCGATGTTGCCTGTATAATAGTTGGAATTAGGTGCACCGGCACCGATACCACGGAACATCTCCGCACCACCGAGCGGCTCCATAATCTTCACCGCCTCTACATAGAGGGCATCCACATACTCGCGAATATCAGGATACTCTTGCGTTTTGATAGAGGTACGAGCAAGCACATGTCCACGCGCATCGATAACACCTAAAACGGAATTGGTTCCGCCCATATCAAGACCTAAAACATAAGGCTTTTCCATAACGATAACTGTTTGATTATTAGATTATTATTGGTTATTTTATAGTTACAAATTCACTATCCGAATGCTGTTTATCGTACTGTTTGCACCTTTCGCATCGGGTTGCTACGGGTGCTAAACAGAGACGATGAACAAACAATTAAGCCACAAAGGTACAATAAAAAAACGAGTTATGCAAATTTAGCCGCTTTCTCGGTGATTTTTGGACAAAGTTTTACGACTGCCTGCGAATTTTGTATCGCGGCATAGTTTTGCGCAAATAGATTTGGATTTGTAGGAAATTTATTGTAACTTTGCAAACGCATTTGGTTGACACTTCAAACCGTGCTAAAAAAAATACTCGTTGTACTCAAAAATTCACTATACAAACTACTCATTGTATGAAAATTACTCTCATTGCGGGTGCCCGTCCCAACTTCATGAAGATTGCGCCCCTTATCCATGCCATACAGAACGCCGAGGCTGCGGGACACGATATTCATTATCGGCTCGTTCATACCGGTCAGCACTACGACAAGAATATGTCGGATACTTTCTTTGAAGAGTTGGGTATCCCGATGCCGGATGTAAACTTAGGTTGCGGCGGTGGCAGTCAGGCGGAGCAAACAGCACATATCATGGTGGAGTTTGAGAAAGACCTAATCGCCAATCCGACCGATTTGGTGTTGGTTGTAGGAGATGTAACGAGTACGATGGCCTGCTCGGTGGTAGCCAAGAAACTAAAGACGAAAGTATGCCATGTGGAGGCAGGAATCCGGAGTTGGGACTTGAGTATGCCCGAGGAAATCAACCGTATGGTAACTGATGCATTGGCGGACTATATGTTCACCACAAGCGAGGTAGCCAACGAGAACTTGCGGCAGATTGGCGCACAGGAAGGCAATACGGACAGCCAAGACGCACGAGGCGGGCAGTTCTGGTTTGTGGGCAATGTGATGATTGATACCCTATTGGCTAATCGCGGGCGTTTCCGCAAGCCGAGTGTGTTTGACGAACTGGGGCTGCAAGAGAAACAATACTTTGTGATGACTATGCACCGCCCGGGCAATGTGGACGAAGAGGCGCACCTAAAAGCCCTTATGGAGCAGATAATCAACAATGTACACGGTTTGCCGATACTATTCCCCATCCACCCGCGCACGGCGAAGATATTTTACCATCTATGGGGGGACGAGGCGCAACTGAAAGTGCAATTTCCGAACCTGCACATCGTAGAGCCAATGGGATATTTGGAGTTTAACTATGTGGTGGAGCGTGCAAAAGCAGTGGTAACCGACTCGGGCGGAATAACGGAAGAGACGACCGTGATGGGCGTTCCGTGTATCACCTTGCGCGACAACACCGAGCGCCCCGAGACCTGCACGATAGGCACCAACGAACTGATTGGTACTAATCCGAAGGCTATCAAGCCCGCTTTGGATAAGTTGTTTGCAGGCGAGTGGAAAAAAGGTGCCATACCACCAATGTGGGACGGACATACCGCCGAACGCATCATAGAGATATTAGAGAAATTGGGGTAGCGTTTCTCAAACCTGCTAATAGTACACACTTAATTATCGGAACATTCTGCTTTTCCTATTTCAAAGAGGAGTAGAACTAAGTTGCTTTAGGTCTCGATTAGGTCTCGACAAAATAAGGGAATGAGTAAGCAAATGTGGTGTCCTAAAATAGATTGACAAAAAACGATAAGAGAAGAAACCTTATTTTTCCCAAAGAAACTTCATCCAATCTGCCATTTTCTGCTCTTGAGGGCTGCCTTGCGGTGTCCAAAATTTTGTACCCTGCAACTCATCAGGGAGAAACTGCTGTTTGACAAAATGGTTGGGGTAGTCGTGGGCGTACTTGTAGCCATCGTGGTAGCCGAGTTCTTCCATCAGTTTGGTCGGGGCATTGCGCAGGTGCAAGGGGACGGCGAGATTACCGCTATGATTGACCTCGGCAAGGGCTTGATCGATAGCCAAATAGGCAGAGTTGGATTTCTGCGATGTAGCCAAATAGATAGTGGCTTCCGCTAACGGGATACGCCCCTCGGGCCAACCGATCTTGGTGAGCGTATCAAAACAAGCATTCGCCACCAACATCGCATTGGGGTTCGCCAGACCGATGTCCTCGCTTGCGGAGATGACCAGACGGCGTGCAATAAATTTGGGATCTTCCCCACCGGCAATCATCCGTGCCAACCAATAGATAGCAGCATCGGGGGCGCTTCCACGAATAGACTTGATAAAAGCAGAGATGATGTCGTAGTGGAGTTCACCGTCTTTGTCGTATGCCACAGGGTTCTGCTGGAGTTGTTTGGTAACGGTATCGTTGTCGATAAGGCGCACGCCGGAATTGGTTACCAACTCTATGATATTAAGCAACTTACGCGCATCACCGCCCGAGTAGCGGAGCAGACTGTCGGTCTCTTTGACCTCGATATTGAGCGAGCGGATATACTCGTCTTGAGTGAGGGCGCGGTGCAAGAGTTCCAACAAATCATCTTTGCCGAGAGGTTGCAAGACATAGACTTGGCAACGGCTCAAGAGGGGAGTAATGACCTCGAAAGAGGGGTTCTCGGTAGTGGCACCGATGAGGGTGATAGTACCATCTTCTACCGCCCCTAACAGGCTGTCTTGCTGCGACTTAGAGAAACGGTGTATCTCATCGATAAAGAGAATTGGCGATCGTTTGTCGGTATTGGCAGCAAAGATACCCGTATTGAGAGCAGAAGCGCGCTTGGCTTTGTCGATGACCTCACGCACCTCTTTGACCCCGCTTGTAACTGCGGAGAGGGTGTAGAAAGGTCGCTCAAGTTGGTGCGCAATGATCTTAGCAAGTGTGGTCTTCCCCACCCCGGGAGGACCCCAAAGGATAAAACTGCTGAGATTGCCGCTTTCAATCATCTGACGAAGCACCGCACCTTGTCCGACAAGGTGTTTCTGCCCGATGTACTCATCCAAACTATGGGGGCGCAAGCGTTCTGCAAGAGGTAACATATCGCTATTCCTATATATTTAACAAAATCGACTACAAAGGTACGATTTATTTGCGAGATATGCAACAAGGGCGACAAATAGTTTGGTTATCTCAAAAAAAAGCATTACCTTTGCAGTCTCTAAGATGAAAATAGCATTCACGACACTCGGTTGCAAACTTAATTTTGCGGAAAGCAGTGCGTTGGGGAAAGCCCTAACGCAGCGTGGTCATATCCGTGCCAAGCAAGGCGAGGAAGCGGATGTATGTATCATCAACACCTGCTCAGTAACCGATGCGGCCGACCATAAAGACCGCCAGGCGATACACCGTATCCGCAGGCAGAACCCGAATGCGGTCTTAATAGTAACCGGCTGCTATGCACAGTTGCAACCCGGCGAGATAGCACAGATACCCGATGTGGATTATGTATTGGGACAAGACGAGAAATTTGCCATCCCCGAGATAGTGGAGCAGTTGGAAAAGCGCGAAGGCACGGGCTGTATTCAGACCTCGGAGATACGCGAAGTGGAAGCGTTCCATGGTGCTTACTCGAAAGACGATCGCACCAGATGTTTTCTGAAAGTACAAGACGGTTGCAACTATTTCTGTACCTACTGCACTATCCCGTTGGCACGCGGCAAATCGCGCAATCCGAGCATTGCTTCGCTGGCTGAGGAGGCGACCCACGCCGTAGAAGAAGGGGCAAAAGAGATAGTGCTGACGGGGGTGAACATCGGCGATTTCGGGCGCAGCACAGGCGAGATCTTTATCGACCTCTTGCGTGCGCTGGACAGTCTGCCGACGGAGTTGCCCTATCGTATTCGTATCTCATCGTGCGAACCCAATCTGCTGAGTGATGAAGTAATTGATTTTGTGGCGGATAGCAGGCATTTTGCACCACATTTCCATATACCATTGCAATCCGGCTCGAACGAGGTACTCAAGATTATGCACCGCCGCTACACGCGTGAGTTGTTTGCCGAGCGAGTGGAACATATCCGGCGGGTGATGCCCCATGCGTTTATCGGAGTGGATTGTATGGTGGGCGTAAGAGGCGAGACAGAAGAGTGCTGGCAAGACTATCTGCAATTTATCTCCGCATTGCCCGTAAGCCAACTGCATGTATTCACTTATTCAGAGCGTGCGCACACGCGTATGCTAGAAATGGATTTGTATGTGGTGCCACAAAAAGAGCGTGAACGGCGAAGCAAGGTACTGCACCAAGTGAGTGCCGACAAATTAGCGGTGTTCTACCATGCCCACGCCGGCGAAAAAGCCACCGTGCTATGGGAGGGGAAGCGCATCAAAGTATCTGATAATGAATACAGTATGGATGGCTTTACGGAAAATTACATCCGTGTATCCTGCCCATACGACAAGAGCAAAATCAACACTTTTGAGACAATAACGATACCCGACGACATCAGATCTTAGGGATGTTGAGAAAACATCGGTGGTATGATTGGGGTATGAACAAGCATTGTAAATTATAGTCTGTTTTAATTGGTTTTTATGCAAAACTTTTTCTCTTTTAAGGACGCGTTCCGTCCTAAACTTTTTACGGCCATGCGCGGCTACACCAAGGAGCGATTCCTGCAAGACGCCATTGCCGGTATCATCGTGGGCGTGGTGGCTATTCCGTTGGCTATTGCCTTTGGTATCTCGTCGGGCGTAGGTCCGACGGAAGGACTGATCACCGCCATCATTGCAGGATTTATCATCTCGGCTTTGGGCGGCAGCAAGGTGCAGATAGGCGGCCCGACGGGTGCGTTTATCGTAATCATCTACGGTATCATCCAAGAGCACGGACTGACGGGGTTGCTGATAGCCACGATAATGGCCGGTATATTGCTGATTATCATGGGATTGTTCAAATTGGGCAGCGTGATTAAGTTTGTGCCATACCCGGTGATTGTGGGCTTTACGGCAGGTATTGCGCTGACCATTTTTACTACGCAGATGAACGATCTTTTTGGTCTCGGGATAACGGATGCACCCGCCGATTTTGTACACAAATGGATATGCTATGCGCAGCATTGGCACGATGTGAACTGGTGGGCATTCGGGATAGGCATTGCGTCTATCTTGCTGATTATCTTCACTCCGCGTGTAAGCAAGAAAATCCCCGGTTCGCTCATTGCGATTGTGGTGATGACGCTTGCGGCGTGGCTGCTACGCAAGTATGCGGGAGTTACGAGCCTGACCACGATTGCCGACTTGTACGAGTTGCCGCACGGCATGCCCGCACCGCACCTGCCGGCTATCGAACTGCAGGAGGGGCAGACCCTGCTGATGCTGATTCAAGACCTCTTCCCCGCCGCTTTCACCATTGCCATGCTCGGCGCGATAGAGTCGCTGCTCTCGGCTATGGTGGCAGACGGTGTGATAGGCGACCAGCACAACTCGAACACCGAGTTGATTGCACAAGGTATTGCTAATGTGATTGTTCCGTTCTTTGGCGGCATCCCTGCTACGGGGGCTATCGCACGAACGATGACGAATATCAACAACGGCGGACGCACCCCCGTGGCTGGTATCATCCACGCCATCGTGTTGCTGCTCGTACTGCTGTTTCTCGGTACGCTCGTGGGCATGATTCCGATGGCTTGTTTGGCGGGCGTATTGGTGATGGTGAGTTACAACATGTCGGGTTGGCGTTCGTTCTTGTGGCTTGCCAAAGCACCCAAATCGGACTTCATCGTGATGCTTGTAACCTTTGTGCTGACCGTGATTTTCAACCTGACCATTGCTATCGAAGTGGGACTGCTGCTGGCAGTAATCTTGTTTATCAAACGAACAAACGAAGCCACCGTAATCCGCACATTCTCAGACGAATTGGACCCTACGAAGAACAACGATATTCGTCTGCACGGCGATGACCTGGCGATGCTGCACATCCCTAAGCACACCGAGGTGTATGAGATCGACGGCCCGTACTTCTTCGGTATTGCCAACAAGTTTGAGGACATCAGCAGGCGAATCGGTATGGACGGACAGAAAGTGCGAATTATCCGCATGCGCAAGGTGTCGTTTATCGATTCGACGGGTATTCACAACCTGGAGCAACTCTATCAGCGCACGCAATCGTGTGGCATTCAGTTGGTGCTGTCGGGTGTGAACCACCATGTGTTCCACGCCCTTGAGAAAGCGGGTGTGGTGAAGATGATCGGGCGCGAGAACATCCGCGACCACATCAATGGTGCGCTTGCTCGTGCAGCAGAGATTGTAGGCGAAGAACCGCAAAATAAATAATCGGCAGCCGGTTGGCAGCGTGCGGTGGGAAACTCTTCTTATCGAATAGGAGTTCAGAGATACCAAATGATAAGAAAAAGGGGTCGTTTTTTATGAAAACGCCTACCCTGCCCCGCACTAATTTGACAATATGCACTGTTTTTTGTAACTTTGCACACTATTTATGAAAAATTGACAACATGAAAGAAAGATTGACAATCATCGACTTTGTCGAGAAATACACAGCGGCGTATGCAGACCATGTGTTCCTGCGTGAGAAAGTGGATAATGTATGGACAGAAACCACTTATCGTGAGACGCGTGAGCAAGCGCATGTGATTGGTGCGGGACTAGTGGCACTGGGAATGCAGAAAGGCGAGCGTGCCGCATTGCTTTCGCAGGGGCGCAACCTGTGGGTTACAGGCGAGTTGGGTATCTTGTATGCCGGGGGTGTGAATGTACCGCTCAGCATCAAGTTGGAAGAATCGAACGACTTACTCTTCCGCATACAACACTCTGACGCTCAATACATTATGACCTCGGAGCAGCAGTTGCCAAAGATTCGCAAGATATTACCCGATTGTCCGAATGTAAAATATGTGATTGTGTTTGACCCGCTTGAGGAGTACCAAGACCGCGAGATAGGTATCCACGAGGTGATGGACAAAGGGCGTGCGCTGTTGGCTTCGGAGCCGGAGAAGTTTGTAGAGCGTTATCAGTCGGTCGGTCCGGACGACTACGCAAACATCAGTTACACCTCGGGTACGACCGCAGACCCAAAAGGTATCTTGCTGACGCACCGCAACTACACGGCGAATGTGGAGCAAGCACGCTCTATCATCGGCGTTGACCCCGATGATGTGATGCTGATTATCCTGCCGCTCGACCACTGCTTTGCGCATGTGGCAGGTTTCTACACGATGATGTCTTACTGCGGCAGTATCGCCACCGTACCGGTAGGCAAGACAGCATTGGCGACGCTGAAGAACATACCGCTATCAATCAAGGAGGTGCGCCCGATGGTGATGCTCTCGGTACCTGCGTTGGCACGCAACTTCCGCAAGAGTATCGAAACGGGAATCAAGGCAAAAGGCGCATTTGTAGAGAAACTCTACAACTTTGCACTCAACAACGCCATTAAATACAATAAGGAGTATTGGAACCGAGGAGGCTGCCAAGCATGGCGCAAGCCGTTGGTTGATTTGTTTGATAAAATTATTTTCAAGTCGGTACGCGAGGGCTTTGGCGGTCGTATGAAATTCTTTGTGGGCGGTGGTGCGCTGCTCGACATCGAGTTGCAACGCTATTTCTGCGCAGTAGGAATGCCGATGTTCCAAGGCTATGGACTGAGCGAGGCTACGCCGATTATCTGTGCCAACTCGATGGGACACGCCATTTTCGGTTCGAGCGGTCGTATCGTTTCTGACCTGGAACTGAAGATCTGCGACAATGAGGGCAATATCGTACCCGACGGCGAGCGCGGAGAGATCGTCATCAAAGGCGAAAATGTGATGGCGGGCTATTGGAAGAACCCCGAGGCTACGGCAAAGACGATAGTAGATGGTTGGTTGCATACGGGTGATATGGGGTATGTAACGAAGCAGCACCCGGGTTTCCTGTGGGTGGTAGGTCGTTTTAAGTCGCTGCTAATCAGTGCCGATGGCGAGAAATACAGTCCGGAAGGCTTTGAGGACGGACTGACCGACGGCAGCAAGTATGTGGAGCAAGTGGTGCTACACAACAACCAAAACCCCTATACGATGGTGCTGATTGTTCCTGCCAAAGACGCGCTGCGCGAATATGCAAAATCGAAAGGCGTTGACCCCGCAACCACAGAGGGCAAACGACTGATGCTGCAGAAGATACAAGATGAGATTGACTCGTATCGCGCCGGCGGTAAGCACTTTGGCGAGTTCCCCGAGGCATGGTTGCCCAAGGCTGTGGCAGTACTACCCGAAGCCTTCACCGAGAAGAACCACTTAGTAAATTCGACGATGAAGATTGTGCGCGGAAAAGTAGAGCAGTACTACCAAGACAGGATTGACTACGCCTACACTGCAGAAGGTCGAGACCTATTCAACGAAAAGAATATGGCTGCACTCGACTAAGTATTCTTCGGAATAAGATACTATCTAATCGCATATATGTGAACCAAACACATATATGCGATTTTTTTGTGTGGGTAAAAGCGACATCGACCACTAAAAGGACGGACACGACAAACGAGAACAGGACAACCAAAATGAATTGCCAATCATTCAAAAGTACAAACATTATAAAAATATCTTTTTGATAGAAATCTATTATTTTTAGTAGCGTTTTGATATTTTGGTAGAACTCAGTTAGATCTCGACTAGGTCTCGATTAGGTTTCGACGAAGTCCGCACAAACTCAAGATAACAAAATGTAAGCCAAAGAGCGGATTGCGTAACCATTTGAAAAAACTACCTTCGCTATCCTACAAGCATAGGAATGCAGCAGTTGGCGGATTGCGCAGATAGTGGATTCGCACAGTTGGCGGATTGCAGCAGTTGGCGGATTGCAGCAGTGGGCGGGTTGCACAGATAGTGGATTGCACAGTTGGCGGAAGGAACTCAGATTTGCTATCTGATGAAATTGGTTCGTTGTCTAGGTTCGGGTTGGGGGCGGTCATCGGGACGCATACCGCGCAACATCCATGCCATATTGCGGGCTAAGGTACGCATAGTCTGCAAGCCTTCTAAGTCCTGCGCTGCCTCTCCTTTGGCAGCACCGTGTACACTATTCCAATACTGCGAAGGCACAACGGGCATATTGTTGATAGTAAAATACTTATTGAGTCGGTCGAAAGTAGCACTTGCACCTCCACGACGACAAACAGCCACCGCCGCCGCAGGCTTGTAAGCCAACAGCGAACCGCTTGAATAGAACAACCTATCCAGCAACGCACACAAAGAACCGTTAGGTCCGGCATAGTAAACAGGTGAACCGACAATCAGTCCGTCGATGCCGGCTTCCAATATCTCACGCAGGCGGTCATACACCTCATCGGCAAAGACGCAACGCCCCTTGGTAGCACAGGCATTACAAGCGATACACCCGCGCATTGGGTGCGGACCAATCTGCACCATTACCGTTTCTACGCCTTCTGCTTGCAGCGTCTTTTCGACCTCTGCCAACGCAATAGCCGTATTCCCCTCATGGCGGGGACTACCATTTATCAAAAGTACTTTCATTGTTTTTATTGTTTTACCAGTCAAACATTACAAATTTGAGATCACTACTTATCCGACAACTCCATAAATCCCCCGGCACTATACTTAAAAACGACATTGGGACACTCATTGAAAACACGCCTCTCCACACTCTCTATATCATCCGAATGAATAGCGGGAATAACAGCAGATGCCAGCCTACGACATCCAGTAAAAGCATAGGCACCTATACTTGTAACACTATTCGGAATAACGATGGAGGTCAAGTTGGTGCAACCACTAAAAGCGTACTTTTCAATAGTTGCCAATCTATTAGAAAAAGTAATGGATTTTATCTTGCCACGGAATGCCCCCTTTTCTATGCTCGTAACCGTATCAGGAATAACAAGATTGAGCCGAGGGCAATCAACGAACGCATCGCGACCTATCTTTTTAACGGTTTTAAGGATGGTAACTGAAGTAAGATTCCGACAAGAATGAAAGAGATTGCTAATCGAAATTAAACTATCAGGAAGCGTAACAGAGAGAAGGTTTTCACAATCACAGAAAGCCTCAGAAGCAATAGTTGCAACATCAAAAACTTGACCTTGAAAGGAAACTAAAGACGGAATAACGAGATGTTCCGCCTCCCAATTTTCTATATCGATTAGCGTAGCACGCCTTACGATGGTATGTAGCAAATAACGAAAACCATCTACTGATATTGTTGCTTTTTTAGCCATAAGTCTTACTAGGATTATCTATATTCTACACTATTTTCTTATCACTATGTTCCCAGAATAGGAAATGTAATCAAGTGTATGAATGCAAAATCTCAATATCAAAGACACACCAACTATCTTTCTATACTCACCCAGTCATTATGGGAAAGGCATAGTAGAGCCTTTTGTCTTATCCGACTAAATGGTTACTTCGTTGAGGATGGGTTGGGCGGAGATGAAATCTTTGACATTTTGCAGCGTGGTGGTGGCGATGTTGGTGAGTGCCTCACGCGTGAAGAAGGCTTGGTGGGAAGTAAGCAAGACATTGTTGAAACTGAGCAAACGAGCCAAGGTATCGTCTTCGATGATGTTGTCGGAAATATCCTCGTAGAAATAGCCGCCCTCTTCCTCATAGACATCCAATGCAGCAGAACCAATCTTACGACTTTTGAGTCCTTGTATAAGTGCCTCAGTATCAATCAGTCCGCCTCGACCGGTATTAACAATCATCACACCCGGTTTCATCTTGTCGATAGCGGCGGCGTTAATCATATAGTGGTTCTCCGCCGTGAGCGGGCAATGGAGCGAGATGATGTCGGCTTCACGCAAGAGTGTATCGAAGGAGACATACTCCAATCCGTTTTTCTCCGCAAAAGCCTTGTCTGGATAGGGGTCGTAGCCCAGCAAACGCATACCGAAACCTTGCAACAACTCTATCAGCACTTTGGCTATCTTACCCGTACCGACGATACCGATGGTCTTACCATAGAGGTCGAAGCCCATCAGGCCTTGCAAAGAGAAATTGCCATCGCGAGTGCGTGCTACGGCACGAGGTATGTGGCGATTGACCGCCAAGATAAGACCGAGTGTGAACTCAGCAATGGCGTGCGGCGAATAGGCAGGCACGCGCACCACTCGTATTCCTGCTTGCTTAGCGGCAGCCAAGTCCACATTGTTGAAACCGGCACAACGCAAGGCAATCAGTTTGACTCCCAACCGCCCCATTTCGGCGATGATGTCGGCAGTGAGCGGGTCGTTGACAAAGACACAAACGACCGTAGCCCCCTGCACCAAAAGGACATTATCCATCGTGGGATGTGCCTTGTAGTACTTGAGTTCAAAACCAAAACGCTTGTTGCCCGAGGCATCCAAACTGTCGTTGACTGCACAGAAAGTCTCTTGGTCGTACTTCTTTGTGCCGAAAAAAGCGATTCGCGTTGTCATATCTTTGCTTACTTATTGTTGTTTTGATGCAAAGATACGACATATTTTGCAAATATGCAAACAGATTTTTCCTTAGGCAAACAAATTATTTGAACAGTATAACGATGCTACCTGCTGTAATGAGCAAAGCACCCAAGATAACACGCCAACTGACAGGCTCTTTGAGGAACAGGAATGACAGGCAGATAGTGATGACCACACTCAGTTTGTCGATAGGTGCAACGCGTGAGACATCACCCATCTGCAAGGCTTTGAAATAGAACAGCCACGACAATCCCGTAGCAGCACCGGAGAGGAAGAGGAACAGCCAAGTATGTCCGGGGATGTCTTTTATCTCACCAACATGGTTGCCCGCAAAGACGATACCCCAAGTAATGCACAAGATAACCAAGGTACGGATAGCCGTTGCCAAGTTAGAATTGATGTCCGTCACCCCAATTTTGGCGAAAATTGCTGTAAGAGAAGCAAAGAAGGCTGAAAGTAAAGCATATACTTTCCACATAATTGTATTGATTTTTTACCTTTTCATTACGGTATTGTACTCTACCCTATCCCTAATGATAGAGCATCAAATTATTCGGATAACAAGGTGCTGAGAGAAACACACATTCTCCACAAACCATTGTTATAAACTCACTCAGAAAACAAGACAACGGCTGCACAATGAAACACTGCACAGCCGTTGCAACAAAAATCTACGCCGTTTTTTGTTGTTTTCTATAAGTTGGTAAGTTCTCCTCTGCTCTTTTTTGATTGACCATGCATTGGTAGAAAGTAAGCATTGAGGAGGAGTTTATTCTTACTCGAATGCACCCATTTGGAGCATCGATACCTCTTTGGGAGTGAGGAAACGATACTTGCCTCGTGCCACATTCTTCTTGGTGAGTCCTGCGAAACTAACTCGGTCGAGTTGCATGACCTTGTAGCCGACTTTCTCGAACATACGACGGACTACACGGTTCTGCCCCGAGTGGATTTCCAAGCCGATATGCTTACGGTCGTTTTTGGGGAACTCGAGCGCATCGGGCACAATCTTCTCATCATCGAGCATTACGCCTTCACGGAGTTGTGCCTCGTCAGCGGGTTCCAAATCATGGTCGAGAGTAGCCGCATAAATCTTCTTCTTGCCGAACTTGGGGTGTGTGAGTTTAGCAGCGAGGTCGCCATCGTTGGTAAGCAGGAGAACGCCCGTGGTGTTACGGTCGAGACGGCCGACGGGATAGATACGCTCAGCACAAGCATTGCGCACGATGTCGATGACGGTATGACGCTCTTGGGGGTCGTCGGTAGTAGTAACGGTATTCTTGGGTTTGTTGAGCAAGATATACACTTTGCGCTCACGACGAACGGGTTGATCGTGGAACTGCACCTTATCGGTAGGCAGCACTTTTGCGCCCAACGAATCGACTACTACGCCATTGACGGTGATAACACCTGCTTGGATAAAATCGTCAGCCTCACGACGCGAGCAGATACCGGCATTAGCCAAGAACTTATTGAGGCGAATAGGCTTGGTAGGATCTTCGTATTGGCGTTGGAAAGTCTGTCTTTTGCGCTCGGTATAGACCGAGGCATTGCGTTGCATACGGGGACGGAACTGCCCTTGCGGACGATAGCCGCCTTGGCGTTGCTCACCATCTTGACTATTGTAGCGCGGACGGAAAGAGTTAGACAGACGCTCGCCGTCTTGGTTGTATCGAGGACGATAACTGCCTTGTGTACGCTCGCCATCGGGGTTGAAACGAGGGCGATACGAACTCTGTGCACCATCGGGATTGTTATACGAGCCTTGATTGTTGTATCCACCTTGGTTGTTGTATCCGGAGTTGTAACGAGGTGTTACACGCTCTGCACGGGGATGTGAACCATCGGTAGGAGTAAAACGACGACGGGGGCGTGCGCCATCACGATTAGGAGAATAAGAATTGAAACGAGGACGAACAGATGCCCCATCCTCAGACATATAGGCGTCTCTTTGCTCACGCGAGTTATCATTTTTGCGGTAGCCACCGGGACGATAGGTGTTGTCTTGATTGTTGTACATAATCTTTTTCGGTTAAATTGAGTGACTCTCTCGAGCCACGATCACGCTCACGCGCGGAAATATTGGTTTTAGGTTTTTGGGAGGCAAAAGCCTTCCCAAAGAGAAAGTAAAAATAGGCTCCGGGATCTTCTCACCCGGAGCCTAAGGTGATCGCCTTTATTTAGACTGACGATTAAGCCTCAGCAGCCTTCTCGATAGCGAGTTTACCACGGTAGTAGCCGCAACTTGGGCAAACAGTGTGGTAAATGTAGTGAGCACCGCAGTTAGGGCAGATTGCCAATGCAGGTACTTTGAGTACGTCATGCGTACGACGCTTCGCTTGTCTGGTGTGCGATTGTCTTCTTTTAGGATGTGCCATATCAGTTTATCTTTAATTTATTATTCAAAAAATCACGGTTGAAGTGTCCTGACCCGAGCCACGCAGAACGACTAAGGGCTACTCCACCTCTCCGTCTTGTATTGTAGTTGGTTCTTCACTCTCGGTGCAGAGGTGGTCCTGGAGAAGTGCGTCCATAAGCGGATTACAACCACCCGGTTGGTGACTATGCACCAAAGGAAGATTAACGACTATCAGTTCATAAGCGAGCCAATTCAAATCCAGCGTCTTTACTTGGTCGGCGGATTCTTCACCTTCATCTTCGAGGTCCATCAAGTCTTGAGCATCGACTTGTATGTCCATAGGATCGAGGCAACGGTCGCAAACGACTTGCACCACTCCGTGTACAGAGATAGTGAGATCAAAATCATCTTGACGAAGGTCAAGAACCGCTTTGGCAGACACATCGCCACCGAGCAATTCGGTCTTTTCTATCGTAGCGAAATACGCACTATCTAACTGATAATCAAACTGATAGTGTCCTACTTCTAAGGTAGAAAGGTCGATGATATTATTTTTTTGCTCACTCATAGTGCAAAATCGGTTGCAAAATTACTACATTTTTGCGAGATACGCAAGTTTTTCAGCATAAAAATAATCAGAAAAAAAACGAGGTGAGAGTTGTGGCATTGTGTTTTTTGATGTAATTTTGCAGAGTGCTTTATCTTAGGGATTCCAAATAGACTAGAGGGACTAGGCATAAGATTAAAAAGGCTATGATTGCTACTATACCTTATATAGAGAGGAAGTTTGCGGAGTACAACGCACAGTATTTCGGCAACTCACTGCCCGAGATACCCATTCGGCTGAGCAATGCCCAAGGGTTCTTGGGAAAGGTGTGCTACCGAAAGACGAAGCAGGGACTCTTCGGGCGCACAAAGAACACGGATTTTGTACTGCGAATCAACACCAGAATAGACCTGCCGGAAGAGGTAGTAGAAGATACGATACTGCACGAGATGATACACTATTACATCTGTTATCATCAACTAAAAGACACCTCTTCGCACGGACAACTATTCAGGCAGATGATGCAACAGATCAACCGAGCAGGTGGCAGGCACATCACGGTAACACACCGTTTGACGGCAGAGCAGGCGGAGGCCGCAGCGGGACAAGAGAAAGTACGCGTGGTATGCGTAGTACGATTCAAAGACGGGCGCACGGGGGTAAAGGTAGTGCCTAAGCAGGTGCGCTCGATACTACATTTTCAGAGCAGTGCAATGACACATTTCCCGATAGAGGAGACTGAGTGGTATCTAACGAAAAACGGGTACTTTGGTAAGTACCCGTCGTCGAATGCATTGCGTATCTACTTGATTAGCAACACAAAAGAGTTGGAAGAAGCGTTGGTCGGCAGCAGGCGTATAGAGATAGGCGAGCGGTCGATAAGGTTGGTTAGTTCAGATAGTAACCTATCGTGGTAACGACACGAACATGCTTGATCCACGGTTGGTATTGATCGCTCTCGATAGAGAACTGCCCTTGGCTGGCATTGCGGATGCTACCGAGTGAGCAGTTGGCATCGTCGGCAAATTTCTGCGCCACGGTGCGAGCATTCTTGGTTGCCTCTTCAATCATAGACGGCTTGAGTTCGGTAAGTCCATTGAACTGATAATCAAGGTTCCAGTCTTGCGAATTAACGATGATTCCTCGGCTGAGCAATTCGCTTTGGCATCCTTGGGAAGCCACGACACGAGCGACATCCTTGGTGCTGATAACGAGCGTACGATCGACAGAATAGCGGAAATCGGGGCGGCGTTCACCGTAGTAATTGCTCCACATATCTTGCACGGTGGTGTTACCGATACGCAGGTCAGCCTCAGAGAACCCCTTCTGGATAAGAAACTGTTTGACCGTTTCGGTAACTTGGTTGAGATCTTTGTAAGCAGCAGGAAGGTCGTTGCTATGGACACCAAATGAGAGTGGCCATACCGCATAATCTGCTTGTACATCGCGGGTAGAAAGCCCCTTGACTACCACGGCACGATCTTTCTGTGCATTGGAACGAAAACCGAGATAGATAAACATCCCCGCCAAAGCGAGCCCGAGTGCTACCACGCAGGCAGCAAATAGATTGTTTTTCATTGTCTTCAAAATTAAATGGTTTTACGAATAGGTTGCAAAAAGCATACCAAAGACAAAGAGGAACATATAATTTGGCAATAAAGACCTCCCCAAGCACCTCCAAAGGAGGGGATGTCGCACAGCGGGGGCATGGGGCTCCGTTATAAAGAGTGAAGCAAACGATTTTGGGAAAGTAGAAGGAATCGGGAAGGGACAAAAGCGGACAAAGATACGCAAAGATGTGCAAAATGATATGCAGGTTTGGAAATATGAAAGAAAATATCTAACTTTGCAGGCAAATACACACCTTATTTACACTTAGTGTATGACACCTCGATATATAGCGGTATGCTTACACATTGGTATATTGTACCTCGGTATATAGCGGTATGCTACACCTAAGTGTATTACCAACAAACAGTTTATTACACCTTATATATATATATATTATAGACTATGATTTTGATAGCAGATTCGGGTTCGACAAAGGTACATTGGTGCCTAATGGCTGCCAACGGACACACGGCTGACTTTATGACAGACGGTATCAATCCCTTGTTTCAGACGAGCGACGCAATGCGCAATTCAATATGCAACCAGTTGCTCCCACAGATGGCCTCGATGCTGTGGGCGGGGACTGTAACGCATGTGTTTTTCTACGGCGCAGGTTGCACACCTGAGAAGAGCGTGTTTGTAAAACAAGCCATCGAGGGGGTGTTTAAAAAAGCGGAAGCCGTAGTGGCATCAGATATGCTGGGTGCGGCACGGGGGTTGCTCGGGTACGAGAAAGGCGTGGCGTGTATATTAGGAACAGGCTCTAACTCGTGCTTGTATGACGGCGAGAAAATCGTGCAGAATGTGCCTTCGCTGGGTTTTATCTTGGGAGATGAAGGTTCAGCCGCCACCTTGGGCAAACGCTTGGTAAGCGACCTGATGAAGAACCAGTTGGGCGAAGACCTAAAAGAGCGTTTCTTGAGCCAATACGCTATCAATCAAGCAAATATAATAGAGCATGTATATCGACAGCCGTTCCCTAACCGTTGGCTTGCCAACTTAGCGCGTTTCTGCGCGGAGAACATAGAGGACAAGCGAATCTATGACCTTGTGTATGACCATTTTACCCAATTTATCAAGCGTAACATCGTACAATACTACACCACGGAAGACGAGAAAAACAGTATGCCCGTGGGTTTTGTAGGGTCGATTGCTTATTACTATCGCCCCGTATTAGAACAAGCGATGCAAGACCATGGTCTGAAAGTAGGACAGATACTGCAAGACCCGATAAAAGGTTTGACGGAATATCACAAAGGGGATTTGGTGCCGACAATGTAAGAGGATATGCGAAAGACTTTTGATAGAGATACGATTGTGCGGGGAGTGATTTCGCTCGCTGTATTTGTGGTTTTATTCCTGCTCATCAAGCGATTAAGCGGTGTGCTGCTACCGTTTTTGGTCAGTTTTGTAATCGCCTATATGCTGGCACCGATAGTAGATTTCTTTCAGCATAAATGTCGCTTGAAGAACCGTGTGCTGTCGGTGATAGTAACGCTGGTGCTTGCAGTGGGAATCCTTGTAGGAGCAGTGGCAGCACTGACTCCTGCCATCAGCCGACAGATGACGACCCTATCGGAGAGTGCGAAAGAGTTTGCAACTAACTTCGACAGCAGCAAGTACCTACCAGAGCGCATGAGCGAGCAACTCAACGAACTGGTAAGCAATTTGGATTTCAACGAGTTGCTCTCGAACCCCGATATTCAGCAGGCAATCAAGAGTTTGGTGCCGAAATTAGGCAGTTGGATCAGCAGCGGCATCAGTACGCTTGCGGGGTTGGCTGTGGTGTTTATCTGCCTGCTATACATTATTTTCCTTCTGATAGATTACGAGAAAATCAGCAAGAATTGGGCGACCTATGTTCCTGAGCGATACCGCCACACGGTGCAGACCCTAATGAGCGATTTGGACAAGCACATGAACGGTTACTTCCGCGGGCAGGCATTGATTGCGTTCTGCGTGGGGATACTATTCGCCATCGGTTTTCAGATTATCGGTTTGCCTATGGGTATTGCGATGGGGCTGATTATCGGCGTTTTTAACCTAATACCCTATATGCAGGCATTAGGCATACCGCCGTGTATCTTATTAGGGCTGATACAGTCGGCAGAGACGGGAAGACCCGTGTGGGTGATTGCACTGTGTATCACGGCGGTGTTTGTGGTGGTACAGAGTATTCAAGACCTCGTACTGACCCCGAAGATTATGGGTAATGTAACAGGTATGGGACCAGCGATGATACTGCTTTGTTTGTCGATTTGGGGTTCGCTGCTCGGCATTGTAGGAATGATTATTGCGTTGCCTATCACGACTCTGCTCATCTCGTACTACAAGCGTTTTATACTGCATATAGATGATAATCAGACCGATCTGAAAGAGAATATGAAAGAGATACCCACCCCACCCGCAGAAACGGAAGCACAAACGAAAGCGGAAGCAGAAGCGAAAGCAGAGGCTGCGAAAACCGATAGCGAGGATAGCAAAAAAGCAGACGCATTAGAAGTTTTCGGCAATGCACTGAATGAGATTCCCGATTGCGGTTGTTCGGAACATAAATAGCACATAAGACGCAAAGAATTGTCAAAATAACCCAAGAATAGCAATATATTTGTGTACTTGCAAGTTTTGGCGTAACTTTGTGTCTGCTTTTGGGATAATGTTGTCCCGAGGTACAAAAGAAAGATTTTTACACTTAAAAACTACATGTTATGAAAAAATTTGCTATTGCATGCGCTGTTGTTTTAGCAACAACTTTGTCGCTGATTTCTTGTGGCGACACCAACTACTGCTATGAGGTAACTACTACCTACACTTTCCTTGGTCAAACACTCACCACCAACTACAAGACTTGGTGTACATCTAACGAGTTGGATGCACTCATTGCAGAGAAAGAGGCTGCTTTGGAGAAGACCGGTGTATCGAAAGAGAGCATTAAGACCAGTTACAAAAAATCATCACTCAGCCAAGCAGACTGCAAGTAATCTCTTGCGCGGATATAAGAAACGGAGATACCTCTATGGGGTGTCTCTGTTTTTTTGATATAGGGGGATATATGGGGATAGAAGAACTAGAGGGGCTAGGGGAACTAGAGGATCTAGAGGGGCTAGGGGAACTAGAGGATCTAGAGGGGCTATAAGGTATAGAGGGTATAGAAGATCTAGAGGATCTAGGAAATCTAGAAGGGCTAGAAGATCTAGAGAATATAGGGGGTGGGTCTAGAATGGCTAGGGGAACTAGGGAAACTAGATTTTGTATGGTTTAGTCTTTAGTCTTTATTTTTCATTGAGTATTGAAGCGTAGTGTGCTTTGTCGGCGGGGGAGAGGTCTGATTGGTGGATGATACCTTGTTGCAGCAGTTCGGCTATATGCTCTGCTACTCGCTTGGGGGAGATCTTGCGCTCCATAGCAATAGCCGCAATGTCTTTCCCTTGGTAGAATAAGCGCAGGGTAGTAATCACACTGCCTGCCAGATGGTTGCTTGGCTTGGCTTGGGCTATCAAATCTTCTACATCGCCACCCATAGTCATAGAGGTCTGAGGCGAATGTGCATCGCTATTAGTTTTTCCCTCCAATCGCTGTTCGCGCACATACTTCTTGACCACACTGAGCACCTTCTCACCTATCAAGTCGTATTTCTTCTTGCCGATCCCCGCTATGTTCATCAGTTCTTTTTTGGTAGTAGGCAGGGCGTTGCTTATCTCGATGAGCGTCTTGGTATGTGCCACCAGATAAATCGTATCCGTCCATCCCTGCTCCTCTGCGATAGCATGGCGCAAAGCATACAGACGCTTCAGCAACTCGGGGTGTTCGCTCTCAGCATTGGTTGCCGTCTTCTGTTCACTCTTGGCAGAGATATGTATTTGGGGTATTTGGAATGCCTGTCGCACTGCGAAATAGTTCTTGGCAGAAGGTTGCTCATATATCTTGCCCATGATAAAAGCCTGCCGCTCCAAATCGACATAGAGTTCTTCTATCTGCGTTTCAAAATCCTTGACATCGTCTTTATCATCCGAATAGACGGGCGAGTCTTTGAGCGTACCTTGCAGCCCATTTATCAAGGGTACGAAATATCCCGTAGCCGCCTTTAGTCGCTCGCTCAGATAGTGCCAATCGACAGTCTCGGCATTCATTATTTGGCGTATCTGCCTCTGAAAGACACCGGCAGTATGCTCCCATCCCTGCACCGTTGTCCCCGCCTGCTGCAACCATTCGGTGGCTTTCTCACGGTTGAACGAACTCGATGCCGCCACCATTCGTTGCAAGTTCTCGACCGCTTGATAATTGTCTAAGAAATCATAGAGATTACAGAGCAACTGCGTCAAGTACTCTCTTTGGGACAGCTCTAAATCGGTTTCCACACGCTCGATAGGGGGTTGCGCTGCCGTAAAATCGAGCACCTCGTGTGCATTGGTGAGAGCCGATTCGGGTATCTTGGTAAGCAACACTATTCCCTCTAATGTGCGGCAACGCGAGAGTGCCACATAGACCTGCCCCGCTGCAAAAGCAGCACCAGCATCGATGACCACATTGTCGAAAGTAAGGCCCTGCGCCTTGTGGATAGTTACCGCCCACGCCAAGCGCAAAGGGATATGCGTAAAAGTACCCGACACCTCCGTCTTAATCTCATCGCTATTGGGCTCTGAGACATAGCGGATATTCTCCCAAGTCTCGCTATGCACCTCTATTCGCTCCTGCCCATCGCACTCGACCACTATCTCATCCTCGCTGAGCGATACCACCACGCCCAGTTTACCATTGTAGTACGCCTTGTCGGGCGATGAATCGGTCTTGATAAACATCACCCGTGCGCCTTTTTTGAGTGTCAGTTCCTCATCGCAGGGGTATTGGCTCTCGGGGAAAGTACCTTTTACCTCCGCTTGAAAAGTAAATGCCTCACCTTTTAACGCCTCCAACTCACGCGCATTCACGGCGTCCACTTTCCGATTGTGGGTAGATAGGATGATATGGAACGACTCATTTTTCCCTGCTTTCCAATCGGGAATATATCGGCTATTTAGCAAGGCTCTACTCTCCGCAGATAGGCGATTTTCACGCACCTCATTGAGCAAGTTGACAAACTGCAAATTGGTTTGACGAAAGACATGGTCTAACTCGATATAGGTAGGGCTAATCTCGCGGAACACATTGGCTTGAAAGAAATAAGGGCCTGTATAGTACAGGCGCAGATAGTTCCACTCGTCCTCATGCGCTACGGGGCTCAACTGATACAAATCGCCGATAAACACCATCTGCACACCTCCGAAAGGCAGGCTCGGGCGGCGTTTCATCTTGCGCAATACCGCATCAATAGCATCTAAGAGGTCTGCCCGCACCATACTTATCTCATCTATCACGAGCAACTCTAAGTTGCGCAACAGTCGCTGCTTGGGTGCACGCATCTGCATCTCCGCAAATAGTTTTTTGCGCTCTGAGGGAGTGGGTAACAGGATATGCGGCGGCAGTTGAAAAAGGGAGTGTATCGTTACCCCCTCCGCATTGATGGCTGCTACGCCCGTCGGAGCCACCACCATCATCTGTTTCTCACATTCCGTACGCAGTTTACGCAACAGCGTGGTCTTTCCCGTCCCGGCTTTACCGGTTAGGAAAATACTGCGATTGGTATGCATCACATACTCATAAGCCAAGTCATAAGGTGTCATCTTCGTCTGTTTTTCCGATTATATGCAGTTCTCTCATCAATCACCTTCCGTAGTGTAGTGATTCGTTAATTGCCATCTTTAGTAGTGCAAAGATACGACGAAAATCTCAAATATGCAAACATATCCACAAATAGCGGCAGAAAATATACTTTACACGCAAAGCAAATTGCCGCTATTTTTCCATAAAAACATAGCGGGATACAGGACGCCGCTACGATTAACCGGGCATAAAGACTGTTGGGGAAGAACGGGGACAAGAAATCAGCAATCTTTTTTAAGACTACTATAAGTATTGCAAGGGTATTATAATGGTATTATCGAGTTGGCTTAATCACATACTAATCACATACTAATCACATACTAATTACATAGTACGGTCGGTGGGCATACAGTAGCCAAACAGGGCGCAAACTATGGACCAGAAAGATAAAAATAAGACAAAAATAAGATACAAGAAGGCCGTTGAATGCCGTATAAAGAGTTCGTTAAAACAAAGTGGGGACAAAAGGGAACATTAATTGCCATGTAATTAGATAATTATGCATATTGCTTCCATACATTTTTCTATACAAAAACATTCAAGAATGTGTTCAAGAATTATACAAAAACATCTACTATCTGGGCTGTTAATTTCCAAAAACTAAATAGTCTTTGTGTTGTACAAGTTCTCCATGCAGACCATTGACCTCCCCAAGCCCCTCCAGGGGAGGGGATGTGCGGAGCGGGGACATAGGGCTCCGTTAACGGTTAATTGACCATTAAGGGCTCTGATGGTTCTCCATTAAAGACCATATAGTTCGTTAAAACTTTCTTTTGTCCCGAATGCAGAGAATGGAGAGATTGCATTATCGATGCGATAGGAATGAAGAAACTATTCCATTAGGTCTTCGATAATAGTATTGAGGATATGCCAGCCGGACTGAGTGGCTACTAAACGAGCATTGGAGGGGATGGCGGAAAGCGAAGGTATATCAGAAGTATCTGAAGGAGGGGCAATAGGAGCGTTGGAAGGGGTATTAGGGAGGTTAGAAAAAGTATTTGGGATGATGATACGGAGGAGGGAACGACGGATGTAAGGGACGGCTTTGGCAGGAGAATGAAGGGCCGCGAAGGGGATACCATCGCTTGTGCGCAGGCCGAGGAGGAGCATCTCGTTGTAGCGGTCGGTATCAGACAGATGCTCAACAGTACGCACTAAGGAGTCGGTTTGTATGCCATTGATATACAAGGATAAATCGTCAGGATTCCACGAACGGTTCTGACCATCATACGAGTGTGCACCTGCACCCAAACCTATATAGGGTGTGTTGTTCCAATAGTTGCTATTGTGTTGCGAACGACGAGAAGGCAAGGCGAAATTGGAGACCTCGTAATGCTCAAAGCCGGCTTGAGCGAGACGGGTGGCAATCCAATCGTACATCGTGTTCTCGGTGTCCTCGTCGGTCTCTACGACCTCGCCACGGAGCAACATGCGCGAGAGTGGCGTATCGTCTTCAAAAGTGAGACAATAGGTAGAGATATGTTGGATATTGAGTTGCAACGCCTCCTCGACATCGTTCTGCACGACCTGCAAGGCAGTGGCAGTATCGGTATCGGCAGGCATGGGCAAGGCGTAAATAAGGTCAATAGAGATATTGTCGAATCCGGCGGATTGAGCAGTCTTGACTGCGAGGCGTGCCTGCTTGGCAGTATGGCGTCTTCCGATATGGCGGAGGAGAGGGTCGCAAAAAGACTGTACACCCATAGAAAGGCGATTGATACCCATAGCACGCCATGCAGACACCTTCTCGGGCGTGATATCGCTAGGGTTGCATTCGAGGGTAACCTCATCGGCAGTGCGGACAGGCAAGACAGAGAGCAAACGCTGCAAGTCGCAGATATCCAATAGCGAGGGCGTACCGCCACCCAAATAAATCGTGCGGATAGGGTCAGAGGTCTCTGCTTTGCGTTGCTGCCACTCACGGATAAGCGCATCGACATAGTCCTTGCGGTGGTCGAGAGAAGTGGTGGAAAAGAAATCGCAGTAGATACAACGCGACTTGCAGAAAGGGATATGAATATAAATGCCTGCCATTGTGTCAGAAGAATTATGGTGCAAAGATAGTGATTTTTGGGGACATGGGCAAATGTCTATCCTCCGCTAATAGAAGGGCTAGGGATTAGAATTTCTAGATATTCTAGGATTTCTAGATGATCTAGATGGCCTAGGATTGACAGATCACTAACATATCATAGACAGATGATCCACATATAAATGACAGATAATTGACAGAATGGCAGAGTGTGCAAAAAACATACTAAAAACATGGCAATAGTAAGTTTGGCACACTATTTGTATGTTAAACAACGGGTGGCTATGAAGTTTTTGTCTCGGCGAGGCTTTGTAGATGCGGTTGGAATTTGATTTATTAACCCATAAAAACACATCGTTATGCTAAATTTTATCCCCTTATCACTTTCTTTAGTTTGCAGTACTGACAATAATGATTGTCGAGTGTTTTTGTGTGGTGATAGCGATATGAGACCCCTTGGCACAATGCCTTTTTGCCTGCTATCGTAGCAGCGAATTTCTTATCCGTTTTTTGTGCAGAGAAAGATTTTTCTCATTTTTGCGCACAATAAGCAGTGTATTCCGAAAAAAATTATTAACTTTGCAGTTGCTTTGTAGGCAACCGCACATACATTAACCTTTTAATACTGATGCGTATGTATAAGTATCAAAACTCAGCAAGGTATTCCCTTGAGTCATCAACCCTTAGTTTGTTGGAGCGTATCGACGCTTTTGTGTATCCGTTGTTAAGCGAAAAAGTATTTCAGTACAACGGCAAGGAGTTGCAAAGTGCCACTCCGCAGTATGTTAATCTCGGTCAACTACATGATACTCTGGAAGTTGAGTTGGTGGACGAGTTGCCCGAAGAGGTGGAAACCTATAGAGTAACTGTCGGTTATGCTCGGCGTGAGTATGAGAAGATGAATGCACTCTATGAGCAAGTTCGCAACAGTTTTGACTCTGCACGAGAAAACAGAGAGTATGCCGATGAGTTGGAAAGACTCATGGGCGACTATGGTTCTGCGGCTCGTTTCTGGAAAGACATATTGAATAAACACGAAGGCGAACCCGAAAGCACAACGATAGAGGTCGAAAGCAATATCAAGGTGTTGGGAGATTACTGCCGTGCGGCTGCAGGTGCCACACCGAGAGTACGATTGGTAAACCAGCACAGAGATTATGCTATTGCAATGACATACATCCACGAGATGTTTCATGCCTATTATGATTGGAACCACGAGGCAGAGAATGCAGCGATTGAATATGTAGAGGAGGCATTGGTAGAGTATGCAATGCTCCGCTTTGTTGCGGCTTTTGTTGCTGCCAATCCGCAAGAGCATCGCCTATTAGACGAGGCACGATGGGATGTACGCAGCAAACTGACATGCCCCGGGACTGCGCACTATGGGTTGGGGGCAGTATTGTTTAATTCATACGCCAATGCAGCAGAATGGGAATTGCTGTACCGCAAGGCCAAGTTTAGTATCGACCCGCAGTCGCCCACAGTAGCGCAATACAAAGGGCTCTTTGGTGCGGGCAGTTTGCAGGATACCCATGTGGCCGTAGGTCTGTTGCTACAGATCTTGGCAGAGGCATTGAATTTGCCCACGATGACTATTGCGCCTACGCAAGGTATGCCAATGGGCGGTGGAACTATGATTGGCGGAACAGCAAGTATTCCTAACGCCTTGCAAATGACCATAGTAACACCATACGATTCACAAAAAGCAGCGCGTTGGTTCTGCCATAGTTTTACCAAAGTGCAATACCATACAATATACAACCTTAACCCACATTTTAGAGAGCTAGAGGGACCAGAGGGATATGTAGTATTCGATATGCTGGTAGATGATCCTCAGAACCCCAAGAATTTCTTTATAGGTGAGAACATGCGAAGATTTTTTTGTGATTCTTTTATGCATTGCTATTTGCCTATTAATCGTGGTGGTGTATTTGATCCTGCAACATTCTCTATTGTCGGCGGGAAATGGGCAATAACTGATGTTTTCCACCATTTTATAACGGACTTTATCTATGATAATGTCTATGTGAATGACTATGGCATTATTGTGGTATGCCAATGCCGCCAAGATATGATGGTGGTAGGGTGCGTCAATGAAAACGGAGAATTAGTTACTGCGCCTCAACCGATGATACAGTGGGGTGTTTTTGCAGATCCTTGCAAAAAAGTCATTTCTTGTGCTTCGGAGGCTGTAGCACAAAGTATATGCGAGATTATTGACGGCAAGATACTGATTGCTTGCACTAAGGAAGGCAATCAACAGATGATTAATGCCAGTGGTACACCACTGTCTAAGGAGTATCGTAATTTCATTAATGAAGGGGATGGCGTCTTGATGGTACAAGTTATGAATGGCAAAGAAGGGCTTGTAGCAGAGGACGGAACGGAGGTGGTTGCTCCTATCTATAAGAATATGAAATTTAGTTGGCAAAGCCAAAAAGTCACTGTCACTGCTATACGCAATGGTAAAGAGTTTATTCTCAGCAAAAATGAGGATGGGCAATGGGCAGAAACTCAAGCAAAGGAAGACGAAGAATAGTAACTAAAACCAATTGAATATGAAAATTTTACACACAGCAGACTGGCATCTGGGTCAAGTGCTTTGCAACTTCGACCGACAGGAGGAACAACTATCGATGCTCAGTCAAATCCAAGCCATTGTTGAGCAAGAGAAACCCGATGTATTCGTGTTGGCAGGCGATATCTATGATGTTGCCCAGCCCTCGGCAGTGGTACAAAAGATGTTCAACGACGCTATCCTCAGTTTGCACCACGCTTGTCCCGAGATGACGATTGTATGTATCTCGGGTAATCACGACAGCGGTACACGCCACATTATTTATCAGAAGCCGTGGAAGGACTTGAGGGTATATGTAGCAGGTACGATACAACGCGAGCAGCCGGAGAACCACATCATTGAGATACCCGGCAAAGGCTTTGTAGTAGCCGTACCTTATGCAGCCGAGCGCTTGATGCCCGAGGGGTTCTACCAATCGCTATACGACATAGTTGCCGAGCGCAATACGGAGAACTTGCCTGTAGTGCTGACGGCGCACCTGGCTCTCAAAGCATGCGACCCGACCGGCAACAGTATATCGGACAACTACATCGGCGGAATAGAGTGCGCTGATGCTGCGGATTTCTCTCGATACGACTATGTGGCTCTCGGGCATATCCATAAGCCACAGTTTGTGGACAAAGCACAGCGGATTCGCTATGCAGGTACACCTATACCCATTAGTTTCGATGAGGTCTATCCGGGGTGTGAGCATTCGGTTTCGATAGTGGAGATTGACCACCAAGGTGAGCAACCGAGGCTGACCACTATTGATATTCAAAACCCTAGACCACTGGTAACCATATCGGTAAAGGGAACAGAATCGCTGAAGGAGGTGAGCCAAGAAATAGCAGCTTTCCCCAAGGAAAACAAAGCCTATATCCGACTAAATGTAGAGGTGCCGCAAGGAACAACGCTGCCTTATGGCGATGGTGATATTCGCCATCTGCTGCAAGATAAACAGGCCAATTTCTGCTATATCAACTCGGTGCGTGAGTCTCAGCCCAAGCAAGAGAGCAACAGCGAGAAAGGGAATGAACCGATGACCGTGTCTGATTTTCAACATTTGAATCCCATGGATGTAATGGAGCGGTGGTTCAAATCGCAGAATAAGGAGTTCACCGACGAATGCAGACAGATGTTTCACGAAGTGGAAAACAGACTCGAAGAACAAGCAAATCAATAAGTTAAACTAAATTCTAACAGTTATGAAAATTAAGACACTGACTATTCACAACATTGCATCGATAGAGGATGCAACCATCGATTTCTCTGCAAAGCCCCTTTCGGATACCGATATTTTCTTGATTACCGGTACAACAGGTGCGGGAAAGACCACTATTTTGGATGCGATATGCTTGGCATTGTTCAACACGACGCCGAGACTGAGCAAGACCACGCGTAGCAAAATAGGTGCAAATGCCGATGACTTAACCGCCACCGACCCGCGTAATTTTATGCGTTTGAACACCGGTGAGGCAAAGGTGGTGCTTACTTTTGACGGCACAGACGGCAATCAATATCAAGCCGAATGGTATGTTCAGAGGGGAAAGAATAAGAAAGCCACAACGAGGATGGACAATGTAGTTTGGACACTCGATAACCTCACCACCGGGCATCGCACTTCGGGCGCAAAGCAGAGTACTTATAATGATGTAGAGCGCGATATGACTCAAGCCATTGGTATGGACTTTGAGCAGTTCTGCCGTACCACTATGTTGGCTCAGGGTCAGTTTACCGAGTTTCTCTCCAGCCAAGAAGCCGAGAAAGCCGTTATCTTGGAGAAAATCACCGATACTGAGATTTACTCACGCCTCGGGCAACAAATCTATACTATTCTGCAAGAGAAAGAGAAGGCCTACAAGGAGGAGAAGGAGAAGATAGATCAAATCACTCTGCTCACAGATGAGCAGATAGAGGAGGTCAATAAACAAATAGAATCGATAAATACACAAATCGGTGAATTAGACACAAAGGACAAGGATATTCAGTCTCGTATCGATTGGCTCAAGACACAGGAGAATGATGCCAAATCGGTACAGAATGCACAAACCCAGTACAATGAATTGGCTGCCAAAATCAATAGTGATGACTTCCGCCAAAGCAAACTACGCTTACTGAACTGGACAGATACAAGCAAGGTACGCGAGCATCTGACTGAGGCATCTAAAGCCAAGACTGAGATTGACAAGCAAGAGAAAATTATTGCGGGTCTGCAGGCTATGTATGTACGCTGTATCAACGGCAAAGCATGGGCTGAGCAGCAATTAGATACCCTAAACCATGCGTTGGAAAAGATTGAGAACGACTTGAACCAACAAGCCGAGTATCAATCGTTGTATGCGAAGGCACAGACTATCAGTGGTGAACTCAAGCAATGGGACAATTTCACAAAAGAGATTGCCCAACTGAAGAATACGCTGCAGAAAGAGCAACAGGAAGAAATCAAATACACTGACGAAGAGAAAAAGGCTAAGCAGGACTTCGATAGCAAGGAGCAAAGTGTGAATGATTTGCAGAAACAAGTAGATGAGGCTAAGAAGCAACTGCCTAATTTGGATGCATTGTATCGGCAAAAGAGCGATGTAGAGAACATTGTGCGTCTAAAAGACGAGATAACACAAAAGGCTACACAGAAAACCGATACAGAGAACCGGTTGAACGATTGTGCCCTGCAACTCAAAGAGAAAAAAGAGGAGTTGAAAAAGGAAGAGACAGAGTTGCAAAAGCAACAAACTGCCTTGGAGCAACGCCAAACTACCATCAAAGAATTTGCAAAAAGTATTCGTGCAAAATTGATGGTAGGTTGCCAATGTCCTGTTTGCTTGCAGACCTTGCAATCACCACTGCCTGACGAAGCCGAGATAGATAGCGAATATAATACCCTAAAAGAGGGAGTAGATAAGCAACAGAAGGTGGTGAATGGCCTAAAAGATTCTATCAACACACTATCTGCTAAGCAAAGCACTGAGCAGAATAATTTGACTCAGATAAATGACTACATCTCTCAAAAGCAAACGGAACTGCAAAACAAGATACAGGCTTGTACTTGGGCAGACCAAAAAGTGCTTGAGACTCAATCGGCAGACGATTTGCGCAAGACTATGCTCAGCGGTATTGAGCAGAAAATAAAGGACGGCGAAGAGCAGAAAAAGAGCATAGGCAATCAAGAGGCAGACTTGCGTAAATTGCAAAAAGAGAGGGATAATGCTTTGGGCATACTCAGCCAAAAGCAAAAATCATTGGCAGAAACCAAGGCAAAGATTGAGAAGACCCAACAGTCGCTCAAAGATAATGAGGGGAATAAGACTGTACTCACCCAAACTCTAAGTGGTTATCAGTTGGGCGTACTACCTTATGGGATAGATTGGCAACAAGAGCCGATTGCTTTTGCCGATTGCTTGATAAAATCTGCCGGGGCTTATGATAAGTTGGGTAAGGAAAAAAGCGAGAAAGAAAGCGGGCGCAACAAGTATCAGACTATGTTGAACACATTGCCTGCTATGCCCGAAAACCTGCCCGCAGAATGGGTTGCTTTGACGGCTAACCCTGTGGAGAATAAGCAACTGAAAAACGATTTGGATACTTTGCAAACCGAGTTCGCTACTGCTAACGGCAAACTGACGGATGCCACCGTACAATGCAAAAACCACCAAGCCGAGGTGGAGCAATACCTTGCCGAACATACTCAATTCACACAAGAATACTTGGGTGAACTCAATGGCTTGTCGCAGCAGGACTACAACGCTGAGAATCAAAAGATTATAGACACACAAGCGCAGTACGAGAATGCAGCGCAGAACTTGCAAAAGGCACAAACGGAACAACAGCAGCACCTGCAACAAAAGCCCCAAACGGCATTAGATACAGATACAGAGGAGGGGCTGCAGCAACAGCAGACGGAGAACCGAGCAATGCATGACAAGTGCGTCGAGGACAAAACATTGCGCCAAAAGCAATTGGATGATAATGAGGAAAATAAGAAGAAAAAAGGGGACACTACTCGATTGGAACAGTTAGCAGCCGATTTCGCCAAGTGGAATATCTTCAAGGACATTGCCGACAAAGAAGGAAAGACCTTCCGCAATGTAGCACAGAGTATGATTTTGAGTTCGCTATTGGATACTGCCAATAAGCACCTGCATCGCCTGGAGCCACGCTACACACTGCGTGTAGTGGAGAACTCGCTCAACCTCAAATTGGAGGATGCTTATCAAGGTTTCTCCACTCGTTCTACCGGTACGATTAGTGGTGGCGAGAGTTTCTTGGTATCGCTTTCGTTGGCTCTTGCGTTGGCCGATTTCGGTCAGAACTTAGGCGTCAGCACACTCTTTATCGACGAAGGATTTGGCACACTGAGCGGGACACCGCTCAACAATGCCATCAACCTGCTCAAATCGCTTCATAATCAAAGCGGTACGCAGGTAGGTATCATCAGCCACCGCGAGGAGATAAAAGAAAAGATAGATGTGCAGATACAAGTGTCGCCTATCGGAAACGCCGCAGCAAGCAAAGTGGAAGTAGTAAACGCTATGGTATAATCAACACATATTGTATGAGTTCTCAAATCGATATTCAACATCCGTTCAATGTCTGTCGCGCCTCTGCGGGAACAGGCAAGACCTTCACTCTGGCAGCCTACTATGTGGGGCTGCTGTTGAGTGGGGTGAGTTATCGCAACATCCTCGCCGTTACTTTCACCAACAAAGCCACCGACGAGATGAAAAGCCGTATTCTCTCCTATCTGTATGCGATTGCAGAAAATGACCGTTCGCAACAAGCCTTCTTCGAAAAAGCCAAGTCGTTTATGATTTCTAATTCACAATCATCAGATAAGGAATTGCGGAAGCGTGCCAAAGAATGCTTTCGGCAAATGCTCAGCGACTATGATAATGTGTGTGTCAGCACTATCGACTCGTTTTTGCAGACGCTGCTTGCAGGTATGACACAACTGCTTGGCAAGGGTGTGGGCTATACGGTGGAACTGAATATCAAGCAGGTAATCAGTACCGCCGTTGACCAGATACTCTCGACCGAGATGACCGATGAGATTCGCCAACTGATGGCAGACTATATGGCGCACCAATTAGGCAATGAGGACAACTGGGATATTCGCAAAAGCCTCATCGACATCGCCAACGATATGTACAAAGAATCGGTGCAGGTGCTCAATGCAGAAGGAAAGGTTGATTTCGATTCTGAGCGTATTCTGAAGTACAAGAAGGCATTGGAGAATTGGAAAAACAATGCTGAATTTAAGGAATTAGACAAACTAAATAAGTTAGTAGCAGGCAAATATCAATCGGTATCACAAAAATCATTTGTGAATGATATTGAGCGTATGGTGAAGAATATCTCTCAATCGTTGGAAAACCCTAAGGAGATAGATACTAAGGACATTTTTCGCGGATTTACCGATAGTGCATACGCCAATTTTTCCAATACCAAAAAAGACAAATGGGTAGAGCAGACCGGCACATTGTACCCATTATTGGAGGAATTACAAGAGCAATGTATCGTTTGTCGTGGGCTTTACCTGCAATATAAACTGACGACGGAGTACCTAATGGATATGCGTTTGATGGAGGGATTGCAGGAGCGTATCAATGCCAATCTGCAGGAGGCCAATCGCACCTTGCTTATCAACACCGCCGCCACACTGACGCAAGCACTCAAGCCCGGTGATGCAGACTTTGTGTTGGAGAAGGCCGGTATCCGATACAAACACATTATGATTGATGAGTTTCAAGATACCAGCAGTCTGCAATGGCAAGTGTTTCTCCCATTGCTCAAGGATGTATTGGCATCGGGAGGCAATACGGTGCTGATTGTGGGGGATATCAAACAGAGTATCTATCGTTGGCGAAACGGCGACTGGCATATCATGGCTCAACTCGGTACCGATACCGACCCGTTGCAGCCGTGGTTCAACCAAGGATTTGCGCCATTGGTAAGGAACTTCCGTTCGCGTCGCAATGTGGTGCAGTTCAACTTAGAGACAATGCAAAAAGCCGTAGAACTATGCGCCGAGGATAATGCATATACCAACGAGGAGACACAACAACTGAAGGCTCTTTACGACGAGCAGTACACGGAGGAGCACCTCGCCGACTACTACAATGCCTCGAAGGAAGGCGGGTATGTTCGTTTTCGTGCTTATCCGAAGTTTTCAAAGGGGCAGCATTCAGTCGCAGCACAGGAATTGAATGGTCAGCGTGTACAAAACGATATACTGAGCGATATGTTCGCTACGATAGAATCGCTGTTGCAACAAGGGGAAAAACCATCGGATATACTCATTTTGGTAAGACGCAATGCAGAGGCTTTGGATATTGTAAAGTATTTTACCCACCTAAAAGACACCCAACCGGAATCGGCTCTGAGCAAGGTATCGATGGTATCTTCCGATAGTTTTCAGTTGGACCGTTCCTCCTCTGTGCTGTTGGCTATCAGTGCATTGCGCTATATTGATACCAGGGACCAAGTGTCGGGAAAATATATCGAGTTGCTGACAGGAGATGCTAATGCTACAGAGCGACTGCAACAGATAGACCGACAGTTGCCGTTGTATGAGATGTTGCAACAAGTGGTTCGTATTCTCGAATGCAACAAGGATGGGCAATTCCTATTTGACGACATCGCCTATATCAACTGCCTCTTGGATAAGGTGCGCGACTATGTGTATTCGTTTGGCAGCAATCGGCGTGCCTTCTTGCAATACTGGGACGATACCATGCACAGCAATGCCATCTCTGCCCCTGAGAGCAATGCAATCCGTGTGATGACCGTCCATAGTGCCAAAGGATTGGAGAGCAAGACACTGTTCATTCCGTTCTGCTCATGGTCGATGGAAACCGAGGCAACAAAGAACAACAAGATATGGTGTGAGGCTGCGGAACCAATGCAAAAAGGTGTAGAACCGCTCAAATACATACCTATTCACGATTGCTCGCAAATGGCAGATACACCGCTGTATAAGGGGGCTTATGAAACCGAACACAAAGACCAACGCATCGACAGCCTAAATATGCTGTATGTGGCTCTGACTCGTGCTGCTGACAACTTATATATATATGCCGGTGTGCAGATGAATAAAGATGGTGTTTCCGATAAAACCGTTGCTTCTCTGCTGCTGCGAACATGGAATTTACAAGGCGAAATAATTGAGGCAGCCAAAAACTATTCCGATGCGGAGCAACCTTGTTTTGTAGAGTATTCAGCGGGCGCACCTCATATCCACAAGGATGAAGGCAAGAAAGCAGAGCAGTTATTTGGGTTCAACAACGCAGAGGAGATACAAGCCAGGCTATGCAGCAGTGGTGATGTGGTGCGCTTCCGTCAATCGCAAGAGTCGGCTATCTACACGGCTCTATCGGGCAATGCAGAGGATATGTTGGAGCATATCAACCTTGGTAATATATGCCATGATATTCTGTCGCAAGTGGCTGTAAGAGAGCAACTTGCGCATGTGATAGACGATTTTTATATGCGTGGTATCATTGATACTGAGGAGCAAAAGCAGAAAATAAGTGAACTAATCAACCGAGCATGGACAGAAGAGAAACTATGCGATTGGTTCTCTGGCCGTTGGACACTCCTGCGCGAGCAAGCCATTCTCGTTAATGGCATAGAGTGTCGCCCCGACCGTGTGATGATAAGTGGCAAACACGCCATTGTATTGGACTATAAGTTTGGCGGCAAACAAGAGAAGTATGCCAAACAAGTGCGTGGTTATATGGACGCTATGCGTCAACTCGGATATAGCGATGTAGAAGGGTATCTCTGGTATGCTAAATCAGAAAAATTGGAGGAAATAAAATGAAAAACGGATTCTTACAACATACAGCAGCATCTATTGTTTCTCGTTTCGGTTGGGACAAATTGCAACAACTCACCTTGGTTTTTCCCTCACGGCGTGCGGGGATAGTATTAAAAGAGGCACTCAAAGAGATGCAAAAGGAGCAACACTCCGCCCCCGTATTGCTGCCCAACATCACCACGCTAAATGATGTATTCGACTCATTATCACCGCTTTATAAAGAGGATGAGTTGCTGCTTATATTTCGGATGTACCATATCTATGCGGATGTGGTAGGTAAGCCTATTTCGCCCGACATCTTCTATGGTTGGGGGCAACAACTACTGGCAGACTTCAACAATATCGAAAAGAGTATCACCTCGGATGAGGAGATAGGGCGATTCTTTGCCAATACGGTGGAAGCCAAACAGTTGGAAGAACTAGAGATAGATGAGGAGGTACAAAAACGGCTCAATGACTTGCTGCGAGAGCATAATATGTCCGATTCAGACGGGTCGATTCGCCAAAGTTACACATTGCTTTGGCAGAATATGTACACTATCTATCAGCGTTTGAATGCAGAACTGAATGCAGAGCAGAAAGGGTATGAGGGAATGCGTATGCGGCGTGTCATTACCGATTGGAGTAATCTCCACGAGCACTATGACAACCGCACTTTTATCTTCATCGGGTTCAACTATCTCATGCCTATCGAGAAGGAACTGATGCGCCTGCTCTACGACCAAAAGCAAGCCTATTTCTATTGGGATTATATGGATGATTTTGAGGCAAATGAGAAAGCCTATTCGTTTATCAAACAGCACATTAACGACTTCCAAAATGCTACGCTCAGCCATGCGGAGCAATGGACGAAACGCCCGATAAGCCTAATCTCTGCCACCTCGGCGAACGCACAGGCTCAGTATGCGGGGCAATGGTTGCGCAAGAAATATACCCACAAGGGGCAAAGCACAGCCATCGTTATCTGCGATGAGCAGATGTTGGAACCCGTCATCTATGCACTCTCCCCTATCACACCCCAAGACTCCGGCGAACCCGAATTGGTAAATATCACCAAAGGTTTTCCTCTCTCCGGCACACAAATCTACGCCGATGTGATGACCTACTTGGCTGACCGACACCACGATTGTAAAGAAGGTGAGACCTACGGCGATTTGCTGCTGCGCTTGATTGAGGCCGTCATCACCCCCGCAGAGCAAGCAGCCCGCAAGACGGCTCAAGATGACCCGAAACAAGAAGAGTCGTGGCAATGGTTGCTTATTCAAGAATCGCTCTATCAGACACGACTGATTATCAACCAATTACATCGTATCTTACAAGACCCTGCCATGGCTATCGGACAGATGTCGCTGCACCTGTTGCGCACGCTGTTGCAGCGTTGTCTGAGCAGTGTTTCCTTGCCCTTCCATGGTGAACCTATCACAGATATTCAGGTAATGGGTGTATTGGAAACACGCCTCTTGGACTTTGAAAACCTGCTTCTGCTCAATGTAGAAGAGGGGGTTGTGCCACAAAAACAGTCCGATTTCTCTTTTATCCCCTACTATCTGCGCAAAGCCTATCATATCCAGACGCGAGAAGAGAGTGCCTCGGTCTATGCATACAACTTCTTCCGTCTGCTCTCGCGTGCTGATGATACCACGCTGATTTTCAGTGAGTCAGCCACACAGATGGGGCATAAGACGATGTCTCGCTTCGTAATGCAGATGTTGGTTAATCCGAAGCAGTTCGAGATTACCAAATACACGCTCACAGAGAACAACCACCTACGCCTTACCCCCTTGTTGAATTTGAGCAACAATCAGCAGAACCTGCTGAGCAATTTGAAGATAGGCAGTACCGGGAAACTGCAATACGAAAACGGGGGGACTTTCACACTCTCGCCTTCTGCCATCAATACTTATATCGGCTGCAAACGACACTTCTACCTGCAATATATCCTGGATATCAGGCATGAAGACCCGGAGACACTTATCTTTGCCAAGAACACATTAGGGTCGTTTGTCCACAGTGCGATGGAGCATATCTACAAGGATATGATTAATTGTTCTCCCGAGCGAAACACTCTCATCGACGCGGAGGTTCTGAAGCAGATAAAAAACACTCCTGCCACCATAGAGGAGGCTTTGGATGCGGCCTATACTGCACAGAATCAGGAATATGCCAAACACCACAAGGACGACCCGCAACACTATATCAAAGAGGCACACCCCATGGAGAATGAGGTCATCAAGGGCTTTATTACCAACATCCTCGAACGCGATATAGAAGATGCCGAAAAGAGAGGATTGCGTATCCGTCTATTGGAGCAGAAACGCTATTTTGACATCGATTTGGATGATGGTTTAGGCACTGTGCAAGTGGGGGGAACGATAGACCGATTGGATATTCTTGGCGACGAAATAATGCGTGTAGTGGACTATAAATCAGGGTCATACAGCGAGAAGAAACTCTCTACCACATGGGATAAATTGCTGACCGACAAGGATGCCAAGTATATCCTTCAGACCTTTATCTACAGCGAGGCGGTGGAGCAGAATGACCACAAGAACGACTCGACCAAGTTGCAACCTACCCTCTACTATCCGCAGCGCAAACTCACCTCAAACAACACGCAAACTTGTGTGGCAATAGGTGAGGGAAGGCAAAAGGAGAACATCACCGACTATCGCAGTGTGCGTGAGCAGTTCGTGCCTCTGCTGACGGAGAAAGTAAAAGAGATACTCACCACGACCGACTTCCCGCAAGTGGAGAAGGAAAACGATTGTGGGGCATTGTATTGCCCGTTCTTGCAAATCTGCGACAGGCATCCGGTGTCTTTCAATTAGTTTGGAAACTTGTCGGTTGAAATAGTTTGCACAGTATTATTGCTAATTATTGCCGGGTAGTATAATTGACATTTTGATAGATATTTACACTAATAAGTAACAGAATGATTATTTGCATACTATACCTTAGGTCTCGATAAGGTCTCGACAAAGTCTCGATAAAAACTCGGCAAAGTGCAGATAGCAAAAAGAAAGCAAAACGGTATAGAAAGTAGAAATATGGTATAAAGCCCATTTCTGAGAGCAATAATTGATTTTGGATATGTGAATAAAACTAATTTGGATATGAGAAAAATTATCGGTTGGATGGTTACCATTGTGTTGGTTGCATTGGGCATTGTCTATTTTTTGCCTGAAATTCAGCAGGTTTCGGCAAGTCCGATTACGGATAATGAGATACACTACGAAATCCCTTGTCTGAAGGCAGAACGCAGCCAACAAATCATCGAGCATATCGGTTACATGGTGTCGTACAACTCGGATTGGTTGTTGCCCAACTGGGTGGCATACGAACTCACATCGGCCGAGGTGGACGGTGAGGAACAACGCACCAATAAGTTTCTCCCCGACCCGCAAGTGATTGGTTCGCCTGTGGTTACCCAAGACTATAAAGGTTCAGGTTATGACCGTGGACACATGGCTCCTGCTGCGGATATGAAATGGTCTGCTCAGGCTATGCGTGAGTCGTTTTATATGACCAATATCTGCCCGCAGAACCACAACAACAATGCCGGGGACTGGAAGTCATTGGAGGAGTTGGCCAGAGATTGGGCAGACAAATACGGCAGTATCTATATCTGCGTCGGTCCCATCGTACCGGAGCATCCGCAATATATCGGCAACGAACGCCAGATAGCCGTGCCGTCTGCCTTTTATAAAGCCTTTTTGCGTCGCAAAGGGGATAGTTGGACAGCCATCGGCTTTATGATGCCCAATGCTGCCGGTTCGCGTCCGCTGATGACTTATATGCAGACTATCAACGACTTAGAAGAGATTACCGGTATCGATTTCTTCCCCAATCTGCCCGATAGTATCGAGGAGCAGGTAGAGTCGGATTACACCATTTCTGATTGGAGTCTCTAAGGAAGGGCTCTATCGGATTTTGTGTATGAGTGTCAGGCCATCTCGAATGGGCAGTATCACCTGCTCAAGACGCTCGTCTTGTGCCACATAATCGTTGAAAGCACGCAGTCCTAAGGTCTGCTTATCTTTGTCGTAGGCAGGGTCGATGATATGCCCGTCCCACAGTGTATTGTCGGCAATAATCCACCCTCCGACGGGCACCAGGGGATAGACCAAATCGATATAAGCGGTGTATTCACGCTTGTCGGCATCGATAAACACCAGGTCGAAACTATTTTCTCGGATTATCTCGTTTCGCTCCGACAGTATCTCTTTAGCATCACCAATTAGTAATTTTATTTTCTTTCCTTCGGGGGCAAAAGACAAGTTGCGGCGAATGGTATCTTCCAGTTCATCGTTATGCTCTATGGTTATCAGTTCTCCCGCCTCGTCTAACCCTTCTGCCAAACATAGAGCAGAATAGCCCGTGAAGGTACCCAATTCGAGTATCCTTTTGGGTCGAATCATCCGGCTCCACATCGAGAGCAAACGCCCCTGCACTTGCCCGGAGAGCATGTGGGGATTGAGCACATTGAGATGGGTATCGCGAGTGATGAATGATAGGGTTTCACTCTCGGGCGAGGTATGCTTTTCTATATAGTCGTTGAGTGTCATATAGGGCTTTTGGTGTCATTATTCTATGAAATACACTGCAAAAGTACGAAAATCCTTGCAGGTATGCAAAAAAAGTAGTACTTTTGCACTGTAAATCGGCGTTTTTGTTACTGTCGGTATGATTTTTGCAACTTAAATAGTCAAAACAACAAAACAATTATGGAAAAAATAGATGATTTAGACCGTAAGATTCTGCGTATTATCACGAAGAATGCGCGTATACCTTTCAAGGATGTGGCAGATACATGTGGGGTAAGTCGTGCCGCTATACATCAACGCGTGCAGAAGATGTTTGATAATGGGGTGATTGTAGGCTCGGGTTATCAAATTAATCCCAAGATGTTGGGTTATCAACTCTGCGTGTATGTAGGCATAATGCTCACCAAGGCCTCGATGTATAAGTCGGTAAGTGCAGAATTGGACAAAATCCCTGAGATTGTAGAATCGCAATTTACTTTGGGTGCCTACTCGATGCTTATCAAACTCTATGCAAAGGATGACCAACACCTGATGGAGTTGCTCAACTCGAAGATACAAGAGATACCCGGCGTAGCAAACACCGAGACACTTACTTCGCTCGACCAGAAAATCAACCGCACATTGCCTATTGAAGTGCCGGCTGAGGACAAATAATTTGGGCTAAGGCAACTGTCTGACAGTCAGCACTTTGGCTGCAAGCAGAAGCAGAACCTACAATAATTATATATACAAGGTGTGCCACATACTGTGTGGCATATCTTCTATTCAATACAACTTTTTAATTTATAAACTACTATGGAGATAGTGATTAGTGGCATCCGTCCTACCGGGAACCTGCACTTAGGCAATTATTTCGGTGCAGTAAAGAGTTTCGTACAAATGCAGAATGAGTATGATTGTATGTTCTTTATTGCGGATTGGCACTCGCTCACTACTCACCCTCATCCCGAGAACATTCGCAACTCGGTCAAGACTATTCTCTCGGAGTATTTGGCATGCGGTATCGACCCGGAGAAAGCACCGCTATATGCTCAGAGTGATGTCAAGCAGGTATTGGAACTCTATCTATACCTGAATATGAATGCCTATTTGGGCGAGTTGGAGCGCGTAACCAGTTTCAAAGAGAAAGTGCGCAAACAGCCGGATAATGTGAATGCCGGTTTGCTTACCTACCCTACCCTAATGGCAGCAGACATACTCATGCACAAGGCTGACAAAGTGCCCGTGGGCAAAGACCAAGAGCAGAATATGGAGATGGCACGCCTCTTTGCACGCCGTTTCAACCGTATATATAATGTGGAGTATTTCAAAGAGCCGGAGTCGTTCCACTTTAACCAAAAGGCAGTCAAAGTACCCGGATTAGACGGCAGTGGCAAGATGGGTAAATCGGAAGGCAATGCCATCTACCTCTGCGATGATGAGGAGGCCATCAAAAAGAAAGTAATGAAAGCCGTTACCGATGGTGGTCCTACTATGCTCAACCAAGAGAAACCCGAGGTCATCCAAAACCTCTTCACCCTAATGGAACTGGTTTCCGACAAGCAGACCTACGACTACTTCAACGACCAATACAACAATATGGCTATTCGCTACGGAGATATGAAGAAGCAGTTGGCACAAGACATCAACGCTTTCTGTGCTCCTATCCGAGAGAAGATTGTAGCCTATCAGAATGATGATGAGTACTTGGCTAAGGTGCTCAAGGTGGGAGCAGAGCGTGCCTCGGAGCGTGCAGAAAAGACCATTGAGGAGGTTCGCCAAATAATCGGTTTCCGCAGAATATAAGATAATCACCTGCAAGAAATAGTCTGAACAACTAAGTATAGAAATAGTTTGGATGACTAATGGGAATAGTCTGAACAACTCATTTTGGATGTAAGGAATAATAGAGCATTGTGAAAAAAGGTTGGTACATATTGTTCATCACCATGGTGGTAGCAGACGTGGCACTATCGGCTCGCGCTGACGACTATTATGTGGATGATGCCTACTATTGGACAGGCTCGACAAGGGAACCTATCCATACCACGGACAAGGCAGGGACATCGTCAGACGAAACAGACGATTGGAATGGTATTACCCACCAAACGAATGATTGGCAAGAGCCGGAAATCACTTTCGTAGAAGACTCTGTAACGAGGGCAGACAAGACAGTGGTGAAAGCCGTCATCAAACGAAACTAATTCGGAGGAGACAAAACTAATTTTATCTCATCAAAACAAACTAATTTGGAGAGAAACAAAACTAATTGAATACTAATCTGATGAAGTCATTACGCCGTATATTAGTTGTTATCTTAGCCGCAGGAGCCACCTCTCTTGCAGCCCAAGATACACAACGCCTAAGTGAGCAGGAGCCTATCGGTACTGCCCGCTATGTAGGTATGGGCGGTGCAATGACGGCTATAGGTGGAGACCCCTCGGCTGTAAAAGATAACCCCGCAGGATTAGGACTCTATCGCCGTATGGAGGTAATGCTCTCGTTTGACAATCGATACGATATGACCCGCCAAGCAGGAGCAGATTGGAAAAAGACCAACACCCCCACCCTCTCACAAGCCTCGTGGGTGTTCTCGTTCGGCGACCCATATAAGGATTGGGGACTGATATTCAACAATATCATGTTCTCCTATTCACGCCTGCACACCTACAACCGCTCGTTCTCCGCCTCGGCCAAAGGATTAGACAAATCGCTGGCAGATATTATTTGTAGTAATACCAACGGACTGAAAGAAACCGATTTGCAGCCTGCCAACCGTTGGAACAACCCCGACATCGGTTGGCTCAGTTGCCAAGCCTACGACACCTATCTCATTAACCCCATAGCCGCTGGTTCTGACCAATGGAGCACTATTTTACACGAGGGAGAAACTGTAGATAACTCGCTCAGTATCAGGGAGTATGGATACATCAACCAATATGGTTTTGATTGGGGAATGAATATCTCAAACCGCCTGTATTTGGGTGCAGGTATTCGCTTGCTTTCCTACTCTTACAGCCAAACGGCAGAGTATTATGAGAAGTTTAGCGAGGGGAGAGATTTGCTCAATCAGACAAGCCTGACTATGTCGGGCATAGGGGTGAATGGTTCGTTTGGTATCATCTATCGCCCCGTGGAGTGCTTGCGGCTGGGAGCATCAGTGCAGACACCTAGTGCAAGCACACTCACCATTGGTAACTATGGTACACTGAGTGCCACCACCGACTCACTGCGCGAAAGCAGTTCACCTGCCAACTCTGCATCGGTATCGAAATTCCGCCTGCCCATGCGAAGCAGTGTGAGCCTCGCCTTTCAGATGAAACAATACGGATTGCTCTCCTTACAATACGATTATGCACACTACACGACAATGAATGATGTGCATACACTCCGTGCAGGAATAGAGATTGTACCTGTTAGCAATCTGTTTATCAATGCAGGCTATATCTATGAGTCGCAGTTTAGGGATGGCACGGATATTGTAGTACTAAGTAATAATGATGTCCGTACCGATACTTATTTTCAGAACATTCGCAATACGCAATATATCAGTGTGGGAATAGGTTACAGAGGGCGTATCTTTATGGCACAAGCAGCCTACCAATTTGGTATGCACAACACCAACCTATATGCTCACCAAGAGGTCTCGCCTTATGATATGCGCTCGCAAACCCACCGAGTGGTACTGACTATAGGTTGGCATACACGCAACTAACCAACTAACCAACACGAAGTAAGTAACACGCAAGTAACTAACACGCGAAGCGTTACTAACACAAAGTGCCTAACAGTGCGAAGCACTTACCAACACGAAGTGCCCAACACGAAATAACATAGGTGCCGTACAGCACAGAGACCGGAAAACTCAACAAAAAAATCTAACCGGAGTAAATGCATGACCGATGGCGTGCCGATACTCGCCTGCGATGACCCAAATTAGTTTGGAGAGCGGTGGAGGTGGTCGGATTACAAAGGAAAGGTACACTCCAAATCCTATCTTTAGGAGTTTTCTCGACAAGTTGCTGTACGGCACTTTTTGTATCTATAGGTGAACAGTCATTGACTATGCAGCACGAAAAGCATAACACTTGCTATCACACTTTCTTCATTAGTGTAGTTTTATAAGATAGTTTTATAAGACACAAAGATATACTATAATTTTTCTTGAAAAACATTTGCATAGACAATTAATTGTTGTATCTTTGCAGCGCAAGAGAGTTTTGCGTGGTGTGGTTACATCATTGCGCTGAGCAGATTGCAGATATTTGTCCTACACGATAAGATAGGATAAGATAAATGTCGATGACATATAAGAAACGTTTGTATAGATCCTTCACTTGAAAATCGCCAATTTTCTAATTCTTCGAAGGAACAACTCGGACGCCCGTATGACTTGTATCTCCATTAGTGGAGATATGAGTTGTGCGTGGGTAGTTGATAGGTGTTTGGCGATACCTCAAGTGAAAATACAATCTCCCACGCTTATTTTGTGTATAAACTCTTCATTGGGAGAATGGGGAATAATTTTTTTTGATTTATGTGTACAATTAAAAAAGAAGACTTGCGCCCTTGTACATTTACCTTAGAGGGACACAACCTATTGGGGCATGCTCAACCGGGTATGTTTGACTATGCCAACAACCAAGAAAGAGAGGAAACCACACGAGAGCGGATTGGACGATTCCACACTTGGGGTTTTGAGTTGCAACCTCAAACTACTGATGGGAATATGATTTCCTGCGGTATTGTTGAAGATACTGCCAATGGTAAAATCTATCGTGTGAATCCTGAAAACATCCATTTTATAGATTAAACAATGCTGATTATGAAAAAGTTAGTTTTATTGGCTATGAGTGCCATGATGATTGCATTCGCAGGTTGTAATCAGAACACTCCCGTACCCGGTGCAGATAAAGATATTTCAGGTATAAATGGCAAAATTGATCCCGAAAAAAGCACTACGGTAACCGTGTATTTTCCGACGCGGTTTGTCTATAGTGGTGAGATCTATTATCGTAGTGATAACAAAGTTGTTCTTGATAGTATCTGCATTTACAATGACAAGGGAGTAAAAGTTGGTATCAGTGGTTATGTTGGTGATTATTTGGTTCCATACAATGGATTTATCCAACTGACATATCATGGTGAATACGAGGGTTCTAAAAGTCAATGCAAAACAGACATATACGAGGTAGGTACTGCCAAACAAATGTATATTGCCATATATGCCTGCTGCCATTGGAACTCATCTACTAGTAGTTATTATTGGGATAAACTATTCTCTGTAGTAACTGACGGAAAAGAATGATTGAACGATCTATTGTCGTCCCAATAGAATGAACGAAGAAGTGCTGCCCGACACACAATGTCGGGCAGTCTTTATTTGTTATGTTTAGATACTTTCTGTTTATCAGTACTGCTGCAATCGGCGGAGAGTGAACTTGATGTAAAAACGGGAATCGAACCTAACATGGGAGCGGAGAGTGTGTTGGAGAGTTGGGTGGAGAGGGGACTTGAGATAGGAGTAGAGAAGTTATTGGAAAGCGTACCCGACAGAGAGGCGGGGAGGTGGAAGGAAACGCGGGTGAAATCGAGTTGGCGCAGTTGGCTGCGGCCGCCAGAGGGAAGATAATGGACGGCTTTGTCGCCTAAGGCTCGGCGGAAAGTGCGGTTGATGAGCGACATCTGCTTGTCGAGGTTTTTGCGGGAGAAGTCGGTGAGCAGGTTGATGGTGCGCTTGATTTTCGCACTGTCGGTGCATTGGGAGGTCTGTGCATAGAGTGTTTCCAGTTCTTCCTTGCAGTCGGCTATTTGCTTGCGATACAAGCCCTCGGGATGGCGCACATAGAGCAAGTAGAGGGCTTTTGCCAGCGGCGGCAACTCTAAAATCAGTTCGTACAACGGCAGGCGGATTTGCAGAGCCGAATCGATGACAAGCGGACTGAACCCCTCTTGCTGCAAAAGGTCGATATACTTGCGGATGTCATCGGCAAAGATAATCTCGATAGTGCCGTCTTGACTTGCTTCTTCGATGATTTGGAGGATACGATGTGCCACTTGCAGGTTGGTTTGCCGCACATCGTCATTGAGCATCACTTCGCTGATACCGCTGACGGCTTGAGCGTAGGTGATGACTAAGCACGCTTGTATAGTGGGTGAGTCGGTTTTCATATCGAGGGCAAAAGTACTATAAATTAGCGAGATACGCAACAGAAAAAGGCAAAAGGTAACCATAAACAGCGTTTTTCGGTAACCTTATAAACGAGATAATTGTTGGCTATGTTTGGGATAAGCAGTACTTTTGCAGTGTCTAACCCAAAACAATTATCTTATGAAAAAATCATTCTTTTTAGGGCTGTTGTGCCTGCTGTCGATTGCCTCACTAGCCGCCGAGGAGTACGACCTAATCATCACTACGGATCGTGCTCGTATTCCTTGTACTATCTTGGAAATCAGCGATGTAGCCATTCGTTACACACGCACCGACCGCCCGCAAACGATTACTTTCTCTACCCCACTCCGCCAAGTGTACGCCATTGTGTATCGGGATGGCACCATCGAGCAAATATCGGCGGCTTCCGCTCCCGCAACCATCGACACCGTGGCAGCCACGGCATCGACTGTCGCCCGCTCGACAGAAACGCCTATCGCCCGTTCGACAGCCACAACCACATCGACCGCCGAGCCTGCTCATACTGCCAAAACAACGAAAGCAGCCCCGACAACCTCATCCGGAGATAAATTGCCCGGGCGCATCTACCGCGACAAAAATGAATATATCTACAACGACCACTATATCTCGGAGAAAGAGGTGGGGCGCGTCCTGCAAACCGATGCTCTGGCATACGACTCGTGGCAGCGTGCCCATCGGCTCTATACGGGCGGCATTGTTGCCACATCGGTGGGCGGTGGCATTGCGTTGATTGGTCTATGCTGTATCCCCGCCAGCGTAGGGGCAGGATTGGGCGTTGCCGGCGGCGGATTGGTGGTGTCATGCGTGGGGGTAGGTCTGTTGTGTGGTTCGCTTGGGCGGTACAAACACTCGATCGATATTTTCAACGACCATGTAGATGCACGACTGCAAGTCAGTTTCTTCGCCTCGCCAAGCGATGTAGGTTTGGCTATGCGATTCTAAGTGCGGTGCTACCTGTAAGCCGAGCAGATAGCAAAAGCGGGTATTTGGTATCATTTTGCTCAATACTACTATGTTTTCACTAACACTTTGCAAATGCTAAAATTTGTTTTAGAACTCGGTTAGGTCTCGACAAGGTCCCGACAAAGTCGGCTTGAGGGGGAAGTGTCAAAATGATAGTTTGCAGAAATTGTGTGTTTACTTGCATAATTGGGTAAAAAGCAGTAACTTTGCAGCGTGAATAAATTAGGCTGTATAGGCAAAAATGAATATGAGTGCATTATTAGAAATCAAAGACTTGCATGCGAATATAGCAGGCAAAGAGATACTGAAGGGCGTCAACCTCACCATCCGGGCGGGTGAAGTACATGCCATCATGGGTCCGAATGGTGCGGGTAAATCTACTCTGAGTGCCGTACTGACGGGCAATCCTGCCTACGAGGTTACAAGCGGTGAGGTGTGGCTCAATGGCAAGAACCTGCTGACGATGTCGCCGGAAGAGCGGGCACGTGAAGGGGTGTTCCTGAGTTTTCAGTATCCCGTGGAGATACCCGGAGTGAGTATGGTGAACTTTATGCGGACGGCCGTGAACGAGAAACGCAAACATGAGGGAAAACCTGCCCTCAGTGCAAAAGAGTTCCTGAACCTCATGCGAGAGAAACGCCGACTATTGGAGATGCCGGACAAACTGAACAACCGCTCGGTGAACGAAGGGTTCTCCGGAGGCGAGAAGAAAAAGAACGAAATCTTCCAAATGGCCATGCTGGAGCCGTGCCTATCGATATTAGATGAGACCGACTCGGGTTTGGATATAGATGCCCTGCGCATTGTGGCAGAGGGGGTCAATAAACTGAAAACGAAAGAGAATGCACAGATAGTCATCACCCACTATCAGCGTTTGCTCGATTATATCGTGCCCGACTTTGTACATGTGCTTGCCGATGGGCGTATCTTCAAGACCGGCACAAAGGAGTTGGCTCTGGAACTGGAGGAGAAAGGGTACGAATGGCTTGAAAACTTATGATGGTATAGGATTTCTAAGGATATTCTAATTCTTAATTCATAATTCTTAACTCGAATGGCAGAAGCAATAGAAAACAAGACCATCATCTCATCGGGTGAGCATGTCGAGTTGGTATGGCTCAATCGCCCGTCTATGGAGTGGCATTTTGTGCAAGAGGCGGGGTCGTATCTGCGGTTGCATATACTCAACCTATACTCGGCGATAGGCAACGAAAGCCCCCGAGAGGCAGTGAACCAACGCATCTATGTGGAGCAGGAAGGAAAAGGATGTACCACGGAGATATATTCCCTGGCTTATCTGAGCGGAGAGGAGCAAGTAAGCACCTCCACGCATGTGCACCATAATGTGGGTGGCGGAGAGAGCCGACAGTTGCTGAAGTTTGTATTGGACGGCAATGCCAAAGGCGAGTTCTTTGGCGAACTGAAGATTGCGCCCGATGCACAGAAGACAGAGGCACACCAAACCAATCGCAACCTGCTATTGAGCGAGACAGCCACTATGCGCACGAGACCCCAATTAGAGATATATGCCGATGATGTAAAAGCCACACACGGAGCCACCACAGGTCAGTTGGACGAGAGTGCACTCTTCTATATGCAACAGCGGTGCTTGGGCAAAGATACTGCCCGCCGACTGCTGATAGGGGCGTTTATGAAAGATGTATTGGAAACTATATCTGACGAGGCGCAACGCGAAGCACTAATGCAGGCGATTGATGGCATAGTCGAATAGCAGAAGGAGACTTTCTTTGGTAGCAGAGTCGCGGAAGACAGATAGTTGTTCCGCGGCTTTCTTTTTTAGGCTATACATCTGATTGTTAGCATATTGCACACCTTGGTAGCACATCACGAACGACTTGATTTCTTGCTCTGCTTTACTGATATTAACATGCTCGTCGTGGTTAGATAGTGCCTCAGCCAAGAAGCGAATATGGGTGCTTTCCTCTTGAGGCGCGCGTTGGAGTGCAATGATGAGCGGCAGCGTAACCTTGCCGTCTTGTATGTCGCTCATAGTGGGTTTGCCCAATTCCTCACTATCCGAATAATCAAATATATCATCTTTTATCTGGAAGCATAGCCCGAAGAGGTGTCCGTACTCTTTGAGCGCATTGCGCTGACGCATAGTGCAACCGGCAGATTCTGCGCCTGCCTCCATACAAGCCTCAAATAGTTTGGCGGTCTTCTGCTCTATTACTTGGTAGTACTTCTCCTCGGATATCCACATGGTTTCGTTGGCGTGGAGTTGTAGCAACTCGCCTGAAGCCAACGAACGACCTAACAAAGAAACTATCTCCAAGATACGACTGTTGCGAATGTCGGCTATGAGCGAGATAGTACGAGAGAGCATATAGTCGCCCCCCAGCACTGCCACTTTATTGTTCCAGTGGTGATTCACCGACTCCATCCCACGGCGTGTAGGCGAAGCATCCACCACATCATCGTGCATCAGCGAGGCTGTATGGAGCAACTCTAATGCCACTGCGGTGCGGAGGGTCTTGTCGGTAACGCCATTGCATATATTGGCTGCAAGCAACACCAACAGCGGGCGAAGTTGTTTCCCACGCTTGGCTGATACATAAGTCAGCACCTGCTGGAGCAAGGGGTTGTTGCTACGGAGGCTATCATCGAAGAGTTGCTCATATTCACGGAAGGCACTCTCTACGGGTTTTCTTATTTGCAGTAAAGTATCCATATCACAAAAACGAGTGCAAAGTTACTACAAATTATCCATATAGGCAAATAATTTTCTACTGAGTAGCCTATATATAGTCTAGGTATTCTAGGTGGTCTATGGACATTATACATTCTTCATTATGCATTCGTTCGGATTTGGTGTCGGCGCAAGAGGCGTAGGAACCATTGCTTGGTCTTGGTAAGGACACGCCAGGTGCGGTTGGGCTGCGGAATATCTGTGAGGAACACATCACGCACCTCACCTCCCATCTGCTGTTCGGGATAGATAATCAAATAGTTATGCGCAGAGAAGAAGCGTTGGAGCATAGCGGGTATCTGCTCAAAGAGAGGGTTATAACTGGCAGTGGCGTGCCGAGAAGAAACCATCACTATCATATCATCTTTACCCGCCTCTTTGGCCATCATCAGCACCTCTTCCCAGTCTCCCATCTCGCGATAGGAGGCTCTTAGGAACTTGCCTTTGCGGCGACTCATGGCTTGCAAGACACGCTGCGTGTCCTCGTTGGCAAAGAAAACCACTTTTGCCCCAATTTGACTGCTCAGTCGGCGTATCTGACCGAAGCAGGAAATAAAATCGTACTCTTTTTCCGCATAGCGAGGTACAGCCACAAGCAAGCGATTAATCGTATTGAGGGGTTGCACCTCATGGTAAACCACGGTGGACTTACCTCGCTGCTCGATAATCTGTTGTGCGTCAGCCCAATCGGCACTGCGCACATACTCGGCGTTGGGCAAACTGCTGAGGTGAGTGAGTTCTTTAAGCGGTTCGTGCAAGTCTTCCCCTACAGACATCACGAGCCACTCATCCTCGGTGCGGTCGCTCTCTAAGCGTGCCTCTTCTTGTAGGGCTATGCGCTTGGCTGCATGCTCGGTAACGAAAGAGGAGATAGTGCATAGCACGAGTATCATCAGCACTGCCCCATTGAGTATCTCTGAGTTGAAAAGCCCCACCTGATAACCGATAGTAACGATAGCGAGCGTACCTGCTGCCGTAGCATGGGTGAGGCCGAAGATGAGTTGTCGTTCGAGCGATGTCAGCCGGAAAGAACCTTGTGCTGCCCATGCGGCAAGCCACTTACCTGCCAACTTGGTAGCAATCATCACGGCAGCAATCGTGATGGTAGTCCAGCCATGCCAACACAGCGATATATCAATCATCATACCTACATCCAACAGAAAGAGAGGAACAAAGATACTATTGCCGACGAAATTAATACGGTTCATCAGCGATGAGCGGTTAGGCACCAGTCGATTGAGCGATACACCACAGACGAAAGCACCGAGAATACTCTCCAGCCCTGCCCAATCGGCAAGGAAAGAAGAGAGCATCAGCACAAACATCACCAGCATAAAACAGAAGACGGGGTCTTGCCAACGCTTGAAGGCTTTTTGTACCAACCAAGGGAACAGCCCGAGTGTAGCCACGGCAAACAAGGCTATCTTGCCTGCGAGTGTCCACCAAAAGAGCGGGCTCTCATTGCCTGTGAGGTGGCTTTTCAGACCTGCTAAGACCAGCAGAGAGAGGGTAATGGCCACCATAGTACCCCCTACAACGATATTAACGGCGGCGTTTTTCTGTATTCCGTAGCGGCTGACTATGGGGTAAGTCATCAGTGTATGGCTTCCATACATTGCCCCCAATAGCGCACAAGTAGCCCAACCGAAACCCATCAGTCGGCTCGTGGCTATACCCAAAAGGAAAGGAATAAGAAAACTATACAAACCAAAGACCAACGCACTGCGCTTGTATTGGCTAAAATCATTCATATCAATCTCTATACCCGCTTGGAGCATGATATAGAGCATACCCATCTTACCCAAGACACGAATCGTCTCACTCTCGGCGAAGATACTCAGCCCATACGGACCGATGGCAATTCCCACCAAGATAAACCCCACAATACTCGGTATGTGTATCTTTCTGCATAGCGGAGGCACCACGAGGATTACCCCGAGTACAATCGACATTATGGCTAACGAGTTGGTAATCATGTTGCGAGCAGGTGGGTTGTGTAGGGGTTAGAGAGTATCGTTTTGCTGTTATTCACAAATGAGCATCGGCGGAAATGAAGGCTTATAAGAATCGTCCCGTAATACTCTGCGGGCAGTGTTTGACCTCGTCGATTGTGCCTTGGCAAACCAGTTGTCCTCCTCCACGACCGCCTTCGGGACCCATATCGATGAGGTAGTCGCAACTGCGGATGACATCTAAGTTATGCTCTATGATAAGCACGGTGTTGCCTTTATCCACCAGTTTGCGCAATACCCCCAAGAGCACTCTGATGTCCTCAAAGTGTAGCCCCGTGGTGGGTTCATCTAATATATATAAGGTCTTCCCCGTAGAGGGGCGAGCCAGTTCGGTGGCCAGTTTGATACGCTGGCTTTCTCCGCCGGAGAGCGATGTAGAGGACTGTCCCAGTTTGATATACCCCAATCCTACATCTTGTATCGTCTTTATCTTACGGAGGATATATGGCTGGCTTTCAAAGAACTCTACTGCCTGATTAACCGTCATATCAAGCACATCGGCAATGTTTTTACCTTTGAAGCGCACTTCGAGTGTCTCTTTGTTGTAGCGTTGTCCTCCGCATACCTCACACGGCACATACACATCGGGCATAAAGTGCATTTGGATAGTCTTATATCCGTTGCCGGAGCACTCTTCGCAGCGGCCGCCTTTGGTATTAAAACTAAATCGTGTGGCTTTCCAAGCGCGTATCTTCGATTCGGGCAGTTGGGCAAAGAGGTCGCGAATGTCGGTAAAGACATTGGTGTATGTGGCGGGGTTAGAACGAGGTGTACGCCCGATGGGAGACTGGTCAACGGCAATCACCTTATCGATAAACTCGACACCCTCGATAGAATCGTAGGGCAAGGGTTTCTGTAGGCTCCGATAGAACTTCTGCGAGAGGATGGGATACAGCGTCTGATTGATAAGGGTCGATTTGCCGCTTCCGCTCACGCCTGTAACGCATACCATCTTACCCAAAGGAATACTTACGGTTACATCTCTCAGGTTGTTTCCTTTGCAGCCGCGCAAGGTGAGCCAACGGGTAGAATCGTCGATGAGCATTTTAGGTTGGTCGGCAGGCATGACCTGCAACTCACCACGGAGATACTTTGCCGTAAGGGTATCGCCATGCAGCATCTGCTCGGGCGTACCGGCAAACATCACCTCCCCACCCAATCGACCGGCCTTCGGACCTATATCCACCACATAATCTGCCTCGCGCATCATCTGCTCATCATGCTCCACCACGATGACGGAGTTGCCCATATCGCGCAGTTCTTTTAGGGAACGGAGCAGACGCTCATTGTCCCGCTGATGCAAACCGATACTCGGTTCGTCTAAGATATATAGTACATTCACCAGGCGTGAACCTATCTGTGTGGCCAAACGGATACGCTGGCTCTCTCCTCCCGACAGGCTGTCTGCACCTCGACCAAGACTGAGATAAGTAAGTCCGACACTCTGCATAAAGCGCAAACGAACACATATCTCTTTGAGTATCGGTTCGGCTATGGCGCGTTGTTGCGCCGAGAGATGCGCAAAGATGTCGGTATGGGTATTATCATTGCTTTCGGCAGCAGGCGTATCGGTACGGCTTTCGGCATAGAGCGATGTCAGAAACTCAAGCAACTTATCTATCTCCATCTCGGAGAGGTCTGCAATACTCTTGCCGGCTATCTTATAACTGAGTGCCTCTCTATTGAGTCGCTTGCCTCCGCAGTCGGGGCAAACCAAGAGTTGTTCGTCGTCGCTCTCTTTCTGCTCGTCCTGCTCTTGCAGGTAGGCAAGCATACGCCGGTACCAGTCGGAATCATCATGCACTATATCATCGAGTTGCGCATTGTCGGTGCTTTGTGCAGCCGATATTTTGCCAAGCCCTTTGCAACGAGGGCACCAGCCTTGCGGACTATTAAAAGAGAAAGTATGCGGTGCCGGGTCGGTATAACTGAGCCCCGTAGTCGGGCACATCAGGTTGCGTGAGAAATAGCGCACCGACGGTGTAGCCCCTTGTGCAGGTTCTCTTTGCCACTCGGCTATCATCATCACACCATTACCTTGCGTCATAGCCTTATCAACCGACTGGCGCAGGCGTCTTAGGTCATCGGCACTCTCAGCGTTGTCTTGCAATACACGCACGGCCAAGCGGTCGATAACCACTTCTATACTATGGTTTTTATACCTGTCCACCTTCATTCCGCGCACTACCTCTTGCACCTCACCATCTACGCGCACATACATATAACCTTTGCGGCGGATGGTCTCGAAGAGTTCTTTATAGTGTCCCTTGCGGTTATTGACCATCGGCGCAAGCAGGAGAATCTTCTTGCCGGCATAGTCGCGCAGGATAAGGTTCACTATCTGCTCATCGGTGTAATGCACCATTTTCTCACCCGTCAGATAAGAATAAGCCTCGCCTGCTCGTGCATAGAGGAGGCGGAGAAAATCGTATATCTCGGTGATGGTACCTACTGTGGAGCGAGGGTTCTTGCCCGTCGTTTTCTGGTCGATAGAGATAACCGGACTCAGGCCTGTTATCTTATCCACATCGGGGCGTTGCATATTGCCGATATAGCCCCGAGCGTAGGATGAGAAAGTATCGATATATCGACGCTGCCCTTCTGCAAAGATGGTATCAAAGGCAAGCGACGATTTTCCACTGCCCGACAAACCGGTAATCACCGTCAGTTGGTTGCGGGGGATAGAGACGCTGATATTCTTTAGGTTGTGCACCCGTGCGCCGATAACTTCTATTTTGCTGCTGTCTTCCAAGAGAAAAATTAGTTAGCGAAAGGGGGGATTCCCTTTTGGCTTGCAAAGATACAACAAAAAACGCATTTTTACAAATTCTCAGCGAATTAGTTCAGAACAATCGCACCAAATTCGGAATGTTTTTTATGGAATAACGACCGCATTCTATACCATCTAGAATCTCTAGACCACCTAGACCATCTAGAATCCATAGTATCCCTAGACCATCTCTATTCCCTACTATACAACATCCCCTCCTCTGGAGGGGCTTGGGGAGGTCGCTTTTGGGGATGTCGCTTTTGGGGATGTCTATTTGGGGAGGTCTTTATTTTCAGACGGTACGATGCGAGCGAATACCAGTCCGCACTTTTTGCCGGCTATGTATGATACGGGCGGATTATCTGCTCGGCGCAGGTTGTCCAAGAAGAGGGGTTGTCCTACGATAAAGCAGAGTGTATCACATCGGTCCCCCACTTGTAGTTTAGAGTTTTCAACGGCGCACACTTGGAAATGGTTATCTCCTTCGTAGCGAAACAAGCAGGAGCGGTTAGGCAACCAGCATGCCTCTACCATATCTCCCGGAGTGAGTTGTTCAGTGCGAACCCCCTCTCCCAAGAAAGCGTTGCTCTCTATTTCGGAGCGTGTAGCGAGGGCTTCTATATAGTCGTCCCAATCGCCATAACCGAGAAACTGAACCAGTATGCGCAGTGTGGTTTGGCGCATGGTCCGAGAACCCGAGATATAACCCCAAAGGCGTTTCAGTGTGGTAGGCGAGATATATTCGCGGTTGCGCTGTGCAATAAGCGTCGCAAGATACTCAAAGTCGTAAGGCGTGCGAATACGGCGCTTTGCCTCGCGTTCTAAGTCGTGGCAGAGTGCAATAATCTCGGGTGCATGTTTTTCCATAGAGAGAACAATAAAAGACAGAAATAAAACCTGCTGCAAAGCAATGACCAATCAGTGCAAAGCAATAAAAACTGCTGCAAGGCAATGATCAGTCAGTGCAAAGCAATAAAAACTGCTGCAAAGTTAGTACTTTTCGTCGAATTACACAAATTTTTATGGAATGATTACCGCGCCCCCCTCTGCTTCTATCCCCACCTATACCATCTACAATCCATAGAACATCTAGAATATCTAGACCGTCTAGATAGTATCCCTATACCATCTCTAGCCCCCCTACTGTGCAACACTCCCTCCCCTGGAGGGGCTTGGGGAGGTCTCTTGTAGAGGTCTCTTGTGGAGGTCTGCATGGCTTTTTGAACACATTATTGAATGTTTTTGTATAGAGAAATGTATAGAAGCAATATGCATAATTATATGTCTAATTACATGGCAATTAATGTTCCCTTTTGTCCCCACTTTGTTTTAACGAATTCTTTATATGGCATTCAACGGCCTTCTTGCGTCTTTTTTGTCTTATTTTTATCTTTTCATTCCATAATTTGCGCCCTGTTTTGCTGCTGTATGCCCACCAATAGTACTATGTAATTAGTATGTGATTAGTATGTTATTAGTATGTTATTAAGCGAACCCGATAATACCCTAGCGCTACTTTCGTAATACTCATTGTAGTGTTAAAAAAGGTTGCTAATTTCTCGACCTTTTTCTTCCCTCGCTGTTTTTAACGAACAAATAATCACTAACGGAGAACCATAGTATCTTCAAATGGCCATTATAACGGAAACTCATAGCATACACGAAACCGCAATGTATAATTTTAGTGCGGTTACCTAGGGGAATGAGGAAGGGAATACTATACATTGCCTATTTATGTCGAGCATTTTTAGTCACCATTTTCAAGCCCCCTATCACCACCTCGCATGCATTATGCATTTCCACAAACACTCTACATTCCCTCTATCACCACCTCTTATACATTATGCATCATACATTATGCATTCCCAAAAACACTCTACAATCACCCAAAACACCATCCAAAAAACATAAACAAATTTCGGTTCGCCCTTGCAGATTTCAAAAAAAATACATACCTTTGTAGTGCGCTTTGACAAAATGGGGGCATGAATAAGCGGAACAAGCGCAAATGTGTAAAAATCGTATCGACAATGTGTAAAAATCGTATTTTTGCCTAAAAACACTGCACATCGCCGCACGATTATGGGTGTCAGCAATTACTACAATTCAACTACTAATACTAACCAAAACACTTTTTCCGCTATGGATAAATCTACTCCATTCAAAAAAGGTCTGATGTTGCTCTTTATGGCAATATCCTCCCTTTTTGCGTATGCACAACAGACGATTGGCGGCGTAGTCGTAGATGAGGCAGGCGAACCCCTGATAGGTGTCAGTATCTTAATAAAAGGCACTACCAACGGGTCAATCACCGATTTTGACGGCAACTTTACCCTATCGGGCGTCAATGCGAAAGATGTGCTCGTCTTTTCCTACATCGGCTATGGTACCAAAGAGGTTACCGTCGGTAGTCAGCAGACCATACGGGTCGTGCTTGCCGAAGATACCAAGAAACTGGACGAAGTAGTGGTCGTAGGTTACGGACAGATGAAGAAGAACGACCTCACGGGTTCCGTTTCGTCGGTCAGCAACGAAGCCATCACCGCTAAGGGTACAACAGGCGTCGTAGAAGCCCTGCAAGGCGCAGTGGCAGGCGTCAATATCTCCCAAGCCACAGGGCGCGTCGGAGGCAGTTTCGACATCGAGATTCGTGGTAAGTCGTCCACCAACTCCGATACCAAACCTATCTATGTGGTAGATGGTATCATCTGTGATGATATCGACTGGCTCAACCCGCAAGACATCGCGCGTATCGATGTCCTCAAAGATGCGTCCAGCACCGCTATCTACGGTTCGCGTGCTACCGCCGGTGTAATCCAGGTCAGCACAAAATCGGGTACAAGCGAGGGAAAGAAAGAGAAGAAACCAAGCATCAGTTACGATATGTATGTCGGCGCAGTCAGCCCTACACGAATGGGAATGTTCATGGATGCGCAGCAGTTCTATAATTACCGCTTCCTCAAGTTCTTAGGCTATGCAGGCGGTAGCAGCATCGCTTCGAGCGGACAACCGGTTTACACCATGACAGGCTACGAGCAGATGGCACTCTACAACGACGGCAACACCGCCTCTACCGCAGATTTCGCAGGGCAGTATCGCCTCAAGACAATTATTAAGGAGGGCGGCAGTACCGACTGGATGAAAATGGTTACCCGCACAGGATTCCAGCAGAACCATTATGTGGCGGTCAACGGTAGCAGCGAGCATGTGTCTTACCACTTCGGCGTCGGCTTCAACCAAGATAAAGGCATCTATGTAGGCGACGAGCAGAAGCGTATCAACATGAAGGGCTCTATCGATGCATCAATCAACAAGTATGTCCAAGCCGGTATCAACTTCAATCTCTCGTGGCTCGGAAATGAGTACGCCAACGATGATGCTATCAAGATTGCTTACCGTATGAACCCGTTTATGCAGGCTTATGATAAGGATGGTAATATCAACGAGAAGCCCGGCAACTACGAGGCTATGGGGTCTATCAGCAAAAACCAGTTCTCCGACCAGGTTACCCCGCTGCTCTATATGCAGAACCGTACCAAACAAAAAGATACTTGGCGAGCATTGGGCAATATATATCTGCAAATCACCCCTGTCAAAGGACTGCAAATAAAGACCCTCTTTGCGCCCAACTACGACAATTATACGCTCGGCCAGTTCGACAATACCTTGGTAACCGACTACGATAAGAACATCGCACAACTCACCAAGAACCAAAACTTCTCCTATACTTGGGATAATACGATTTCTTACAACAACACCTTCGCCGAGAAACATAGCGTCAACCTGATGGGCTTGTTCTCTATGGCGAAATATCAGACCAACTACAACTACCTCAAATATACGGGCGTCATGGATGGCACCTTATGGTATAATCTGGCTTCCGGCACTTACGATGCAGGCAATAGCACGACCAACTATACCGAGAACTCCATGATGTCGTTTGCCCTCCGTGCTAACTACTCCTACGCAGGCAAGTATATGGTTACGGCTACCGTGCGTGCAGATGGCTCCAGCAAGTTTGCCGACGGACACAAATGGGGCTGGTTTCCCTCTGCCGCCGTGGCGTGGCGTATGTCCGAAGAGAGTTGGATGCAAGATGCTACTTGGCTCACCAATCTAAAGTGGCGCCTTAGTTACGGTATCACAGGTAACAACTCCGGTATAGGCAACTACGCAACACAACAGAGCGTAGCAGGACCTGTCTATTATCCGTTTGGCAACTCCTACGCCGTGGGCTACTATCCCAATGCGATAGTCGATCCTAATCTCACTTGGGAAACCAGCAGCGAGTGGAATGCGGGTGTGGACTTCGGTTTTGTGCGCGACCGTATCACCGGTACATTCGATTTCTACGACAAAGTATCGAGCGACCTGCTCTATTCGGTTGAGTTGCCCCTCGAAGCCGGTGGACAAACAGTGGTTACCAATGTCGGCTCTGTGCTAAACCGAGGTATCGAGATTGGCTTAAAGACAGTTAATGTGGACATCAACGGATGGCGTTGGGAAACAGCATTCACTATCGCACACAACCACAACGAAGTACTCGAAATCAACGGCTCGGGTACCGACCTGCCTAACGACGGACTCTTCATCGGCAAATCGATAAACAATGTATATGGCTACCAATGGGATGGTATCGTTAGCGACAAGATGATGACTGTCCCCGACAACGACATCGCTAAGCAGAAAGGTCTTACCCCTGGTGCGGAAATCAAAGAGGCCGATTACTACTACGCATGCTATGGCTGGACGGAAGGACAGCCCGTCATCAAAGATGTCAATGGCGACGGTAAGTTCTCCGATGTAGATAAGAAGGTCTATTCATCCGACCCCAAAGTAACAGGCTCGCTCACCTCTACCCTCACATGGAAAGGTATAGAGTTCGCCTTTTCGCTCTACGGCAAATATGGGCAGACCGTACAATCGGAGTTCTACGGAGAATACCTCAACTACGCTGACCGCGGGCGTATGCGTATGAATATGGACTACTATATCCCCGCCGGTACGCTCATCGATTGCGATGGTATCAGCGACAATGGTACATTCATCAATCCTGTCTATCAAGAGACTACCCACTACGGAGCATATCCTTTCCCCAACAATGCGGCAAGCAACTCCGGTATAGGCAACTCCTATTGGTTAGACGGCTGCAACAAGATAACCGATGCAAGTTTCCTCAAGGTCAAATACATCACGCTGGCATACAGCCTCCAAAAGAAAGCCTTGGATAAACTGCATATACAGAAACTGCGTATCTATTGCACAGTAACCAACCCGTTCTGCTTTACCAAGTACCAAGGTTTCGACCCCGAGTGGGCTAGTTCGCCCCTGCAGAGCGACGCACCGGCTTCAATCAATACGCAAATCGGTTTGAGCCTTAAATTCTAACGCTTAATTAGGAAACATCATGAAGAATAATAGATTCATCAATCAGAATATGTCGGCAGCCGGCAGCAAGTTCGCCGCACGGAACATACTCGTATCTGCTTTGCTCTTAGGCGGACTATTGCTCACGGGTTGCAATAGTTTCCTTACTCCCAACAACAAGACCGCAGGCGGGCAGACTGCAGGCAAGTATTTCGATCAAGACCCCGCTACACTGCGCGTCTATGCCTATTCGCTGCTCAAGCCTGTGGCTGCGCGAGTAGATGTGTACGAAGAGGGAGTGGACCTCTATATGCCCAGCAACAAGAAGTCGGGCACACAGTTCGACCAGTACACCATCACCCCGGAGAACGACGATGTCAAATCGCTCTACGCCAATCTGTACGCTTGTATCAATATGGCTAACGCCGTCATCTCGTATGATACCGATGGCAAGTACAAAGCAGAGATGATTTTCCTCCGCAGTTATTGCTACTATATCCTCAGTCAGGAGTTTGGCGGTGTGCCATATAGCACAACCTATATCAACGATAGCGAGCGCAGTTATCCGCGTACCGACTTGGCTACCCTCTACAAGAGCCTGATAGAAGACCTTACCTCTATAGCAGACGACGCTTCCCTGCCCGCAGAGAACACCACTGGAAGCGCCTCGCAGCGTGCTGTTAAAGCACTGCTGGCTAAAGTCTGCTTGGCTGCCGGGTGGGATCTGGGTACTACCGTTACCGATGCCGCGCAAGGTACATACACTATCCAAGACGACACCTATTTCCGTGAGGCTCTACGCTGGGCGCAAGCTGCTATCAACAGCCAAACGCTCAGTATGCCTTTCGAGGAGAAGTGGAGCCCTGCCAACGAAGGCAATGCAGAGGTGATTTTTGCGGTGCAGTACGACCGCGCAGGCTGGCCGGGTGAACTAAAGACAGGCGGACACGGCCTGCAAAACACCTTCGGCAGTTACTACGGCGATTGTACTTCCACGGGCGAGAAATATGTGGACGGTATGCATGCTTCCAACCCCAAGTCAAGTTATCTCTGGTCTGCAGACGACAAGCGTTACGATGCTACTTTTATGACCACGATGTACAACTCCACCAAGGGCGGTTGGGGCACCGAGGGCTATTATGCGTACTACAATGCGGATGCTGCCGCACAAGATACTATGCCTGTTCTGCTGCGCATCTTCCCCGGTACGGCCGGCACTTCAGAGGCTACCGCTTACAAGGCGGCCAATGCCAAACGCTTGGAGAAAGGCGACTGCGTAAACGAACCCGCAGTCATCGTAATGAGTTACCCTAAGATGTGGGTTAACGGCACGGAGTACGACTATGTTACCTATCTCAAGGACAACCCCGGTATGTTCTCCGCTCCGGTGGTCAAGAAGTTTGATGACCCCAATTCATCGGCTATTGCCGTCAATAAGACCAACGGATATCGTGATATTGTAGTGCTCCACCTGTCGGATATCTATCTGGTAGCCGCCGAGGCTGCGTTGATGTCGGGAGATCAGAGCACGGCAGAAGGGTACATCAACGATGTACGCACTCGCGCCGGTGTGGCTGCTACCGATTTTGCGTCATACACCTCACCCTACTCCTCCATATATCCGTCGTTTAGCAACACGCCTATCGACCTCATCTTAGACGAGCGTGCGCGTGAGTTGTATGCCGAAGGACACCGTTGGATGGACTTGCGCCGTACCCGCCAGTTGGTACGCTACAACAACCTGTTCAACTACGACCTGGCAGGTAGCGCACTGAGCCGTATGAGCAACGCTAGCGGAGACATCAAGTGGTATAAGCCCATCCCGCAAGCCGAGATCAATGCCAACAATGCCCTCACAGAGGCAGACCAAAACAAAGGATACTAATCGATACTACCACTTATCTACCCCGGTATCGGTACTCATATCACAAGATAACGGTGTCTATCTACCGAGGTAATAACCAATAAACAATGCTAAGTATGAAAAAAGCAATCTATATGATAGTGGCAGCGGCTGCAATATGTATGGCTGCCTGCAAGCCGACCGACGAAATGCGCGTCTATGAGCATACGGCAGCGCAAGACGCTGCGGGTATCTACGAAGGTACATGGAGCAGCATTTCGTCGCTCTCTGGAGCAGAGACCCTCTACAACGGCACGATTGAGTTTCAAGTATTCAAAGACTCGCTCGCCAACCAATGTCTGGTGTATATCCGCTCTGAGGAAGCAGGTTGGAACCTGCGCGGACTGACCAATGTATCGCACGCAGGTGATGACATCGTCTTCAACAACGATAAGCCGGCAAACAATGGGCTTGGTGCACAGTTCTATGGACGACTGAGCGCAGACGGCACCGCTACAATGTCGTTCTCTACTACTGGTAGAGAGGGGCGCAAGACGGTGATTTTCAACAATAGTTTCCAGGGCAAAAAACGCGAATAGCAAAGAAAAGCAACGCGAATAATGCCGCCTTGAAACCGATTGGGAAAGTATATCTCTCACACAAAACGAGGATGTCTTATCACTATGGTAAGAACCTGTCAGCAACAAAGTGAGAGTATATTGCCCCCAACAAGAAATGTATTTGATAAACCACATGAGTATATCTCATATTTATTTTACTAACTAACAAAAACAATTATCATGAAGAAGTTTTTCTTTTTGGCTTCTGCAGTAGCAGTAAGCATGAGCATGATGGCGCAGGTAGATTTTCAGTATCTGCCTACAGCCGGAGACAAGAACGCAGCAGGTATTGAATTTGACGGCAAGAACAAAGTAGAAGTGGATGCCGGTGAGAAACTCGCCGAAGGTGCCAACTTTACCGTTTACAATGCCTACAAAACCACCTACAAAGCAGTAGGTATGATGCAGGATACGGCATACAGCCATCTCAAAATCGGTGATGTAACGGTAGATTACACTATTCAGCGTATTCAAGGTCAGGACAACCCGACTGCAGGTGGTGCTAACCCTGTAATCGATATGAAGTGCCCAAACGCAGGTGCTTGCTTCAAGGTAAGCGTAAAGAAAGACGGTTATCTATATGTTGCCGTTAAATCGACTCCTAACAAGCAACAGTTCGTCTTCGAGGGTGTAGTGGAGAACAACGGTGTAGTAGCCGGCACAATGGTAGGTTTCCAATATCTCTCGATGTCGAAGAATACGGGTAAGGCCTTTGGTAACCCCGACGGTGGTATCTGCGTAGAGTATAAGGGTAAGGGCGAAGAAAACGAGTTGTTGGCTCCTCCCGCTATGCCTTGTACGGTACTCGGCGGCAACTATACCATCAATGGTATCGGTGTGCTCTGTGTGCCTGTTTATGCTGATGCAGAGAACTATATCATCGGTACTGCAGGTTCTAAGATGATGGCTTGCGGTTTCGGTTTCTCGGAGACCAAAGTAGAGGTTACCGCTCTCGGTAGCAAGAACTATGTGGATAAGAACGGTGAGACCCAAAACTACGAGGATGTAGTGCTTACCGATACCAAATACTTGGTAGAGCAAGACTGCTCCGACGCACCTATCTTCCTCCGCGCTAAAATCCCTGCAAACGAAGAACTCGACTCTACCGCTGTATGGAACACCGGTGTAAGCGATGGCAAGGGCGGTATCAAAGCCGGCATCAACATGACCGGCTATATTTGGGCAGACGGCGTTGAGCCTCAGTTCATCGCTATGTCCAAATCGGGTGCATACTATGTTCTCCAAGTGGATAAACTCAAGAAATTCAACGCTATCTTCTTGGCAGGTAAAGTTACTGACTGGAAAGAAGAAGCAGGCTACAAAGGCAATTATGGTCAGACAGAAAATATCAACAACATCGAAAGTGATGCTTGCTATCAGATTACCGGCTTCGACGCTACCAATAAGGATCAGAAATGTATGGTACAAGCACTTGACTGTTTGACGGGCGACCCTGAGATGGCTATCGACGAAGTAAAGGCTGCTCAAGTAGCCAAGAAAGTAATTGGCGCAGACGGTCAACTGCAACTGATCATGGCAGACGGTACCGTTTACAATGTACTCGGCGCAACCGTTAAGTAAACCACGCTGCTATAAATCAGCCTACTATCTACGAATGCCCGCTAACGCAATGTTGGCGGGCATTCTTCATATCCTCTCATTACCACCCCAAGATGTAAGCAAGAAATTAATGCCTAATTATATGGCAATTATATGTTTAATCGTCAATTAACCGTTAACGGAGGATAGAGCCACCCCGTTTTAATGGCAATGGAGAAAAATCAAAACAAGAAATTAATGTCCAATTACATGGCAATTATATGTTGCTCTTGTTCCCGCTGTGCACATCCCCTCCTTTGGAGGGGCTTGGGGAGGTATGCATGGCTTTTAGTGGAGAATCGAAAGAAAGTCGCCACTCACGAGAAACAATAGAAGCATCATAATGCCTATCCAAATCGTTCCAACACCTTGTCCAATATATGCACATAATAGAAAGGCACACTGAGCAGTCGGAAAGGCTTGCCGCTCGGCGTAGCAACCTCATCTACTTGCAATGGTTGCGCCCAAATGCGAATTGCAGTGTGATGGTCGGTATTCTCCATAAAAATCTGTAGCGACTTGAGGTGTGCATTATGCCCCGCCTTGACTTCTACGGGAATTACCTCACCCTTGTAAATATATACGAAATCTAACTCGGCTGTGGCACTGGGAGTATTACGCACCCAAAAATCACGGTGGGCATCTGCTTCCGTCTTGCCCGACAACAACTCCTGTGCTACCATCTGTTCCGCTAATTTTCCACGCCATATGTCCATTATATTGTCCGAAAACATAACCTCTTGCTGGATATTTGCAGCATAGTTGATAAGTCCCGCATCCAACCAAAAGATTTTCGGTTTTCGACGGTGTTCTTGTATGGCAGGCAACACATAAGTGGTAATGGGATAAGTGAGTTCAAGCAAATAAGTACGCTCCAAGGTGCGGATTGCTTCTCCCATCTCACGCGATTTATAGTTAGATTCAGCGAAATTGCCCAATGTGATTTGCTCTGTAGAATAGGTCCATCCGTTCTTGAGCAATAGCCGAATCACATTCTTCATCGTATCGTTCTTGGCATATTTCTCTACATCCTCACTATAGCCAAGCAAAAGGGTATCATATACATCATGTACTGCTACGATGTCATGGTTCTCTGCATAACGCGCAATGGCCTCCGGCATACCCCCCACCAAAGCAAACTCCGAGAATAATCGCATAGTCATTTCGTGTAAAGAAGGACTGATGGCGAGTGTTTCCACCTCTTCACACAGCAGTGCATTGTCGGTCGCTTGTAGAAAATCCGCAAAAGAACACGGATTAAGTCGCATGTATTGTACACGCCCTACAGGAAAAGATATATGCTGATCCAACAAGGTCAGCAGTAATGAGCCTGCAGCAATAACATCTATCCACGGATAACTCTCGTAGAAATACCGCAACAGAGCCACCGCATTTGGAGAGTTCTGTATCTCATCGATAAAAAGCAGGGTCTTTTTGGTTTTATCTAACGGATGATGTGTGAGCAAAAATATCTGTCGCACGGTATCATCGATGTCATAATCAAATAGACGCACATGCTCTCTACGCTCCAAATTAAGCGGAATAAACACATCAAACTCTTGCCCAAACTCGTAAACAAGGGTAGATTTACCTACTTGTCTTGCCCCACGCAGAACAAGCGGTTTACGATGTTCTGATGCTGCCCATAAACGCAAATCCTCAATGGCTTTTCTCTGAAACATATTCTTGCTGTAGATTGTTATGAATTGTCTTTTCCTCTTACACGCCGCAAAGATACTGATTTTATTTGAGTTACGCAAGGATCACCGAACATTTTGTTTCATTTCACAAGTAAAATCCACGCAATTTTGTTTCATTTCACAAGTATGCAACCAATTCCTACACCCCTACCCACTGCATTCTACCCCTTCTAATACCCCGGCAGTACATCTCTACATCCGCTACCATTCGGAGCAAAAGAATAGTTTAACAGTCAATTAACCGCCATTCCGGGGTTCCCATAAGTCCGTGGACGCAATGGGGTGGTCTTAACGGAGGATAGAGCCACCCTGTTTTTAATGGCTATTTACATGGCTTTTAACGGAGCAAACAAAGACACACGGAGCAAAATTAATGTCAATTACATGGCAATTATATTTTAATCGTCAATTAACCGCAATTAACGGAGGTTGTGGCTTTTTATATGGCCATTTACGGAGAGCCCATTCGCGGATAAGTTGGCATTGCTATTGCACATATTGAAAAAAAGCAGTACCTTTGCGAGATTTTTAGAGATATGAACAACAACGAAGAATTTAAGATGGTAGCCAAGACCTTCAAGGGCTTGGAAGATGTTTTGGCACAAGAACTGATAGAACTGGGTGCTAACAATGTGCAAAAAGAGCGTCGTGCCGTGTCTTTTACCGGCAACAAGGAGATACTCTATCGGGCTAATTTTTGCCTGCGCACCGCCTCGCGCGTGCTGGTACCGATTGCTACTTTTACAGCCAAAGATGCGGATGAGGTCTATGCTCAAGCCAAGCAAATCGATTGGGCAACCTATATGACTTTGCAGACCGGTTTCTCTATCGACGCAACCGTCTATTCGGAGACTTTCCGCCACTCGAAATATGTTACCTATCGCGTAAAAGACGCCATCGCCGATTGGTGGACCGAACGCGAGAACAAACGCCCGAATGTAAAACTAACCGCCCCGGACCTATATATTAATGTGCATATTGCCGCCGAGACGGTAACTATCTCTTTGGATAGTTCGGGCGAGAGCCTGCATAAACGCGGGTATCGTGTTGCCAACACAGAAGCCCCTATCAATGAGGCATTGGCTGCCGGTATGTTGCTCACTGCCGGTTGGCATGGGCAGTCTAATTTCTTCGACCCGATGTGCGGCTCGGGTACACTGCTCATCGAGGCAGCACTCATAGCGCAAAACATCGCACCCGGGGTGTTCCGACAAGGTTTTGCCTTTGAGAAATGGTGCGATTTCGACAAGGACTTGTTTGAGATGGTGTACAACGACGACTCCCGCGAGCGTGAGTTTACGCACCATATCTATGGTTCAGATGCCGGTTACTACGCCGTGCAGACTGCACTCAAAAACATCAAGAGTGCCGGTATGCAACGCTTTATCGATGTGAAGCAAATCCGTATAGAAGAGATTCGCTATGCCGGGGTGGAAGGCGCACCGAGTACAGAAGGTGCATTGGTGATGATCAACCCGCCTTACGGCGAGCGATTGGCACAAGATAAGGATATACTGCGCCTCTACGAGGATATGGGCAAGGCACTCAAGTTCCAATTTGCAGGTGCTACAGCGTGGATTATTTCGTCCAACGAGGAAGCACTGAAGTGTATCGGACTGAAGCCGACCCGAAAAATGCACCTGCTCAATGGCGAGTTAGACTGTTTCTTCAACCAATATGAGTTATTCCAAGGCGAACACAAAGAGTGGAAAAAGACACACCCGAAAAGCAAGCATAAGTCAACTGCAGACAAGCCCAAACGCCACAAAGAAGACGACAAGCGAGGATTTAAGCCACGCAGAGAGGATGACAAGCGAGGATTCAAGCCGCGCAAAGAGGATGACAAGCGAGGATTTAAGCCACGCAAAGAGGATGACAAGCGAGGATTCAAGCCACGCAGAGAAAGAGATAAACCAAGTTTCAAACCACGACACAACTATGGATCCCATACTGATAGCCGACTATAACTATCCCCTACCCGACGATCGCATCGCCAAGTATCCGCTCCCGCAACGCGACCACTCCAAACTGCTGGTCTATCGCAACGGGCAAGTGTCGGAGGATGTGTTCTACCACATCGGCGATTATATCCCTGCGCACTCGTTGCTCGTGTACAACAACACGCGTGTCATTCAGGCTCGCCTGGTTTTCCACAAGACCAGCGGTGCGCGTATCGAGGTGTTCTGCCTGGAGCCACTCAGTCCGCATGACTACCAGTTGTCGCTCGGCAGTACCGAGGGGTGCGTGTGGAAGTGTATGATTGGCAACGCTAAGAAATTCCGAGATAAGTATGTAGAGATGAGCGTCTTGCTGCCTAAGACAGGCGAACAAATCACGCTACGGGCAACCAAAGGCGAGCAGACAGGCAACACCTTTGCCGTGCGTTTCTCGTGGGATGCCGATGATGTCTCGTTTGCCGAGATACTCGATGCCGTAGGCGAACTGCCTATTCCGCCCTACCTCAATCGCAAGACCGAAGAGAGCGACAAGACAACCTACCAAACCGTCTATTCACGTATCAAAGGTTCTGTGGCTGCCCCCACTGCCGGACTGCACTTTACCAACGCTGTCCTCGACGACTTGCACCAACGCGGAATACAAACCACCGAGGTTACACTCCATGTCGGTGCCGGCACTTTTCAGCCCGTCAAGACCAATGATGCCAACCAACACACGATGCATACAGAGATCATCGCCGTACCTCGGCAATCGATAGCAGACATCGAGGCGAACATCGGGCATATCGTAGCCGTAGGCACCACGAGTATGCGCACCTTGGAGAGCCTCTATTTTATTGGTTGTATGCTACTTACAGAGCCTGACTTCGATTTTCATGTACCGCAGTTCATCCCTTATACCGCCCACTTCACCTACACCGCGCAAGAGGCTTTGCAGGCGATACTGCACTACTTAGACAGCACGCACCAAGACACACTGCATGCCGAAACGCAGATAATGATTGAGCCCGGCTACACATTTCATATAGTAGATCAGTTGATTACCAATTTTCACCAGCCCAAATCAACGCTGCTCTTGTTGGTGAGTGCGTTCGTAGGAGGCGATTGGCACACGATCTACGACTATGCACTTGCACACGACTTCCGTTTCCTTAGTTATGGCGATAGCAGTATTCTGTTTCGGCGAGACCAACAATAACCTCCAATGATAGACACCCATTGCCACATAGACGACCCGCAGTATGCCGATGGTCTGCCCGATTTTCTTGCCCTGCAGCAAGCCCACGGAGTTGAGGCTATGCTGGTGCCGGGCATCGATGCCTCATCGATTGAGTCTATTGGACGATTGGCAGACGCCTACCCCGATTATCTGTTTCCGGCGTTGGGGCTGCACCCCGAGAATATTCACGACGATTGGCAGCAACAGTTGGAGCAGATTCGTTCGGAACTATTTGCTCCGCACCGACGCTACATCGCAATAGGCGAAATCGGTCTCGATTATCATTGGGACACCACCTACAAAGAGCAGCAACATATCGTTTTGCGCACACAGATGCAATGGGCGGAACAACTGCACTTGCCCGTGATGATTCATAGCCGTGATGCCACCGAAGACACGTTGGCTATCCTGCGTGAGTTTCCAAATATAAAAGGCGTGTTCCATTGTTTCAGCGGAAGCCGAGAGGTAGCACAGCAAATACTGCAAATGGGCTACTGCTTAGGTATCGGCGGAGTACTAACCTTCAAAAACTGCAAACTGGCAGAACACCTGTCGGTAGCACCGCTCGATCGCCTTCTCTTGGAGACCGATGCACCCTATATGGCACCCGTTCCGCACCGAGGCGAACGCAACGAAAGCCGTTGGATGCGCTTTGTTGCCGAACGATTAGCCGATATATATAAGGTGTCAGAGGAAGACATCTTCCGCATCACCACCACCAACGCCCGAACCTTATTCTGCCTATAAATCATACATTATTTGGTATATGCAACAAAGGGCAAGGCATTATTTGCACCCGTTTTCGGAAATAGGCTCAAGGCGTTTCACTCAAAAAAGAGGAAAAAACAAAAAAAATGACTCCAAATTATTGTAGTATCGATTTTTTTTTGTAATTTTGCACCGTCTTTGTGCGTAGTACCGATAGAGCAAGCACAAATCAACAGAGAAACAACTAAGGAGAGATGCTCGAGTGGTTGAAGAGGCACGCCTGGAAAGCGTGTAAACTCCAAAAGGGTTTCCGGGGTTCGAATCCCCGTCTCTCCGCAAAATAATTAGAACGGTCTTGCCCAAATAGGTTTGGACAAGCGTTCGGATGAACAATAGCGGCACAACAGCCGCTTGCACCATTTAGAAAAACAATAAATAAAATAAACTATTACTCTCATGAAAAAAGTATTTGCAACCCTTACAGTGCTGGCAATGCTGACTTTTGGTAGCGTTGCTGTTATGGCACAAGAGGACACTGTTGCCGCTCAGGCAGAGGCAACTGAACAAGTTGAGCAACAAGAGGAAGTGGTAACTACCGATCTTGACGAAGAGGCTGCTCCCGTGGCTGACGAAAGCGAGAATGGTATCGTTGCTCTCCACAAGACTCTCAAGACCAAATTTATCGAAGGTGGTGCAGGCTTTATGGCAGCAACCCTCCTCTGCTTGGTTTTCGGTTTGGCTCTTTGCATCGAGCGTATCATCTATCTGTCGCTCTCTAAAACCAATACGAAAGTTCTCCTCGCTAAGATTGAAGAGGCTCTTAAGAATGGCGGTATCGAGGCTGCTCTCGAGGTTTGCCGTAACACACGCGGACCTGTAGCAAGTATTTTCTACCAGGGTCTGAGCCGTTACGACGAAGGTATCGATGTAGTTGAGAAGACCGTTTCTTCCTACGGTGGTGTTCAACTCGGCTTGCTCGAGAAAAACCTCTCTTGGATTTCGCTCTTTATCTCCATCGCTCCGTCGTTGGGATTCCTGGGAACCATCATCGGTATGATCGAGGCATTCGATAAGATTCAGCAAGTAGGTGATATTTCGGCTACGGTTGTTGCCGGCGGTATCAAGGTGGCCTTGTTGACTACCCTCCTCGGTTTGATTATCGCTATTGTTCTTCAGTTGTTCTACAACTATATCCTCAGCCTCATCGAAGGTCTTGTAAACGAGATGGAAGATAGTTCTATCAGCCTGCTCGACCTCGTAGTAGAATACGACGCTGCTCAGAAGAATAAGTAATCCGTTTGTAGCAACATTGTATTCTCGTTACAAACCAACACTTTAATAATTTGAGCAATATGAAAAACTATAAGTTATTACCTAAGATTACCCTTTGGGTACTTCTTCTGCTAGGCATCGTCGCTACGGTGATGTTCTTCGTAGGAGGCTCAGAAGGTACGCTTGAGGTAGCAGGAGACTTCCTGAATATACCTCGTTTCACCGACTTATTTCTCGTTTGGTGCTATATCCTCTTGGGTATCGTTATCTTGGTTACTCTCGGTGTTGTCATCACTGAGTTTGCAAAGAACTGCAAATATGACAAACGCAAAGCCGTCAAGACATCGGCTGTCGTTATCGGGTTTGTTGCCTTGGTCGTAGTTTGCTGGTTCCTGGGTAGCCCTGAGAAAATCGACATCATCGGTTATGAAGGAACGGACAATGTGGGCGCAATGGCGCAGATGAGTGATGCTATCATCTATCTCTGCTATACCCTCTTTGCCGCTACAATCATTACCTTGATTTGGGGTGTTATCTACACCAAACGACTCAAATAAGCAGTTACACGCAAGTATACACGATTTGCCTCCAAAAATGATGGCCAATCGGTAACATTGCAAAATTGTCAAACTAACTATGGCTAAGAAAATCCCACAGATAAATGCCAGTTCAATGGCGGATATCTCTTTCTTGCTGCTGATATTCTTCCTGGTAACTACCAGTATGGATGTCAACCAAGGCTTGGCTCGCCGTCTGCCGGCTCCTATTCCACCCGATCAGAAAGTGGAGGATACCGATATCAACAAGCGTAACCTGATGGTCGTAAAGATCAACTCGGCTAACCAGTTGATGGTACAGGGGCAACTGATGGATGTCAAGCAACTGAGAGAGACTGCCAAAGAGTTCATCAAGAACGAAAACGATGAGCCGAACTTGCCTAAACTCGTGGAGGAGGACTTTGGCGAGCCTATCGGAGTACAAAAGTACACCAAAGACCATGTCATCTCCGTCCAAAACGATGTGGATACACAGTATCAGGCTTATTTGGATGTTCAGAACGAACTCGTGGCTGCATACAACGAGTTGCGTAACGAGTGTGCGCAAAAGTATTTCCATACATCCTACAACGAACTCACAGAGGATCAGCAGAAGCAAGTGCAGAAAGTATATCCCCAAAAGATTTCGGAGGCTGAACCTAAAAACTACGGAGGACAATAATCATGGCTAAGATACGCAGAAATGAAAAACGAGAGATGCCGGCGCTCAATACATCGTCACTCCCCGATATCATCTTTATGCTCCTTTTCTTCTTTATGTCCGTTACCTCGATGAAAGAGGTTTCCTACAAGGTTCAGTTCTCGGTACCAAGTGCCACAGAGTTGACCAAACTCGAGAAGAAATCGCTTGTGCGTTACATCTATGTAGGTACTCCTACTGCCGAATTCCGCAAACAGTATGGTGCAGAAACGCGTATCCAGTTGGATGACGCTTTTGCTGAGACCAAAGAGATCGGCGAGTATATCGTCAACGAGCGTTCGTCTATGAAAGAGCAGGAGCAAGGTCTGATGACCGTTTCTATCAAGGCCGACAAAGAGACGCGTATGGGTGTCATTGCCGACATCAAACAAGAACTCCGCCGCGCTTATGCGCTCAAGATCAGTTACGCTGCTACACAACGCACCTCCTATTAATTCGCATCATTCAACCGCAAGGTTGACCACACATAAAAATCGCCTGTCTGCTATGTCGGACGGGCGATTTCGCTTTTTATATTTGCGTATATCGCAAAAAATGTGTAACTTTGCACCGTTTTTGAAAAAAATAGTGCATCTATATTAGAAGAACAGACTATTTATTTTCTCACGATAAGGGACGATCTTGGCTATCGGCAAAACGATGACCAACAATGGGAATAGGTACAATTTAGCATACAGGCACGCTGCATGGGGATATTTTAGGGGGCGATTGATAGCAGAGGAGAAAAGTACAATATAGGTACTAAAAGGAGATGATTGGGCGAGCCGAAAAAAATTATCACACAATGGCAAAACAAATAGTCCATTTATGCAAACCTACAACCGCTAACGCCAGAAATAGGTATGCTATCAAAACGGAAAGTGCATACCCTAATGCACAACCAAACTATGAAATAATCAATCGCATCCCGAGTGCGAGTCTCATTGCCGTCGTTGGCAATCTCTGCCCAAACTATATTGAATCGTTGCGAAACAGGCCATGTTTGTTCCGCGCTATGACTATGTCAACAACAATATCACGATACTTAGAACCGTATATTGTACTAACAACCAAGCCGTTATGAAAAATAAACCGTATATCGACAATCAAGGTAAGGCACTGCCCTACCCTTGGTTAATCAACACAGCGTTGTGCCTTGTGGGAGGTACGCAGACTATCCGCCTGCGTTTTTGGAGCAGACATCCGCGCCACGCTGCCGAGAAAACGCTGCGCGACATCCTCAATATCTCGCGCGACACAGTGTATGGCAAAGAGCACCATTTTGATGTGATACTCTCCGCTACCAATGCCGACGATTTGTTCCGCTTGTACCAACAGTATGTGCCGGTCAACAATAGTTTTGAAACGCTCCGCCCCTATGTGGAGCGCCACAAACATGGTGAGGAGAATGTGCTTTTCCCCGGCAAGCCGGATATGTACGCCACCACCTCCGGAACGACCAGCGAACCCAAGTGGATTCCGATGACCCACAAGTATCTGAAGGATGTCTATGGCAAGATGTCGCATATCTGGACATGGAACTTTGTCAAACACCGCAACCACATATTCGCCGGCCATATCTTTCCTATCGTAGGCAAAGAGGTGGAAGGATACGCCCCCGATGGCACGCTCTACGGCTCGGTCAGCGGTGTGCTGGTGCGCGACATTCCTTCCATTATCAAGAAACACTATGTAGCCCCCGCCTCGGTGATGTCGATTGCCGACTACAACGCTCGCAACTACACCCTCATGCGCCTTGCTATGCAGCACCGCGATGTTACTCTCTGGTCCACCGCCAACCCCTCCACCATCTTGGAACTGATGCGTACCGTCAACGAGCACGCCAACGAACTGATCGAGGACATCGAGCGCGGATCGCTGAGTTACGATTTCGACATCTCCTCCCATATCCGTGAGGAACTGCAACCGTTTATGTCGCCTAAGCCCGAGCGTGCGGAGGAACTGCGCACTATCTTGCGCGAGAAGGGGCAGTTGCTGCCCAAAGACTACTGGCCATGGTTGCAGTATCTGAGTACATGGAAGTGCGGCAATACGCGCGTCTATATGGAGAAGTATATGGACGCTTTCGATTGGAACAAGACCTACTATCAAGAGTTGGGCTATATCGCTACCGAGTGCCGCTTCGGTTTCTCTCTCGATGACACCAACGAGTCGGTTCTCTTCCCGCAATTCCACTACTATGAGTTTGTTTCCGAGGACGAACTCGACAGCCCCAACAAGCACTTCCTTCAGATAGACCAACTCGAGCAAGGCAAACGCTATTGTGCGTATGTAACCACCTACTCGGGCCTGTTCCGCTACAACATGAACGACCTCGTAGAGGTAGGCGGCAAGTACTACAACACCCCCACCATCCACATGGTATCGAAGGTCAATGGTATCGTATCGATGACGGGTGAGAAACTCTACGAACCGCAGTTTATCCAAGCCGTCCACGAGGCTGAGCAGGAGACGGGAATCAAGACCAAGTTCTTCGTCGGTTTTGCCGATGTCAAAGAGTCGCTCTACCATTTCTACTACGAGTTTGAGGACGAGCGCATCGGTCAGAAGGAGGCAGACGAGTTCACCCGAGTGGTGGATAAGCACCTGCAAGCCATCAATATCGAATACGAATCGAAGCGCGCTTCTTTCCGTTTGCACGACCCGCAGGCACATATCTTGCTCAACAACGCCTACGCCCGTTTCAAGGCAGCCTGCTTGCGTGATGGTTTCCGCGACGGGCAGTTCAAGTTCAACCTTCTCATGCAGGACGAGAAACGCCGCAATAAGTTCAGCCTCATCGAGCGTATCGAGACGGGTATGGAGCGTATGGCAAACACCATCATGGAGCAAGCCAACAACATCGACGACCGTATGCAGCAACGCCGGGCAGAGCGCGAAGAGCGTGCCAATGCACGCCAAAACCGTCGCCAAGAGCGTCAGAACCGCCGAAAAGCAAAGCATAATCATGGCACAACCGACAAGTGATTGGCTCACAGGCGACATCCAAGCCGTAGTACTCGATCTCGACGGAACGCTCTACGACAAGCACCATTTGCCGCTGCGTCTTGTATTGCGTAACCTGTTGTCGCTCAGCCTATTGGCTGCCGAGCAAAAAACGCGCAAAGCCCTGCGCGGGCAGTTCTTTGGTTCTGAAGAGCAGTTCTACCAAGCCTTCTTCGAGCAGATGGCTAAGGGACATCTCTTCTCCCCCCGCATAGCACGAGCATGGTATTTCGGCAAGTATATGCCCTCTATGGTGCATGCTTTGCGCCACTACCGCCCGCGCCCGTGGGTCAGTCGTTTCCTTGCCGATTGCCGAAACCGACACCTCAAAGTGGTGGTCTATTCCGACTATGGCTTTGTGGAGCGCAAGTTGTACGCCATCGGTCTGCACGCCGATATGTTCGATTTTGTGGTCTCCGCCCCCGCTTTAGGCGGCCTCAAGCCCGCACACGAATGTGCCATACAGGTGGCAGAACGCCTCAATACACGCCCCGAGAACTGCCTCTTCATCGGCGACCGCACCGACACCGATGGCGCAAGCGCAAAGGCAATCGGTGCTAAGTTCTGCCTCGTCGGGTAACCACCAATAGCAGCAGGTAATCACCAATCGTATCGGATAAGCGCAAAAAACAACATTTGGTCAACCTATTTTAGGACACAACAACATTAACATATATAAACGCCATTAAGTCAACCTTGTCGACATTTAGTCGAAGTCTTGTCGAGACCTAATCGAGACCTAAGGTCGCCTTAATCCCAATCGAGTTTTATTAACAAACCGCAAAATATAGCAAACATTATGAATAAACGCTATCAAGATTTAGCAACCGAAAAGAATGTCTATATCCCCGATGTGGGCATTGATTACCCCGAGGACGACCCGTATGCACGCCTATACAAACCTGTTTATGACCGTAATGTGGTTGTAGATGCCAACTATCCGTACCTCAACAACAGTCTGAAATATCGTTTCCTCAACTGGTCGATGTGGAATTTGCTGCTTAAGTTCGGACTCGGACTCAAACTGCGCATACAGATGGGACTGCGTTTCAAAGGGCGTGAGAACCTCAAGAAATACAAAGATGTACTCAGCGGCGGAGCCATCACTATTGCCAACCACATGTATCGCCTCGACTGCCCGTGCGTCTTGCTTGCCGTCAAAGCCAAGCACACCACGCGTATCCCGATGTTTGCACCCAATTTCTCCACCAAGGACAATTTTTTCCTCAATGTAGTCGGCGGTGTACCCATTCCCCCGAGAGAGGCAGGCATCACGGCAATCAAAAAATTCAACGAGGCGTTCGATGAGTTCCACCGCCGCGGTTACTGGTTCCATATCTTCCCCGAAGCCGCACGCTGGGATTTCTACAAACCGCTCCGACCTTTCCAAAAGGGTGCTTTCTCGATGTCCTACAAGTACAATATGCCGCTCCTGCCTTGCGTTATCACCTATCGTGAGCGCACCGGTATCTATCGCCTGTTTGGCAAAAAATCGCTGCCTCTGCTCCAAGTGGAGATAGGCGCACCTATCATCCCCGACCGTACCGCCACTCGCGGACAAGAGGTGGAGCGACTGCGCGAAGAGGCGCACCATACCATGGAGCGCATGGCTGGTATCACCCACAATAGTTGGCCCATCAAGCCCGAACAGGACTAACTCCCCGAACAGGACCGACTGCTCAAAACAAAATAATCCCCCCCAAAAAAATAGTAAGGACTATCCCGCATAAAAATACGATACACCCGCACAACACATGCGCTCAATGAAACGCTTTCTCCCCTACCTTGCCGTACTCACGGCTATGCTTATTTGGTCGGCTTCCGGCATTGCTATCAAAGAGGCATTGGTCGTCTTACCGCCGATGACAATGATTGTATTGCGCTTTTCGCTCGCCATATTGCTGATGTTGCTCATCGGCTTATGTGCACCGCGAAACTCGATGTTTTCCCTCCAAAAACCGAGCAAGAAAGACCTGCCGTTGTTTATCTTGGGCGGTATCTTCCAGCCGTTTCTCTACTATATCTTAGAGACCTATAGTTACGACGCCCTCTCCTCGCCCACTATCGCCGAAGCCCTGCTTTCTACCAGCCCCGTCTTAGCACCTTTCTTTGCCGCAGTACTGTTGCGAGAGCATATCTCCATATTCAATATATTGGGTATCCTCATCTCTACGGTGGGTATGCTGTTGCTGGTCTTGGTAGGTGCGTCCGATTTCAGTATCGGCAATCCGTGGGGTATCGCCTTTGCTTTTGCAGCCGTCTCCACCGCCGTACTCTACACCATTGTCCTGCGCCGTATTCCCTCTCGCTACAACCCGCTATCTGTGGTTTTCTATGTGCAACTCTCCGCATTGGTGCTGTTCGTTCTCCTCTGCGCCTGCACCGACGGTTTCAGCGGTTTCACCCGCTTGACACAAACCTCGCCCGACCTGCTCTGCCGCGCCCTCGGTGCCGTAGCCTACCTGGCAGTAGGTGCCTCAGTCATCGCTTTCATCTGCTTTTGCTACACCGTGCGCGTCATCGGCGTTACACGCACCAACGCTTTCAACAATGTGCGCCCCGCCTTCACCGCTATTTGGATGCTCCTCTTCTTTGGCGAGCAACTGCCGTGGGCAAAATGGGTAGGCATCCTCTTCATCATCATCGGACTTTTTGTATGCCAAATCAATAAAAAGATTGGCAAAAAACAAGTTTAGTTTGCCTATCTCAGATATTCTTTGTAACTTTGCAGTCTAATTTGCGCAGTTCTGTGCCCATTAGCATAGCATTGTGCTACAAAAACAACACTTTATGGAACATATCTACACACTTGAGTTCTTCAACAATCTCCTTTTTATAATGGCTCTCATAGGGCTCGTAGTTTTCATTGCGCTCTATTTTGTAGATGCCGGATATGGCAAAATGCGCACCGAGAAATGGGGTCCTGCTATCAACAACAAGGTAGGCTGGTGTCTGATGGAAGCCCCCGTGTTTATCGTGGTTTTGTTCCTCTACTCACGCTCGCTTAATCTCTATGACGGTGTTACCCGCAATGTGCCCTATTGGGTTTTCTTGTTGCTTTTCGAGTTGCACTATTTCCAACGCTCATTCATTTTCCCCTTTATTATGAAGGGCAAGAGCAATATGCCGCTCGTAATCATGGGTTTGTCCGTTATTTGGAACTTAATCAACGGCTATATACAAGGCTATTGGCTCTTCCATATCGCTCCGCAGTATCAGCCCGAGTTGTACACTGCCGATTGGGTAAAAGACCCGCGTTTCATTATCGGTACCTGCATATTCTTCATCGGTATGATTATCAATCTCCATTCCGATTATGTCATCCGCCACTTGCGCAAACCCGGTGATACCAAACACTACCTGCCCAAGAAAGGTCTTTACAAATATGTTACCAGTGCCAACTATTTCGGTGAGATTACCGAATGGCTCGGCTTTGCCATACTCACTTGGTCGGCTGCCGGACTGCTGTTCTTCTGGTTCAGTTGCTGCAACCTCGTACCGCGTGCCAACTCGATTTACCACAAGTACGAGGAAGAGTTCCCCGACGAGTTCAACCGCAAAAGACTAAAACGCATTATTCCGTTTATTTACTAATTAAAACGATAAAGAATGGCATACCTGTCCCGCATAGGCTTGCCATTCTTCGTTCTTAATTCTTAATTCATAATTATGGAATCTAAACTCTTTACCCCCTTCCAATTAGGACCGATTACTCTGCGCAACCGCTTCATTCGTTCGGCTGCCTTTGAGAATATGTGCCACAACAACACCCCCTCGCAAGAACTGCACGACTACCATGTCAGCGTGGCGCACGGAGGTGTGGCAATGACCACCGTAGCATACTGCGCAGTGGACATGAGCGGTGTCAGTTTCGACGGGCAACTCTATGTGCGCCCCGAGGCACTGCCCGGACTGAAAAAACTGACCGATGCCATCCATGCCGAGGGCGCCAAAGCCAGCATCCAGTTGGGGCATTGCGGTAATATGACCCACTTCTACACCTGCCATTGTATGCCTGTGAGTGCCGACAACGGTTTCAACCTCTATTCACCGACTATCCACCGCCGACTGAAAGTGAGCGAGATCAAACAGTTGGTCAAGAAGTTCGGCGAGGCTGTGGACTTCTGCCGTGAAGCAGGGTTCGACTGTGTAGAGATACACGCCGGACATGCCTACCTGATTTCACAGTTCATCAGCCGTCGCACCAACCATCGCCACGATGAGTACGGAGGCAGTTTCGAGAACCGTGTGCGCTTTATGAATGAGGTGCTCAATGAGGTGATGCTCCATGCCAAAGATGATATGGCGGTAGTGGTAAAGACCAATATGTGGGACGCTTGCCGCCGTGGTACCGATATGGAAGAAGGGCTGCGTGTGGCTCGTGAGATACTCAAGCACAAAGTGCACGGCATCGTGCTGTCGGGCGGTACGGTCAGCGCTTCGCCTATGCGTATCTTAGGCGGTGCTATGCCTATCAAGACGCTTGCCCACTATATGCCGATGAAGAGTTTTTGGTGGCTCAAAGCCGCTCTGCTCTGTGGCGGCGGGGCGATGATGATTCCTACCGTACCATTCCGGGAACTGTACTTCATGGAGCAGGCAAAGCGTTTCCAACAAGAGTTGAAAGACGAGTTGGGCGATACCAAACTAATCTATGTGGGCGGTGTGCAATCGGGCGATAACTGCCAAACGATTATGGACGAGGGCTTCGACCTCTTCCAGATAGCCCATGTGCTGATCAAAGACCCCGATTTTGTGAAACATGTGGAGGCTAATCCTCACTACCACGCCGGTTGTGGTCGCTCCAACTACTGCGTCGGGCGTATGTACACGCTCGATATGAAATGCCATGAGTGCGTGGAGCGGGATGGTGAGAAGATACCTGCCTGCCTCAAAAAAGAAATTGCCAAGTTGGAGGAGCAAGCGCGAATAAGCAGTCAGAAATAGTTAACCCATAATCAATCATTTATGGCTTTGTTATCTTTAGTTACGGGTGCAAGTAGCGGTATCGGATTGCAATACGCTACCCAGTTGGCACGCGATTATCATACCGACCTGCTGTTGGTTTCCAACCAGGAGGAAAAACTGCGCAAGGTGGCAGAAGACATAGCCGATAAGTATCATGTTCGCGCCATCCCCCACTATGCAGACCTCAGCAAGCAGGACGCTGCGGAGGACCTATATGCCTACTGCCATGCCAATAACTTGGTGGTGGACATCCTCATCAACGATGCAGGTGTGTTCTTCTTCAACCCCTATTGCGAGACGGCTATGAAGCGTATCTCGCTGATGCTCAACCTGCACACCATTACGATGGCAAAACTCTGCCGCTTGTTTGGTGAGGATATGATTGCCCGCCAACTCACAGAGGAAGAGCAAGCACAGACTTTCTGCGGTAAACCGCGCAAGAAAGGCTATATCCTCAATATGTCATCGATGTCGGCTTGGATGGCTATGCCGGGTATTCAGACCTACAATGCCACCAAAGCATTTATCTACAATTTCTCCAAATCGTTGTGGTATGAGTTGAAGCCTAAAGGCGTGAATATCACCGTGATGACCCCGGGGGCAGTAGATACCGCACTCTTCGGGTTAGCCCCCAATCTGCGTAAGTTGGCAGTCAATCTGACTGTGTCTATTCCGCCAGAGAAATTGGTAAAACGCGCATTGCGCAGTATGTTCCGAGGCAAAAAAGCCGATATGCCGGGCGTCATCAACCACCTCTGCACTCCCCTGCTCAAACATACCCCCGATTGGCTGATATTCTTTGTAATGAAGCATATCGGTAAGTATCAGAAATAGAAGTTAGAAGTTGGAACGCTTGCGCTGTTGGAAGTTAGAAACAGGAACGCCCTGCGGGCTGTTGGACGTTAGACATTAGATTTATTTATTTACTAATAATTTAGAGGTTGTAAGAAAAAACGCTTACGATGAAACTTACCCTACTCTCTCCTGCGCGCGACTTGACGGTGGCTAAGGCTGCTATTCAGGCGGGCGCAGATGCTGTATATATAGGTGCACCGCAGTTCGGAGCACGCCAAGCGGCAGGTAACTCGCTCACAGACCTTCAATCGCTGGTGCAGTATGCTCATCTCTATGGGGTCAGAGTACTCGTTACTCTCAACACCCTGCTCCATGAGGACGAATACCCCGCTGCGGCAGCATTGGCACACCAACTCTACGAGATTGGGGTGGACGCTCTCATCATTCAAGACCTGCACCTCTTGGACTACTCTCTTCCTCCTATCCGCCTCCATGCCTCTACCCAATGTGATAACCGCACCCCCGAACAGGTCATCCGCTTGCAGCAGTTAGGTTTTAAGCGGGTTGTACTTGCCCGAGAACTGACTATCAACGAGATACGCGCCATACACGATGCCGTGGCAGACTACTCCGCAGCCCAAGGCGAAGAGCCTATCGAGTTGGAAGCCTTTGTACATGGTGCCTTGTGTGTGTCCTATTCGGGACGCTGCTATATGAGCGAGGAGTTGCTCGGCCGTAGTGCCAATAGAGGTTGCTGCGCACAGATGTGCCGAATGCAATATGACTTGCTCGATGCAGATATGCAAGAGATATGCGATGACCAAGGCACACCGATACACCAACGCTACCTGCTCTCACTACAAGATATGGACCGCTCAGCATATATGGCCGAGTTGGTCAATGCGGGAGTAACCACCTTTAAGATAGAAGGGCGGCTCAAAGGTGAGGACTATGTAACCAACCTCACAGCCTATTATCGGCAGATACTCGACCGCCTATATCCCGACGCACAACCTAATGCCCACCGCTATACCCGCACTTTCAATCCTTCGCCCGACAAGACTTTCCACCGTGGCGGAATCGACTATTTCTTGCATGGTCGTACCAATAAGATGGCTAATTGGCTCACTCCTAAGTCCACAGGCGAGTATGTCGGAGAGGCGGTAGAAGTGCGCCATAATGCGCTCCGTATCCGTTTAGCCCAAGGCATTACCCTCCACAACGGCGACGGACTATGCTTTGGCGACCAAGGCTTTGCTATCAACAGAATAGAGGGCGACCTGCTCTACCCCAACAACACTACCATACTATCCTTACTCCGCGAGAGCCGCACCACCTCACTTTATCGCAACCAAGATAACGAGTTTATCCGCGCTTTGCATAGCGAACGAACGATACCTGTAGATATTGCTTTCCGCGAATGCGAACAAGGTTTCACACTGCGTATCGGAGAGGAAGAAAAGACCTTCTGCTATCCGCACGAACCGGCCAAGAATACTGAACGCGCAGCCCAAACTATCTTGGCTCAGATTACCAAATTAGGTGATACGCCCTTTGTGGCTAACCGAGTAGAGGTAGATTGTACGCCCTATTTCATCCCTATCAGCCAACTCAATGAGTGGCGGCGTGAGGTCTGCCAAGACCTGATGGCACACCGCATATCTGCCAATGCACCCGCTCCCGCAGTGCGTCCTACCCCCACCGATACCGATGCCGATTGGCTCCACACAATGCAGGCCGAGCAACACAATACCGACCACCCACTGATGACCTGCCGATACTGTCTGCTCAATGAGTTGGGACATTGCCGCAAACAATCGCCATTGCGCAACGAACCGAAATACCTGCGCTTGCGCAACAATACGATTGTGCAACTTACCTTCGACTGCAAGAACTGTCAAATGCTCATCAGTAAGATATAACGCACTATGAATCAACTATTTGGTTGCCTTTTGGCATTGATACTCTATGTAGGACAAGGGGAGCGTATCGGTGCAGCACTCGATTCGGCACGCAGTGTCTATGCTGCCAACGGCGAGACTACCACCATCTATATTGCCCCGGGAAATTACACGGAAGAACTGACCATCGATATACCCGGTATACGCCTTATCAATGCGGCTCGGCATCCATCTATTGCGCTCAAAGACAGCGGGTTACATATCGATAAGCAAGCCGTTCGCATTACTTGGTACTATGGGCACGGCTATCAATATCGCTCTATGGGCGAGCGTATCAACTATGGGGGCAAACGCAGCCGCTGTTGGAATGCCTCGGTACTAGTGGATGCGCCCGATTTCTATGCGGAGCACATCATCTTTGAAAACTCTTTTAACCAATATGTATCAGAGGCAGAAGCAGCAGATTCTCTGACGATTATCACGGAAAGCAACGGAAAGCAGATGCCTGTTCGGCCTCGCCGGGCAGGTTCTACCGAGGTGCAACAAAAGCGATTTATCGAGCGTGCAGCCGCCATCTCTTTCACTGCTCATGCCACGCATGCCACCCTCTGCCACTGTCGCTGCGTGGGTCATCAGGATGTAGTCTATGGCGACCAAGGGGCGTCTGTCTTGTGCAATAAGTGCATACTGCAAGGTGGTGTCGATTTTCTGTTTGGCGGTATGCAACTGGCTGTAAATAAATCGGTTATTGTAGTGAATGTAAGCGATGAGAAAGGAGATAAGTGCTATATCTCCGCCTCGCGCAATGACCCCGACGGTACCCACGAGGGACAGGGCAAGTATGGTGAACCCCAGCCCCAACCACAACCGCGCGGAATGCTTTTCTACAAGTGCTATATCCGATTTGCCACCCAAGACGAGTTGGTACATCCGGGCAATACCCCAGCTTACTTGGCACGCCCGTGGCGTTGGTGGGGGGAGACGGTATGGGCATACACCCGCTGGGAAAAAGGGTGTATTAACCCCGAAGGCTGGCATACGGGTCTGACCAAAGGAAAAGCCTGCCCCAACAGTTACGAATACCGCTCGCAAGACCGCAGCCAAGGTCGCCCCGACTGGGTGCAGATACTCACACACCCCACTCTCCCCGACGGCACCCCGCTCTCCCCAAAGCATTGGTTCAGTCAACCATTCTTAAAGTACAAATAAGTAAGGCATTCTTCGAATCACCTCCGAACAAGCAAAGACCCCAAAAGGACGAAAAAAGGGCATAAATACTATGCATTATGCATTCATCATCATGCATTATGCATTGAATTACGCATTTTACTCTCACTCAGCACATCCCCGCCTTTGAAGGGGCTTGGAGAGGTCGTGCGTTCTATATTTTACCGGGAATTAGCGGAGAACCTGTCATTACACGGCTGAGAAAAGGCTATTTTCGACAAAGTATTGCACATATCAGAAAAAAATCGTACCTTTGTGGGCTCAACTGAGTATGTGCATACGCATACAACAACAGAACAAAAACATCTATGAGATATATAGGGATCATACCGGCACGCTTTGCCTCGACACGCTTTCCGGGTAAACCATTGGCAGAGATATGCGGTAAAACGATGATTCGCCGCGTATATGAGCAGGCGGCCAAGGTATTGGATACGGTGCTTGTTGCTACAGATGATGATCGGATATACGACCATGTGAGCGACTTTGGCGGTAAGGTGGTAATGACGCGTGCGGACCACCGCTGCGGCACAGACCGATGCTTAGAAGCCTACCAAGCGATTACCAACCCGCTCTATCGAGAGCAGAACGACCGCGAGACAGTGGTAATCAATATCCAAGGCGACGAACCCTTTATTCAGCCCGAGCAGATAGAGGCTATCATGGGCTGCTTCTCCCCCGACAACGAAGGCATTTGCCATACCGAGATTGCTACACTCGTCAAGCCGTTCTCTGCCCAAGATACGCTTGCCGACCTTGAGAACCCCAACACACCTAAGGTGGTATTCTCGCAGCAAACGGGCGAAGCACTGCTCTTCTCACGCAGCGTAATACCCTATCTGCGCGGCGTGGACAAACAAGACTGGCTAGCACAAGGCAAGCACTACAAACATATCGGGATGTATGCTTACCGTGCCGACATACTGGAGAAAATCACACGCCTGCCCCAGTCGCAAGCCGAGTTGGCAGAAAGCCTGGAGCAACTGCGTTGGTTGGAGAACGGATACCGTATCCGCGTAGCCGTTTGCAATACCGAGACCGTGGGTATAGATACACCCGCCGACCTCGAAAGAGCCATAGAGTTTCTGAAACAACGAGATTATTTAGTATAGTATAAACCTTCTGAAAAACAGACGAGTATGAACAACACACCTACTCCCCATATCGGGGCAAAGTTCGGCGATTTTGCCGAAACAGTGATTATGGCAGGCGACCCGTTGCGTGCCAAGTTAATGGCAGAGAAATACTTGGAGAATGCCGTGCAAGTAAATAATGTACGCGGAATGCTTGCCTTCACAGGTACGCATCAGGGCAAGCGTGTAAGCGTGATGGGACACGGCATGGGTATTCCCTCGATAGGCATCTATAGTTATGAGTTATACAATTTCTATGGCGTAAAAACCATTATCCGCGTCGGTTCGGCGGGCAGTCTGCGCAAGGACTTGCAACTCGGCGACTTAGCAATTGCTATGGGTGCTTGCACCAACTCCAACTATGCTGCACAGTATGAGTTGCCCGGCACTTTTGCACCGATTGCAGACTTCGACCTCTGCCGTCGTGCCGCAGAGGCGTGCGAGAAATTTGGCTACCACTACAAAGTGGGCAATGTCTTCTCATCGGATACTTTCTATACAGAGAATGCCCACAACGATAAGTGGATCAATATGGGCGTGCTGTGCGTAGAGATGGAGGCACCTGCGCTCTATATGAATGCAGCACGCAGTGGAAATAAAGCATTGGTTATCTGCACTATCAGCGACCACCTCATCACCGGCGAGGTTACTACTGCCGAGGAACGACAGAACAACTTCACCCACATGATGGATGTGGCTTTCTCGCTGATATGATTCGTAAAGCAGCCTTGACACTCTTGGTTCTGTTGCCCTTGCTGCTTTCGGCGCAAGGGCAACAGACTGAGTATCAGACCGCCACATCGTCGGCCAACACCGACAAAGGCGAGAAAAACGGTTCACGGAACCACCTATTCAGCGGGTTCTCGGGCGGAATGATGTTACACTTGGGTTACGCCTTCTCGCAATCGCCCGATGAGTTGTTTCGCAATCCGTCGCTAATGACCGACAATACCCTGCCCAAGGGCGGGGCTACAATGGGTATCGGCGGAGCATTGCGTATCCATTTGCTCAACCACATACACATCGGCAGCGAGGGCTTTGTAAGCACCATGCCACTGATGAAAACAGGTAGTCAAATACGCACGGGATACGGTGGCATACTATGTGACTACTACGCCAATTGGGGTAAGCGTGTGCGCCCAGTGATAGGAATGACCATAGGCGGCGGCAGCACGAGCAGACTGTATGTGCCTTACAACGCAGAGACAGTAGAAGGCGAAGACAACAAGGAAAATGATATACCTACGGTGTACAACGCCTCTTATACAAAGACACCGTTCTTTATGCTCGACCCCTACATAGGTTTGGAGATCGGACTAAACAACCATATCTCACTGCTAATGCGGGTCGATTGGGTGCTGCCATTTGGAAAGAAAGGTTCGCAACTGAGCGACAGCGGACAGCACACTACGATAACATGGCGCAACTATGTGGCACCGAGCGGACCAAGACTGTATGTCGGCTTTATGTTCGGACACCTAAAGAGGTAATCCGGACAAACAAAAAAAGGGGAGTCCGACAAACAAGAAGGGAAGTCGGACAAACAAAAAAGGAAATGCCCGCTACTGCCGAACGACTTGCGCAGTACCCCAAAGGCTGCTCCGACACACAAAAAAGAAATATGCATAAGGGAGATACACGCCGTATCAACCGAGCAAACACTTGCATACTTAAACTGAGAAAATTAAATATACATATTATAATAAATGGATAAGAATACTTGGATTGGCTTTCTATTGATAGCCTTGATTATCATCGGGTTTTCGTGGATTGGTCGCCCCTCTAAGGAGGAGTTGGCAGAGCGTCAGCGCATACACGACAGCATTGCATTAGCACAACAAATGGAGCAGGAGGCGCAGTTTATCTCCGACCAAATCACGGCGGAACTGCGTGCCGATTCTGTGCGTGAGCACGAGGCAACGCTAAGCGAGAACCTGCAACAGCAACTGCAAGCCACTTATGGTGCGTTTGCCGTTTCGGCACAGGGCGAGAACAACGCCACTGTATTGGAGAACGAGAAGATACGCCTCTATATCGATAGTAAAGGCGGGCGTATCGGGCGTGCGGAACTGAAAGAGTACAAAGCCTACGGCGACAGCGTGAATCCGCTGTGTCTCTTCCGTGCCGACGAAGCCAAACAAGGCTTTACGCTCATCACGGCCAACAACCGTATTCTAAAAACCGACAACCTCTATTTCGAGCCGATACAACCCGAGGTAGGCATACTCATCATGCGTCTGCATACCGACCAAGAAGATGCGTACCTCGATTTTGTATATACCATCGCAGAGAACGATTATATGGTGCGCATGGCTATCGAGGCGCACAACATGCAGCAGGTATTGGCACAGAATGTCAACTCGCTGGAGATGCACTGGCAGCAACTCATCCCGCAGCAAGAGCGCGGGCGCAAGTTCGAGGAGCGATATGCACAACTGCAATATATGCTCGTGGACGGCGATATGGAGAAACTATCCGAAAGCAAATACGACAGCAAGAAAGAGAATGCGCGTGTACGCTGGATCGGCTACAAAGACCAGTTCTTCTCGACAGTGATGATAGCCGATGATGCGTTCACCTCCTCAACTTTCGAGTCTGCTCCGCAGGACAAGTACAGCCGCTATATCAAGGAATACACTACGCACACGGGTGTAGCATTCGATATTACGGGACAGAAAGAGACATCGTTCCGCTATTTCTTCGGGCCTAACCACTACAACACGCTCAAGGCTTACGATGAGGATCTGCCCAAGGAGGAGCGTCTGCACCTCAACGAATTAGTACCATTAGGTTGGAAAATAGTGAGTTGGATCGACAAGATATTGGTCATCCCGATGTTCGACCTCTTCACCTCGTGGGGACTGCATATCGGTTTGGTCATTCTGCTGATGACACTGGTAATCAAGTTGATTATTCTGCCGTTTGTGTTTGCTTCGTACAAGTCGAGCGCCAAGATGCGTGCATTGAAACCGCAGTTGGATGAGATCAACGCCAAGTATCCGCCCGAGAAAATGCAGGAGCGTCAGCAAGCCACTATGGCACTCTATCAGCGTGCGGGCGTAAGTCCGATGTCCGGCTGTCTGCCGATGCTGTTTCAGTTCCCGATCGTCATGGCGATGTTCTGGTTTTTCCCGACGGCTATCGAACTGCGCGGTAAATCATTCCTATGGGCAGACGACCTCTCGACCTACGATACTCTGATTTCGTGGGGCACGAATATCCCGCTTTTGGGCGACCACCTGAGTCTCTTTTGTCTATTGATGACCATTGTCAACTTCCTCTACACCTATATCACGATGCAGACTCAGTCCACCGACCCGAGTATGAAGTTTATGAAGTGGATGATGTACCTGATGCCGCTGATGTTCCTATTTGTCTTCAACGACTATGCCGCCGGTCTGAGTTACTACTATCTGCTGTCATTGCTCTTCACTATTCTACAAACGATGATCTTCCGCTGGACTATCAACGATAAGAAACTGCTTACACAGATGGAAGCCAATGCGAAGAAGAAAGGCAACGGGCAAAAGAAGTCCGGATTTATGGAACGCTTAGAGAAGATGCAACGCGAGCAACAGCGCATGGCTCGCGAGAACGCTAAAGCACAAGCCAAGAAAATGCGATGAGATACTTTGCAACTACTGCCCTATGCTCTCTGCTGAGCATAGGGCTTTTTGCTGCCCATAACGATGCAGCGGCAGGCAACGGGACAGGCGTTAGCATAGCGGACAGCATAAGCGGGGAAGTAGCGGATAGCACAACCATACAGGAAAAGAAAAGATACACCTTTGGAGATTTCTTTGACGCATTGGATTTGCCTACGGTACTGGGTGTAGGCGTAACGCCGAACGGCATAGAGGGGGCTACTTTCAACTCATCTATGCGGCTTAGTTGGCGGCATCATAAGAGTTACGGCGTGTTTGTATTTATCTCATACGATACGCATAGCAACACTTATGAATCGCTGTCGGTAGGCGGTACGAATGTGCGTTCGGGCGAGGTATGGTACAACGAGATAGGAATGGGATTGGGGTACAGGATACCGCTCGTAAAGGATATTCGCACTTTCTACGAGAAACCCTACTTCAATCATTGGGACTTCTTTGTATCGATAGAGCCGGGTGTGTCGATCCCGAAAGTAAAGAATGTAGTGCCTTACGACAATAGCAATCTTAGCACAAGCGGATTGGGCGATGGCAGCGACCTCAGCACAAGCGGTATAGGCGAAAGCGGTAACCTTAGTGGGAGTAATCCAAGCGAGGCAAGCAGCCTTGGCACAAGTGGCTCAAGCGAGGGAAACAACCTTACTTATCAACTACAAGACCAACTCAGCGCAGTGCCGACCTTGCGTTTTGCAGCGGGCGTAGAGTGGTTTATTGTGCATAATTTCGGCGTGTTTGCAGAAGTGGCTTATATACAACACCTTACACCGACGGTGATAGAGCAGGCCGCGATAGAGCAAGGACAAATCAAAGCCCCCTCCGGCCCGATTGTACTATCAATAGGACTATCGCTATTCTTTAATTAGCACGGCGAGCAAGGAACAAGGAGGATGGAGAGGAGAACTAGAGGATCTAGGAAATATAGAAGATATAGAGAATCTAGAAGATATAGAAGATTATCTAGAGTAGAAAACAAAAGAGGGTGTCCGACAAAGCGCGGACACCCTCTCTTTTCTTATTTTGCCAAGTGGCTATTAGAGCCAGCGGACATAGCAGAAGTCCATACGATGGGGCAGAAGGTCGTTTTGCGGATACATACGCAGACCGAACTTCATACCGCCGGCATAGTCGAATTGGTAGGTAGTCTCGAAGAACATGTGCGAGCCTTCTACCTTAACGAGTTTGAGCGGTTCTACCTCATATAGTTTGTCGTTGTTGTGAGTAGAGGTGCGGATAGCCACCAACTCTACGCCCAAGCCATGGTCGTTGAGGTTGTGGGTATCAAGTTCGACAGCAACACGCACTTTCTCGCCGACATTAGGTGTATTGAGGTCAGGCATATCAACTTTGACAGTCTCAATCTCGTCCCAGTGAGCCACCATATTCTCTTTCCAAGCAGCGATGTCTTTGGCTACTTTGTAGTTGTCAGCCACGAGGAGGTTGTGGCGTTTAGCCAACTTATTGTAGAACTTAGCGAAGTAGTCGTCCATCATATGCTTGGTAGTGAAATGCGGCGTAATCTTGGTAACCGAGTTCTTGATAGTCTGAATCCACTCGGGCGAGTAGCCTTTGGAGTTCTTAGCATAGTAGAGCGGGATAATCTCGTCCTCGAGCATCTGATAGATAGTAGCAGCATCGAGTTGGTCTTGGTGGGACTGATTCTCGTAGGTGCGTTTCTCGGTGAGTGCCCATCCTGCACCTTTGACATATCCTTCGTACCACCAACCATCGAGCACGGAGAAATTGAGTACGCCATTCATCTGTGCTTTCTCGCCAGAAGTACCGGAAGCCTCGAGCGGACGGGTAGGCGTATTGAGCCAGATATCGACGCCACTGATGAGGCGTTTAGCGAGGCGCATATCGTAGTTCTCCAAGAAGATAATCTTACCCAAGAACTGCGGCATACGGCTAATCTCAATGATACGGCGGATGAGGTCTTGTCCTGCTCCGTCAGCGGGGTGTGCCTTACCGGTGAAGAGGAACTGCACAGGATAGTTGGGGTTGTTGACCAATTTATCGAGGCGTTCGAGATCGGTAAAAAGTAGGTGTGCGCGTTTGTAGGTAGCGAAACGACGACCGAAGCCGATGATAAGGTTGTTAGGGTTCATCTCGTTGAGCGCACGAACGATACGCGCGGGGTCTCCTTGGGTCTTCATCCAATCCTCGCGGAACTTCTCTTTGATATAATCGATGAGTTTGTTTTTCAGGCTCATACGAGTAGCCCAGATGATGTCATCGGGAATGTCGTTGTATGCTTTCCACATCTCGGGGTTAGACTGGTCGGTCCACCACTCGAGTGGGAAGTACTGCTTATAGATAGATTTCCACTCGCTGGCAGCCCAAGTAGGCATGTGTACACCGTTGGTAACATAGTCCACATGGAGTTCTTCGGGGAAGTAGCCCGGCCAAACAGGAGCAAACATCTTCTTGCTAACCTCACCATGGAGCCAACTAACCCCGTTAGCCTCTTGGCAGGTATTGAGTGCGAAGACAGACATAGAGAACTTCTCATTGTTGTCATCAGGGTTCTGTCGTCCCATACCGATGAGGTCGTGCCATTCGATACCGAGTTTGCCAGCATACTCGTTCATATACTTATAGAAGAGGCCTTCCTCGAAGTAGTCGTGTCCGGCAGGAACGGGGGTATGGCAGGTATAGAGACCGCTAGCGCGAACAACCTCTTTGGCTTGGTTGAAAGAGAGTCCGTCTTCTTGTACCAAGTCCACAAGGCGTTGCAAACCCATAAGGGCAGCGTGTCCCTCGTTGCAATGGTACACATCTTTCTTAATACCGAGTTTCTTGAGGGCGAGGACACCACCGATACCCAGAAGGATCTCTTGTTTGATACGGTTCTCCCAGTCGCCACCGTAGAGTTGGTGAGTAATCGAACGATCCCACTCGGAATTGAGTTCGTTGTCGGTATCGAGGAGGTAGAGGTTGATACGGCCTACAGCCACTTTCCAGAGGTATGCATTAACGGTGCGTCCCGGGTAAGGTACTTCAACGATGAACGGAGTGCCGTCGGCATTCTTGACCTGCGTGATAGGCAGGTTGCTGAAGTTCTGCGCCTCATAGTTGGCAATCTGTTGTCCTTCGGGAGAGAGGGTTTGTGTAAAATAACCATAGCGATAGAGGAAACCGATGGCGGTCATATCGACATTGCAGTCGGAAGCCTCTTTGAGGTAGTCGCCGGCAAGGATACCGAGACCACCGGAGTAGATTTTGAGGATGTGGCTCAGACCATACTCCATAGAGAAATAGGCAACAGAGGGTTTGTTTTTGTCCTTGGGAGCGTCCATATATGCACGGAAATCAGCGTAGATCTGATCGAGTTGCTTCATGAACTTCTTGTCGTTGCTCAGTTCGACCATACGCTCGTAACTAATGATATTGAGCAGTACGATAGGGTTGGACTGCGCACGGTGCCAAGCATCGTTGTCGATGTAGCGGAAGATATTCTTTGCATCAGAATTCCATACCCACCACATGTTGTAGGCGATTTCCTGCAGTTTGTTGAGGTTCTCAGGCAGGTTGGCGTGTACATTCACTTCCTTCCACTGAGGTTGGTTTACATTACTTACTTTGATATTCATCTTCGTTTGTATTGATTAGTATTTAGTTTTCTATTGATGTGTCTGAGCGGTGTAAGGACAGCATTTAGCAATACACCACACAAAAAGACGCGCAAAGGTACACAAAAAAAATGACATACACAAATTTTTTATTTAGACCGCAGGGCAATCCGCAAAATTGCACATCGCAGTTCTATGTATGGTATGCCATGTTTCTCCGTTAGACGGAAGAAAGAAAGGGTATGGGAAATCAGAAACCTTTTTTAACACTACTAAGAGTATTACGAGGGTAGTGTCAGGGTATTATCGGGTTCGCTTAATAACATACTAATCACATACTAATCACATACTA
>UQNE01000008.1 GCA_900542355.1 uncultured Bacteroidales bacterium | reverse complement strand
CCTGTCGCTAGCGTTCATCCTGAGCCAGGATCAAACTCTTCGTTGTAATAAAAAATTATCTTCCTAGTCCAGAACACTCTAAATCTATTGTACTGCTTGACGGGAACTTATCTACAATGCATAATTCATAATGCATAATGCATAATGACTTTGCATCGCTGTTTCCCTGAGTACTTTTCGTACTCGCTTGTACTACATCTTGTTGATTGACAATCTTTCAAAGACCATTGTGCTTCCACCGAGAGAACCACTGTCTTTCTCGAAAGCGGGTGCAAAATTACTGCTTTTTTTTGAACTGACCAAATCTTACGCACTTTTTTTTGAACTTTCTTCGTAACTCGCTGATTCTCAATAGACGATTTTTTCGGGCGTTTTCCACAACTTTTCGGAAAAACTTGAGAACATTAATTGCCATGTAATTGAACATGTAATTTTTCACTGCACTTTTTGGGGTGGGCTCCATTAAACCCATTAAAATGCCATTAAAGATTCCCCCAAGTCCCCGACCTCAGTGGAGTAGGATGCATAATATCCACAAAAACACTCAATAATGCATTCAAGAATAATCCAAAAACAACGAATAACTTAGGCTATAATTTCCAAAAACCAAATTAGTGTTTGCATGGTAGGGGGGGACTCCATGCAGATCACAAGAACCTCACCAAGCCCTCCAACCCTCCAAAGATGGGACTCAGTATTTATTACGAATGGAGAGAATGGAGAAATTGACAAGAGTAAGTTGAGCAAGTTGAGCAAGTACTTTTTACATACACACGCATACGCACGCGTGGGTGTATATGTTTTGCAATTTTACTTGCTCTACCTGCTCTACTTGCTCGGGGATAGAAAGGAAAATGTTTTGGGGCACTTGCTTAAGGGAAAATAGAGGCATAAAAGTCAAATTGCAGGCTGGAAATGGAGAATGTTTGGGCGGGCAAGGCGGCTGTAATGAAAAAAGAAATTGTTTTGAAGAACAAAGCGATATTACATTTTGATAGAGAGGTACAGATGATCAGTTACATTTTGACAATGGCGTTTTCGGCGTTAGGTTTCGATGAGGTTTCGACAAGAACTCGACGGAGGCGCGACAAGGGTTATTTGACATTTTGGGGGCTTTTGTGGAGGATTTGCTGACATTTTGGTTAGGAAGGAAATGGCACATACGGAACGAAACACTGCGCCACACTACAATACAAAATAAATACTGTATACAATGTGTATCGCAGCACACTCAACTATGGTTATACAGTGGAAAGGCTGTGGGCTTGGCAAGCCCACAACGAGAACGCTTTGCGGGTATAAAACAACGAGGACACTTCGCAAGTATAAGACAATGAGAACACTTCGCGGGTATAAGCATAGAGCAGCGAAAGCGAAAAAGAAATAAATGTGTGTGGGTGTGGTGTATGGTAGTGTATGGTGTGTGGTGTGTGTGGGGGGGAAGGGAAGGGAAGGAAAAAAAGAAAGAAGGGAGGAGAGGGAAAGCGGGGAAAGGGATGGATGACCTGCGAGGCGGGTAGATGGGTAGGATGGGTAGATAACTTATAAACTTACACACCCGCACGCGCACACGGGTATATGTAGGGATTTTACCTACCCTACCTACCCTCCCTTCTATTCTAATCTATCTGCTTGGCGAGTAACTTAACTTATCTAATATCCTTAATCATCCAAAGCCTTCTATCTATCCGAATCTATCTGCTATATTTCCCCTATCCTATGATGCCATTGATGCTATCCCATGGCGCCATTGACTTGTATGACTTGCCCGGAGACATAGGAAGAGAGGTCGGAGGCAAGGAATAGTGCCACTTTGGCGACCTCTTCCGGTTGTCCGCCACGGTGCATAGGAATGAGGCTGACGAACTGCTTGAGAGTCTCCTCGGGCAGAGCCGCCGTCATATCGGTGAGGATGAATCCCGGTGCGATAGCATTGGCACGAATGCCACGGCTACCCAACTCCTTGGCTGTAGATTTCATCAGTGCCACAATACCTGCTTTGGAGGCGGCATAGTTGGCTTGTCCGGCGTTGCCGTTAAGTCCGACCACTGAAGACATGGAGATGATTGAGCCACTGCGTTGGCGGAGCATGACAGGCGTAACGGCATGGGTAAAATTGAACGCCGATTTGAGATTGATGCGCAAGACATCGTCCCATTGTTGCTCGGTCATACGCATAAGGAGTGTATCATGCGTGATGCCCGCATTGTTGACCATGATGTCGATACGACCAAAGTCGGCGAGAACCTGCTCGACTACTTGGTGTGCTGCCTCAAAATCGGCCGCATCGCTCAGGTACGCTTTGGCTTTGACGCCCATGGCTTGTGCCTGCTCGCAGACCTCTTGTGCGGGTTCGGTGCTGACGATATAGGTGATAGCGATGTTGCACCCTTCTTTGGCAAAGAGGAGTGCAATCTGTCGGCCGATACCGCGTGCAGCACCGGTGATGATAGCCGTTTTTCCAGAAAGTAACATATTGTTTTGGAGAAAAAAATAATCGTTGGTATGTAACAAGAACCAACTGATAGAGCAGATAACACACTCATTCTCAGTCGGTTTTAAATGCTAAATTTGCTAATCGCGTACGGGGAATACGCCCGTGGGTTTGCGGATGGTATATTTGGTCATCTCTTGATTGGACTCAAAGCCCACTCCTTCGATGATAGAAGACTCGCGGGTGATACGGATAGCCGAATCGGAATAGACCCGCTCTGTTTTCTGATTCCAAAAAAGCAGGGGCGTTTCAAAAACTTCGCCCTCTTGATTGACCGCATAGACATTGCCTTCGAGTCGCCATATCTGCGATTCCTCGTCGTATTGGGCATAATCGGAGCGCAAAGAGGCATTGACATTGAGTTGCTCATCAAATTTCTCGATGTAGATACCTCGTTCAAAGTTCCAATAGGGCGGTGTAGCCTTATCGAAAATCTGCCAACGGTCGGCATTGATACGATAGCGTGTGATGCCGGAATCGGAGATGAGCGTAGAGACATCGTTGGCATCGAGTATAGGCAGTCCGGCTCGATCGGCATTGAGTGCTTCATGCTCGATACGCACCTCGTTTCGGCGACACGAAACGGCAAAGAACAGGAAAAAAGAAAGCACAACACACAATGCGTTGTGAGCAACACATTGTATGTTGTGCCTTGTGGTTTGCAGGTTGCGCATTAGCGGCAAACAGTAGTTTCACCTATCCATCCGCCGACATAGAAGGTGCTTCCGCCCAACTCGTTCGGCAAGTCGAATTTCTCCTCTTTGGTAGGATAATACTTGCTGTAAGCGGCGATGAGTTTGTCGGCATCGGCAGCGCACGAAGGATCGACACGCTTTGCTTGAACGAACTTATCTACAGCAGCCCAGAAGACGGTCTTGTTGAGGATAGCCGCTTTGGCTGCGGGGTAGTCGGCCGTGGAGTACGGCTGTGAGCCTGCATAGCAGAGACCGATAAGGATATAGCAACGGCCTTGATCCTCTTTGCTAGCCAGCGACTGGCGCGCATAGGCACGCGCTTGGGGATAGTTCTTCAAATCAGAGTAGTAGATGAGCGCGATATTGTACTGATAATCAGCAATGTCCTCATCTTGCGGGTCTATCGCTTGTGCGCGGGAGATAGCCTCCTCGTAGTAGTTGATAGCCGTACGGAAGTCGCCTTTCTTAACCGACATACGGGCACATCCGGCAGCCGATTCTTCGGTAGGCTGGAGGCGGTGCGCATTCTCGCAAGCAGCGAAATAGATGTCGGACTCGGTGCATTTAACTCGTTTGTAGAGCGCAGCCACCTTGGTGAGCATATCGAGGTTGTCGGCATTGTCGGCTACCACTTTGGCATAAATCTCATCCAACTTGGAGCAGTCGGCAGCACCCGAAACAGCGAAGATATTGTCCACATAATCTTTTTGTTGTGCGGCATACTTGGCGTTCTTGTTGCTTGGGTCAGCAGCCTGCTGAGCCAACAGTTCGCTTGCCAACTCATAGTCGGAGATAAACTGTCCGCCATAGAGATTGGGGTTGGACTTGAAGATGGCATAGGACACATCTACGAACTTTGCCAACACCTGCATTTGGCTCTTTACACCCATACCCTCAACCGACTGTTTGAACCATTGGTAAGCCTGTTCTTTGAGTTCGTCTTCGGGGAAGTACTGGCAGTAGTCGAGTGCTTTTTGACCGAGAATATATGCGGTAGGATACTTGGGATCATCGCCGAAATATTTGATGCGCTTGTCGTGCATCTCGAGGATGAGTTGACGCAGACGCTCTTTCTCAGCGGGGTCTGTAGTATTGGCATATTTCCAATCGATGATCTTGCTACCTTGCGTGTAGATTGCCTTGTTGGCATTGGGGCAGGTGTTGTAAACCTCCCACCAAGGACCATACGCATCGGCAAACTGTTTGTTTTTGACGCTCTCATTGAATAGGGATACATTCACGATGCAGTCTTCAGTTATGGTAGGTTCCTCCTCCTGAGCAGCAGTCTGCGCCGCCGGTGCGGGTGCTGCCTCCACATTCTTTGGCTTTTTGGCGCATGCCAATGCCGGCACTGCCGCACATAAAGCCATGATAAACAATGAATTAACTTTCATATCTACAAATATAGAATTAGTTGTGTTTATTTATTAGGTTGTCGTTTTCAGATTTAGAGTTTGCGCTTGAAGAACCAGTTCTCCGAGATAGACGCATTGAGGATTAGTCGTAGCGAGTTCTCGGTCAGCCCCACTGCTTGTCCACCTTTGTGCCCATACTCAAGCGTGGCATTGAAGACCGTGGCGGAAGTGCGGAGCGGGAGACCGATACCGATGCTTGCGGTATAATCTAACGCTTGTGGCCCCGATGTATATATATAAGGTGTAGCCACATTGAGTCCGCAACGCCATTCGATACGATCTACATAGCGTCTGCCGGCTGGGTCGTGGCGATACTCGAAGCCTACACTATATCGGTCTCGGTCGCGCAGTGTACCGGTCTGCCCTTGGTAGAGTGCGCTCGCCATACACTGGCGTTGGTAGTCGAAAGCCAAAGTAAGCCGCCCTGCCCACGAGTAACTCAATCCTGCGCCATAGACCATTGGTACTTCGTAGCCATCGTTGCGGGACGAAACGGTATCGAGCAGAGTGGTCTCATACGCCGTGTAGGTGCTTCGAAGGCGTTGTTTTGCCTCGAAGATACCGCCTAAGGCGAATGAATGGTCGCCGAAAGTATGGAAGAACTGCGCTCCATAGCGGAAACGGACACTGCTCACCGAGAAAACGGCTTTCTGCGTGGTGCTCGAGAGCCCCGATTCGGTAAAAGTAAGCGAACGGGTATTATCCACCTTGCCAAACATATAATAGACATTCGCACCGAGAGCAAACCAGTCGCAGATATTAAAACTCAGTCCGCCATAGACCTCACTGATGCCGCCCGTACCGACATAAGACTTGTTGAAATGGTAGCCCGAACCGATAGAATCGGACATCACGACATCGTATCCGACAGCCGAATAGGGCAATACGCCCGCTGAGAACGCGATATATCTGCGCCAAAGGGGGAACTGAAGGGTAAGATAATCGAGGTTACCATTGGCTTTGTTGCGCATTCCCGAAGCGTCTGAATAGCGCGACCACATCACACTAGCCGACAAGTCGAACATAAAAGTAAGACTGTCGCACGCCGTGTAGGAGGCAGGTTGAGCACTATTGATCACCTTGTTGTTTCGCATACCGATACCTACCCCGCCCATAGCGCGATAGGTATTAGGTACATTGTCGTTCAGTTCACCATAGGCATAGCGCGAGAAGGGCGACGATGTGCCGTTTTGCGCCGATAGAGCGGGTGCTACCCAAAGCACTATACAAAGCGATAATATGTGTAGGAATTTTGTCTGCATAGCCATTCAGCCTGCAAAGTTACAAAAAAAATACCAAACATAGAAATCTTGCGCAATAATTTTACAAAAACATCATTTTTTAGTGAAACGAGGCTCCATGAAAGTTAAAGACCTCTCCTATTTCTCCAAGGGCGGGAATGTTGCACAGTAGGGACATAGGGTCGCCGTTAGCGGTTAATTGACGATTAAGACCTCCCCAAGCCCCTCCGTAAGAGGGGGTGTTGCACAGTGGGACAAGAGAAACATATGATTGCCATGTAATTAGACATGTAATTATGCATATTGCTTCCATACATTTTTCTACACAAAAACATTCAATAAATAATGTGTTCAAGAATTATACAAAAACATACTACCGGGGCTGTTAATTTCCCAAAACTAATTAGTGTTTATGTTGTATGGGTTCTCAATGCATGCTATATCAAGAGCCATTGACCTCCCCAAGCACCTGCACCCCCCAAAAAAAGGGGGGGGGGCAGAACGGGACAAGAGAAACATATAATTGCCATGTAATTGGACATGTAATTATGCATATTGCTTCCATACATTTTTCTACACAAAAACATTCAAGAATGCGTTCAAGAATTATACAAAAACATCTACTACCAGGGCTGTTAATGTCCAAAAACTAATTAGTGTTTGCATTTTGAGTTCTCCTTAACAGCCTCGTTGTTCTCCATGCAAGCCATGATTCATTAAAACTATTTCCTTTGTCCCGAATGCAGAGAATGTAGAGATTGCATTATTGGTGCAATAGGAATGGTTAGAATGTTGAGAAGTTATGCATTGAATAAAGCATTCCAGATTTGATGCGATGGCTATGCATTGGCAGAGTGGGATTTGTGTATATGCAAAAAAAGTGGTAACTTTGCAGCCGAGAATGGTGTTAGAACAGTCCGTTCGTTAAAACACGGCCTTAAAAGGATTAACTAAATTATTTAGAGACCTCATAAAAGCATAGATTTATGGAAAAAGAAGAACTGCGCAAACTGATTGCGATTTGGTTTGAAGAAGATATTCGCGACGGCGACCATACCTCGCTGAGTTGCATTCCACCCACGCAGATGGGTTGCCAGCAACTGATTATCAAAGATACCGGTGTATTGGCGGGCGTAGAAGTAGCCAAAGAAATCATCAACTACTTTGACCCCGAGTGCAGAATGGAGCAATTTTTGTCGGACGGTGCGTTGGTGAAGCCGGGGGACATAGCCTTTAAGGTATATGGTAAAGAACTGAGTTTGCTGCAGATAGAGCGTACGATGCTCAATGTGATGCAACGCATGTCGGGCATTGCAACCACGACGCATAAATATCAAAGTCTGATAGAGGACACGGGGTGCCACGTATTAGACACCCGCAAAACGACACCCGGTTTGCGCTACCTTGAGAAAGAGGCCGTAAAGATAGGCGGCGGAATGAACCACCGAATCGGGTTGTTTGATATGATCTTGCTCAAGGACAACCATGTGGATTTTGCGGGGGGAATCACTGCTGCGCTGACCCGCGCCCGCGACTACTGCAAGGAGAAAGGCAAACACCTGCGTATCGAGATAGAGACGCGCAACGAGGAGGAGATTCGCGAGGCATTAGCCACAGGAATTCCCGACCGTATCATGCTCGATAACTTCACGCCGGAGCGTACGCGCAAAGCCGTAGAACTGATACGGCACCGGGAGAAAGAGAACGGCGGTAAGCACATCGAGATTGAGTCGTCGGGCGGAATCACGCTTGAGACAATACGCGATTATGCATTGTGTGGCGTTGATTTTGTGAGCGTCGGGGCATTGACCCACTCGGTGAAGAGCCTTGACATGAGTTTCAAGGCGGTGAAATAACGATAGCACACGATATTCTTCAGAATAGAAGCCGCTATATGGATTGTGGCGAACACATACAAAAAAGACTGTCGAAAGCAAGTAGGCAGTCTTTTTTGAGATGTGATATAAAGATTAACTTAACCTAAATAACAATGAAACATTCTCCATTGCGATATGTATGTTTGGCGATAGCCTTGTGCTGCTTGGGCAGCGGGTTGGCCGAAGCGGGGCAGCGGTCGGTAGTCGATTCGTTGCTGCGTGTGTTAGATAAGGAACTGACGCACAGCGAGCAGTACTTAGCGCAACGAGTGGAACAGATAGACGGTTTGAAGGCGACCTACTACGAACATCCGACCACAGAGACAGCCTACTCGATAGCCGAACTCTATGCGCCCTACCTATGCGATTCTGCGCTTCGCTACTACCAACTAGCACAAGTACTCTGCCCGGGCGAGATACCGCACCACATAGAGGTGGGGCTAGAGAACTGCCGCACGCGGATGTACGGGGGCGAGTCGGTATATGAACTGCACTACACCGATGGGGTGCCACCATTAGACACACATGAATACGCCATCTACGCTTATCGCCGCTCGGATGCGGCTCGCTATGCGGGGGAGAACGAAGAGCAGGAGGAATGGTTGATACGCTCTGCGATAGCCGATGTACGCAGCGGAGTAACGGATAACGCATCGAGTTGGATGCTGGCGGAGATAGTGTACAACAACGGCGAAGGAGACATAGAACGCGCCTATAGGTATATACAATACTCGCTGAACAACGCCGCTATCTTCGATGCACGAATGCGGTTTATGCAGATTAACCAAGTATCGCAAATCATCAATCGTGCTTACGAACAACAGCAACAACAAGCCTCACAACGGCTGCATATCTTCCTGATAATCTTGCTGATAGGATTGCTCTCGGTGTTTGTATTAGCGATGGTGGTGGTGCGACAGAACCGTCGCCTGCATAGTCTAAACCATAAGATGAAAGCGGTGAACAATTCGTTGCACGAGGCTAATAACATCAAAGAACGGTATATCTCGCTCTACCTGGTAGCGTGCGCAGACAACCTGCGGCGTATGGCGAAAATGGCACCGAAAGCCACGGGACAGACATCGGCACAGTTTATGGAGGCCGAGATGCCCGCTTTCTATCAGCGTTTCGACACCTCTTTCCTATCGATATACCCCGATTTTGTAGAGGAATTTAATGCTTTGCTACGCCCCGAAGAGCGTATTTATCCGGAGAAAGAGGGGGCACTGAACACCGAGTTGCGTATTTTTGCGCTGATTCGCCTCGGTATCGACTCCAGTACGCGGATCGCCGAACTGCTATGCTACAGCACCAACACAATCTACAACTATCGCGCGAGAGTGAAGAACCATGCCTTAGACGACCGCGAGGGTTTTGAGGATCGGGTTCGCCGCATTGGTACTTTCACGGAATAAGAGATTTTTGTACGCATTCCACCATTGTTCGTTAATGGCCGTTAATCGACCGTTAATTGCTCTGATTTTGCTCCATTAAAGACCATATAAAAATTCTCCGTTGCGGTTAATTGACGATTAAACATATAACTAACATTGTTTTTTCAACATATAATTATCATGTAAATAGGCATGTAATTATGCATATTGCTTCCATACATTTTTCTACACAAAAACATTCAAGAATGCGTTCAAGAATTGTACAAAAACATCTACTACCGGGACTGTTCATTTCCAAAAACTAAATTGGTGTTTGCATTGTGAGTTCTCCTTAACAGCCATGTAGTTCGTTAAAACTATTTCCTTTGTCCCGAATGCAGAGAATGTAGAGATTGTGCATTATCGGTGCAATAGGAATGGTAAGAATGTAGAGAAGTTATCCATTGAATAAAGCATTTCGGATTTGATATGGTTGCCCCGATTTTGGTAGTCAGTGCACAAAATGGAAAGTTTTTATATGCTCGCAGTACACAAAATAGATATTTTTTGAGTGCTTGCAGTGCACGAAATGGAAAATCATGGTACTAATATCGATAGGACTTTCACATAGAAACACAGGACAAACGCAGATAGGACATTTAGTAATCATCAAAGACAAAGCGACCGCTCGGTATTTCGGGCGGTCGCTTTGGTGATAGTCAACTAACTTTAGAAAAGGAAAGCGACAAAGGTATATACGATTTTATTCTTCGTCTATCCGTTTACTCTTCGTCTTTCTGGGTTTCGGCGTACTCTTTGAGGAGTTTGTCTTGCACATCCGCCGGCACGAGTTCGTAATCCTTGAACTTCATAGTGAAAGTAGCGCGACCGCCCGTAAGCGAACTGAGGGTGGTAGAATAGGAGGTCAGTTCTTTGAGAGGCACTTCGGCGTGCAGGCAAGTGAAAGTCTTTTCGGTTTCCATACCGAGTACCATACCGCGACGACCTGTGATGTCGGACATCACATCGCCGACCAAGTCGTTCGGCACGAGGACTTCTACCTCATAGATAGGCTCCAGTACTTTTGGGTTGGCATTGCGGAACGCCTCTGCGAACGCATTACGCCCGGCCAAGCGGAAGGAAATCTCGTTGGAATCAACGGGGTGCATCTTACCATCGTAAACGATAACGCGTACATCGCGGGCATACGAACCTGTGAGCGGGCCTTGCTCCATACGATCCATGATTCCCTTGAGGATAGCAGGGATGAAGCGTGCTTCGATAGCACCACCAACGATGGAGTTGACCAGCACAAGTTTACCACCCCACTCCAATGGTATCTCTTGCGTATCTTTGACCGTGATACGATACTCTTGGTTGCCGAACTTATACACTTCTTTTACCGGAACGCCCTCTTCATACGGTTCGACAATAAGATGTACCTCACCGAACTGCCCGGATCCGCCCGACTGTTTCTTATGGCGATAGTCAGCACGCGCAGCCTTGGTGATGGTCTCACGGTACGGAATCTTCGGTTCTTCGAACACGACTTGCATCTTCTCGTTGTTCTCCAAACGCCATTTGAGCGTACGCAAGTGGAACTCTCCTTGTCCGGACACTATCATCTGTTTGAGTTCTTTGGATTGCTCAACCACCCATGTAGGGTCTTCCTCGCGCATACGAGTGAGCAAAGCCGCCAGTTTCTCGTTGTCCGCCTCGTTGACAGAACGGATAGCACGGCGGAAGCGCGGCTGTGGATACTCGATCTTAGCATAGTGGAGGTCGCAATCTTTGGCATTGAGCGTGTTGCCTGTGCGGGTATCTTTGAGTTTGACCGTAGCCGCGATGTCGCCAGCCGAGACCTCATCGACGGGGATACGGTTGGAACCAGCCACCATATAGAGTTGCGAGATACGCTCTTTGGTGCCACGATCCATGTTCTGCAAGTCATCTCCGGCTTTGACCGTACCTTGCATCACGCGGAAATAGTTGACCTCACCGATATGCGGTTCGACCGAAGTCTTGAACACATACAGACTGGTCGGTTTGGTGGGGTCGGGACTGATACCTTCTCCATCGAGAGTGGGGTATTTGAAGTTGGCAGGCGCAGGTGCCATAGCCAAGAGGAAATCCATCAAGCGACGGATACCCATATCTTTCAGACCGCTGGTGCAGATGACGGGGTACATCGAGCCATCGGCATAGACAGAGCACAGACCGTGCATAATCTCCTCGTCGGTCAGACCTTCGGATAGGAACTTATCGAGCAGCGTTTCATCGGCCTCAGCGGCTTGCTCTTGGAGTTGCTGACGCATCTCAGCCACGCGCTCTTGGTGTTCGGTGGGAATCTCTTTCTCTTCGGGTGCGCCGCCATCGGGTCCCCAAACAAGCATCTTGCCTTTGAGCACATCGATCACGGCATTGAAGCCTGCGCCCGCATTAACGGGGTATTGTATAAGGGTGCACTTATTACCAAAGTTCTCTTTGAGTTGTGCAAAAGTATTGTCGAAGTCAGCGTCGGGGTGGTCGCACTTATTGATAACGAATGCCAATGGTTTCTTGGCTTTTTCCACCAGACGGAAGTTGTTTTGGGTACCTACTTCGATACCATTGTTGGCGGTTAGCACGATGAGTGCCGAACCTACCATCTGAAGTGCTGCCACCGTACCACCGCAGAAATCATCCGAACCGGCGCAGTCGATAATGTTTAGTTTTTTACCTTGGAACTCGATGTTGCACACCGTAGAGAATACCGAATAGCCGTACTCTTTTTCTACGGGGAAATAGTCGCAAACCGTCGATTGTGCCTCGATCGTTCCACGACGCTTAATCACTCCACTCTCATAGAGCATCGCCTCCATAAGAGTGGTTTTACCCGAGCCGCTGCCACCTAACATAGCAACATTCTTAATCTCGTTTGCTTGATAAACTTTAGCCATAATTGTGTTTTTTATAAGGTATTTACATAAGAACACCATTCGGCACCCGGCATGAGGTCATTCTGCACAAGATAGGCAAAATGGTAACCGCAACAATGTTCTTGTTGCAAAGGTACGACAAAAATGCAGAATATGCAAACAAAAAGTGCAAATCCTGCTGCAGAGCATATTTTTGGCAAGTAGGAAAATACGCGAGTCGCCATTGAACACACCATTGTCCCTCAATTAAAAGCCATAAAAATCATACAGGCGTATCCATTATGTCTCCGTTAATTGCGGTTAATTGGCCATTAATTGCTCTGAGGGTGCTCCATTAAACGCTATATAGGCTGAAAATGCTGCTTCGCTGGATTGGTACTCCGTTATTGCCCGCCGACCTACACGCCATACACATGGCGGTGGATAGTACGGATGACTTGGTCGGCACAGCGGTTCGGCTCCAGATCGGGGGCAGCCATAAGGAGCATTGGCAGTGCCTCACCGCCGACACGATATGCGGGTTGCACATAAGGTATATCCTGCCAAAGCGTCAGTCCGTTGCGCTGATAGAACCCGATACGCCGACGGCTTAGGTCGTCTTGCGGCAGTTCTACCTCCAGCACCAAGGGACGCGCGATATAGTCGATAGCATCACGGATGATTTGTCCGCCATATCCTCTATTGCGCAGCCGCATATCGGTAGCGAAATGCTCGCCATAGCAGTAACTGCCAAAGTCCCAATAGGTAAGAAAGCCTATGGGGTTGCCTTCGGGAGATGTGGCTAACAGGCAATGAAACAGCGGGTTGGTATCCGTATTCTGCCTTTGCGCAGCCGTATCTCGGCGTTCTATCTCCGGAAAGGCTTGCAGCCAAAGTGCCTCAACAAAAGCATAATCGGCATCGGCAGTATGTATCTCGCGTAGGTGAATCATATATGATAGGTATGTAGTGCAAAGTTACAACAAATAATCGGCATGTGCAAATTTTTCTTACATAACAGCAGGGGCGGGCGATTAAACATATATAATTGCCATGTAATTGGACATATAATTCTATGTGGCATTGGCTTGGAACTCCATTGTATTAGTGTAGAAGTATGTATAGAACAAAAAAGGACTTATGTTTGCACATAAATCCTTGATTTTTCAATGATTCTGAGTGTCCCCCGAGGGACTCGAACCCTCGACCCACTGATTAAGAGTCAGTTGCTCTACCAACTGAGCTAGGGAGACATTGCTTTTTCAAAAGCGGGTGCAAAGATACTGCTTTTTTTTGGACTGTGCAAATATCTTGGTGTTTTTTTCGCATTTTTATCATACAGAAGGGATTATGCAGAGAATTGCATTCCGGCAAATGCATATATGCAAAAACAAGATGTATAATTATCATTTTGGTGCACAAATGAACACATATGCGCCATTTTGATACAAATAAAGTACTTTTTCTTGCAAATATGAAATAATAGATATATCTCTGCAAACAATTTACATAAAGGCTTCATACAAACTATAGTATGGGACACGGAAATCGCGCAAGAAACAATAACATATAAAACCAATTATTTATGAAGAAACATCTACTTTTTTACATGGCGAGCGTGTGTCTGCTGTGTGCCACGGCGGTGCAGGCGGCAACGACTCAGCAGCCGACGAATGGGACAAAGCACGCCCGGGTATCGGCTACGGACAGACAAACACCCAAGCACTCGTGGCATAAGAGCGAGCAGCAATGGGCACAAGGAATGTTCAGTACTTGGCAGGATGGGGATGCGACCAATCGCTGTGCATCTGCTAAAACATCTATCAAGGCGTCTAAAAGCATTGCCTCGGTAAACAAGACATCTAAAAGCATTGCCTCGGTAAATGCCGCAGCAAATAGCGTAGAACTGCCTGCGACCAACGGATTCGGAACGATAGTGAGTCCGGACGGTAGTGTATGGACCTACACAATAGACCTAACTGAGAAGAGCAATGGCAGTTATTCTGCCGCCCATGTAAAAATATACGACGGGCAACAGCAACTGTTGGGCGAGTTTACCGATACTTTTACCGATGAACCCGGGGTAACGGGTGTAAACAGCGTACAGGTCAATCCGTTAGTAACCAAGAAATTCTTTAATCTCGATGACCAATATGAGGTGATGCTGTATGTTCACGCCACGACGGAAGACTATCAAGGCAAGGAGTACAACGATGTATTCTCGATAGGCACAGGAAATAAAATCTGCTCGATAGAAGGTAATCAAGTGCTGGCACAAAACATGGCTCGCGATGCGTGGAGCGAGAACTACACCTTGGTTTTTCAACGCGATTCGACCGTAGAGAATATCAACGGCGACGACTATTCATACGAGTACTACCTTATCTATGATGTTTATCAGAAGGCGTCATACAGCGGGTTCAAAGCCACTCCGGCCCATACTTTTGTACTCGACTACGCCTATATCTCGGATGCGGGCAATGCATCGGTACCTATCATTATGCAACAGCGCAATCACCAAATATACTACGCTTTTGCACGATATGAAAAGGAGTTTTTCGACCCGAATACGCCATGTCATCAACGACTTGGATTTCCAGTCGATTTCGTATAGCGGTGTATCCGCCGACTTCACCGGAAGCCTCGACGGACAGGAGCATATACTGACCAACCTGGTATTGGAGGACAATGGTTTATTCCACAATGTATTGGAAAGTGCGACTATTGAGAATCTGACCTTGTATGAGCCGGTGATAACGCTTGAGGACGCGACGGAAGCGGGATTGGTAGCCAACAGCGTGGTTACCAACCAGTTGCTCACCACGGGAGTTAGCACGCTGCAAAACATACACATCTACTCTCCGAAGGCAGTGGCAGATGAGGATTTCAGCGGTTATTTCGGCGGTATAGCCGGTTCGCTTGCCACGGGGTCGAAAGTTATCGGTTGCTCGGTGAACGACGCATCGTTTGCGCTGACGGAAGATGCGACCGCCAGCGGTATAGCAGGCAGTTTGCGCACGGGCAGCCATATCGGTGCTTGCGCTTTCGGCGGTTTGCTGACGGCAGGAACGGCTGCAGGTATAGTGGGTGAGAATACCTCGGGCGATGAGACGATTAGCAACTGCCACAGCAGCGGTGCGATCAGCGGTTATGAGGCAGTAGCGGGTATCATCGGCAGCAGCAGTAGAGCGGTGATAAACAACTGCTTTGCTGAAGGTTCGCTTTCCGCTATGGGCGGTATGCGCTACACGGCAGCAGGCGGTATAGCCGGCAGCATAGAGGAGACCTACGAGGCTGCGAGCGACACGCTCATTGCTCATTGCCTTGTATCGCTCGACACGATTGCCATTGCCCAAAGTGCGGCTAATCCGGCAGCACACCGTATCGCCGGTTACACCTCTGCCGACAAGAAAGAGATTGACTGGGACAGAATGGAAAACGAATGGACGGAAAAGGATTGGAACGACTACTATGAGGGAAACCGCGATGCACTCTATAAGGTAGGTGCGGCAGAGACTGGCCTCGGCGACAACTACGCCCTTGCTCCGGCAGAGTCTATCGACGGGACCGTCTTAGCCGCAGACAGCACCACGGAAGGCGCAACGCTTGCGGCACTGACGACCGATTTTCTTGCGGCTCACTCTTTCGCACAAGGCACAACGGCAGACGCACCATGGGTATATGGCGCATTGCCTTACCTCTGGTATGAGGCAGAAGTCAAAGGTCTTATCACAGACAAGAACAGCGTTGATTTGTTGCTTGGCGACTCGACTGACCTCTGCCTGACGGTACTCAACGGGGACGCTTCGCAGATAAGTATTGCAGCAGACAACAACCATTTGATATACAAGGAGATAAGCAACACGAAGGACAGCAAGACCGTGCGTTTGTATGGCAACAGTTGCGGCACAACCACAATCACGGCGCAGTATGGCGACCTATCGGCAGTATGCAGCGTGGCGACGCACCGCAAGTATATCAATATGGATGCAGAGCAAGGGGCAGTGGAGCAAGCGTACACCGATGCGGACATCATTGCCGTGGAGGACATGCGGGCGACACAAGGTTTTATCCTCTTTATGGCACAGAAACAAGACGAAAGCGACAAGACCCTCTTGTATCTCTTCTGCGACGAGGAAGGCAGTCAGGTTCTGCCAGCCGGGCAGTACACGATTGGTTCGACCTACGCAGACCATACCGTATTGGCCTCGACCGGACTTGCCGCCGACGGGACACTGACGCCGTCGTACTACACGACGATAGCCAACGGCAACCCGCAGCAGATGTACTTCTTGGTAGCGGGTAGCGTAGCGATTGTGCACGAGGAGAGCAACACATCGCTCATAGTAGATGCCGTAAACTCGTACAACCTGCCTGTACACATCACTTATCAAGGTACGCTGACCGCTATCGACCAGACTACAACGAGCGAGGAGAGCGGTGCGCAGAAGGTACTCGAAGACGGTATCTTGTACATCATCCACGACGGCGGTATCTACACCGCGACGGGTATGTCTGTGGGGGAGAAGTGAGATATTAGAAGTTAGAACGCTGACGCTGTTAGAAGTTGGAAAGGCTACTTGAAATGCTCAAGCAGCCTTTTTGTGTGCGAGGAGTATGTTGCGGGCTTGGCAAGCCCGCGGCGGGGACACTTCGCGGGTGGGGAGCGGCCGACTACCAAAACGCAATACACATTTTAACACATAGTACACATTCTTCCATATTTACATTAACACTATTAGGGTACAGTGTGGGTACTATCAGACTACGGTCGGATTCGCTAAACCACATACTAATCACATACTAATCACATACTAACAACATACTACGGTCAGTGGACAAGCAGGGTGCATACGGGGAGAGAATGAGGTAATAGAAAATTAAGAATTGGAGATTAAGAATAGCAAGAAGCCTTATTCCATCAAAAATGAAGAATAGCAAGAAGCCTACTTCATCAAGAATGAAGAATAGCAAGGAGATTTTGGAGGAATAAGGAGAGTAACTTTGGCATATTGACAAAAAAAGTGTATCTTTGCAGTCAGAAACGAGATTCCGAACGAGAATAGGGTTTAGAACTACCACACACTAAATAAAAGCGAGATGCAGAGTAAGGTGGAACGGGTGCTGAGTGAAACAAAGCAAAGTACTGAGTAAGGTAGAACGGGGTGCTGAGTAAAACAAAGCAAAGTACTGAGTAAGGTAGAACGGGGTGCTGAGTGAAACAAAGCAAAGCGCTGAGTAAAATAGATATCTAAACTAAAAAGAAATACGGAATACATAAACCACGCAGAACAGACTATGGATATAGAAGAAATAAAGGGCGATTTGCGGTATCTGAAGTTGTTGAGTGAGAAATTTCCCAACAATAAAGCCGTTATCACGGAGTTGATTAACTTGCGTGCCATCTTATCGCTGCCGAAAGGTACGGAGCATTTTGTAAGCGACCTACACGGCGAGAGTAGTGCATTTATCCACACGATAAAGAACGCATCGGGAGTGATACGGCACAAGATAGATGACCTCTTCGGCGACCTGATGAGCGAGACAGAGAAACGCGCTCTGTGCGCACTAATCTACTACCCCGATGAGCGCATAGAACTGGTGCAGCAAAGCCTATATGAGCCTATAGAGGGATTAGACGAGGGTATCGGCGAGTTTGCGATAGAGGATTGGTACAGGATACGCTTGCACCAAGTGGTGCTGGTGGCACGGGCGGTAACAATCAAATACAGTCGGTCGAAAGTGCGCAAACTGCTGCCAAAAGACTATGCGTACATCATCGATGAGTTGCTGCACGAATCGAACATAGAGAGCGACCGCGCGGTATATTACAATGCTATCATCGACACTATCATCGACTTAGGTTGCGCGGAGAAACTAATTACAGCCATCTCGTATCTGATACACAGTTTTACGATAGACACGCTACATGTGGTGGGCGATATCTTCGACCGCGGGTCGGGGGCATCGAAGATAATAGATGTACTCTCGACACTACGGGACTACGACATCCAATGGGGCAACCACGATATTGAATGGATGGGTGCGATGGCGGGTAACCTTGCGCTGATTGCCACGGTGCTGCGTGTGTCGATACGGTATGCGAACATTGAGACACTGGAGGAGGGGTACGGAATCAACCTGCTTCCGCTGGCAAACTTTGCGATGGAGACCTACGGCGATGACCCTTGCAGGGTGTTTCAGACCAAGGATTTTGAGAACAACCCGCGTCTGACACGGTCGGCCGCGTTGATGGCGAAGATGCACAAGGCGATATCGATTATCCAATTTAAGTTGGAGGGACAGACGATTCTGCGCCACCCCGAATGGGGGATGAACGACCGATTGCTGCTGGATAAAATCGACTTGCAGTACGGCACTATCCGTATCGGCGGACAGGACTATGCGCTGACCGATAGGCACCTACCGACACTGTCGGAGGCAGATCCCTATCGTCTGTCGGCGGAAGAGGAGGAACTGATGGCACAGTTGGAGCGCAGTTTTCGGAATTCGGAGAAGATGCAGAAACACCTGCACTTGCTCTACCAGCACGGGAGTATGTTCTTGGTGCGCAACGGGTTCTTGTTGTATCATGCAGCGGTGCCACTGAATAGCGACGGCAGTTTTACGGAAGTGGATGTATGCGGCAAGCGTGTGAGCGGCAGGTCACTGATGGAGCGTACCGATGAGGTGGTACGCACAGCGTACTATGGTGCCGGCAAAGAGAAAGCCGATGCGCTCGACTATATGCTCTACCTATGGGAAGGACCTTGCTCACCGCTGTACAACAAAGATAAGATGACCACTCTGGAGCGGTATTTTGTAGATGACGAGCGTACTTGGAAAGAGCAGAAAGGGGCGTACTACACGCTGGCGAACGAGCGAGAGACCTGCGAGATGATACTGCGGGAGTTTGGTATGGACGAGCATACGGGGCGTATCATCAATGGGCATATCCCCGTGCGCACGATAGCAGGCGAGACACCTATCCGCGCGGAGGGTAAACGGTTTGTGATAGACGGTGGGTTCAGCAAGCCCTACCAAGAAAAGACGGGCATAGCGGGCTACACGCTGATTTATAACAGCCATGGTATTCAGTTGGTAGAACACGAGTCGTTTGAGAGCCGCGAGCAGGCTATCTTGTCGGGTAGTGATATCCATAGTCGGACGCTGCTGCAGGACTTCACGGAACACCGTTTGCATATCTGCGATACCGATCGTGGGCGCGAACTGCAGGCGCAAGTAACCAACCTGGAACACCTGTTGGAGGCCTATCAGATTGGCTTGATAAAATAGACAATGGACAATGGACCGGCATTAAAACATTGATTATCAGATAATATGTATTTGGGAAAGGTATATCGGTACATCTTGATAGCGGGATGGCTTTGTTGCTTGACACCGGCGGTACAAGCACAAGGAGAGGTGCACACAGCACAAGATATGCATGGCACGACCTATCGAGTTGGGGACATTGAGTTTGAGATGACGGAGGTGAAAGGCGACCGTTTTCTGATGGGTGCACAGCGGGACAACGCTACCCTACCCCGCTATGACCAAAATGCGATGTTTGACGAAGCACCGGTGCATACAGTGGTACTAAGCGACTATGCAATAGGCACTTACCCTGTTACGCAAGAGTTGTGGTTCGCCGTAATGCACGCACAGCCGACAGAGGATAAGCAGTGGTACTCGGAGAACGGATACGGTATCGGTTACCCTGCCTACTACATCAACTATGCCGACGCAACGGCTTTTTTGATGGCACTCAACGACAGTCTGCACGCCTCGGGACAGATAGACGAGGGTGATTTCTTTCGGTTGCCCACGGAGGCAGAATGGGAGTACGCAGCACGAGGCGGGCAAGCGAGCAAAGGATATAAGTATGCGGGAAGCGACACGCCGAGCGAGGTAGCGTGGTATGCGCAGAACTCGCCCACGCAGACGCATATGGTGGGACAAAAGAAGCCCAACGAACTCGGGCTATATGACATGAGCGGCAATGTGTTGGAGTGGTGCTCCGACTACTATGGCGACTACACGGCAGACGAACAGACAGACCCGACAGGGGCGGCTTACAACGCCAGGGAGTATCGCGTGGTGCGAGGCGGGTGCTACGCCCGGCAAGAGCATATCTTGCGTACTTCTTGTCGGCTCTATGAGCGGGCTGATCGACGGCTGAACTATGTAGGTATGCGCTTGGTGCTGCGACACGCTCAACCGACCTCCTACACAGCGACAAAAGACAACAAAAAGACATCTGCCCATCGCATAGTGGTACGCAACGGGCAGATGTACATTGAACCAATCGGCTCGAATCATTCTACTTATTTATTCAGTATCAGCGGACAACGGCTTTACTAATCAGTACGCATTTCCTCCGCCGAGGGCATGGTAGAGCGAGACGACGGCTTGCAGTTCCGCCATGCGATTGCTGATGCGTGTGAACTCAGCAGTGAGCAGGCTGTTTTGGGCAGTTAGGACTTCGAGGTAGGTGGTGCTACCGAACTGCATCTTGAGTTGCGTGGCACGCTGTGCACGGCTGAGTGCTTCGACCTGCTTGTCGTACAACTCGCACTTGGCGTGGGCAGTTTGGTAGGTATGCAAGGCATCGTTCACCTCGTTGCCGGCACTGAGGACGGTCTTGGTGAAGGTGAGTATCGACTCTTGCTGTTGCGACTTAGCCATCTTGACTTGTGCGATGTTGCGGCCCGAATTGAACAACGGGGCCACCAAGCCTGCCGCCTGAGAGGAAATCATCGTCATGGGGTCGATAATAGTACCGTAGGAGTGGTTGGTCCAACCAAAGGTACCGCTTAGGTTGAGCGAGGGCAGACAGTTGCTGCGACTCAGGTTGGCGGCATAAAAAGCGCGTGCCATATTCTGTTGCGCAGCGCGTACATCGGGGCGATTGTAGAGCAGTTGTGCAGGCACGCCCACTTCCAACTCGGCGGGGACAGTCTGCGCATCGAGAGTGCCACGGGGGATAGGACGGTAGGTGGTAGCCAACATCAGGCAGAGGGCGTTCTCGGTTTGGCGTATCTGTTGGCGCGAGTCGAGCACCATGGTCTGAATGGAGTAGTAGGTGGCTTCCATCTGCGTAACTGCCGCCTCATCAGCCATACCGGCCTCTTTCATACGGCGGATGGTGTTGATGGTCTTTGCCCAAGTCTGCTCGTTCTCTTCGGCTGTTTGGAGTTGCGCATCGAGCATGAGGAGGGTGTAGTAGGCGTTTGCGACACCGGCTATCAGTCCACAGCGAGCCGCCTGCTCGTAGTCGAGTGCTTGCTGCTTAGCGGCTTTGGCACCTCGGAGCGAGTTGAGCATGCGGCCGAAGATGTCTATCTCCCACGAAGCCGATGCGACGAGGTCGTAGGTGCCTTGGCGAATGCTATATTGGGGCGAGAAACCCGCTTGCGGCGCAAGGCTGATAGCGGGCAGATATGCCAACTGAGCACCGCGGAGAGTGGCCTCTGCCTGGTTGACATGCTCGTGCGCTACACGCAGGTCGATATTGCTATCGAGTGCCTGACGGATAAGGTCTTGCAAGAGCGGGTCGGTGAAGAGTTGCTCCCAAGTGAGGTTCGCCAAGTTGTGCGTGGTATCGGCGAGCACTAAATCACCGTAGAGGGTAGAATCGACATCGGTGACGGGCTTGTACTTGCCGTAGATACCACAGTTGGACAGCGAAATCAGGAGCAAGGAACAAAGAGCAAAGACTAATATGTTTTTTTTCTGAAACTGTTTCATACCATTGTATTCTTAATAATCGTACATTTTGCAGGTTGGCTTTAGGTCTCGATTAGGTCTCGACAAAAGTCGCTGTTTGGAGAGCAGAAAAGCCGCCTTGCAAAATAGAACAAAATCTTAATAATCGTACATTTTATGCGTTGGTGTTTCGGTTGCGTCGGCGTTTCTCGTCGAGGCGTTGGAAGACGACAAAGAGCGACGGCACGAGGAACAACAGCGCCAATGTACCAACGATACTACCACCTACGACACCCGTACCGAGACTACGGTTACCATTGGCACCGACACCCATAGCCGCCACCATCGGGAGCATACCGAAGATTAGCGTGAGGACAGTCATCATAATGGGTCGCAGACGCACACCCGCAGCATCGATAGCCGCCTCTTGCAGGCTCTTGCCCGCCTTGCGACGCTCGGAGGCATACTCGGTGATAAGGATAGCCGTTTTGCTGAGCAAGCCGATAAGCATGATGACACCCGTTTGGAGGTAGATATTGTTTTCCAAACCGACTATCTTGGTGAGCAAGAACGAGCCCATGAGACCTACCGGCACAGCGATGATAATAGCCAACGGCAAGCGGAACGACTCGTACAACGCCGAGAGAATCAAGTAGATAAAGACGATACAAAGCAGGAAAATAGCCGCGGTACCGCTGTTGGATTGTTGGATCTCCTCGCGTGTGATACCTCCGTAATCGACGGCATACTGCTGCGGGAGTACCTCGGCAGCCACCTCTTTGACCGCCTTGATAGCATCGCCGGAGGAGTATCCGTCGGCAGGCATAGCACTGACGGCAATGGAGTTGTAGAGGTTGAAACGCGTCAGTTTGTCGGCACCATAGACACGCTTCAAAGTAACGAACTGCGACAAGGGTGCCATCTCGCCGTTATGCAAACGAACGAAGGTATTGTCGAGGCTGCGCTCGTCCATACGCTGCTTGGGGTCGCCCATAATCTGTACCTTATAGACCTTACCGAAACGGTTGAAATCGCTGACATACTGTCCACCGTAATAGCCTGACAGACAGCCAAGTACCTCGTTGGCAGTGATACCCGAACGCTGACACTTAGCCGCATCGACACTCACCTCCCACTGCGGGAAATTGAGGTTGAATGAGGTGAAAGCCACACTTATCTCGGGGCGTTGATTGAGCGCACCGATGAACTGCTGCGCATAGTCGTAGAATTGGTGCATATCGCCATCAAGTTTGTCTTGCAGGTTGATATCCAGTGCATTACCCGTACCATACCCCGCAATCATCGCCGGTGCCATAGCAAAGACCGTGGCATCTTTGATGTCGGCAGTGAGGGCATACACCTTGCCGATGACAGCATTGACCGATTGGTCTTTGCGTGTACGCTCCGACCATGGTTTGAGTTTCATAATGATATTGCCCGCAGCACTCGACTCACCGGAGATAAGTCCGTATCCCGCCGTGCTGTTGAGTTCAGCCACCTCGGGGATAGTCATCAGTCGGTTCTCTATCTCGCGCATGATATCGTCGGTGGTAGCCAACGAACTTCCGGGAGGAGTATCGATATTGATCATCACGGTACCGAGGTCCTCCTCCGGCACCAATCCTATCTTGGTAGTACGCATCAGCACGACCATCAGCACGATGCTCAGTGCCGCTGTAAGGAAACTCATCCACGGGTGCTTGACAAAGTGCGCTGCACCACGCTGATACCACGCTGTCAGACGGTCGAAACCGCGATTCCACTTATCGGAGAACAAGAAACGCCAACGCTTGTAGCCTCGCAGTCCTTCGCCATTGGTCTGCTTGGGGCGCAGCAAGAGCGCACAGAGCGCAGTGCAAGTGGTCAGCGAGTTGATTGCGGAGATACCTACTGCCACCGCCATTGTCAGACCGAATTGGCGATAGAAGACGCCACTCGTACCACCGATAAAACTGATAGGAATAAACACCGCCATGAAGACGAGCGATGAGGTGATGATGGCGATTGCCACATCTTTGGTGCCGTACACGGTGGCTTGGAAGGGATTTTTGTAGCCGGCATCGAAGCGACTATGCACCGCCTCGACCACCACGATAGAGTCGTCCACCACGGTACCAATCACCAGCACAAGGGCAAACAATGTGATAAGGTTGATAGAGAAACCGGCGACCACCATAAAAGCGAAAGTACCTATCAACGATACGATGATACTGACAAACGGAATGAGCGTAGAGCGCCAATCCTGCAAGAAAAGCAGCACGATGAGGATAACGAGCAAGATTGCCTCGATGAGGGTCTTGACCACATTATGAATAGAGGCGTAGAGAAAGTCGTTGGTACTCATCATCTTCGTTATCTCCACCCCTTTTGGGGCGTGTGCCTGCACATCGGCGAGCAGGGCATCGATTTGGTTGTTCACCTCGGTGGCGTTGGAACCGGCGGTCTGGAACACCATACACTGCACACCGTGATGCCCATTCTGGCGACCATCGAAGCCGTAACTTTCCTCGCCCAACACGATGTCGGCGATGTCGCGCAGGCGCAGCACTTCGCCGTCGGCAGTGGAGCGGATAACTATCTCACCAAACTCCTCGGGGGTCTGCAAACGCCCTTTGTACTTCATCGTGTACTGGTACGCCTCGGGCGAGTTCTCGCCGATAGCACCCGTGGCAGACTCGATATTCTGCTCCGCCAAAGCGGCGGTTACATCGCTCGGCACGAGTCCATACTGTGCCATCACATCGGGCTTCATCCACACACGCATTGAGTAGTCGCCACCAAGCACAACCATCTGCCCGACGCCCTGAATACGGAGCAACTCGGGTTTGATAGAGATGTTGATATAGTTGCTAAGGAAAGTCTGGTCAAAACTATCGTCGGGCGATGAGACGGTGAATATCTGCAACATACTCGTTTGACGCTTAAACGCCTGAACGCCAACCACTTTGACATCGCTCGGTAACTTGGCCGTAGCCGATGAAATCTTGTTCTGCACATTCACCGCCGCCATATCGGGGTCGGTGCCTTGCTTGAAATAGACATAAATCTCTGCGCTACCCGTGTTGGTGGCAGTTGAGGTCATATAGGTCATGTTCTCGACACCGTTGATAGCCTCTTCGATAGGGGCAATCACCGATTTCTGCACCGATTCGGCACTCGCGCCGTAGTACTGCGTCATCACCATAACGGTAGGCGGCGCAATGTCGGGATATTGTTCGATAGGAAGCGCTTCAAGCCGATGACACCGAGCAGCACAATCAAGATAGAGATGACTGCCGACAGCACCGGGCGTTCCACAAAAGTTTTTACATTCATAGTTGGATATTTTATTGTTAGACGATGGAGCAAGCAAGGAGTAAGGACAATGGACTAATTTGTATCGGCTTTGACACCTGTCGAATGCATTTTTGTTCTTGCTCTTTGTTCCTTTAGCGAAGCGGTCTTTACTCTATTCTCGTTCCTTCTTTCAGCAGTGCCACACCTTCTACCACAATCACATCACCAGCACTCAAACCGCTTTCCACCACATAGTCTTTACCACCGTTCAAGCGGCTCACAACCACCTGCGTAGCCGTGGCTTTGCCGTCCACTACACGATAGACAAACACCTTGTCTTGCACCTCGTAGGTAGCCGTGCGCGGTATCAACAATGCGTCTTTGCGAGGCTTCTCCAACACGATGTTTCCCGCACCGCCAGAGGTGAGCAAGCCGTTCTTGTTGCCGAAAGTGGCACGCACACTCACCGTGCCAGTGGCTTGGTCTATCACACCGGACACGGTCTCAATCTTACCTTTCTCGGGGTATTGACTGCCATCGTTGAGCAGCAGCGATACCTCCGGCATGTTTTTCAGCGCAGCGTCTTTGCTGCCATACTGACGCGCAAGGGCAAGCCATTGGTTCTCGGTCATCGAGAAATAAACATACATCACTGAGTTGTCGCTCATGGTGGTCAGCGGCGTAGGCATCTGCGGCGACACCAATGCGCCCACGCGGAAAGGCAGCGTGCCTACCACACCATTGCTCGGACTCTTGACCTCGGTATAGTTGAGGTTGTTTTGCGCAATCACCTGCGCAGCGTGTGCCTGAGCCAACCCTGCTTTGGCACTCAGATAACTATTCTTAGCCGTCTGCAAATCGAAATCGGAGATGACGCTGTCGGCATACAGTTGCTGCTTCGACCGATACACCAACTCGGCGGTTGCCACATTCGACTTAGCCACTTCCACATTGGCTTCGGCAGTTTCCAACGACGCACGATAAGGCACTTGGTCGATGATAAACAGCACCTGTCCTTTGCTTACGCGCTCGCCCTCCACAACGCAAAGTTTGGTCAGTGTACCTGCCACTTGCGGCATGATAGCAATGTCCTGACGCCCACGGATAGAGGCAGGATAACTCTCCTCTATCGTGCAGTCTTGCGCTGCAATAGTCATTGTTTTGTTGTGAGCCACAGCCTCTTCTTGGCTTTGCTCGTTTCGGTGGCAACCGGTCAGACTAATACCTGCCACACACATCATCACGCCTAACAGATACAGGCGAAATACATTATTCTTCATTCTCATTCTGTATTATTTTTACAATCTTTGTTTCTTGTCTAACGACCATTACTTATCTTACCCCGCCATGCATTCTTCCAACACTCGCATCCCATAAACGGAACCACACAAAAAAAGAGCCATATCTTTCTTGGTTAGATAGGCTCTGTACATGTTCGCTTTTTACCACGACTATAGTCCCGCGCTCGGACTACTAACTCTCTCCTCAAGAGTCATTTCCATGCACCTATTGTATTCGCTTCGCTCATGTTACCAACTGCGTGTTAGTAACTTCGTGTTAGATACTCTGTGTTGAGTAGGTACTCACAAAAGCAGGTGCGAAATTACTGTTTTTCTGCGATGCAACCAAATATCCACACAAAAAAATCATTTTTGCAAAATATGATTTTACAAAATCACTGTGGAGCATTTAACGCCTTATACTATGCGCGATGGGGCAACGACTATGACAATCGAGGGGCGGAAATATCGTCGGAAGAGGATTGCGGGAGGGGATGGATGGTGCTGGTTTTGGCACCGAGTTTGACCAGTTTGTTGGCTGAGCCGAGAACGCTCTGACCTTTGTTGGCTTTATCCACCACCGCCTCGTAAGCAGTTTGCACCTCGCCTAATTTCTTACCCATCTTATTGACGCGCTCCAGCAAATCCCCGACACGCCCCAATAGTTCTTCTGCCGTGTCGCAGATAGCCTTGTTGTTGGCATTCTGTTTGATAGCCGTCCAAGTTACTTGCACCGCACGCAAGGCAGCATACAAATTCTGCTCGCCAACAATAAACACACCCTGATTCATAGCCTCCCGCCACAGAGTCGCATCGGAGTCCAGTGCCAACCGCAGTGCGGCGTCCACCGGCACAAACATCATCACGAAATCCACACTTTGGCGCGGTGCTTTGACATAGTTGGCATAGTTCTTCTTTGCCAACTCTTTGACATGGTTGCGAACGCTTTTGAGATGGGCAGCAAGCGCAATGGTACGCTCCTGCTCGTCCGTGGCATTGGTGTAATCGATGAATGCCGTCAAAGATACCTTGGCATCGACAATCAAGTCGCGGGTATCATCCAAGTGAAGAATGATGTCCGGTTGCATACGACGGGCAGTTTCGTCCGAAACAATTATATTGCCATTCGCATCGCGCAGGTACTCTTGCGCCTCGTACTCCAAACCTTTCTCCAAGCCGATAGCATTGAGCAGCGATTCTATCTTCTGTTCTCCCCAGTTGCCCTGCGTCTTGCTTTCGGCAGTTAGGGCATTACTCAGTCGATCGGCACTGTCTTGGACACGCATTGTGGTGCTGACCAGCGTGGCAATCTTCTCTTTGATGGCCTCGGTGGAAGTCTCCTGCGTGGATTTGTTCTCTTTGAGCGCCGTTTCCATCTTGGCAATCGACTCTTTGAGAGGGTCCACAATCTGCTTCATATTGGTGGAATTGGACTGTTGCAACTCCGCCTGACGCTCTTTGAGCATTTGGTTGGTTGCATTCTGGACCTGCTCTCTCATCGTGGTCAGAGCGTCTGCATATCGTTTACACTCGGCTTCAATGGCTGCTGCGTGGCGTTTCTCCATAGCATCCATAGCGTCTTTATGTGCCTCATCTTTGGCGGCGAGCAACTCCTGCGTGTGTTTGGCAGCGTCCGACTTTGATTGCTCTAAATTGTCTTGTGCGTTTTTAAGTTCGGTTTCCAATTTGGCAACGGCTGCTTTCTGAGCCAATTCCGCCTGTTTGGCGGCATCCAGCAACGCCTGCCGCTGAGCGTCAGCCGCTGCAGATTTTACACTACGAAGAACAAAAAAGGCTACAAAACCTGCCAGCAAAAGACCAATTACAAAGGACAATACTATCTCCATACATCAACTTATTTGAGTAACACTGCAAAGGTACTAAAAAAGCAGCAATTTTGCAACAAGCGCAGTCAATAAAATGCACACAAAATTCTAATTTAGTCAAAATATAGACAGATACGAGCAGATGTCATTTTTGACAATAAGTAAGGTACAACAGGAGGGGAGGATTTGGCAGGATATTATACGGAGTAACGGAAAAATATGGTTGGATATGTTGCAAAACATATACTATTTAACGGGAATGAAACACGCACTTTGCATTTCTACTTTTTCCAAAAGAAAACTGTATCTGCACTTGCATATTCGCCAAAAATACCATATTTTTGCACAAAAGAAACATCTTTTGTAATATGCGAAACGCATTGCTCAATTAAGAATCAAAAATAAACAAATTAAGAACGGCAAGACCTCGTAATGCCAAATGTAAAGCATAATCGACGGCTCAATAGCATTGAATAGAGAAGAAAACAACTGTAGTCCGTAACGAGGCAGAAATGGCATTGAAACAAAAAACAACAACCCTTAAATAATATACTACTATGCAAGACTTTAGTCAAGAAATCATCCAACTCGTTTGGCAAAAAGCCCGTATCGTGCCGGGTTATGACCCCGCACAGTTCAGAAAAGATGCTTGTGGCGCATGGATAACGCGTGATAAGTACGGCGATACCACCAACAACTTCGGTTGGGTAATCGACCATATCTGTCCTCGCAGCGTCTTGGAACAGCACAATGTGCCGGAAACTGCTATCAACGACATTATCAACCTGCAACCTCTCCAATGGGCGAATGACGCTTCCAAAGGCGAGACTTACCCTATTTTCTTTGCTTCGAGATATGGCGTAGAGCAAGACAACATCTCCTTGGCACAGAGTTTCATTATTAACGACGCTGTCCGCACCGCCGTTGATAAGTTTTTCGAGCCCTTCTTCCACAATGCTGAAGATGTTTCGCTCGATGAATAATTAGGGAGGTACAATGCAACATAAAGAAAAAGGACGGCTACCGGCTGTCCTTTTTCTTTTTATAGATAATATAGGAATTCTAGATATTCTAGGTGTTCTAGAGGATCTATATATTTAGTATTCTATTGTTTTATAGAAGATTAGTCGATATTGAAACGGGGGAAGATAGTAGGCGTTTGCCATGAACGGAGCGATAGGCGCAAGGGAAATATGTAGTAGTACGCCTTCTGCCAACCTGTCGGTTCGGGGTCGGGTACGACACGAGCAGAGAGTAAGGAGAAGTCTTCGTTGGAAACTGCATAGTAGCGTGTATCGTGCGCCGTAAGCAGCCGGATAGTCCAATCGTGGATGTTAGCCATAATCAGAATAGGCATCTCTTGCGGGTTGTATTCGGGTATGTCTATGCGGGCCAGAGTGAGGGTATTGGCATCGATAACATACAATTGGTTGGTAGTAGAGACAAGGAAACCGAGATGGCGATAGTTGTCAAATTCGGTAACGAACAAGTTCTGCGCTTGGATAGAATCGGGCAAGATGATATTGCGTACCGAAGGGCTACCTTTAATCATACGGAGGTTGAATACCTGTCCGACCCTGTCTGCAAGGAGGTAGCCATTGTCGTAACTCTTCCTTACCGAAGGATTGCCGGCAATGAGCGATATAGGAAACTGACAACCGTGTGCACGCAGTACAGAGTTGAACATCTGCGACTTATCTGCATCAATGGTATTGGTTTGAGCCGAGATGAATTGCAGTCCATCATCTGTGAGGCGGAATACATCGTTGGGCAGTTGCAAATCTACTCGTCCCGACTGTGCATCCATCAGTTCGTATAGCGGCGTACGGGGTTTATTGATTTGTGCGGGTGAGGTCTTGAAAGTAAAAGTCTCACGGCGTAGTATCTTCGCATCAACTGCCATGCCAAAGAGCGAATCGGGCATTCGTTGGTCGGCAATGAGTTGACGATAGAAGAAATAAGGCAATAGTGAGTCGGCCTGCGATGAGGTGTAATGGTTCCCCTCAAAATCGCAGAAACCATCGGCATCGCGCGTGATAAAATCTTGCGTATAGGGACTGTAATAAATAAAGGTCTCTCCTGCGGGCGAGGGGATGAGGAACGAGTAGAGCCACGGCAGTATCCACATCAGTAGGACAACCGCCACAATGATGACGAAGGCTTTTATAATAATGAACGCATAATGCGTAGTGCGTAATTTGCTCATAGATGTTCGTTGTTAGAAATTCGAGATTAGACCGCTGCGCTGTCAGATTGCCTGCGGCTGTCAGAGGCTGCTATTCTTAATTGATTTACAGTCCTTTTCCTTGTTTGAATCGTGTGATGGAGAGCATCGGCAGCGGGAGAAACAAGATGGTGAATAGTGCTAAAATAGGCAAGAAGGCATTGTAGGTCTCCGGCATAATAGAAACGAAGAACATCCACAAGCAAGCCGCAGCGAACAATAGTTCGGGAATGCGCATTCGCCAAGTAGGTTCAAGTACAATCCACACCGCAAAGATATAGGCTTGTATGCCGGCAATATACCAAACTAACACAGTCAGGAATATATGTCGGAGCATCTCTGCCGGTAACCAACAAGCCAAAGTGATAAAACAGGTGCCGAGGTTCAGGAGCAACAATGCCAACATAATCACGATACCATACAAGAGCATTGCGCCGATGGCTTTCCAGTTGGCAATAGGCAGGTGGAGAGTAAGTTTGATACGCTTTTGTTGCATCTCGGGCAGCATCTGCGTAACAGCCAAGAGAATACCGGCGATAAGGGGTAGAAACTCTAACGGTTCGAGCAAGAGGGTATCACGAGAGAGGAGTGTATCCCAAACAGGCATCAAACCATTGATGACGATGAGCCGATGTGCATCAACGAGCAAATAGGCACAAAGAGCCATTGAGACAACGAAGATAAGCACGACTGCCATTCGTGTCTTGAGCCATTCTTTGGTGAATATACTTTTGAGCATGCTGTTATTTACTTAAAACATTAATTATCATATAACTAGGCGTTAATTGCTGTGTGTAGATACTATAGGTATTCTATGAGCAATTATGCATTTCTTATTGACGCATTGCGTTTTGCACATTGCGTCAGTATTTTCCTGTCAGTTCGATGAAGGTGTCTTCGAGAGTGGAGGTAGGCGTGATTAGTTCGCCTACAGGGCATTGACGCAAAATCTTACCATAGTCCATAATGATACAGTCGTCCACAAGGCGTTCGAGGTCTTGGATGATGTGTGAGGTGAGGAATACAGTCTTGTTGCCTTTCTTGCAGAAATCGCGCAGATACTCCACAAATAGTCGTCGATATCCGGGGTCAAGACCAAGAGAGAAATCGTCGAGGATTAACAGTTCGGGGTCTTGCGCCATGAGAAGGCCGAGAGCCACTTGCGAGCGTTGCCCATTGGACATCTGATTGAGGTGCTGATAGTCCTTCACATGGAGCAGGCTCATCAGTTCGTAATAGGCGTCTTTGTTCCAATGAGGGTAGAATGGTGCATAGAACTGCTCTATCTGCCGTATGGTCATAAAGGGGTATTGCACATGCCCTTCGAGCAACAGTCCGATACGCTGCCTTACCTCTGCGGGCATAGTGCGCGTATCGTAGCCTAAGAGACGGCAACTTCCCTTGGCGGGCTGAATGAAACCGCTTAGGATATTGATAGTGGTGGTCTTTCCCGTACCGTTCTTACCCAACAAGCCGAGTATTCGTCCACGGGGAACGGTAAAGGACAAATCGCTGTATATGAGGCGTTTTCCGTAATAATGAGTAACATGATCGTACTCAATCATTGGCGTAGATGTATCCATACTGCGTGTTAGTTACTTCGTGTTGATAACTTTGTGTTAATAACTTCGTGTTAATAACCTCGTGTTGGTTTTACGCCTGCAAAGATACACATAAAAAACGACATCTGCAAATTGTACAAACAAAAGCCAACAGTATGTTACAAAAAAGGGGCGGCAATCAAGCCGTCCCTTTCCTTAATTATAGATGCAATCACGCATCACACGACCGTACCATTCGCCACTTCATCTTTGATTGAAGCAATAGTGCGGAGCATATTACGATTAGAGAATGCCTTGTTCGAGCATAGCCTGAGCCACTTTCATAAAGCCGGCGATGTTAGCACCCTTGACATAGTCGATCGTTCCATCGGGTTGCGTACCGAACTTAACACATTGCTCGTGGATAGATTGCATAATGTGGTGCAAACGCTCGTCCACCTCTTTGGCAGTCCAACTCAGGTGCTCTGCGTTCTGCGTCATCTCCAGACCGGAAGTAGCCACACCACCTGCGTTCACTGCCTTGCCCGGGGCAAAGAGGACGCCATTGTGTTGGAAATAATGGATAGCACCGGGTTGGCAACCCATATTACTTACCTCACAGCAGCACCAGCAGCCGTTAGCCTTCAGTTCTTTTGCATCCTCCTCGCTCAACTCGTTTTGGAAAGCGCAAGGCAATGCGATGTCGCACTTGATGCTCCAAGCCTTCTTGCCTGCAGTAAAGTGAGCCTCAGCGGGGAACTTGTCTGCCATATCTTGCACTTTGTTGCGATTGCTGGAGCGCATTACGAGCATATAGTCAATCATCTCTTGGGTGATACCGTTAGGAATAGCCACAACACCATCAGGACCGGAGATAGCCACAACCTTTGCACCTAACTCGGTAGCCTTGGTAGCCGCACCCCAAGCCACATTACCGAAACCGGAGATGGCCACAGTCTTACCTTGGATGTCGTGTCCGGCCTTGTGGAGCAAGTGCTGCGTAAAATAGAGAGCACCAAAACCGGTAGCCTCAGGACGCAAGATAGAGCCGCCCCAAGTCATACCCTTACCGGTAAGCACACCCGTATGGTACTCGCGAGCCAATTTCTGATACATTCCGTTAAGGAAACCAATTTCACGGCCACCTACACCTACATCACCAGCAGGAATATCTTGGTCAGGACCGATGCAACGCCACAGTTCCAGCATAAAGGCTTGGCAGAAGCGCATGATCTCGGCATCTGATTTGCCAACGGGGTCGAAGTCAGAACCGCCCTTAGCGCCACCCATAGGCAGTGTGGTCAGAGCGTTTTTGAAAGTCTGCTCAAAGCCCAAGAACTTCAGCATACTCGGGGTAACTGCTTTGTGGAAACGGAGGCCGCCTTTGTACGGACCGATAGCGGAATTGAATTGAACACGATAACCAAGGTTGGTCTGCACCTGACCGGCATCGTCTATCCAAGTTACGCGGAAGGTGAAGATACGATCCGGTTCCACCATACGCTCTACAATCTTAGCCTGCTCAAACTCAGGGTGCTGATTGTACACTTCTTCGATTGATTCCAACACTTCCTGAACGGCCTGCAGATACTCTGCCTCGCCCGGATGTTTCGCAGCCAACTGCTGCATAATAGTTTCGACTTTCATCGCATTTATTATTTAAGGGTTGTTTTGTTTACTTCGTGTTAGTTACGCTTCGCGTGTTAGTTACTGCGTGTTGAGAACATCGTGTTAGTTACTTCGTGTTACGCAAGTCTTGCAATTTTTCATTCTTAATTAACACAGTGCACAGCGATGCGTTTTGTTTTGCGGGCAAAGTTACTGCTTTTTTCTCAAGTACACAAAAAAAGTAGTGCCCTTTTGAGATGTTTCAAAACATATTTTTCCGCCCGAGCCTTCAACAATGTTCTTAGAGATAGCCAATCCTAAGCCCATACCGGTATTCTTGGTAGTGAAATTAGGCATAAAGACACGCTGTTGCACCTCGGGCGATATACCCGGGCCATTATCCGAGAAACTGATTACTATTTGTCCATCGGGTGCATCCTTGAGAATGACGATGATGTCGGCATTCGATTGCCCCTCCATCGCCTGCAAGGCATTGCGCAAGATATTGGTGAACACTTGCGGTATCTGCTCAGCATCTGCCCATACCATCACTCCATGATCGGGACCCACATATCGCACCGGTACTCCTGCGGGATTGTTCCGAATAAGGGTAATCACATTCGCCAATTTCTGCGCCACATCCACTTCGGTGGTACTCACTTCGGGTTGTTTGGCAAAAGTAGAGAACGACTTGGCTATATGCGACAAGGTATCAATCTGCTCGATAAGCATCTGCGTGGCTCTATCGAAATAGGCGTCAAAACGCTCAGAGCCTTTGAGGAACTGCATCTGCTGTATGGTGAGTTTCATCGGGGTGAGCGGATTGTTGATTTCGTGTGCTATCTGCCTTGCCATAGTGCGCCATGCGCCTTCACGCTCCGCTTTCGCCAAACGGGAAGCCGACTCCTCCATCTGATCCACCATCGCATTGTATCGCTCTGCCAACTCGCCCACTTCATCCTTGTAAGAGTAGTTGATATGGTTGTCGGGATTGCCTATTCGGAAATGACGCATTTTATCCGTAAGTGTACTGAGAGAACGGGTGATATTGCGAACTGCCAAATAAGAAGCAAGGATTGCAATGAACAGGGTAAGCAGGTATGAAGGTAGCAAACGAGCCAATAGGGCATCTGCCTCTTGCGCTTTTTCCATCTCGCTGACGAAACTCGGCACTGCCACATACCCTATTTGCACATACGATCCGTTGTAGAAAGGCATATAGGCACACAGATAACGCATATCACCTATTTGCTCGTATTGCACCAATGTATCGCGGGAGGAGAAGAACGGCGCAGGGGAGATACGCGTAGAGAGCAAGCCTTCTGAAAAGAGTTTGGGTGTAGAAGAACCGACCAACTGCCCTTGGTTGTCGTACACATTGATGTCCGCACCGGCCGAGAAACTCAAGTCGCGCAAGTCCACATTCAGTCCCGCCGTATTTGCTCCCGTAAGCGAAATATCCCAATAGTACAGGCTCTGCAGATACGCCTGTATGTACTTGCACTTAGAGAGCAGAGCCTCCTGCTGGCGTTGCTCATAATTGCCCTGCACATACCGAACCGATAGGGCAAATATATATATATACGATAGCAGCACACATGTCATCACCACATAGACGAACCGCATACGCAGGGGCATATTGCGGAACCCGCGAAAGTATATCAATCCTATGATTCCCGCTAACACCAAGAGGGCTACGGAGAGCAGACAAATCATAAAATAGGTGTGCACATGAGTTGCCGAATCGATATGGTCGGCAGAGCGAGAGAGAGGGCGGAAGGTAAACGACTCATCCATAGTGGTCGGAGCCAACCCTGCCGGTTCGTTCCGCTCCGGCACAAGTGTGAACAAGAAATGATGATCGGCAGACGAAATCTCCACGCCATCATCTGAATGGTAGCGAATCAAATCATACGCCTCATTGCCCTCGAAAGGCGGAATAAACGCATTGCGAAAGAGCGTCTCGCCTGCGGAATAGGCATACTTGATAGGCACCACCGTAAGGATATTGTACTCTCCCGCCTGCGTCCAACGAGAGATTGTATGCGCATTGTGGAAACGAGAATAAGTCCAACTATCGTAGCCCGTCAGCACCACCTCATCGGTTGCCAACCAGTTGTCGGACCAATAGACCAAGTTGCGTTTATCAAAGATATAAAACAAGATATGCTTATCTTGCTGCGCAATGATTTGCACCGAATCGAAACTGGGGTTGTGCTCTATGCAGCGCACCAATGCCGCCGTTTGTTTCTCCGCTTCCGCCTCTTGCTTGAGCAAAGTGTTCTGCACACGGCGTGCCTCACCACGAAAGCCGCTACAACTCGATAGCGCAAGCAACAAACACACGCACACACCTATTGTCCACGCGGGAACCGACGATATGCGTGATTTTCTCTGCAGGCTCGGCAGACAGGGCGTTTGCAACAGCCGACATAGAGAAAAAACAGCCATACAGCGACCTATTTTCCAATCTTTTTTCATTTCCGCTTGCAAAGATACGAAAATTGTCGTAACTTTGCAAATCTAATCAGACAGACTATGCAATTTTTGACAGCCTTTGTATTAGGGCTTCTTACCATACTCGACCCATGCACCCTCTTTACGAGTATCACCGCCATTGCCTATATCGACAAGGAGGTGAGCAACAAACGGAAGGTACTTAGGAGCGGACTGATGTTCGTGTTAGGCAAACTATGCACCTATATCGCTTTGGGTATTCCTTTTTTGCTCGGTGCGCAAACTGATGGTATTCAGCATATTATAGAGCGATACGGCGAGCCTGTATTGGCGGTGTTTATGCTGCTATGCGGTGTGGTACTGCTACTGAGCGGACACCATCACGAGCACGAACACGGTATCAGTCGTTGGATAGAGAAAGCCGACAGCAAGCATAGCGGATTGTGGGCTTTTGTGTTGGGTGTTGTCTTTGCCGTAGCATTCTGTCCGCACCGTCTTATCTATTTCATCACGATGATTGATATGGCTGTAGCGATGCCGCTGAGTGTATCTTGGATAATGCTTGTTTTGTTCGGTTTAGGAACGGGACTGCCCATCATGCTCATTGCGTGGGCAATCAGTTACAGCGCAGTAGGAATCGGCAATCTGACCCATAAATTGGGGGTATTTGAAAAGTGGTTTCGCTATATCTGTGCAGGGTTGTTTATTGCACTGAGTGTTTACCTAGGCATACATGCTTACAACGAACACAGTTCAATGCATGATTCAATGCATAATGATGAATGCATAATGCATAAAATGGTCCATTAACCGCATGTAACGGAGAACCTAAGAAAATAATGGCTTCTGATTTTTTTCGTTTCAAACAATTCTGTGTGTGGCACAACATGTGCGCTATGAAAGTAGGTACCGATGGTGTTTTGCTCGGTGCTTGGGCCATGCAGGGGACAAACGCCCCCTCTTCATCGACTCCGAAGGGACACCATATATCAAAAAGTACAGACGAAAAAAGTGAGGCACTGCGCAGAAACCATGCGGAGGTACACCATATATTAGATATAGGTACGGGTAGCGGCCTGATAGCCTTGATGTTGGCTCAGCGTTTTGGGGAAGCAAAGATAGACGCCATTGACATTGCACCTTCTGCCATACAACAAGCCGAGCAGAATTTCCGCCAAAGCCCTTGGAGCGAGCGTCTTTGTTGCTCTTTGTCGGCACTGCAAGACTACCACTCTGACACGGTTTACGACTTGATTGTAAGCAATCCGCCCTACTTTCAAAACAGTTTGAAGAACCCCGACCAAGATCGTTTGTTGGCACGCCACAGTGATTCCCTCCCCTATTCATCGCTACTGCACCACGCCGCACAATTAGTTGCACCACAGGGCATTATCGCACTCATACTGCCTGCTGAGGCAGAAAAAGACATCATCCGTATAGCCGAAACAGAGAAACTATTTTGTACACGGCTCACCCGCGTATGCACCAAGCCGGGGAAAGCCGCCAAACGAATACTGATAGAGTTCTCCCCTATTGCATCGGACCAACCGACACAACCCGAATTGTTTTACATAGAGTCGTCCACCTCCCCCCGCAGCGAGGAATATAGCCGACTTACACAAGATTTCTATTTGTAGGATGTAGATGGATGATTATAGGAGGCTAGATGATCTAGATATTCTAGGTGGTCTAGGGATTCTAGAATATCGTAATCATACTATCGTCTAATAATGCTATCCAATAAAAAAAGAAAAAAGTCGTCATCACGACGACTTTTTTTCTAAGGTATTAGTCTGTTTTTTTAAGGTACAAAAAAGATTGTGTTGTTTTGATTTCGGGTGCAAAGGTACTGCTTTTTTCTGATACCCACAATAGCTTTTTGTATGTTATGCAACACCTATTTTCCTCATTTTGTACATTTATACCCTGTATAACAGACCTACACACGGCTTTTTGCTGTTAAAAAGCATATTTCTTGTATCTTTTTGATAATTCGTGCTATCGGCGTTCGAGTTCGATTACTTCTAAGTCGTGTATCTGCGATCCGTCGATAACAAATCGCAGGAGTGTCTGCACCGTCTGCCATCCTTGTTTGCCTGCTGCGCCCGGGTTCATCGTGAGAAAACGATAGTGGGAGTCGTATTGCACCTTGAGGATATGACTATGCCCGCAGACAAACAAATCGATGCGACTGCTCTGCGATGCCTCGGGGTGGTTGAGGGCGTCGAGACTCTTTTGGAACATCGGCATAAGCCAAGGGTTGTACTTCCCCGGATAGCCGCCGATATGGGTCATCAGCACCTCGACCTCCTCTACCCGAAAATGGTAAAATTCAGAGAGCGAGTAGCGCACATCACCGCTATCCATATTGCCATAGACGGCACGAGTGGGTTTGAACTCTCGCAAGCGACGCAGCACCTCTTCGCTGCCGATGTCGCCAGCATGCCAAATCTCATCCACATCGCGGAAATGCTCCAACACACGCGCATCGAGCAGTCCGTGGGTATCACTAAGAAGTCCTATACGAGTCATAGTTTTGCGTTGTTATGTATTATTTCGTATTGCCATTCAGCAAGATTTCGTTTGACATTTTGTTAGGAATAAGCATATAAAACTAACAAAATGATTATTGGTCGTTCTGTCTTAGGTCTCGATTAGGTTTCGACAAAAGTTCGACAAAGTCTCGGCAAAGTCGGTTTGACAAAATGATAGCACTCGGAGCCTAAAAACAGCAAAATGTGTAATGCTCCTATTCTAAGAAGCCAATCTTCGCCAACAGAGTTATTTGCGTGTGAGGCGGTGTAGCACCTGCGTGGCAAGCAAGAGAGCGATGGCGCAGATACTAAGCAGATAGACCACATCGCGCAAGTCGATAACACCGCGCGATAGGCTGCGATAATGCTCTTGCAGCGTTACCCAATAGAGGACAAAACAGGACAAAGCACCGAGTATGAAACTCACAATCTGACTCTTGCTGAGAGTAGCCGCCAGCAATCCGATAGCCATAAAGACGGCACTGAGCAAGACCAATCCGACAAAAGAACCGGCAAATGCGCCACCATCGATATTTCCCATCGGTTCAGCAATATACGCCACGGCGAAATAATGCACGACGCAAGGCAGCAAGGCGATAAGCACGAGTGTCCATGCAGCGAAATACTTTGCCGTAACGATGCGCCCAAGCGAGATAGGTTTGGTGCGGAGCAAGTCCCAAGTGCCGGTCTGTCGTTCCTCAGCAAAGAGGCGCATGGAGAGGGCAGGGCAAAGCAACATCAGCAGCCACGGAGAGAGCAGAAACAGTCCATCGGTCTGCGAATAGCCTGATTCGATAATGTTCCACTCACCGGGGATGACCCATAGAAACAGACTGATAGCCAGCAGATAAAGCCCAATGACGATATAAGCAATAGGCGTGGAGAAATAGTATGTCAGTTCTTTCTTATACATATTGATATTAGGTGTCGGATATTATTCTTTTGATATTCAGCGAATTATAACTTGTGCATTCGTTCTTCAGCCAAGCGGGTGAAAGATATCCATCCCGAAAGCGGGGGTAAAAGCATCTTCTTGGCGCAAGATATCGGGGGTATCTAAGCGGATTCCCCGACGAGGTGTCATCAGCAGGATACGATCGGAAAGGGCCAATGCCAAATCGAGTTCGTGGGTAGAGATTAGCACCAGTTTGTTTTGCTCGTGCGCCAAGCGGCGAAGGAGTTGGAGCGTGCGGATACGATTGGGCAAGTCGAGATGGGCCGTAGGTTCGTCCAACAAAACGACGGGTGTCTGCTGCGCCAATGCCTTAGCGATGAGAACACGCTGTTTCTCGCCATCGGAATGGCTGTTGAAGAAGGTGTGTGCCGTGTCTGCCAAGCCGACAGCATCAAGCGACCAAGAAATAATCTGCTCATCGTTGTCGGTAAGCCGCCCCAGGAAGGAGGTGTAAGGATAGCGTCCCATAGCCACGACATCGTGCACCGTGGTATCCTCTATGCTCAGCCGCTCGGTAAGCACCAAAGCGACCTGCTTGGCGGTGTCGGTTGTGGGAGTCGATTCTACTATCTGATAATTGCCGGAGAGAGGAGGAATCAGTCCTGCCAAAGTGCGTAAGAGTGTGGATTTGCCGCACCCATTCTGACCCAACATACAGACCATCTCGCCCAAAGAGAGGGTGAAAGTAAGCGACTGCTGCACGAAGGTGGTGCCATAGCCGATAGAGAGGTTGTGTGTTTGGATTGCAGGGGCGGACATATTAACTTGCAGGATTACTCGTAGAAATAGACGCGTTGGACACGGCGGGAGACCGAAGTCAGCACCTCATAGGGAATAGTACCGAGTTTGTCGGAGAGTTGCTCCAAGGGGAGGCGGTCGCCAAATATCTCGACCGCATCGCCCACTTGCGCATCCGTTCCCGTAACATCGACCATGGCTTGATCCATGCACACATTGCCCACTATCGGGCAGTGCTTGCCGCGGATGATAACCTCACCGCCGTAGTTGGAGAAACGACGATCGAAGCCATCGGCATAGCCAATCGGGATGACGGCAATCTGTCGGGGTTCGGATAGCGTGGTATGGCGTCCGTAGCCGATAGTCTCGCCTGCCGCTACGGTTTTGAGACTGAGGATAGTGGTGCGCAATGTGCAGACATTATGCAGCCTTGCTCCCGCAAAGGAGATACCATACAGGCCGATACCCAAACGGCACATATCGTATTGATACTCAGGGAATCGCTCTATGCCTGCAGAGTTGCAGATATGTTTCATAATAGGATAACCGAGCCCCGATTTGAGCATCTCGGCACAAGCGTTGAAATACTCTGCCTGGTGCTTGGTAAAATCGTCGAACTGCGGCTCATCGCTCCCGGCGAAATGGGAGAACACACTCTGCACACGCACTGCTTTCTGCGCTTGCAGACGAGCAATCAGGGCAGGAATCTCCTCTTGATAGAAGCCCAAGCGATGCATGCCCGAGTCAATCTTGATATGGATAGGATAGTTCTCCAAGCCTTTTGCCTCGGCCGCCGCGATGATATTCTCCAACGATTGGAACGAATAGATATTGGGTTGGAGGTTGTTCTCGAGAATCAAATCGAGTGCCGCCACCTCGGGATCCATGATGATGATAGGCAAGTCGATACCCTCGCGGCGCAGTTCGAGGCCTTCGTCTGCCACTGCCACCGCCAGATAATCGACCAAACCACATTGCTGCAAGGCGCGGCTCACCTCGACGCTGCCCGCACCATAGGCAAAGGCTTTGACCATACAAGTGAGTTTGGTAGTGGGGCGAAGCAGAGAGCGGAAATAGCGCACATTATCCACCAAAGCGGTGAGATTGATTTGCAGCACAGTCTCGTGTGTTTGGTGTAGGATACGGCGTGCGATAGTGTCTTCGTCGTAGCCGAGAGCCCGCATCACTGCGGCACAAGTACGGACATTCTGATGCGTGGGATCCTCAATCACCACCGGGCAGCGGCTAAAAAGCAGCATCTTCTCTGCGCGTTTCTGCTCCAAGGAGGTGAAATTCTCGCCATGCTCGGCACCGATATAAGTGATTACGCCGATAGTGGGACGGATGATGCGCTCCAAACGAGCCATCTCACCGGGCTGCGATATACCCGCCTCAAAGATAGCCAGTTGCGTTTTGTCGTTCATCTGCCAGACCGACAGCGGAACGCCAATTTGGGAGTTGTACGACTTAGGCGAACGGGTGATTTGGTAGTCATCCTTGAGCAACTGATAGAGCCATTCTTTGACGATAGTCTTGCCATTGGAACCTGTGATAGCAATCACGGGGCAGCGGTAGAGCGAGCGTTTGTAGGCAGCCAAGTCTTGCAACGCCTGCAGCACATCCGAAACTATGAGAAAGATAGCGTTGTCCATCTTAGTTGAGCCATAAGTGGCGAACTGTTGCTCGGTTAGAACGAAGGCTCGCACGCCTTTGGCATAGAGTTCGGCAATGTATTTTGCACCGTCGTTTTTGGCAGTAGCAAGCGCAAAGAACAGAGTTTTGTCGGGCGCAGACCCCAACTGACGACTGTCGGTAAGCAGATAGTCAATGGTGTATGATTGAGCGGCGGTATGCTCTGCCCGCAGGGGCTTTATTGCCTCTAGAATTTCTTTCAGTTGCATATCATTTCGTAATTTGCTGCAAAGTTACGAATAATTTGGGAGATACGCAATAAAAACATACTCGGCAAATGATGCAAAACAAACTATCGTATTCAAAACACCCTCGCCCACTTCGGGATTTACGCTGCCATCGCAAGCATAAAAACAAATTCGACTGCTATACGATGCGTATAGCAGCCGAATAATGTGTTGCGGTTCAAGCGATTAGAGCAATAGCACCATGCTTGAAACGGGAATTGATTACTTGAAGTATTCCTTTACATTCTCGTTGAGAACGATTTCCTCTTGGAAGAAATAAGCACCCGTCTTCGGGGATTTTACCATCTTGATGCACTTGCTGTGTGCACGACCGGAGTTGTCGGTTTTGAAGGTAGCGACCGCTTTCTTTGCCATAGTAGTAAGCCTTTCAATTAACGGGTTAATTACTTAATCTCTTTGTGAAGAGTATATTTCTTCAAGTAGGGATTGTACTTCATGAGTTCCAAACGCTCGGGGGTGTTCTTGCGGTTTTTGGTGGTAATGTAACGAGACATACCGGGAACACCGCTGGCTTTTTGCTCAGTGCACTCAAGGATGACTTGAACGCGTGCTTCTTTTGATTTCTTTGCCATAGTTTTACCTCCTTAAATTATTCGTAAAGATACCCTTTTTCGGCAGCCTGCTTGAGGGCAGCGTCTAAGCCGATTTTGTTGATAGTTCTCAGACCGGCTGCACTCACGTTCAACTCGATCCATGTGTCTTGTTCTACCCAGTAGAACTTGCGGCGGAAGAGGTTCACATCGAAAGTGCGCTTTGTGTGGCGCTTCGAGTGAGACACATTGCATCCACCCATGGCTTTCTTGCCTGTAATTTGACAAATCTTTGACATTGTAGTATATTATTTTATTATTTTCTCTGTAATGTGCACTTTCTCTTACGAACCACATCCCACTTGCGCACAACTTATACTCCCAAAACCTCAATACTATTCTTACTTTTCTGCGTACACACTATACTGCTGAAAACCAGCAGTATAAGCCACATCCCACGGCTCTAACGAGCCTACTCCACGCGAAAAATCGTGCAAAGTTACTATAAATTATCCATATAGGCAAATAATTTTGTCTTTTTCTTTCAAAAAACCGTATTTTGCAGTGTTTTGCGTGGTTGGTGGGAGCAGGATACTTTTCCTCCTTTTGCACTATAGAGTTGGCAAAAATGTTTTTCTTGGTAAAAAAAAATATACAATGGGTATGCATAAAATCGGAATGCGGTTAGGTCTCGATTAGGTTTCGACAAGCATTCGACAAACACGGTTGTAACAGAATTGCATATTGGGTGGGATTATGCACAAAAATATACAGTTTATACAAAGAGGAATAGGATTTTTAAAAAGAGAGAAAATGTGGAGACACGAGCCCGCCTAACACTACACAGCAGGGGCTATCTAAGACGAAAATATAGGACGAGAAAAAAGGAGACTGCCCGGATAGACAATCCCCTTTTAGAAAGTATTGATGAGCGAAATTATCCGCCGAAGTTATCAAAGCGAATCATATCGTCTTCTACGCCGAGCGAGTGGAGCAAATCAAGCACAGTCTTTGCCATCATTGGAGGACCGCAGAGGTAGTACTCGATATCTTCCGGAGCATCGTGTTGCTTGAGATAGGTATCGCCCATCACAGGAGCAATGAAGCCCGGAGTATATTTAACGCCGAGTGCGTCTGCCTTCGGGTCGGGACGATCGAGAGCCAAGTGGAAGTGGAAATTCGGGAACTCCTTCTCCAACTCGAGGAAGTCTTCCAAGAAGAACACCTCGTCGATAGCACGCGCACCATAGAAATAATGCATCTCGCGGTCGCGCGTATTGAGAGTCTTGAGCATGTGCATAATCTGCGCACGGAGCGGAGCCATACCGGCACCACCACCTACCCAAATCATCTCGCGCTTGCTGTCGAAGACAGGGTGGAAATCACCATAAGGACCAGACATAATCACCTTATCACCGGGTTTGAGCGAGAATATGTAGGTAGAAGCAATACCACAAGGTACATCTTGGAACTCAGGTCCGTTGGGGCATTGGTCTTTCGGTTTGAAAGGCGGAGTAGCGATACGCACGGTGAGGGTGATGATGTCGCCCTCGTCGGGGTAGTTAGCCATCGAGTAAGCACGAATGGTAGGTTCGGTGTTCTTCTGATGCAGTTTGAACAAGCCGAACTTCTCCCATGCGGGCACATAGAGGTCACCTATCAAAGAGCGGTCGAAATCGTTGTAATTGATGTCGTAAGCAGGAATCTTGATTTGTGCATACGAACCAGGGAGAAAGTCCATGTGTTCGCCCTTGGGAAGAGCCACCTTGAACTCCTTGATGAAAGTAGCCACATTCTTGTTGGAGATAACGGTGCATTCCCACTCTTTTACTCCAAGCACGGACTCGCTGACTTTCAACGACATATCGTTCTTGACCTTAACCTGGCAGCCCAGACGCCAATGATCTTGCTGCTGTTTGCGATTGAAGTGTACGGTCTCGGTAGGCAGAATCTCTCCACCGCCTTCGAGCACTTGGCACTTGCACTGACCGCATGAGCCCTTACCGCCACAAGCCGAAGGGAGGTGAACCCCCGCTTCGCCCATAGCGGACAATAGGGTGCCGCCTGCGGGTACATGATACACCTTATCGCCATTGACGGTGATTTTGACATCACCCGACGGCACAAGGTACTTCTTTGCCACCAAAAGGATGATGACAAGCAGCAGGATAACCGCCAAGAAGACGCCTACTGCATAAAGAATTGCTGTTATATTCATTGTTTATAAAATTTATTTATCTCAGTAATATGTGTTCATTTCCAGATCAAAGCATCTTAAAATGATGGTATTGCAGATATTATATCCTCGACACGAACATTATGGAGCCACATACTTATATAACCACTTAGAACCCAACTTAGTATGACTTTCTTCTATCCAAGTGCTATCAACGATAGGGAATACATATAACATCGTATCGTTATGTGTAGATAGGAAAAGCATATCCTCAACAGCCCGTTTAGGGGAAAACACATCAATAAATACGGTATCATTTTCAGAAAAACAGCGAAGAATACTTCTCTCCCCGGGAGCCATACTATTAGTGTGTGTGATTGTGTCTATATCATTGCCTCTGAATATGGTGTGATAAACAAGAATAACACTATCCGCAGACAAGTTCTCCACATAGAATCTGTCTTGTGTCCAAAAATCCGGAGGATTACAAGAAGCCAAAAGCACACATACAAAAACGGCTATAATAACTCGCAATAGTTTCATTTTCTAATAATATATATTCCGTATATGTTCTATATCGCCCCTACTCAGACATTCCCTTTGCGCTCTAAATGTGCTACCATCTTTCTTGGTCATCACGGGTAAATCTGAATTTATTGCAGAGTTAGAATAACTATCATAAAGCATAATCGACTCAAAATCGAACTCACCATAAGCCGTTGCAGATGTTGAGAGGAACTTGTGGTACTGAATTTTCCAACTTGGTTTGATATTATCATAATGTATAGTGATATAACAATCCCTATCGGGACGGCATTGTTCATGCTCCAATGCAAGTGTATGCCCCAATTCGTGCAAACAAGTTCCCTTTTCGGCATAGTCCGGGTTAATATGCACATAAGCCCAAGGCACAGCACCCAAAGAAGACACACCACCAGCATCCCCTGTAAGATTGTCAGAAATACAAACATGATAATTACATCCTATACCCCATGTAAACCTATTCCAACCATTATCTTTTATTTCTTTGAAACGGATAGCATAATCGGTAGCAGCCTCCCACTCATCCATAGCATCACGCATAGCATTCATATCAGGACAACTATTTTTGTAGTTGCGATACCGGATATCTGTCAGCCATTTTGACAACAGATTATACCTTACCATACGCCGAGGAACTAATGCCGCTTCGGAGTAGCAATCACAGTCATTGTCCTCATAATAGTCTTCATCACTATACAATTCCACCTCTAATGGCATACTATTCTCATAGCAATATAAAATATTTAGTTTGCTATAAGCAACACCGCCATCAAGTGGCAAGACAATATCATCGGTATCGACCACTGCTTTCGACTCGGACATATAATGCCTGACTATTGGAAAAGAATTAACATCTTCGACCAATTGCATATACAAATCGGCAAAGAAATCATCCTCAGAAGTATATCCATAATCACCATTTTCTAAACTTGAAAGCGAATAGAGTTGGTCTGCAGCCTCCATAAGTTTTGATTGCTTTTCCGAAATCTCCATATAACTATAATCTCTAAACGGAACTTCCAAAAATTCAAGAGCCATATCCAAATACTTGTGCATCATATATGTATATGGATACAATTCTATGAGTTCTTCAGGAGTATACACATCATACGGGAATGCACCAATATGTTTTATTGTAGTACTTTCGCTGCACACTGCAGTTTCTCCCTCGATAGATACGGGAGAAACTGCAGTTTTTTTGCAAGAATATAACACGCAACACAGCAGCAGAATTGGAAAAACAATCTTACGCATTGCGAGTCCTTTTAGATATTTAATCCACTGAAGCACATGAATGCCATAGCCATCAAGCCGACGGTGATAAAGGTGATACCGAGTCCTTGCAGCGGTTTGGGAACATCGTTGTACTCCATCTTCTCGCGGATACCTGCGAGGCAGACAATAGCCAACATCCATCCCAGACCCGAACCGATAGCATACGCAAAAGCATCGCCGAGGTTGGCAATGGCCTTCACATTCTCCGGATCAAGTAGGATACGCTGCTGCATGAAAAGCGAACCACCCATGATAGCACAGTTAACGGCGATAAGGGGCAAGAATATACCCAGCGAAGCATAGAGCGAAGGTGAGTATTTCTCCACCACCATCTCTACCAACTGCGTGATAGCGGCGATAACGGCGATAAAGAGGATGAACGACAAGTAACCCAAGTTGAGAGGATTGAGCACATATACCTGCAAAAGGTAGTTGACAGGCAGTGTGATAGTCAGTACGAAAGTAACTGCTATACCCAGACCTGCACTAGTCTTCACATCCTTCGATACAGCCAAGTATGAACACATACCCAAGAAGTATGCGAAAATCATGTTGTCAGCAAAGATGCTGCGAACAAATAAACTTAATGCGTGTTCCATATTACTTCTTCTCCTCCTTATTAATAGAGCGGTGTGCCCAAATTATACAACCTACGAGAATCAATGCCATAGCGGGCATCATCATCATACCGCAGTTCTCGTAGCAACCACCATTAGCCACATACCAACTCTCGGGGATGATACGGAAGCCGAGCAGTGTGCCGGCACCGAGCAACTCACGAATGAAAGCGATGATAACCAAGACGATAGCGTAACCAAAGCCGTTGCCGAGACCATCAAGGAAAGAATCCTTCACATTGTTGGTCATAGCGAACGCCTCGAGGCGCCCCATCAAGATACAGTTGGTGATGATGAGTCCGATATAGACACTCAACTGCATAGCCACATCGTAAGCGAAAGCTTTCAGCACCTCGCTGACCAAAGTAACCAACGCAGCCACAACGACCAATTGGACAATGATACGAATACGCATTGGGATAGTCTTACGCATAAGCGAGATGATGACATTGGACATTGCGACGATGATCGTTACGGCAATACCCATCACCAATGCGGGTTTGAGTTGTACTGTTACGGCAAGTGCCGAGCAGATACCCAAAATCTGCACAACCACAGGGTTGTTTTTATTGAGCGGTCCGAGCAGGACATCTTTTGTTTTTTGAGAAAGTGCCATAGTTATTCTTCTGTTTGTTCAACCTCGTCGCTCTCGGGAGCAGCGCAGTTGTTGGTTTGACAATCATTCAAGAACTCGGCGTACTCAGCGAGGTTATTGACGAGCATATCGTTCACACCCGTAGATGTGATAGTTGCGCCCGACACGGCATCCACTTGCTCTTGTCCGTTCTCTGCGGTCTTGCCGGCTTTGAGAACAGCCACCGAGCAGATCGTACCTGCCGCATTGCGGATATGCTTTCCGTTGAATTGGTTGCGGAACTTAGCGGTAACTATCTCTGCACCCAGACCCGGAGTTTCGCTCTCGTGGTTGAAGTTGATACCAAAGATAGTGTTTTTATCCGCATCTAAAGCGAGATAACCACCGATACCGCCCCACAGACCGGCTCCGTGGAGTTTGAGTACATACTTGGTCTCGCCATCAATCGTCGCCACATACAGAGGCAAACCATTCACGGTCGAGTCTTTTACCAACTCCTCATACATAGCCGCAGGGTCAGCATTCGAGTAGTCTTGATTGAGGGCTACAAGAATCTGCTTCTGTTGGTCGAGCAAGGCATTTGCCTGCTGGCGCGGGCTGAGCACTTGGCTCACCACAGCCAACAAAATAGCCACTATAACCACGATGACCGTTGCATAAACTATGGTATAGACATTGCTGTTGGTATCAAGTCCCTTTTTCTTTTCTTCTACAAACACACCCTTTTGGTGGCACTGCGGGCACTCCTCAGGTGCTTTATCGCCGATGTGGACATAGCCACATACGGAGCATACAAATTTCTTCTGTGCCATATTATTTAGATTTTAGCGCGTTTCATACGGCGTTTGATATTCACTTGCACTACACACCAGTCGATGAGTGGAGCAAAGGCATTCATCAGCAGGATAGCGAGCATCATACCCTCCGGATAACCGGGGTTGAGCACGCGGATAACCACTGCCATGAATCCGATAAGGAAACCATAGATCCACTTACCGCACTCGGTACGAGCCGAGGTAACAGGGTCGGTAGCCATAAACACAGCACCGAAAGCGAAACCGCCGGTTACGAGGTGCATATACCATGGGAAGTGAGCCGCAGCGGTGTCAGGACCACATACATTGAACAACCATGCGGTCAGTCCGCCACCTACAAAGATACTGAGCATCGTCTTCCACGAAGCCACGCCCGTAGTGAGCAGCAAGAGCGCACCGAGCAGGATAGCCCAGCAGCAGGTCTCGCCCACAGAACCCGGAATCAAGCCATTGAAAGCCGTCCAGAAATCAACAGGCACGAAATTGGCATCGGTTGCGGTAGCCAACTGTGTGAGGGGAGTTGCGCCTGAGAAACCATCAACGAGGGTCTTACCGCTGTCCCAACCCCAAGTACCACCGGTACGAACAAAGGCAGCGTCGCCCGTCATGTGAGTCGGGTATGCAAAGAATAGGAACGCGCGCGTGATAAGAGCCACATTGAAGATGTTGTAGCCTGTACCGCCAAAGACCTCTTTCGCAAAGATAACAGCGAACGCCGTAGCGATAGCCACCATCCACAGCGGAGTATTGATCGGCACAACCAACGGAATAATGAAACCCGTAACGAGGAAACCCTCTTGAATCTCTTCTTTCTTCCATTGTGCCACGGTGAACTCAATGCCCAATCCAACAGCGTAACTGACAATGATATAAGGCAATACAGCCAGCAAGCCAAAGCCGAATGCTTTCCACCACAAGGCACAAGTCATTCCGCCGCGTACCAACTCGCCGGTAGCCAACAAGTGTTGGTAGCCGACATTGAACATACCGAACAACATCGCCGGTACCAATGCCAATATCACCATAATCATGGTGCGCTTGGAGTCGGAACCATCGTGTATCTGCGAACCGATGCGCTTGGCTGTGGTGTTGGGGGTGAACAAGAATGTATCAAACCCGTCGAACAGCGAGTGAAGCGCATGCAACTTACCACCCTCCGAGAAGGTAGGGCGAAGTTTCTCTACTAATTTATATAAACCGTTAAACATCACTCAATCTCCTTTTTTAAGTTATCCAATGCTGTTCTAACGATGGCTTGCAGCGGCATCTTGCTCGTGCAGACATACTCGCAAAGCGCAAAGTCTTCGGGAGCCACTTCATACACGCCCAACGCCTCCATCTTATCGATATTGCCGGCAATCATAGCCTTGATCAGGTACTCGGGATAGATATCCATCGGGAACACCTTGTCGTACTGACCGCTCACGATGATAGCGCGGCGACCACCTTTCAGACGAGCGTCCCACTGATAGTGCTTCTTGCCGAAGAGCCAGCGCGTGAAGCCGCAGTCGAACATCTTGGCAAAGTCGGTGCAACCGGCATTGAAGTTATCGAAGCGCGGCATGATCCAGCCCATAAACTCATGGTTCTCAGTACCTTCGTCCAACACGGTGAATTGGTTGTCGTAGATACTAATCATCTCATCGAGTGCCACTTGGTGTCCGCTCAGCACATTACCGGCGACATAGCGGCAAGGCAACTCCTTATGCACATTGCAGGCAATCACACTCGATACGGGCATACCCGGCAGCACATTGTAGTACTGCGCACCGTAAGCCAGCGGTCCGGTGAGAGCCACTTTCTTCTGCATATCCACGATACCTTTGGTCAGCAGACGCCCGATGATACTCAGGTCTTGGATGTTGATGGTCCATACCGTCTCACCCTTGGCGATAGGTGCGATGTGGTTGATTTGCACACCCACATTGCCTGCCGGGTGCGGACCGAACACCTCGTACAAGGTGCAGTCTTTCAACTCACGGAACTCGATGGCTTTCGCGCCGCCACGAATACCCACATACACCGGTGCGACCGTGCTCAACGCACTTACAGCGGCCTGTAACTCTGCCAATTTGCCTTTGAGCACCCACTCGTAGTCCGGTGCCACGGGAGCAGAATCGAAAGTAGAGATGAAGATGGCCTTCGGCTGCTTGCTCGGCATAGCGATGCAATCGTAAGGACGCTGCTTGATAAGACACCAAAGACCCGACTGAAGCAGCAGGGTCTTTATGTCGGCAGACTTATCAAACATCTCATACGCGGTGCAAGCATCTGCCTCAATGTCGATAGACATCACTTTTCGGCGGTCTCCACGGACGATAGCCACGACCTTACCGCTCACCGGCGATGTAAACAACATCTGCTCAAATGCTTTGTCGTGAAACAGGGGCGAACCTGCCTTCACGCTGTCGCCTTCGTGCACCATCAACTTAGGAGTGATGCCGGCGAAATGGTCGGGAACAATATGGAAGACAGTGGGACGATTGACACTACCGAGCGTCAATGCAGCCTTGCCTTCGAAAGGAATGTCCAAACCATGTTTCAGTTTGATTTGTTGCATGATTGTTAATTATTTTGTATTATTTTCTTTCCGAATACAAAAGCGCAATGCGGGCAGGTTTCACTCTATCTGCCACCCTAATCGACCCTGTTTTTCACGCCCACACGCCACTACACCGCATAAAATGCGTGCAAAGTTACTACATTTTCCCGATATACGAAAATAATTTTCGATATTTCCAAGAAAAATTCCGAATGTGGAAAAATTGCCTTATCTTTGTGGACAAATTGTTTTTAGAGAATGTTTAGTTTACTTGCACTCGTTGCCACCTTCGTGGTAGAAAGCAACAAGGAAATATCGACAAGCGGTGTTCTCCCCGAGGGGGCAACCGCCGGCTATGTCTGCACCGGAAGAAAGGGACAGATGACTAAAGGTCAGCAAGCCACACTCGCCCTACAAGGTTGGCAAAACACTGATATAGAGGGCGTTCGGCTGTCTATGAAGTCTAACAAATCCAGCGGAGCAGGGGCATTGCAGATGTCGGTTGACGAACAGGAAGTATGGACTATTTCTGACTCCGGTTTCGACCAATGGTGCGGCGGATACACCACCGAATACACTGCAATTATTCACGCTTTCAGTCCGGCAATAAAAAGCACCAACGGCCAAATTAGCATTCGTATTGAGGCAAGCACCAACTCGCTCTACATTGAAAAATATGAAATCATCTATCAAAAATCCGCTGCGAAGCCTTATTCTATTGATTTACAGACAGAAAACGGTACTTATTCTCGTCTGACAGAGAGCCAAGCAGGGAGCGGAATCGTATTGCCTACCCTACCCGATGAGGACGGGTGGCGATTTGTCGGTTGGGCAGAGAAAGCCGTCGAAAAGACCACTACACGACCTACCGTTTACGCGCCCGAAAGCACCTACTATCCCCGCACAGACTTGTCGCTTTGGGCAGTCTATTCGGATGATTTGCAGGAGGTAGAGATACTACAACGAACCAATTGCAAAAGCGGTTCTTACGCCATCGCGTTTCCGATTCTCAACGCTGCTTACTCGGGAGAGCCGGACAACTCCACCGGATTGCTGCCTGCCAGTGAGATTTTGCTCTCGACCACGGACAGTATTTGGTACGAACGGCAATTCGAAATTACGCCCGAAATGGTGTATTACATCGATTTTGCGGCCGATAGCACTGCCACTATCACGCATGTATCTTCCGCAAAATCAGTCGGTTGCAAAAACAAGAAGTTGTACGATACGCCCACCAAGTGGCAGTATCGGCTATTACCCGACCAAACCGTGGCATTCTTTTTGCAGGAGGGCAACAATAGTGAGTTGGTGCGTACATTGTGGGTTTCGGTGGAGGAAAACAAGAACTTCTATGGTAAACTGCTTTCTGCTTACGAGCGGACACTTTGCACCCAAGCATTGCTATACGAAGCACCTGATAATGAGCGGATTATCTACTACACCTCGTATCCGTTGCACTCAGATATTCGCTACATTGGGGCGCAGGAACAGCCTACACAAACCATCCAGATAGGAATTTACAAATTGCAAATCGTACATGGTAAAAAGACAATAAATTTGCGAGAATGATATATTTTTGCTATCTTTGCGCAATTTGTGGACTTTCTATGCGTGTATCGAGACTTAGCCGAAATCTAAATCGGGTTTAGCGCTCGTCTAAAAAGGGAAGTCTGGCAAAGATGTTGTATTTTTTGCTTAAACCTAACAACAAACACCTCTTAAATATATTTTCGTATGAAACTATTGAGATGTACTATTTTTCTCTGCCTATCGATATTGCCGATATGGGCGAATGCTGATGTGATGACCGACATCTTAGACGGGAAGTACAACGCCAAGAAAATGTCTATTGAGCAGATAGACAGTGTGTTGGGCAATAGCGACAACGGGCGGTTCCGCTTAGAATATGAGAACAAACAGCAACTCTTTCGCAGGTCGTTTATCGCAGATTACTATATTGTTGATACTCAAAAGAATACACGCAAGCACCTAAGCGACACGCTTGTGCGCGATGCGGTGTTGTCGCCGAACGGCAAATACATTGCTTTTGCGAAAGGCAACAACCTATATCTGCACAAGTTGGATTTTGGTACCGAGGTAGCAGTTACTCACGACGATAACCCGGAGATAATCAACGGAATAGCCGATTGGCTATATGAGGAGGAGTTTGGAATTACCTGTATGTTTGCTTTCTCTCCGGACTCGAAACAGTTGGCTTTTGTGCGCCTCGATGAGACGCAAGTGCCGACATTCTCGTGGCAGGAGTTTTTGAGTACTACCTACCCGCGTGAGCAGTCGCTCCGCTACCCCAAAGCAGGAGAACCGAATGCGAAAGTATCGGTATGCGTGTACGATATCAAGGACAAGACTATCCGCACGATGCAGACACACGATGCGGACGAGGATGTGTATTTGCCTCGTTTGCGCTGGACCAACCCGATACAACAAGGCAAAGAAGAGAAGCCGAGCGAGTTGGCAGTACTGCGACTCAATCGCGACCAAACGAGAATGGATGTGTTGCTCTGCAATCCCCGCTCCACCGTTTCGCGACCGCTATACAAGGAGGAGAGCAAAGATTGCTTTGTAGATTACGAACTGTTTGACCAATGGCAGTGGTTGCAGGACAACCGCATCATCGTATTGAGCGAGAAGAACGGTTGGCGGTCGGCTTATCTCTATTCTGCACAAGGTATTGAGCAAAAACAACTGACACCGAAAGACATTGACCTAACGGAGATATACGGGTTTGATGAGAACACGCAAACGCTTTATTATCAGGCGGCTACCACTCCACAGACGCGGAATGGGTATATGCTCTCGCTCAAAAAAGGCGCACCGGTTTGCCTCACTGACGGCGAGGGAATGCACAACCTGTATTTCTCGGGCGACTATCGCAAGATGATAGATGACTATCAATCGGTTTCTCAGCCCGACACCTACACGCTCTATAACTTGAGCAAAGACGGAAGTAAGAAGCGGGTTGCGGTTTTGCAAGACAATGCCGATATTGCTCGCGATTGGCAGGCCTTGGGTATTCCCGAGAAGGAGTTTTTCTCGTTTACCACAGAGCGCGGCGACCAACTGAACGGGTGGATGATTTTGCCCAAAGGATTCGACAAGAACAAGAAATACCCCGTGCTGATGATGCAGTATTCGGGTCCGCAGAGCCAGCGCGTGCTCAACCAATGGCGCAAGCGTTGGGAGTACTATTTGGCAGATGCGGGGTATGTAGTAGCCTGCGTGGACGGGCGGGGTACGGACTGCAGAGGTCGCCAATTCAGAAATGCATCGTATATGCAATTAGGGCGGGTAGAGGCACAAGACCAGATTAGTGCCGCTAAACACTTGCAGACATTGCCCTACATAGACGGCAACCGAATGTGCTTGTGCGGGTGGAGTTATGGTGGTTTTCAGACGCTTACGACGATGTCTCAGTCTGACAGTCCGTTCCTTTGCGGTATTGCCATTGCGCCCGTTACCGATTGGCGGCTCTACGACTCGGCATACACCGAGCGATATATGCGGCGACCGCAAGTGAACGAAAGTGGGTACAACCAAAGCAACCTAACCGACAAAGGCGACCGCCTAAACGGCAAACTGCTGATTGTACACGGATTGGCAGACGACAATGTTCACGCACAGAACACCTTATTATATATAGAGTCGCTAGTGGAAGCGGGAAAACAATTTGAGATGCAAGTCTATCCCGATGACAACCACTTCCTAAAGAAACGCTCCAACTACGAGCATCTGCACCGCAGACTGATGGAGTTCCTCGATAGGACTATGGACGATGGACCGCTACGCTAAGGGACAATGGACAAAGGGCCGCTGCGCTGATGGACAATGGATTTGGACAACAAACAAAACAAATAATACTATGAGTAACAATCAGAATCGAAACATACTCCCTATAGTGGTGATGTTTCTCTTGTTTTTCATGATTGCCTTCGTAACCAACTTTGCGGGTTCGATGGGCGTCATTGTTAAGAATCAGTTTGGTGCGAGCAATGCGATGTCGCAGTTGGGAACACTTGCCAACTTTATCGCTTACGCCTGCATGGGTATCCCGGGGGGGATTATTCTGAAGCGTAAAGGCTACAAGTTCACCTCTCTTTTGGCAGTATCGGTAGGTTTCTTAGGCGTTGGTATTCAATGGCTTAGCGGCTATGCAGAGAGTTTTGGCGTGTATGTATTGGGTGCTTTCGTAGCCGGTTTCTCGATGTGTTTGCTTAACATTGTGGTTAACCCGATGCTCAACACCTTGGGTGGCGGTGGCAAACGCGGTAACCAGTTGATTCAGTTCGGCGGTTCGTGCAACTCGATTGGCGGTACTATTGCACCTATCTTCTTGGGCTATTTGATCGGCGGACAAGCCAGCACGGCGAGCGTATCTGATGCGGCACCTGCCATGCTCACGGCTATGCTGATTTTTGTGGTGGCTTTCTTGGTAATTTTCTTTACCAACATCCCCGAACCACATATTGAGACGGCAGAACAACGCGAGGCAGCCAAACTGAACAAGGATAAGTACAGTCCGATGTCTTTCCGTCATTTTGTACTCGGTGCCATCGCGATTTTCTTCTATGTAGGCGTAGAGGTAGGTATTCCGAATACTGCCAACCTGTATATGTCGAGCAACCCGTTGGTAGGTCCCGCTATTGCCGGTACGGTGGTAGGTTTCTATTGGCTGATGATGATGTGCGGGCGTCTGCTCGGTGGCGCGATAGGCGGCAAAGTGAGCAGCAAGGCTATGCTCGCTGCCGTATCGGGTACGGCTATCGTGATGCTGCTCTGCGTGATGTTCTTCCCCGAGACTTGGGTAGTAAGTTTCAAGGGCGTAGAACTGCCTGTAAGCATGATCATTATGTTCCTTTGCGGTCTGATGACGAGCGTTATGTGGGGTGCTATATTCAACCTCGCAGCCGAAGGATTGGGCAAGTACACTCCTGCTGCCAGCGGTATCTTTATGGCATTGGTTTGCGGTGGCGGTATCCTGCCGTTCTTCCAAAATATGCTCGCTGACCATGTAGGCTACCTGCTCTCGTATATCGTGCCCATCGTCGGACTGCTGTACATCTTGCTCTATGCATTGTGGGGCAGCAAGAATGTCAACAAAGACATCCCGACTGAATAAGCCTACGCCTTAGATTAGCAAACTAAAAAACTCCCGTTCCGGATAGGGGCGGGAGTTTTTTGTAGTGTTTCTACGAAGGTGTGTAGGTATTGCTGCCTGTTGTAGCAATTTGACATTTTGTTTGTATTATGCCAATTATACTGACAAGATGCTATTTAGCACAGTAAGTCTTAGGTCTCGATGAGGTTTCGACAAGGTCTCGACAAAAACGGCTCTTTCTTCGTTTAACAAAATGATATGGAAAAGGGGAATATGATAGCAATGTGAAGCAGATGATTCATGCTTGGTAAAGTATAGTACCAGCAGTAGAGGTTTGATAACAAGGAACTGTATGATGGGATGTAAGCGGGCTTGGCAAGCCCGCTGCGAGGACACTTCGCGAGGATTTTTCTTTTTTTTGGCGAAGATTCAGGGGGCAGGTATAACTTAGGCATGGTCTCTTAGAATATAACCAAAGGAGCATTCACGAATAGGCGTACAAAAAGAGGGCATCGATGAATTCAAACGCCCTCTTTTTTTGATATTCGTGTGGATTAGAAGATCTATATATTCTAGGATTCTAGGGAATATAGAAGTCTATAAGTCTATGTAATCTTAGGGATTTATTCTATTCCGAGGCTGTGTTTGATAGCGGGGACGCGGGCTTCGGCAGCGGCGGTAGCGGCTTTGTAGTCTGCAATCGTAGGCATATCGGCAGGAATCTCGAAATAGAACTTAATCTTAGGTTCGGTACCGGAAGGACGAACGCTGACTTTGAGTCCGCCATCGGTGAAGAACTGAAGGACATTGCTCGTGGCATTGAGCGCCATCGTGATAGGTTGCTCACGCCATTCACCGTCCACTAAGTCCTTTTCGATGAGCGACTTGTAGTCTTTCATCTTGATGACTTTCTCACCGGCAATCTCCATAGGCGAGTTTTGACGATAGTCAGCCATCATCTGTTGGATCTCCTCTGCGCCTGCTTTACCAGGGCGAACGACATTGATAGTCGTCTCGCGTTGGAAACCGAACTCCTTATATATATTAAGGAGATACTCGTAGAGCGACATACCCTGGTCTTTGGCGTAAGCAGCAATCTCGCAAATCAAGCAGATAGCCGACGGAGCGCATTTGTCGCGCACTGCATCGTAGCCGAGCCAACCAAAACTCTCCTCACCGCCACCAATGTATTTATGAGTACCTTCCCACATACGGATACGATTGGCAATCCATTTGAAGCCTGTATATTCATCGGTGAGCGTAACGCCCTCTTTGTCGGCGATACGGCGGATAACCTCGCTAGTAACGATGGTCTTAACGAGATAGTTCTCAGGACGCATCTTGCCCAAGCGTTTGAGGGCTTTGATGTTGTAGTAGGAGAACATCATACAGGTTTGGTTACCATTGATAATCACCCACTTACCCTCATCGTCGCGGCAGACGACAGCCAAACGATCGGCATCGGGGTCGCTAGCGATGACCAAATCGGCATTGAGTTTAGCACCGAGTTTCATACCCATGGTCATAGCCTCTGCATTCTCCGGGTTGGGGCTTACGACAGTAGGGAAATTGCCATCGATGACCATCTGCTCGGGCACGACATGGATGTTTTGGAAACCCCATGAGCGTAGGCACATCGGTATGATCTGGCGACCTGCGCCGTGCAACGGAGTATAGACGATGTTGAGGTCTTTTTGGCGCAAGATGACATCCTGGTCGATCATCACGGTTTTGACAGCCATCATATAATCGTAGTCGATCTCACCACCGATGATCTCGATAAGATCTTTGTTGCCTTCCCACTTGACATCCTCCATCTTTACCTTGTTGACCTCATCGATGATCCCTTGGTCGTGCGGTTGCAGCACTTGCGAGCCATCTTCCCAGTAGGCTTTGTAGCCATTGTACTCCTTGGGGTTGTGGCTTGCGGTAACATTGACACCACCTTGGCATTTGAGATGGCGGATAGCGAAACTGACCTCCGGAGTAGGACGCAGGCTCTCAAAGAGATAGACCTTGATACCATTGGCGGAGAAGATGTTTGCCACCGTCTCGGCAAAGAGTCTCCCGTTGTTGCGGCAATCGTGTCCGACTACTACAGCCACTTGACCATTCTGCACATTCTTGAAGCCATTCTCGGCTTGTACGCGGAGCAGATAATTGGCATAGCCTTGCGTGGCCTGCGCCACGATGTACTTATTCATACGGTTGGTACCAGGGCCCATAATGCCTCGCAAGCCGCCCGTACCGAACTCGAGGGTACGATAAAAACTATCGATGAGTTCCGTTTTATCTTCGGCTTCCATCATGGCTTTCACTTGTGCCTTGGTCTCGGCATCGTAGTTGCCATCGAGCCACGATTGGGCAACTGCCATCACGCGTGTAAGTTCTTCATTCATATCATTCAGGTATTTAGTTGATTATTATTTTGTGCAAAGATACGACTATTTTTTCAGATAGCCAAATTTGTTTTCACCGAAAGCCGAGAAACTGCATCAAAAGACACAGGACTCCGTTAATTACGACTAATTGACGATTAACTGCACAGTCTAAATAAACATTCAAACATTAATTGCCATATAATTAGACATTAATTTCTGTCTCGCTATAAGGCTTTGGGCTCCATTAATGCCCATTAAATAGCCATTAAATGGCTCCGCTAAGGGCGATTAATTGACCGTTATCGTCAGTCGCGGAGGACATAGACCGCATCGAGGTTTCGCCCGAAGCCGTCGTAGTCGAGGCCGTATCCGAGAATGAACTTGCGGGGAATGCGGATAGCCACATACTCGGGTTCAGCATCGGGGTGTACGAGTGCCTCGGGTTTGAAAAGGAAAGATGTAACTGCCACAGAACGAGCACCTTGCTCACGGAGCAGTTGCTTGAAGCCATGCATAGTGATACCCGTATCGACGATATCTTCGACCACGATGACATCTCGGTCTTTGACCTCCTCTTGCAAGGGAACGATCATCCGCACATTGCCGGTGGTAGATGTACCCTCGTAAGACTTGAGTCGCACGAAAGTAATCTCAGAATGCAGGTTGATTGCCCGAAACAAGTCCGCCGCATAGATATAGGCTCCATTGAGGACGCAGATAAATAGAGGTTCACGCCCTGCATAATCGGTATTGATACGGTCTGCCACAGCACGGACAGCCTCTTGAATCTTATCTGTAGTGATGTACTCGTCGAAAAGACGGTTATTGAGTTCTATTGTACGCATATCGGTTCTTATTTAGCAAATAGGTTTTGTTTCGGTAGCGGCTTTGACGAAATCGACAAAGAGCAGGTGCGGGTGCAGCACCGTGGAGGAGTACTCGGGATGGAACTGCGTGCCGATGTACCATGGGTGGTCTTTGAGGCAAAGTATCTCTACCAATCCCGATTCGGGGTTGACGCCCACGCACTCCATACCGTGCTTCTCAAAGTCGGTCTGATAGTCGTGGTTGAACTCATAGCGGTGGCGATGGCGTTCGTAGATAAGGTCATCTTGTGGCGGATTTTGAGAAGCAGCGTAGATAGCCTCTACCTTGCTGCCTTTTTTAAGGCGACAAGGGTATGCTCCGAGGCGCATAGAGCCGCCTTTGTTGACCATTTGCTTTTGTGCCTCCATCATATCTATCACATTATGTGTGGTTTGCGGATTGAACTCAGTAGAATTGGCATCGGCATACCCCAAGACATCGCGTGCGAACTCGATAGCCATACACTGCATACCCATACAGATACCAAAGCAAGGAATCTTGTTCTCGCGTGCATATTTGAGCGCAGCAAACTTGCCCTCTACACCGCGTGAGCCAAAGCCCGGGGCAATAACCACACCTTGAATACCGCGGAGGCGTTGCTCCACATTGTCGGGCGTGAGGTCATCACTCAAGACAGAGGTGAGTACCAGACGGCGGTCGTTGTAGGCGGCCGCATGAGTAAGCGATTCGCGGATGGACTTGTAGGCATCTTGGAGTTGGACATACTTACCGACGATGGCAATATGGACTTCTTCTATGGCCCCCTCGAGGTGCTGCAAGAAAGTGTTCCAGCGCGTCATATCGGGGGCAGGCACTTGCGTAGTATCGAAGCCGGTGCAACGCAGAACCGCCATATCCAAGCCCTCGTCTAACATATTGAGCGGCACACGATAGATAGTAGGTGCATCGAGCGATTGCACTACGCAGTCTTGCGCCACATTGCAGAACAGAGCCACCTTGCGGCGCACATCTTGCGGTATGGGGTGCTCGGTGCGCAGGACGATGATGTCGGGTTGCACGCCCTCTTGCTGGAGGTCTTTGACGGAGTGTTGCGTAGGCTTGGTTTTCAGTTCCTTAGCCGCAGCAAGGTACGGCACATAGGTAAGATGGATGCAGCAGCAGTCGCGCCCGAGTTCCCAACGCATTTGGCGTACTGCCTCGATATAGGGTAGGCTCTCGATGTCGCCAACGGTGCCGCCTATCTCGGTAATGACAAAGTCGAATTTGCCTGTTTCGCCCAAGAGCCGAATCTGATGTTTGATTTCGTCGGTGATATGAGGAACGACCTGTACCGTTTTGCCGAGGAAATCGCCACGGCGTTCTTTCTCGATAACGGTTTGGTAGATACGCCCCGTGGTGATATTGTTGGCTTTGTGTGTACGGACATCGAGGAAACGCTCATAATGCCCAAGGTCGAGATCCGCCTCGTGTCCGTCTTCGGTAACATAGCATTCGCCATGTTCATACGGATTGAGCGTACCCGGATCCACATTGATGTACGGATCCAGTTTCTGATTGGTTACTCGAAACCCTCTGGCTTTGAGCAAGTTACCCAAAGACGCCGCGATGATACCTTTCCCCAAAGAGGAAGCCACACCACCTGTTACAAAAATGTACTTTGTCATTTATTTATGTTGTTTATTAGATCGCTTCGCTGTTGGAAGTTGGAACACTTCGCTGCTGGAAGTTAGACTTCGTAACGCTGGAAGATGAAGTCGTTGTAGGGGTATCGCTTGACATGGATAGCCTTGATACGATCGTACATCAACTGTTTGAGTGCTTCGATATTGTCCTTATTCTTGGCAGAGATAAAGATGCAATCGTCTTGCAATTTCGCCATCCAAGTCTTTTGCAGTTCTTCGAGCGATATATTTTCCCGCTGAACGGGAGTGAGGTCGTCCTCATCCTTGGGCGTGTAGGTGAACGCATCAATCTTGTTGAAAACAACGATACGCGGGATGTCCGCCACGCGTTTCGCGGTGCGTTGTTCCTTATTTTTACCCGACCACGGTTTGCCCTCTTGTATGGTTTCTTCGCGTGTCAGCAGGTCGTTGATTGTTTTCTCGACGACCTCGTACTGTTCCTCGAAATTAGGATGAGAGATGTCCACCACATGGATGAGCAAATCTGCCTCGCGCACCTCATCGAGCGTCGATTTGAAAGATTCGACTAAGTGGTGTGGCAGTTTGCGAATGAAACCGACGGTATCACTGAGCAAGAAAGGCAGATTGTCGATTGTAACTTTGCGTACCGTGGTATCGAGGGTAGCAAAGAGTTTGTTCTCGGCAAAGACATCGGACTTGCTGAGCAGATTCATAAGTGTGGATTTGCCCACATTGGTGTAGCCGACCAACGCAACTCGCACCATCTTACCGCGATTCTGCCGCTGGGTAGCCATCTGCTTGTCGATTTTTTTGAGGTCTTCACGCAGGAGGGCAATACGCTGCCCGATGATACGCTTATCTGCCTCAATCTGCGTTTCACCCATACCACGGCTGGTAGTGCCACCACCGCGCTGTCGGTCGAGGTGCGACCACATTCGGGTCAAGCGGGGGAGCATATATTGCAAGTGTGCCATCTCGACTTGCGTCTTGGCGTAACTGGTTTGTGCGCGTTGGAGGAAAATCTCCAAGATGAGAATGGTACGATCCATGACGCGTACATGCCCCATTTTGCCATTGGGCATGGTATTGAGTTCTCGCTCGATATTGCGCAACTGACGCGGCGATAGTTCATCGTCGAATATCACGACGGAGACATCACGGGAACAGGAGGGGTTTGCCTTGTCGGTAGTGGTGTTTTCGGCGGGGGCAGGATAGATAAAGTCTTTGATTTCTTGGAGTTTACCTTCGCCCACATAAGTGCCGGTATTGGGTTGGTCGAGGCGTTGTATAAAACGCTTGACGGGTACGATATGGTTCGTATCCGCCAAGAAAGCCAGTTCGTCTAAGTACTCGTGCGTGCGCTCTTCCGACTGCTCGGGGGTGATTAATCCGACGAGCACAGCATAGACCGTTTCTTCTTTGATTTCAATCATTATTCTCAATAGGAACGATAGCCGATATTCAGGCAACTGATTATCGACTATCTGCAAAAATGGTTCTTGTTAGAATTGCACCTCGGGTGCTTGCGCCGCAGCGGCATCTGCCTCGAAGTAGGATTTCTTGTCGAAGCCACACATAGCAGCTACGATATTCTTTGGGAAGCGGCGGACATAGGTATTGAAAGTTTTGACCGCCTCGTTGTAGTTCTGTCGTGCAACGGCAATACGGTTCTCAGTGCCTTCCAACTGCGCTTGCAAGTCGCGGAAGTTGGTATTGGCTTTGAGATCGGGGTAGGCTTCTGCCACCGCCATCAAACGACCGAGTGCCTGACTGAGTTGTCCTTGTGCTTCTTGATACTGTGCCAGTTGCTCGGGAGTGGCATTGGCAGGATCGATAGTTATCTGCGTAGCCTTGGCACGGGCTTCGATGACATTCTGCAATGTAGCACTCTCGTGTTGGGCATAGCCTTTGACCGTATTGACAAGGTTGGGGATGAGGTCTGCACGACGCTGATAGTAGGTCTGCACATCGCCCCAAGCGGTTTCGACATTCTCTTCTTGGGTAACCATCTCGTTGTAGCAACCCACGCCCCAGAAGCCTAAGACAGCAACCACTGCTGCCACAATAATCCATGGAATAAACTTTTTCATACGCGTATATAATAAAGGTGTTATCAAAATTCGCTACAAAGATACAACAAATTTTCCAAGTATGCGGAGTATGCCGTACTTTTTTTCATTTTTTGTTGCTTTGTATGCTATCGTCGATGCGTCAATACCTATTTGGCAAAGCGATCATCACCATTTTCCGCCTGCGCCGCCGCCCATAGTGCTACCTCCGCCGAAGGAGCCGCCCGAGAAGCCGCCAAAGCCTCCGCCCATCGAACCACCGCCATGATAGGTGGTGCGGGTAAGACGCGGTATGGTAAACCGATGCTGCGAGGTGTATCCGCAATGGGTGCAAGTGCGTGTAGAAAGCCCGATGCCCGTAGCCGAATAAGTGGCGGCAACGAGTGTTTGGGTGCGCGTGCGGCAGGTATGTTTGCCACACTTAGGGCACTTCTTACGGCGGTAGGTAATGCACCAAGTGATACCGATGACGAATGCGATGGCACCAAGGATAGTGCCCCACACTATTAAAATATTTATTATTTCATCGAACGCTGTTGAGTTTTGCGAAGCGGAACGACGAGTAGCGGATCTCATATTGAGTAACTCAGTCGGAGCATCACCCGAAGAACAAATCTCATAGATACGCAAGACACCCAAGCATAGTCCTTCGCCATACTTCTCTTGGCGGAAAGAGGGGATCATATCCTCATCAATGATACGCTTGCAGACCGCATCGGGCAGACCGCCCTCGATACCCTGCCCCGTCATAATACGGATGTCGTGGGAAGCGAGGACAAAACAGATAAGTACGCCGGTATTCTTGCCCTCTTTGCCAATCCCCCACAGTTGAAAGAGGCGATAGGTAAAGTCGAACATATCTTGCTCACCGATGCTCTCGATTGCTACAACCGACAACTCCGCCTGCGTACTATCCTCCAACATTTGCGCACATCGATTGAGATACGCCACTTCGTCGGACGAGAGTATGTCATCGGGGTTGGCGACATAGTATTGCTGCCCGTTACTCTTGGGGTTCGGCACTTCTTGCGGGGTGTATGTTCGCGCCCACAACAAAGCAGGGAACAGGCTAATTATCCATAAGATACTGAACTTCTTCATCTGATAATCTATTTTGGGTTCGTTTTTCTAGGTAACAAAGACGGCTCTTGTTGTCGTGTCGTTGCCGTCTCGTTGCCGTGTTTTTACCATAATTGACTCGGTAAGGAATCGGGGAACACAAGGGATAACAAGACACACCTCTTTGCCATCGGAACACTATTGTATTGTGTCGTCCTGAAAAAGGTTGACCAATTTGTTTGACACACTATTGGTGCACTATTGTTTGACACACTCTTTGTTGTTTTGCATATCTACCAAGCGACGATAGTAGCCATTGAGGTTGATGAGGTCAGCGTGGCGTCCCATCTCGACTATCTCGCCTTCGTGCAAGACACAGATAAGGTCGGCATTGCGGATCGTAGAAAGACGATGTGCTACGACAAGCGTGGTACGGTCTTTCATAAGATGTTCCAATGCCTCTTGCACCTGTTTTTCGGACTCGGTATCGAGGGCAGAAGTGGCTTCATCGAGAATGAGGATAGGCGGGTTTTTGAGGATAGCGCGCGCGATAGAGATACGCTGCCGCTGCCCACCGCTAAGGCGTGAGCCTCGATCACCCACCAAGGTGTTGTAGCCATCGGGAGTAGCCATAATAAAATCGTGTGCGTTGGCAATGCGTGCGGCTTTTTCGACCGCCTCTTGCCAAGTCTGTCCATCGGGTGCCGGTTGGGTGGTATCGACACCGAAAGTGATGTTGTTGTAGAAAGTGTCGTTGAAGAGGATTGCCTCTTGGTTGACATTGCCCATCAGCGCACGCAGGTCGTAAGTGCGGACTTGTCGGATATCGGTTCCATCGATAGAGATAGTACCCGAATTAGGGTCGTAGAAACGGGGGAGCAAGTCTGCTAAGGTAGTTTTGCCGCTACCCGATTGCCCGACCAAAGCCACCATTTGTCCCTTGCGAATGGTGAGGTTGATATGACGCAGGACGGGGATATCCGAACGATAAGAGAAACAGACATTGCGGTATTCTATTTGGTCGGTAAAAGCGCGTAGCGGGCGCGGCGATACCGCCTCGGCGATATTGGATTGTGTATTGAGAATCTTATCGATACGCTCGAGCGATGCTAATCCTTTGCGCACGCCGTAGCCCGCTTTACTAAGGTCTTTGGCGGGGTTAATAATCGAATAGAAGATAACCAAATAGTAGATGAAAGTAGCCGCATCGATGGTGCTATGGTCGCTCAAGATAAGCATTCCTCCGAACCAAAGGATGACTGCGATAAGTGCGGTACCGAGGAACTCCGACACGGGGTGCGCCAGATAGTAGCGGCGGTTGATGCGATTGAAGGTGCGACGCGTGTCGTTGATGAGGTTGAGAAAGCGTTGCTTGAGTTTGTCCTCTGCATTGAAAGCCTTGACCACACGCAGTCCGCCTAATGTCTCATCTATCTGGGTAAGAATCTCGGCGTTTTGCTCCTGTCCGCGTTGCGAGGCGCGTTTGAGTGAACGCCCGACACGCCCGATGAGCAACCCTGCTACGGGCAGCAAGATAAGGACAAACAAGGTAAGTTGCCACGATATGCAGAAGAGAGTAATCAGATAGATGATTAGCATTATCGGGTCTTTGAACAAGACATCGAGGGCAGACATGATACTGGCTTCCACCTCTCCCACATCGTTGGTCATACGCGACATAACATCGCCTTTTCGCTCCTCGGTAAAATACCCGATAGGAAGGCTTACCACCTTGTCGTACAACGACTTACGCAGGTCGCGCAACACACCTGTACGAATAGGCACCATATAGAAATTTGCCAACCAAGCCGTGAGACATTTGCAGCCCGTCATCACCACCAAGAAAACGCCTAGAAGGAATAGCATATAGCCCCCGCCATGGATTGCTATTTGGCTCTCCATCCAAAAATAGAGATTATTCTTGAGCGCAGAGACCCACTCGCTGAGCGATGCCACTTCGGATAGATTGATATGCTGCGTAGTGGTTTCGCTCAGTCCGAAAAGAATCTGCAGCACAGGTATAATGGCTGCAAAAGAGAACAGCGAGAGAATGGTTGACAGCAGGTTGAATAATATATTGAGTGCCATCTCGCCTTTGTAGGGCGGAATAAAACGGCGTAAGAGTTTCAAGAAGTGCATGTTTGCAATGAGTTAGAACTATTAGGTGTCTTTTTGTAGATGTAACAAAATAGGATTATTGCTGTTTGCGAAGTGCTCCTCGCATATATTCGAGGATAGCGTGGTTGAAGTCGTCTGCCTCGTCCTGCCAATCGACCTCAATAGGGATAACCTGCAGCCGATTGCCCAAATGTTCGGGGAGCGATGTCAAGCGAAAACGCTGATAGTCTTTCTCGGTAGTCAGCACAAAATCGAATGCCTTGGCTCGCTCCTCAATACGCTGAATATCTGCGGGTCGGAAGGTATGATGGTCGGCAAACTCCATCAGTTCGGCTTTGGGATAGAGGCTACGGATATGCTCCATGAGATAGGTATTCTGTGCAATGCCCGTAACGACTAAAGGTCGGCCTTGTGCGGAGATTTCGCCATAGCGGACATGGGAGAAGAACACCTGCTGAAAAGTAGCCAAATGCAAGCGGTTGCTGATGACTCGCTGGTCGATAGGCTGCATATTATCGGGGCACTTGGTAACTATCACCATATTGGCTTTTTGCGATTGCACTTTAAGGTCGCGCAAGCGTCCCCAAGGCAGCAGGTGGTCGTCAATATAGAGTTGGTCATAAGGGGTAAGCAACACATAATAGCCGCAGCGTATAGCACGGTGCTGATAGGCATCATCTAAAACCACCACTTGCAAGCCCGCAATCTGCTTCTGCAGTTGTCTGACACCCCGCACTCTATCCTCACATACCGCAACGGGGATAGAGGGGAACTTAGAGTGGATCTGCATTGCCTCATCACCGATAGTGCGTGCGGTAGAGGTCTCGTCTGCCAACACGAAGCCGTGCGTAGCGCGTTTGTATCCGCGGGACAATACTGCCACGCGATAGTGGCGAGAGAGCAGTTGCAAGAGATACTCCACATGGGGTGTTTTGCCTGTGCCTCCCACTGCCAGATTGCCTACACAGATAGTAGGTATATCTACCGAATGGGAGGGCAGGATATGTTCGTCGTAGAGCAGATGGCGCACGCCCACGCCAAGGGCGTAGCACCAACTAAGGGGGATGGTCAGCAAGTCGAGTGGTTTCATGGCGTCGGATATTAGTGGATTTCTACCTCGGGCATCAATGCCATAATGCGCGGTTTGGAGGCAAACTCACGCACACGGAGCAGCAATTTCTCCTCGTCGGTAGTGTTGTCAAACATACTGAGCAAATCCTCCAACGGGTCGGTTGTCTCGGGATAATAAACCACCTGATAATCAGGTATATCTGCCAACTCGACAGCCTTACGGATGGCATCATCGATATTACCGAGCGAATCCACCAAGCCGATACCCATAGCGTCTTTACCAAGCCAAACACGCCCTTCGCCAATTTGTTTGATAGCATCTTGGGTGGTATGGCGTCCTTCGGCGCAACGACGAGTAAAAAGGTCATATCCGCGCTCTACCATAGCCTGCATCATAGCGTACTCTTCGGTATTCATCCCTTTGTACACCATATTGACCTGCAGGTCGGAATGACGGTTGGTGCTGACACCATCGTAGTCTAATCCTACTTTGTCAAGCACTTGGCTGAGGTTGGGTACCGTACCAAAGATACCGATTGAGCCTGTAAGTGTGGTAGGTTCGGCAAAGATATAATCGGCTCCGCAAGAGATATAGTAGCCTCCGGAGGCAGCATAGTCGCCCATCGAGACAACCACGGGGCGGCCATCTTGCTTAAGTGTCTGTACGGCGTGCCAAATCTGTTCGCTGGCGTCTGCACTTCCGCCCGGGCTATTTACACGCAGAACTACGGCACAGATATCTTCGTCTTTGGCTATTTTCTTGAACATTTTCACCATATCTTTGCCCACAATACCATCGCCCGTTTCGTCGGTAATCTCGCCTTCGGCATAGACCACAGCCACTTTAGCATAGGCTTTTGAGCGGGTACGCTCTACCGATGCTAATTGGCCGGTGGATAGAAGTGTATAATCCTTCGTACCCATGTAGGTGCGCAAGATATTATCCATGCCCTCCGCATAGACGAGCGAGTCGGCAAAACCATAGTCTAAGTACTTCTCTTGGGGTTGCAGCCCCATATACTCATCGGCATATTGATCGAGTTGCTCCACGGCGATGTGTCTGCTTTCTGCCACTGCGGTCTTCATCTCGCTCCATATACCATTGATATACTGCTCGGTCTGAAGGCGATCGGCTTCTGACATCGATGTGCGGAAGTATGGTTCTACTGCTGATTTGAAAGTACCGACCTTAAGAATCTGCATCTCTATGCCGAGTTTATCAAACAGGCGTTTGTAGTAGGCTTTTTGTGCCGTCAGACCATTCCAATCGATGGATGCCGTAGGGTTGAGGAATATCTTATCTGCCACCGAAGCGACATAGTAGTTGGTCTGCCCATAGGACGAAGCGTAGGCGATGATCCACTTGCCAGAGGTCTTGAAATCGAGCAACGCATCGCGTATTGCTTTTGCACTTGCGGGTGCCATTGACAGCGAGCCACCGTCTAAGTAGATTCCCTCGATACGGTCATCGGTCTTAGCAAGACGGATATTGCTCAACAGATCATCCAACCCGACAGTCTCGGTTTGGTTGTAGTAAGGCGATGCGCTAAGCAGCCCCGCAAGCGGATTACTCTCTTGTACTTGCTCCACCAGGGTACCTTTCAACTGAAGTCGATAGACCGACTTCGCCGTCAGTTTGGTGGTAGGAGTAGAGAACATCCCTCCCATCAAATAGCCCATCCATGCGCACATACCTATATATAGGAGTACACAAATAACCACTGTCCATAGGCAACCGTGTTTCTTGCGCGGCTGTCGCTCACTCTCATTTCGTACAGTAAAATTTCGCATATCGTTGTTCGTTTTGGTTTGCTTATTTCTTTGTTTGCTTTTCTGCTGCAGGTGCCACCGAGGCGGGCGGTTTATAGAGGCGGAAAGTCTTACGATGGTAAGGTGTGATACCGAACCGGGCTATCGCCTCGTAGTGGGCACGCGTGGGATAACCTTTGTTTTCCGCCCAACCATACTGCGGGTATTCTTCGGCGATACGGCACATATAATCATCTCGATAGGTCTTTGCCAAGATGCTCGCTGCGGCTATCGACATATACTTACCATCGCCCTTCACGATGGTTTGCGCAGGCACCTCCATAACTGCGCCTGCGGGAATGTAAGGTTTCCATTTGTTGCCATCGATGATGATATGCTCGGGTCGCACTTGGAGCCTATCCAAGGCACGCTGCATACCTAAGATAGAGGCGTTGAGTATGTTGATACGATCGATCGCTTCCGCTGTTACCTCAGCCACTGCCCATGCCGTTGCTTCGCGCTCGATGACAGGGCGCAACGCATATCGCTCTTTCTCGCTGAGTTGTTTAGAGTCGTTAAGCCGTTGCAGTTCTGTAGTCTTTGCTATTCGCTCGGGGTCGAATATCACCGCTGCGGCAAACACACTGCCTGCCAACGGTCCTCGTCCTGCTTCATCACAACCGGCTTCGATGACACCCGATATGTAGTATGGCTCTAACATTGCCTGCATTCAATTAAAAAGGATAACCGATAGCGAAATGGAAGGTCATATCGTCTTTCCACCCCAGTCCGTTGGGGGCGGTGCGCCATTGCGTGCCTGCCAAGTCGCCATACAGTCGGCTCGGGTCGTATAGTTTGACACCAAAATCTAAGCGTAGCAACAGTATATTGAAGTCTAAGCGCAGCCCCACGCCGTAGGACAAAGCAATCTGCTTGTAAAACTCATCCCAAAGGAACACACCGTTGGGTTGCTGCTCATAGTTGCGGATAGTCCATATATTGCCTGCGTCCACGAACGCTGCCAACTCGATATATGTCCATACTTTCCAGCGATACTCGATATTTAGGTCTAAGCGAATGTCTCCCGCTTGAAGGTCGTACACCATTGTTCCGTCTTGCCCACGGAAGCCGCCGGGACCTAATGTGCGTGCTTGCCAACCGCGCACGCTATTGGCGCCACCCGAGAAATAGCGTTTCTCAAACGGCAAGATAGTAGCGTTCAGATAGGGGACGGCCACGCCTAACCCCGCATGGTACACCAACTGATGTTTAGGCGCCATCACCTGATGGAAGGTAAAGTTAGCATCCGCTTTGGCGTACTGCGCAAAGGGTATATGCCATATTGTGTATGCGCCGGCATCGTTGGTAGTCAGCCGGGCGGCTTTGGCTATGCCATACAGCGCATTGCCGGCCGTTTCCAAATAGTAGTTGAAATTGATATAACTCCTATTGGGGGCACTCTTTCGGTAGTTGGTGTAGGTACCCGAGTAACTCCAATCCAAGATAAAATGGTCTTCGTAACTCGATTTGAGAACGGATGACTTGTCGATAAAGTCGGACTTAAATCGGTCGGACATCCAAGGAAGGTAGATATAACTGATGTCTATCAGATTGAAGCGATGCGTCCAACGACTGTGCGGTTTGCGCGGGATCGTATAGTACAGACCCGCATTGGCAATCGTACGCGTGTATTCATCGGGTCGCTGCTGATAGTTGTAGGCGATATTTATCTTGACACCAGTGGGGAAGGTCAGTCCTGCCTCGGCTTTTCCCTCTATGGCGCGCCCTCCGTTCTGACGCCATTCGTAACTGGCACGCCCGTTGAGCGATAACTGCTCCGCACCATGGAAGATATTTTTGTTGATATAGCCCACGCCGGCTGCAATTCCCCAATCGCCTGCCGAATAAGTACCTTCCAACTCGGCAGAGATATTGTTGAGTTTACCGCGAGAAACGGTGATATGACAATCTAATTGATCATTTCCTACAGGGTCGAAAGAGATGTCCACATACTTGACGGGTGCTAACGAGTTGAGCAATGAATAGGTGCGTTCCACACGCCGCTCGCTGTATAGTTCGCCCGCTTGAATACGACAATTCTTACGCAGCACGCTCGGACGCAAGAAGCGCTTACCGATATGGGAATACTCGTTGCCAAACTTATCTTGCTCTATGTGCAATTCGGCATCTGCAGGCAAACGGGAGGGGTCGTAATCGATATGGAAATAGACCTCTCTGATAGTATATTTGGTGTAGAGGCGTTTTTGTATACTATCGGGTAATTGACTGATATACTTAGATATACGAATATCCACATCCACACCGAGGCTGTTGTAACTACTATCCGCCACATATTCGAGCATCGATTTATCGAAAAAGAAATAGCCCTCGTTGTGCATTTGGGTAGCGATACGCTGCCGTTCGTTGTCCATCGTTTCTGAGGAGAACTGCATACCGTTTGTAATCAACCGGCTGTTACTCGTGGCAATCTCGCGCAGTTCGGGTTGCTCGATATCGACATTGTACTTGCGAATGGTATAGGGTCTGTTGGCGGTAACCAAATAGGTAAGGTTCACTTTTTTCTTTTTGAACACCTTTTGAGTATCCACCACGGCATTGAAATAGCCCCGATTCTGCATGGTCTGCGTCAGTTGCTCCATCGACACACGCGTCAGTTCCTCATCGTATATGACAGGGGCTTCGCCCACTTTGTGGGCATTAGCGGCAAACCACTTGTTCGCTTTGGTGGAAGTATCTGCGGGGGCGGTGTTGTAGATATCCAACTGCAGTTTCCAAAAACCCAATATCTCGGTATTCTGTTTCTGGCGCAGATAATCATTGAGGTCAGAAGCACTCACATCCTTGGTGTCGGTTACTTTTATCCGTACCTTATTGAGCAGATACTGGCCCTCTGGCACGAACTTCGTGGTACTGCACGACACCGACAACAGGCAGCATAATACCACCAAGAGAACGCTTGTCGTATGGAGTGCATGTTTCTGCATATCAAACTATTAGCCCGCAAAGTTACAAAAAAAATTGCATATATCCAAATTTATGCTTATCTTTGCACAAATTTCGGAATTGTATGTACTCTTTTCTCCCCACACATACTGTGGCGCATGTCTCTAAGGCACAAATCAAGCAAGTGCGCAGTCTGCAACAAAAGAAGTTTCGCAACTCGCTCGGGCTTTTCGTAGCAGAGGGTCACAAGTGTATCGAAGAACTGCAAAAATCATTTACGCTGGAGTATCTATTCTCTGCCGACAATGCTACTGAGACCGAGATAGCGCAGATGTCTTCGCTCCGCACGCCGCAAGGGTTAATCGGCGTGTTTGCTATGCCTACTTACGCTCCGGTTTCTTCACCTGAACAAACGCTCACATTAGCATTAGACGGCATTCAAGATCCGGGCAATCTAGGTACTATCATCCGCACCGCCGATTGGTTCGGTATCCGCAATGTCTATTGCTCGCATGACACTGCCGACTGCTTCAGTCCGAAAGTAGTACAAGCCACTATGGGGGCTTTAGCACGCGTGCGTATCGACTACCTCGACTTGCAGAGTTTCTTATCACAAGCCGGCGTACCGGTGTATGGTACACTGCTCAACGGGCGCAACATGTACGAACCGGGGGCTATTGCTGATAAGTCGCAGGGTATCATCGTAATGGGCAACGAGGGCAACGGTATCTCCTCCGCCATCCGTTCGCTCATCACCCACCCTCTGCTTATCCCCTCTTTCCCCGTAGGCTCTGATACCTCGGAGAGCCTAAATGTAGCCATTGCTACAGCCATCACCCTGGCGGAGTTTCGCCGCATAGAGGAAACCGCATTGTAATGCAGAATGTGAAATACAGTGGGGGAATAGTGTGTTTTTGCAATGGATTTTATGGGGATACATAAAAAAGTTATACAAAATCGCATAAAATTTGCACATACAAAACAAAAGTTGTAATTTTGCGGGCGGTTTTGGGGACTCCATTAAAGGTCACGAAAGGATCATTACAGACACAGTGAGTATAGGACTCCATTAATGGCGGTTAATGGATCGTTAAAGACCTCCCAAAGCCCCTCCATAGGAGGGGGGAATGTCGCACAGAGGGGAACAAGGGAACATTGTTGCCACAGAATACACATTGCACAACCTTAAAAACACACAATAGAAACACACAAAACACAGATTGTACCATGAAGAAAATCTACTCTTTGTTATTGATGCTATGTATGGCAAGCAGTATGCTGTTTGCTACCGATTATTGGGTAGCAGGCGAACTCCCCGGCGGATATAATTGGGATAATAAACGCGCCGAGATGACTGCCGAAGGGAATAATATCTATACCTATTCTTTTACAGCGGAAAACACATCTTATGAATTCAAAATTACGGCATGCGCCAGTGGTTGGAGTTGCGGCAAATGGGGAGATAATGGAGGAAACTACAAAATAACTTGCGCGGCGGGGGATAAAGTGGTGATTACTTTTGATGCTAATATCAACAAGCAGAGCATCAGCATATCAATTATTGAGGCAAATGCAGAATACTACATTAAACATCCATGGAATAGCGGAAATTGGAGTTGGAAAAAACTGACGGCAGATGAGGGCGGAACGACTTACTCCATAAGAGAGATTTATGGATCAAACGGCAACAGCGGTTGCAACTGGAATACACACGCGAGCGATGACGGTGCAAAATGGGAAGAAAATCCGACCTTAGAAGGAAGAGTTGCCGTAGGTGATAGTGCAGTGTTTACTTTAGACCCAAGCAAGGGTACTATCACGATAACAAAGATAGTGGTACCGGCAGTAGCGGATTATAGCGTGGTGCTGATTGACGGAGATAAGAGTAGCAGTTATGATATGACCTACGACACAGAAGAAGAAACACCATCGTATAACTACATACTAATGAATGTGGCGGCAGGCACCTATCAATTCGTAATAAAAGACAGCAAAAATAATGTATATGGTTGGGACAAACACGAGACTTCACCTACCATTGAACTTGAACAAGGCGAGAATAACCATATAAAATTTACCCTAACCAAGGAAAGCAATGTTGCATTTGTGTATGACAGCAAAGATGACAAAGTATGGATATTCACCAAGGCTGTAGGGGACAACAAGGTGGAATACTACATCTCCGGCACCTGCACGCCGAACAACTGGGACTTACCGCATATGCTGATGACGGAAGAGGATGCTGATAATGCGATATGGTCGTACACCTTTGATGCCAAAGCGGGGGAACGCTACGAGTTTAAGATCACGACCGGAGCATGGCACTGGGCAAGCAACCCGCTGTACGAGTACAAAGAGTACAATGCAGAATTCATCGACAAGGATAATTCATCGATTTACTTGGAGGGATGGCAAACAGATCAATACAACAACATCAGTTTTGAGTTAGAGGAGGATATGACGGTGAAGATCGTGTTCGATGGTAAGAATTACAGAGTAATGGCACAAAAAGCGTGTGGGGCGTGTCTGAAACTGGAGTTGATTTGATGCATCGCGGGGACTGTAGGGCACATTAATTGCCATGTAATTTGACATTAAATTCTTTCGACATAGCGGTATTAGTGCTCCGTTAAAGGCCATATAAAAAGACCAAGTTTCAGTTCGTTAATTGCGAGTAAATACTCATTACACTTATTCTGAGTGTGCTATCTTTATAACCAGATTTTCTCGGCTTTGAACCCGAGTTGGTTCTTACTTTTATTGAAACTGCTTACGGCGATGCCTTTGATGGTGTCGCCGTTTCTGTGCGTACCGATGAGATGAGCGGGAATGAATATATTGTCCACAAATCCATATCCTTTGGGATTGAGGTGGAGTTTGCCTTCAAAGTCTTTTCGTTCGCCCTTGTCCGTTTTCTTTCTCTGCGGGCAGACAGCCTCAGCACGGGCGGTATATTCTGCCACGCGGGCTTTGTCTAATCTCGGTTGCGCTGTAGCGTACCCAGGGCAACCGCATCAAATCTGAAATGCTTTATTTCTTATCCCCACTCTCTATCTTGTTCGTATCTTATTTTATCTTATTTTTATCTTTTCGTTCCGTAGTTTGCACCTTGTTTTGCTGCTGTTTGCACGCTTACCGTAGTATGTTTTTAGTATGTGATTAGTATGTGATTAGTATGTTGTTAAGCGAACCCGATAATACCCTCGTAATACTCTTATTAGTATTAAAAAAGGTTTCTAATTTCCCGTACCCTTTCTTGCTTCCATCTAATGGAGAACCATGGCATACCATACATAGAACCGCTATGTGCAATTTTGGTGCGGTTGCCATAGGGATGGAAAATTTTGATATATCAACAAATTGTAGTACCTTTGCAAGGTAAATACAAATTAGGTTGGAACGCGCAGATACAAACCAATCATCAAGGCAAACAAATAAGACAATAATGATACGGCAATACTTCTATCTGGCACAATGGTTCGTGCGGGCACGATTTATGGGGCGGAAAGCACCGCTGCAGACCGTGCTGTTTATCACCGATAAATGTAATCTCCGCTGCAAGCACTGCTCGGTATATGGCAGCGCAGGATATAGGCAGCGTAAATACGAGGACATACTGAGTGATATGCGCTATGCCTATTCGCAAGGGTCGCGGTTTATCGATTTGGAAGGCGGCGAACCCACACTATGGCGAGAGAACGAACGGACTATCAACGACCTAATCGATGCGGCTAAGCAAATAGGGTTCTTCTCGGTAACGGTTACAACCAATGCGCAGCAAGATTTCTCGTGGATACACCCCCACTCTATTTGGGTATCGATGGACGGCGTAGGCAAATATCACGACAGCATACGCGGGGAGGGTACTTTTGCACGATTGGAGGAGAATATACGCCGCTCCGGTCAGCCGCATATCTGCGTGAATATGGTAGTGAATACGCTCAACTATGAGTCGCTTGATGCCGCTATGGAGTATGTAAAAAACAGCCCATACATAGAGCAGATCTCTATCAATTTCCATACGCCATACCCGGGAACAGAGTATCTGATGTTACCCAAAGAGAAGAAAGCCGAAATCATCGACAGGGTGATAGCCTATAAGCACAAAGGCTACCCGATAATGAACAGTTACTCGGGGCTAAAGAAGATGAAACTCAACACTTTAGGCAAGATACAGTTGGGCAAAGAATGCTTTGTAACCAACTTCATCTACCCCGATGGTGAGCGCAGTCTGTGTGTAGGATACGGCACAGAGCAGTGCCGCCAATGCGGATTGTGTATGGCAGGCGAGATGGCATCGGTGTTCCACTTCTGCCCCGACACACTGCTCAGCGGATTTAAGTTGAGAATGTAAAGGAGAGGGGGCTATATACGATAGATAGCCTATACTTCCTATATGCTATAGATATTCTAGATTACTTAGATTTTCTATACCTTTAACAAATAAAATAGGCTGCCCGCTCGGGCAGCCTATTTTAGTCAGATTAGTTGATTGTAAGGATTATTCAGCAGCAGGAAGTTTCCATGCATCAACAGTATCAACTGCTTTCAGGTCGAGAGGCATAACATGGTTGCCGCCGTCCTCACTATTGTTCCAACTCCATTCGCCACCATCAATCAAGCGAACAAAATACTTGTATTGGCAAGCAGCGGCTACAGGGACATCAGTAGCAGTATAAACATTACCCTCACCTTTAGTCATAACTACAGGAGCAGTAATATCCCACTCCAAATTATTTACCTTACCAACGATACCTACTTCATAGCCCTCAGGAAGGTTGTTCGCAGTAAGAGTGAAAGATGCTATTCCTGCTTCATTTTTCGGAGTGCAAGGGCTTGTCTTCCATGCTTTTACATCAACAAAAACAACGGTATTTTCTTTGAGTTCAGTAAGTTTAACCTCACCACCATTTTCAGAGGCGTCAATAGTCCCCTCACCATTAACAATCGTTACATTAGGTTCTTCTCCTTCTACATTCATACCCCATTGAGTTCCCCAATCTGCAGTTCCATCTTCAGCCAAGGCAATCACCTTAACCCCAATACCAGGATTTGCAGGAAGAGTGATCTGATACCAAGTCTCGGTACCCTCTACTGCTACAAACGGTTTTTTCTTGTCAGCGGGTGCCCAATCGTCGGTACCGTCCTCGTTGGTAGCAGCACCAACAGCAATCATACCATTGCAAGTACCTTGAGGAACACGTACAGCGACAATCACTTTACCTGCACCGGGGGCAGCAATAATAGGTTCCTCTTCCAAATCAGGGACAACAACAGAAGTAGTGTCTTTTTTGTCCGGTTTTTCCGGATCGTTCCCTGTTTTTTTACAACTTACCATGGCCAATGCTCCCAAAAGCATTGCAGCCAACATCAATTTGTTTGTTTTCATTGTTTTTGAAATTTTGTTTGTTTGATTAGTTTATTTGATTAGATAAAACATCTCAATAGTGAGACTACATTATTTATCAGTTGTATAACCTTCATTTTGTTTCCACAAACCGCCTGAGGTTTCTATCATTTTACGTGGAATAGGGAACCAATCACGGTGATTATCTGCCTCCGCCGGTTTGAACAACCATGCTCCTTTGGCGAACTTGTTGTAGCGAATCAAGTCGCGGCGACGAAGCATCTCCCATGCGAACTCGCGTCCACGCTCATCGAGCAGTTCATCCAAATCGAGCGAAGCATACGGTTTACAGCCCACACGGGTACGAATCTTCTGGAACTCAGGGTCAGCAAGAAGTTTAGCACATGTCGTATTATCCCCTGCACGCAAGGCTGCCTCATATTGCATATAGAGTACATCCGCATAACGGAAAAGCACAAAATCGTTCTCACAATATTTGTTCGCACCATTTTTTTCCACTTCGTATTTCAGCAAACGAGCACCATAATTATGTGACTCGTTACCTACACAAATGAGACCCTCTACATTCGATACAATAACAGCCTTGTTGGGCAATGTATCATTAATCGCCTGTCCCTTTTTGTCAAACATCAGTTTTCCAGACTCATCACGACGTTGGACAATAACCGGTTTATCATCCATAACCAATGTATCCATACTATTATCGCTTGCATAAACTGGTCCGAGGAACCATCCCCAACCATCGCAACCATGTGTACCTTTGATAGAGTCGCAAGCACCACGATGGTCAACGCCATATTCGTATTTCGACAAGAAATCCGGCGGGCAGCAGAAACCGTTCCAAGGTTTCTCAATCAAGCCCCATGCTTTTTGGTGGCAGTAGTTGAGCGACAACATCGTGATACGTAGTTTGTTTGCCATCTTACCTGCTACATCACGATAGTCAAATGAGGCATTACCATTTTCCACAATCACAAAGATATTCTCAAGACTACTCTCATTATTGATTTTGAAATTGGTAAAGAAGTCATCTTCTATCTTATACGACTTAGAATCCACTACCTTTTGGCAAGATTCCACGCACTTTGTATAGAAATCGTTATCCGATTTTATCCCCTCTACACCGCAATTGGCAGCCGTTACTCCAAACGATGGTGCATTCAGATAGAGGCGTGCTAATAGAGAATATGCCATACCCTGAGTGCATCGACCATAGTTCTCTGCGCGGTTCTCATCTGTTACGACCGGCAAATTGGGAGCCTCTGTTTCCAATGTGGTAACCAATTTATTCCAAACTTCCCATGTTTCGCTTTGTGGCACATTCTCCGAACTATAATCATCCAGATACGGGATACGACCGAAAGCATCAAAGAGTGTATAATAGTAGTAGCAACGCAAGACTTTCAATTCTGCAGCGAAACGACTATATACCGCGGGGTCCAAAGTTTCCTCAAGGGTACCTAATTGTTCCAACACCTTGTTACAAAGGACAGCACCGGCGTTTGAATACTGCCAAACATGTTCAAACGAGAGGTCATTAGGCGACCATGTGTGGTCATTAAATCCTTTCCAATAGCCGTCGTCGTTCCAGTCACTATTGCGTTGCGGGTTAATACATTCGTCGGTTGACAAAGTAGCAATTCCCCAATATCCCCAGTGGTCGTGCAACCACTTTACTTCGGAATATGCTTGTCCTACCACCATAGCCACATTTTCCGGATTGGTGAGCATCTCCTCGGAAGTAGGCTGTCCGAAAACCTCTTCCTCAAGCATATCTTTGCAGCCTGTTGAGAGCAATGCAACAGCCGCTAAAGCACAAATCAATATCTTTTTCATATATGTAAGTCTTTATAGATTAAAGGGTTAGATTAACACCCACCATTACATTGCAAGTGGAGGGATAGAAGCCCGAAGCATCAATACCCGGATTCCAAACATCTGCCGTATTAACATCAGGATCGATACCGGAATACTTAGTGAGCGTAAATACATTTTCTGCAGTAGCATGGAGACGCAACGATTGAACATACTTGTTGTCTTTGAAACGGAAAGTATAACCAACCGTGATATTATCCAATTTGAAGAAACCACCATTTTCCAAATAGTAGTCGGAGAACTTACCTTGACGGTATGCACCTGTACCATTTGCCAATGCTTCCACATCCTTCATAAATACATTGCCTGCGAGTACAGCCTTTGTGGGACCATACGCCCAACGTTTTACATTTAAGATTTGGTTACCGCAGTTGCCACGGAAGAACAATGTAATATCAAGGTCTCTCCAACGAATGGTATTGTTCCATCCATACATAAAGATAGGTTGTGCTCTACCTATTACTTGCAGTTTGTTCTGTCCCTTCTCTTTTGCATCGCAAAGACCGGCATCTACATCTTCTTGCGTCCATTTCTCATAAACAAGCGCACCATTGTCTTTTACTTCTACCACCTTGTAGCCGTAGAAAGTACCAACCGACTGCCCTTCAACAATTTTCTGAGTTGTTACGTTAGCCAAACCATTCTCCCACACGCTACCTGTGAGCATTTCCGAATAGTTGAATCCCTTTTCCGGATCTGACAACTTCTTGATTTTGTTATCGTTGAAAGCAATGGTAAATGTACTTGCCCATTCCCAATCGCGTGTTTTAACAGGGATACCTGTCAGAGCAATTTCAATACCTTTTGAAGTAATCTCACCTGCATTAGCCAGCAATTTATTGTATTGATACGGCGGAGTAGGCACATCATATTCCCAAAGCAAATCTTTGGTATCACGATAGTAGAGGTCGATATTACCACTCAAACGATTTTTCAAGAAAGAGAAGTCAATACCAAGGTTGTACTCATATTTTTTCTCCCAACGCAAGTCGGGGTTAGCATTACGCGCCACACCATACGAAGTAATCCACTGACCATTATACCAGAATGTACCGCCTGTCTCAAGCAATTGTTTCGACTGCAAGTCGCTACCCAAGTTATTACCTGTAATACCAAATCCGGCACGGATTTTCAAATCGTTGCACCAATCTTGGTCTCGCATCCAATCTTCGCCCGATATACGCCAACCGGCACTTACAGCAGGGAACCAACCCCATTTATTATTTTCACCAAAACGACTCGAACCCTCCGCACGAACAGAAGCCGAAAGGAGATATTTTTCATCATAATTGTAATTAACACGCAAGAAACCGGCAGCCAACTTATTGGTATTGCGATAAGAACCGATATTCATTTTCTGTTTATCAGCCTGACCGGCATACATATTATAATACTTGTATGCATCGGTGGGGAAACCGGAGTTCTCCATATTCATACCATCGTACATAAACTTTTGGTAGGAGAAACCGCCAACGGCAGTCAGTGTATGCCCATTCCAACTACCGGCATAATCGATAGTGGCTTCGTAGAGTTGATTCCAACTGCGGTCGTTGCTGCGATTGGCCTTTCCGGCAACCTCAAGGTCGGTATCAAACTTCTGCGAGTTGTAGGAATAACTATTGTTGTCCCCCTCCTCAATAGCGACAAAGCCATTGATTTTCAGACCGGGGACAGCCTTAATATCTATAGTAGCCTTAACACTTCCGCGGAAGAAATTACCCTCCTTATAAGACTCTTTCTGATTGGTGGCTGCAATAGGGTTCGATTGACCCGAACCGCTAGGGATGAAATAGCCCGAAGTGGTGCTCTCATCGTATATCGGATAAGTCGGGTTGAGCGTAGCAGCCTGCTTGAAATCACCGCAATCGTAGTTGTTGCGATAGTGCATATAGGAGAAGTCATATTGCAACTTGAGCCAACCTTGCAATGCTTGTTGGTCTGCTGCGAACTTGGCAATAATCTCGTTACGATCCGTATTCAAAGCCAAACCTTCTGCATACTTATAATTCACAGAGCCACGATAACTGAAGTTTTTGGCAGCACCGGAGAGTGCCACATTGTGTGCAGTAGTAACAGCAGCGGGTTTCATGGCTGCTGCCATCCAATCGGTATTATAACCACCCGGTTGGATATTAGGAGCCACCTTGCCATTGGAAATTTCTGCCAACTGACGATATTGCTCAGGAGTAGCAAAACCCGTATTCATATAAGGTGCTGCCACTGCAACATATCCATTATACTCTACGTTCAACTTCGCCGCATCCATACCTGCATCTTGTGCCGCACGTTTGGTAGTGATAAGAATCACACCGTTTGTACCACGCGTACCATAGATAGCCGCAGCGGAACCGTCTTTAAGCACATCCATAGAAGCAATTTCCTCGGGTGCGATATTATCAATGTTGTCAGTAGGAATACCATCTACGACATAAAGAGGCGATGAGCCTGTACCCTTGCCCAATGTAGAAAAACCACGAATTTGAATGTTATAACCGGTAGAAGTAGGATCAGAACCCTGACGCGAGATGCTCAAACCGGCTACTTTACCTTGCAACAGACCAACGGGGTTGGATTTTACACCCGCATTGAAATCCTCTGCTTTCACTGAAGCCACCGAACCGGTAACTTCTTTCTTTTTCTGTGAGCCATAACCGATGGCTACCACCTCTTGAATCTGATAGGTGTCCTCGGCGAGGCGAACTATCATGCCTTGTTTAGCAGGGAGCGTTTGTGCAGAAAAACCCATGTAACTGAATTGCAACTGTGTGCCTTCGGCTACATTGAGCGTAAACTTACCGTCAAAATCGGTGATACTACCCGTAGTAGTGCCCACTTCGAGAACGCTGGCACCAATAATCGGTTCACCCGTCGATGCTTCCAAAACAGTACCTGAAATCTGCGCCGACAATGAAGCACTACATAGTAGCCACGCCGACAACAACCCAAGTAAGAGTAGATTGTGTTTCATCGTAAAGATTGATTGTTTATTAGTTAGTTATATATAATTTGTAGTAGTCTTGTAGTAGTGAAAAAACAGGTATAAGCGCACTACATTGTTACTTCATTGTCTATATTGCGTCTATATTATGTTCACTTTTTCACACGCCAAATGCCCTCCTATCGAGAGAGCGTGCAAAAGTAGTGCTTTTTTATCAGATACGCAAATTTTTCCACCAAAAAAGTGTAATTTGTTGCGTTTCGACACATTTTTATGTTTAAGAACATATAAAATATCACTTTAATCAGCGGGAAAATACACTCTACACAAATAGTAACATCGAGGCAAGAGCAATAAGCAAAAAGCATTTATCGAGTTTAGAAAACAGTGTTGATGCGGAAAATTTGGCATTTACAACGGCTACTTCATTAACCATTCCTACTGTATGAAAGCATAATATAATCATAATCAACACCTTTAGATCTCCACAATTTTAGGACAATTACATCAATTGGTCAACCTTTTTCAGGACGGTACATACCTCTTATAAGGGTAGTGGGTGGTAGGGCAGTGGTAGGGCGATAGACCTTACATATTCCTTACACAGATTCTGCAAAACATTCACCGATATGGGGACAAAAAGAGGACATCTATGATTGGTCAGAGGTCCTTGTATTGCTACTATCTCTCCGTAGTCTATGGGATTGCTACAAATTGACGGATTGCAGTTCTGCCATGGCTTCGTAGTAGTCGCGCTGGGCGGCGAGGGCTTGGGCGGTGGCGTCGTAGTAGATGGAGAGTTCCATCATATACTCGAGCATCGAGATTTGCCCTGCCTGCAGGGCTTGCAGGAGCAGGTCGGCACTGTTGGTCATCTGCAATGCGTCGTGGTAGCCCTGCCATGTCTTTTGCAGCCCCATGACGGCGGCATACTGCGTCCTCAAGGAGGAAAGGAAGAGTTGTTTCTGCTCGTCGGCACGCAGTTGCGCAGCCATCGCCGACGCTTTGGCTTGGCGCACACGGTGCGCGTTCTGCCAGAGCGGCACCGACACTCCGACGGACAGCCCCTGGTAGTAATCGCCGGAAAGGCCCTCGGTCATATAGCCCACTTTCAGTTCCGGCAACCACTCTGCCTTGCTCAGCCGCGCATCTGCGTTTGCCACCTCCACCTGCTGCCGGACATACTGCAACATCGGGCTTCGGTTCTCCGCCTCAGCATACCATGCCTCGAAGTCGGCAGGTGGCAGCACGGCAGCAAACACACTGTCGTTAAGCGCGATAACCTCTCCTCCGTTGAGCGACGCCAACTGCTCAAGCAGGGTGTTTCGCTCGGTCATCAGGCGTTGATACTCGCCCTGCGCGGTAGCGAGATTGAGGCGCACCTTGTTGTATTCCAAGGCATTGGCATTGCCGGCGTCGAACTTCTGCTGATAGGCTTCCGCCAGGGTCTGCGCGTGCGACAGCCGCTTGCCGTACTCGTGCAACATCGCATTGCAATAGACGATGTTGATACAGGTCTGTTGCGCTTGTAGCAAGACCGCCGTGCGCTCCACCTTACACCTCAGTTCGGCACTCAGGTCCTGCTTTTTTGCCAACCGCGCCTGATAGCCGAACACTTGGCTGAGCGGCAGCGACTGCGACACCGACACATCCATACGCTGCCCCAAAGCATTGCTGCCCCAGAGATAGTTGAACTCCACCTCCGGATTGGAAGGCACGATACCCACATGGTTGGCTTCTTTCTCCGCCTCTACCTCTTGTCGCAAGGCACGGAGAGACATATTGTTCTGCTCTATCTTGGGCAGAATCGCGCCCCAGTCTTGCGCGTAGGAGCAAGGAGCAAGGAATAAGGAGCAAAGAATAAGGAGCAAGGAACAAGGAGCAAGGAATGATTTACGTATCTTCTTCATAGCCATATCTATTTATTGTCGTTGGTATGCGGGTGTTTCTCCTCGACCAACGAATACATTATCGGAATAATAAACCCATTCAGCAGCGTGGAGGAGAGCAGTCCGCAGAGAATCACTTTCGCCATCGGGCTCTGTATCTCGTTGCCGGGGAGGTCTCCGCCGAGTGCCAACGGAATAAGGGACAGCGCAGTGGTCAAGGCGGTCATCAGTATCGGGTTCAAGCGGTCAGCCGACCCGCGCATGATACGCTCATGCAATGCCACTCCCTCGTGCGAGAGGTCGTTGTAGCGTTCTATGAGCAACATACCGTTGCGCGTGGCGATACCGAAAAGCGAGATAAAACCTATCAGGGCAGGGATACTCAGCACGCTTCCATCCAACGCCACAGCCAACACGCCGCCCATCAGCGCCAAAGGCAGGTTGCACAATACCACCGCCGCCTGACGCATATCCTTGAACTGGAAGAACAGCAAGAGGAATATCACTATCAACGCGCCCACCATCGCCAGCGCAATCGTCCGCGACGCTTTCTCCTCGCTCTCGAACTGCCCGCCGTACTCGATATGGTAGCCCTCGGGCAGCGTAATCTGCTCGTTGATAATCTGTTGTATGTCGTTCACCGCGCCGCGCAGGTCGCCGTTGGTAACATTTGCCGAGACCACCAATTTCCGGCACACATTCTCGCGGTTGATGGTGTTCGGTCCCATCGCCGACCGCACATCTGCCAACGCCGACAGGGGGACAGCCGCCGTGGCGGTAGAGATACAGATGTCGCGTATATCGTCCATCGTTGCCCGCTCTGCAGGGTTGAGTCGCACCACAAGGTCAAAGGCCTTGCTCCCCTCATACACCTGCGAGACCACACTTCCGCCCAACAGCACATCTATCTGCTCTCCGAACTCGGCAGGCGAGATACCATACCGCGCTAACATATCGCGGCGGGGAGTGATGAGCAACTGCGGGCGTTCCACCTGCTGCTCCACGTTCAAGTCCGCCACGCCGTCCACACTCGCAATCGCCGTTTTTATTTGATTACCAATCTGATACATCTTGTTTAGGTCGGTTCCGAACACCTTGATAGCGATGTTGGACTGCGTACCCGAGAGCATAGCGTCGATACGGTGGGAGATGGGTTGCCCTATCTCGAGGTTCACTCCCGACAAGACACTCATCTTTTGGCGTATCTCCGCCATCACTTCCTCTTTGGAGCGGTCTTTCAGCATAAACGGTGCCTCTATCTCGGAGGTGTTCACGCCCAACGCATGTTCGTCCAATTCGGCGCGTCCGGTCTTGCGTGCCACCGTTTTTATCTCCGGCACCGAGAGCAATATCTCCTCTGCCTTGCGTCCTATGGCGTCCGATTCCTCCAACGAGACACCCGGCAGTGTGCTGACGTTAATTGTGAAGGAGCCCTCGTTGAAGCCGGGGAGGAAACTGTGTCCGAAGAAACAGAACGCCACCGCCGCTGCCACAAACAGCGAGAAAGTAACGCCCAACACCGTCTTCTTGTATGTCAACGCGCCCGCCAACGCCTTTGTATAGACCTTGCGCAATCCTTGTACCAATCGGGGTTCACGGTCAGCGTGTCGCATAGCGTGCTCCGTGCCGAGCAGGTAGGAACACAGCACCGGCGTCAGGGTCAGCGCGACCAATGTGGAGGCAAACAGCGACACGATAAACGCCACTCCGAGAGGTGCCAACATACGACCCTCCATGCCCGAAAGCAGGAACAGCGGCACGAAACTGACTACGATGATGAAAGTGGAGTTGATAACCGGTAGGCGCACCTCGCGCGAGGCATTGTACACAACTTCGCGCACCGACAATCGTTGCTCCTTAGGCAGCAAAGCGTTCTGCCTGAGGTGTTTATATACATTCTCCACGTCCACTATCGCGTCGTCCACAAGCGAGCCAATCGCAATCGCCATACCGCCGATACTCATCGTGTTGATATTCAGTCCGAAGACACGCATAACCAGTATCGTGATGAGCAACGACATCGGTATCGAGACCAACGAGATGAGTGTCGTCCGCCCGTTCTGCAAGAAGATAAACAGCACCAATATAACGAACAGCGCCCCTTCCCAGAGAGATTTCTTGATGTTGCCTATCGAGCCGTCGATAAAGTCCTTCTGACGGAATATATTGGTCGAAACCACCACGTCCTGAGGCAGTTGCGCTTTCAGTTCCTCTATCGCTTTGTCCAAATGCTCGGTCAGTTCGATGGTACTGGTGTTCGGCTGTTTGGTTACGGTCAGCAGCACGGCGGGTTTCCCCTCCACCGACGCCAGCCCCAACTTGGGCGTTTGCGAACCTATCGCCACCGTAGCCACCTGCTCCAATCGCACCGTTCCTCCGTCGGTGGTAGGCACAGCCGCCTGCGCCAACAGGTCGAGGTCATTCGTCGAGAGCGCACCACGGATAATGTACTCGTTGCCATATTCGTACAGCACGCCGCCCGACGCGTTTTGGTTCATACCGCGCACCGCGTTCATCAGGTCGTCTAACGCCACACGGTATGTGCGCATACGGTTTGGGTCTATCTGTATCTGATATTCGCGTATGTCGCCGCCCAGCACAGCCACCTGCGCCACACCGCCTGTGGAGAGCAGTCGCGGGCGCATCGTCCAGTCGGCTATGGTGCGCAGTTGCTCCTGTGTGGTCAGAGAATCGGATGTCAGACCGATAATCAGCACCTCGCCGAGTATAGACGACTGCGGACCTAATATAGGTCTGCCCGCGTAGGCAGGCAACGACTCCGACACCGTCGCCAATTTCTCACTCACTATCTGCCGGGCGCAGTAGATATCGGTCCCCCAATCGAACTCCACCCAAACGACGGAGAAACCGGTGGTGGACGACGAGCGCACGCGGCGCACATCGGTAGCACCGTTCACCGCCGTCTCTATCGGAAAAGTTACCAAGCGTTCCACCTCTTCGGGCGCCATACCCATAGCCTCGGTCATCACCACCACGGTAGGCGCGTTCAGGTCGGGGAAGACATCCACATCCATCTCTTGCACATTGTACAGCCCCGCGCACAGGATAATCAGTGCCGCCACCACGATGGCAAGCCGGTTCTTCAACGCAAAATCAATAATTTTATTCAGCATACACAAATACTTTTATTTCACTCAAAATACCACTTTCTTTCCTTTGTGGATATACACACCTTTGCCGTATCACAAATATCGCCGTACTTTCTTGCAATACGCCTCATACGGTGCTCCGAAGGTGGCGCGGCAGTAGGGTTCTTCCTGCAATATCTGCAGGTGGAGCATCACCACGGGGAACAGCGCAAAGACCAAATGCAGCAGGTTCGGAAACGCTATGAGCAGCCCGATATAGGTCAGGTCGAACCCGACAAAAGCGGGGTTGCGGCTGATGCGGTAGATGCCCGTTTGCACCAACTGCGTTTGGTCTTTCTCGGGGATACCTGCCCGCCAACTGTCCGCCATCGTCAGCATAGCGGTGATAAAGAACACCACGCCCGTTGCTGTGAGTATCAGTCCCGTCCATTGTAAGGCGGGGCAATCCCGCACCTGCGGAATCAATGTCCATTGCGGGAAGACAACGATACTCAGCACTTCCACCGGTACGACTAACAGCGTTGCCGCACCCATCAGCCGCTCTATGCGCAGCACCCGCTTGGGCTTGCTGCCTACGCCGATTTGGTTGGTCTGTATGCCCTGTCTCCTTTGCACCGCTTTCTTGCCGAAATACACGGCATAGAAGATCCCCAACAGGGCAAAGGCAATTATCTTTGCTATCATAATCATATTACTAATTTTTGCCCGCTCTGTTGAGCCCCCTCTTTGAGGCGGTTGGGGGAGGCGGGGCGTTTGGCTATGTCTAATACCCAACAATCCACATTGTCGGTCAGGGTGTCGGGGTATGGCAGTTCGATACGCACATCGGGTGCGATACCCGCAGCACCGTTTTGTTGTCCGTCCCTCAAGAACACAGAAGACACCGTTGTCGGGTAGAAGACTTGTATGCGACTGTTGGGCAGATGGAACGGAAACAGATTGCCCGTCTCTGCCGCCCCAGCGCTGTTCTCTTTGCCGTAGATAGTATATCGCTCGCGGTCGGTGTAGTTCCTTGCCACGCGCAGGATAGTCTCCGCCGAACTGGCGGTTTTGCGGTCGATAATAAACGAGATATGTATCCGTGCGTCGTGCGCAGGAATGGCTTCGTCCTCTTCATCGTCCTCCGCGCCCACCTGTAAGAACATCGGTGCGGGGTTATCGTGGTCGGCTATCTGCGCCAACAACCAATCCTGCATGGCGGGACTATAACGGTTGGCATGCGTGTTGCGGAACCAATAGGTCTCGGGTACGACGGCGGGGTGGTCGATAAGCAGAGGCAATAGCGGTATCCATATCATGTCGCTGCCACCGCTGTTGCCGCGCAAGTCGATAATCAGGTGCTTGCAGCCGCTTTGCAGGAATGTCTCCACTGCCTGCGCCACCCACTCGTTGGTGGGGTTTTGCCCCGCACATGAGGGCACTCGCAGCAGCCATGTCTTTCTGTTTACGCGTTGCGACACCGCCTGCGGCGCATAGTTCATAAGGTGCTTATAATCAGGCGTGTCGCGGCGTTTATAGACCTGCCAAAACAGGTATTGGTCCACATAGAAATGCGCGTCGAAGTGTGCATTGAACCAATATACATATTCGCAGGCGGCTTGCTTAATACCCCACTCACCGGTGCCGATTTTTGCCCCGAAGGAGTCCTTCATCGCCTGATAAGGCGCACCATATCCTGCCTGCATAATCGCAGGGAACGCGGCATAGTTCGCTTCGGTATAAGCCACCAAGTAGGCATAATCCTGTTTGTTCCGCGCGATACTGTCCTGCTCGATATAGGTTGCTGCCCAGGCGCCGACACTCTGCGCTAACGCTACGATGCCGACCAAAAGGCTTTTGCATAAATTCTTTTGCATATTCTTTGATTGATAGGTTAGTGGTTGTGGGTATGGCCGGGTATGACGGTGGCACTGCCTGCCAGTTTCACTTGGAGGGCAGCCTTCGTTACCACGCGTTCGCCCGGCTGCAAGCCTCGCTTGACCAGCACGCGCTCGCCGTTGCTATCGCCCGTAGTTACCTCGCGTTTCTTGTAGCAGTCCTCGTCTTGCTGCACATATACATATAGGATTCCCTGCTCCTCGGTGAGCGCAGAAAGGGGGATGGAGATGGCGTCTTGCTTGTCCGACAAGAGCAGATAGACATCGGCATACGCGCCGGAGACCAAGCCCGCCTTGTTGTCGAAACTGAACACCACCGGCACATAGCCCGACTGCTCGCCCGACATCTTGCCCACCGACAGCAGACGCCCGTTCATATCCGCCAAGCGGTAGGTGGTCTCGCTGTAGGCGGGTATGAAGTTCGCACTGCGCACACTGCTAAGCCGCCCCCAGTGGCGTTCGGGAACGGATACCTCGAGCAACAGTTGCTGCGTCTGACTGATACTGAACAACGCCTGTCCCGCCTCCACATAGTCACCGTTGCCGAAACTCAACCCGCTCACATAGCCGTCCTGCCCCGCGCGTATCTCGATACATCCGTCGGCGGCTTTCTTGCCCTGCAATGCCTCGTACTGTGTCTTGGCGGTGCGGTAGCGCAGCGTGATCTGCTCCATCTCCTGCGCCGACACAATTTGACTGTTGGTCAGGCTCTGCGCCCGCTCGTACTCTTTCTTGGCGGTCTCGTACTGAATGCGTGCCGTCTCCACGGGGTCGGCAGCCGCCATACTCGCCAGCGAGATATGCGCCAGTATCTCTCCCCGACGCACCGCCGTGCCCTCGTTGAGCGCACGCTGCATCTCTATCACACCGCTCATCGCCGCTACCACCGATTGGGTCTTGTTGGCAGGCGTCGTAATTCGTCCCGAGACTTTCAGTGCCTCCTCGAAGGGTGCGACCTGCACCTCCTCGGTCTGCAACCCTACCGCTGCGGCTTTCTCGGGCGAGAACACTATCTCGCCGGGCTGATGCTCGTGGTGGTCGGCGTCGGAGTGGTCGTGATCGTGGTTCGTATGCTCACAATGCTCGTGCTCGTGGTCGCTATGTGTGTGCCCATGCTCGCTGCACCCCGTCAGCGCAAAAACTGTGTATGCCAATGTGGCAAAAACGATTGTATGTATCTTCATCGATTTATGTATTTTTATTCCTACTGTTCCATTTTTCCGCTGCAAAGGTACAACAATATCTCTGCAACTCGGTTGCATTCTATCTTTTCGGGTATATTCCTTATTATTTTTACGCACTTTTTGCTCTATTTCTGACATTTTGTTATTTCGTCTCCAAGCCGACTTTGTCGAAACCTTGTCGAGACCTAAGACCATTCCACCAACTATTTTAACAATCGTCAATTACCCGATATTCTATAGTCCCCATAAGTCCGTGGACACAATGGGGTAGTCTTATCGGAGAACCAACCTGCGCAGCAGCCTTCTCTACATTCTAACCATTACTTGCGCCGATAATGCATTCTCTGCATTCGGGACTAAGGAAATAGTTTTACTGGGAGTTTAATGCCATGCATAGAGAATAATCAGAGCAATTAACGGATAACCATAGCACACATAGAACCGCAATGTACAATTTAGGTGCGGTTGCCATCCCCGTGTGTCTCTTAATCACTTAAATTCCCTGTTTCGTTTTATCTCGATTTCTTATCCCCGCTCTCTATCCTGTTCGTGTCTTATTTTGTCTTATTTTTATCTTTTTATTCCATAGTTTGCGCCCTGTTTTGCTGCTGTCTGCGCCCCAACCGTAGTAGGTAATTAGTATGTGATTAGTATGTGATTAGTATGTTGTTAAGCGAACCCGATAATACCCTAATAATACCCTGACACTACTCTCGTAATACTCTTAGAAGTATTAAAAAAGGTTTCTAATTTTCCATACCCTTTCTTCCATCTAACGGAGAACCGTGGCATACCACACATAGAACTGCGATGTACAATTTTGGTGCGGTTCCCCGGAGAAATTGCATTTTATTTGCATAGTTGCGCAAAAAGCAGTATCTTTGCAGTCTATTCAACGCAAAACGAAAACGCAAAAACGAATTGGATAATGGATATAAGTGTAGTAATCCCCCTCTACAACGAGGCAGAGTCGCTGCCTAAACTATACGAATGGATAGCCAAAGTGATGACGGAGCATCAGTTCTCCTACGAGGTTATCTTTGTGAACGATGGTAGCACCGACGAGTCGTGGCAAGTGATTCAATCGCTCAAAGCCAAGGCGGATGCGCAGAGCAAAGCCGGTACGCACGAGGTGCACGCTATCTGCTTTAGGCGCAACTATGGCAAATCGGCAGCCCTGTACTGCGGTTTTCAGGCTGCGCAAGGCGAGGTGGTCATCACGATGGATGCCGACCTGCAAGACTCGCCCGACGAGATACCCGAACTATACCGAATGATTACCGAGGACGGCTTCGACCTGGTGTCCGGATGGAAGAAGAAACGCTACGACAACAAACTGACCAAGAATCTGCCGAGCAAACTATTCAACGCCACGGCAAGGCGAGTAACGGGCATCCAACTGCACGACATGAACTGCGGACTGAAAGCCTATCGCAAAGAGGTGGTGAAGAATATCGAGGTCTTCTCGGAGATGCACCGATACATCCCCTATTTGGCAAAGAACGCCGGGTTCACCAAGATTGGCGAGAAAGTGGTGGTGCACCACAAGCGAGAGTTCGGCGTATCGAAATTCGGTATGAATCGATTCATCAACGGCTATTTGGATTTGATGACGCTATGGTTCCTGAATAAGTTTGGCAAGCAGCCGATGCATTTCTTCGGACTGATAGGTTCGCTGATGTTTTTGATAGGCCTGATAGCGGTGATTGTGGTGGCATCGATGAAGTTGTATGCCCTGTCGCACGGCGTGCATGCGATGTTGCTGGGTACGAATCCGTATTTCCACATTGCCATACTGATGATGATATTGGGCTGTATGCTTTTCTTAGCCGGTTTCCTTGGTGAACTCATCATCCGCAACTCTCAATCGCGCAACGACTACCTCATCAAACAGCAGTTCTAATAGCACAACGGTCACCTCGTTAGACAGCAGTTCTAATTGCGCAGGTTTTAGTCACAGCGATTCTAAGCACATTACAAAGCGCACATCTCAAAAACACAATCAGCCAACGAGCCTTCACTCGTTGGCTGATTTGTTGTATAGGGGGCTATCTTATTCGGGCTTACTCTCTTTGAGCAAATCGAACTTGCTTTGCACCTCTTGCTGTCGATACTTATTGAGTATCTCCGCAAAGCGCGGCAAATTGCGGATAGCATCGAGGTCGATATCAATAGAGATATGGAAATAGTCCTTATATCCCATCGACAGGGCTTTATCGAGCGCAGTCAATGCTTGCTCTGTGCGCCCCATCAGCGCATTGAGGCAAGCCGCATCGTAGTAGTTACCCTCGCTTGGATAATCTACCAAGATATTGTCCATCCACGCCAACGCTGCAGAGTCTTGACCAAGATAATGGAGCGCATACTGGCGCACCGACCCGGCAGTAGTGGTATCGATGGGCAACACCTGCTCAAAATCGGCAGTCGCTTTTGCCGTATCGCCCTGTATCAACTGCAACCTGCCACGCAAGAAATAGGCCCTTGCTGAAGGCGACAACTCAATACAGCGAGATACATCGGCGAGCGCGTCATCGTAGTTATGTTGTTCCGTATGTGCCACAGCCCGCGCATAGTATGCCATAGTATAGGAAGGACTATTCTCGATGATGTGGGTATAATCGCTGATTGCCTTCTCGTACTGCCCCAACGAAGCATAGCAGGCACCACGCTGCAAGTACCCGAATAGGTAGTCGCTATTGTATTGAATCAACGCATTATAATCGGTTACTGCCTTACGATATTGATACATATTTTGGTAGCACTCCGCCCGGTTGGCAAGGATAAACGGATTAGGTTCGTTCTCCTCTTTCTCCATACGATTCAGTTCGCCAACGGCATCTGCGTAATACCCTTTTTCCATATACACCCGCACGCGCACACCCTTATAGAACGCCTGCGGATAGTCGGTAAGGCTGTTTATTTGCTTGCTGACGGCACTGAGCAAATAAGCATAATCTTTTTGCGCCGTAGAAACGAGCAAATCGGTATCACCCCATTGCCCCGTCTGCTCATAGTTGAGGTCAAGGTAATGGATGTATTGGTCGATAAACTTAGTGGTTTCGCCCGATAGCATAGCCGACACGGCAGACAATCGCCAAGCCTCAGCGTTGTGGGGATAGAGTAAGGTGATAGAGGTGAGCATAGTGCGGGCTTCGGCTTCTCTGTGTAGTTGGAGCATACAGCGTGCTACCTCTACAAGGTAATCATCGTCCGTAGGCGACAGTTGGCTTGCTGCTTGGTAATCTGCCAATGCGGAGGAATAGTTCTCCACCTCATAGTAGAGTGCGCCTCTCTGCGCATAAGCCTTATCGTTTTTCTTGTCTTTCTTGATGGCGGTTGTGCAGTCGGCAATAGACTGTGTATAGTCCTTTATCTGATAATAGATAACTGCCCGCAGCATGTATATCTCGCTCACCGACCAACCCGATGTCTTGGCATACTTAAGGAGCATATCCATATCCTGCAATGCCTTTCCGTACTGCTCTTGCATCAAGTTAGCCAATGCCCGCTGCCGATAGAGTGTCCCGTTCTTGGGGTATTGTTTCAGTTCGGTAGTGCAGAGTTGCACGGCTTGGTCATAGCATGCACTGTCTATCAACTGTTGAATCTGCGCAGTCTGCTGCGCCATAAGCGACATCCCCGACATGCAGAGTGCCACTAAAAATAATATGTAGCGTTTCATATCAGTACTATATATTTTTTATATTGTATATTACCACTGCGTTGACCACTGAATAGTAACCCCGATTGTAAACATACCATCATATCGTAAATAAAAATCGGATGAAGCAGCATACCCCCAATGATAATGTGCACCAGCTTCTACATTAAACCACCAACGATTATATCCTGTTTGTGATAGCATAGATAACATATACGATGGTCCTATACCAAAATATGTTGTCCAAGTACTTGAAACCGGAATAAGGAAATCGAGAGATGGTTGATAAGAATAGAGCAGGTCATCCTCGATAAAATCGTAGTTAAAACTAATATCCATAGGTCGCAACTCTACCGGTCCTAGTCGCATTCGGAAGGCAGACATAGAAAATCCTGCTCCTGTTCCAATACCTGCCCCCATACCAAACCATGTAACCTCAAATAAACCATTCGTATTAACATACTTGCGATATGGACTTTGGTAAGTATGATTAGTAGAATAACTACTATTGTTGTTTGAATATGTAGTACGAGCCAATGTATTCGCAGATTGATACAAGGAAATCTTGATTTGTTTACTGCCATCAGTTAATTGCACATAGAAAAAGTCAGAGCGAGGAGATGCCGTTGTATTTTGATTGATCGTTACTTTCAATATGTTTTCACTACGGGTTACGGAATACATACTTCCCGCAGGATACCTTACTTCCCACGAACGATTACTACTAACCACTATATATGCCGTTGTGCCATACGAACTAGTAGAAACATAGTCCTTATCTACACGAAGGTAAGAGGCTGTGGTATTGGAAGAAGAACTTGTACTATTGGTAGAACCACCCTGTGCGACACGACCTGTTTGAGAAAGTGAGATCTTTTGCGTAAATCGTCCATCCGAAGTTTTCACATTGAAATAATCATTACGACTTGTCGATGTACTATTTGCATTTATTTTCACAGTAAGTGTATTTCCATTACGCGTAACCGAGTACATTGTACCACTCGCATATTCAATCTGCCAAGCGGTACTAGAATAAACCGTAATGTATTCAGTAGTTCCTGAAGCAGAACACGAAATGGAGGTCTTAGATACAGACAATGAAGTTTGCGCAGCATTTTGTGAAACATTGACACGAACAGATTTACTTCCATCTGTTGCTCGCACTATAAAATAATCGTTTCTGCTACTCGTTCCTGTATTTTCGTAACAGCGTACTGTAATAGTATTGCCATAATACGATACAGAGAACATCTGCGAGTTGGTGGCACCGAGACTCCAACTACGATTACTTGAAACCATAATCGATTGTGTCCCACCTGAGGAAGAAAAGGAGAGATTACTATTTGATACCGACAATCTTGGTGTTAATGCCTCATTGCACTTATTGATCCAACTTTGAGCATCCCCGTAAGAATTTCCACATTCTGACTGTACGAATTGGAAGAGTTCTTTTGCTTTCTGATAATTCCTGGCATTATACTTTTGTTTTCCTTCTACTAAAGCCTCATTACAAGTCTCATCTGCAAATAATACCATCGGGCACAACACTAACAGAACAAGTGTTGAATGCCATAGTGCATATACATGTTTCATCATTGTAACTGATTTTGTATTCCTGACACATAATCCAATTTTTCTTTCAATGTTGCTTCCGTAGAAGTTCCTATTGGGGCGCGTAGATATTTACTCCATAAAGTATCATAAAGTGAATTAGTCTTCGCCTTTAGTGTATTCTTCTTATCTGAATACACATAAAATCCTCTATAATTGGGATTATTTTCGCAGGTCCTAATTGATTTCAAATTATTTAAGGCCTTGTCTAACGATTCCAAATTATCTATATTTACCTCATTTATTGCATTATCAAATCGGGTAACATATGTATTATGATTATTCAAAATTGCTTGCCTCTCTTGTCGATTTTGTTCAGTTACATCACTTGCTATTGCAATAACACCACTTACAATTACAATGATTGCTATAAAGAATATCAAGATACCCTTGTTTTTCTTTGGCTTGTCGGGTCCAGATGGTGTTTTTACTCGGGGTTTGGGCTGCACAGGGGGTGTAACAACGCGTTGCGTAGGGCGTTGGGTGGTAGTGGGTGCTAAGTCTGCGGGGTTGAACATCGTCGTAGGACGCCCGCCCGCTGCTGTGGTTGTTGCTTCGGAAGCAGACTTGGTCGGTTCTACCGGTTTTATCAATGACGGGTTGGCAGCCCAGGTAGCAAGCGTTTCTGCCGTAGGTCTATCCCAAGTTTCCTTGGCAAGCATCAGATGGATAGTATGCGTCAGTGCAGGCGAGATAGGCTTTGCTATATCGGGAATCTCTGCACCATTCTTTTGCATTCCTCCGCCAATCTCACCAAAGGGGACATCACCGGTGATGAGTTCGTAGATCATTGCACCCAACGACCAGATGTCGCTGGCTTTGGTAGGTGCAGGTTGCGCCGAGAAACGCTCAGGACCCATATATGCCATAGTGCCACCCGATGTAGAGGCACCCAACATACTCTTGCGTAGCGTGGTACGCGCTTTGGTAGAGATACCAAAATCGGTAATACGATAGTTGCCACTTTCATCAAGCAAGATATTATCGGGTTTGATGTCTTGGTGTACAATATCTTTGCTATGCAGGTATGCCAAACCTGCTGCTACATCGTGCAGCACTTTCCAAACCTGTTCCTCAGATAGTTTGCCCACCTGTTTATTCAATGCGCCTTTGGGGCAATACTCCATAATAAGATAGGGCATATTCTCCCATTGATCCACATGGTCGGGCTTGAGCAAGTTGGGGTGCGTCAGATGGTGCACACCCGCCAGTTCTTGGCAGAACTCTTTTAGTCCGTCGCTATCCAATCCCTGCCCGGGGGCATAGACTTTGATAGCAATATCGAGGTCGGTCCATGTATCATGTGCTAACCAAACCTCCGAAAAACCACCGCGCCCAATCAGACTGCGCAGTTGGTATCTATTGGCAAAAAGTGTATCTTGTTGTAACATAGTCTTTATCCGTTAGTCTTGTTGTTCTTCTATCGGCTGCTCATCACCCTTACCCGTAGAGCCGTCAGTGGCTGTTTCTGTTGCCGTTTGTACCTCCGGTACCGATTCTGCTTGTACGGGATCCTTTTCTGAATCTGTTTTAGTCGTCTTTACACCACCTGCCGCTTGATTTTGCTCATCAATTTTGCGTTTACGCTCTTGTTCTTTACGGCGCATTTCTGCTTTGAGACTATCGTTCTTTGCGTCCTTCTGTGCCTTGCCAAATTCTGTCTCGGAGGTGGTTGTAGTCCCTTTTTGAGATGCTTCAGATGTATTTGCGCCCTTCGAAGCGGTTTCATCAGAGTTTGCCGTAGAATCCATAGTATTCCCATTAATAGTCTCTATCACAGTAGAACCATTTGCAGATATAGCGCAGCCATTGCAATGTACACAGCGTTTAGCAACGATACCTGCTATCACCACCACAACAAGAAATACAATAGCAGCAAGTACCCCTTTTAGGATACGATTGGTGCGAATCAGTTTGGCTTTAGAAGTAGTCATCGCATTTCCGGCGGTAGTGGAAGTTTCTGCTTTTCGTTTTGCTGGTGCGACACCACCGGCAGTGATTTGAGCAAGAACGGTAGTTACATTATCGTGCCACCCTGCGGCTTCGTCGGCTTGCCATAGAGCATCGCGACACTGAGAGATCGTAGTATGATGTTGCTCGATAACCTCTTGTATCTGATGGTCCTGCAGGCAACCACATAGTCCGTCGCTGCAAAGCAGATAGATGTCGCCTTGCTGAATATCAAATACCTTGGTATCGGGTTGTGCGGCTCCACGCGGATCTCCCAAACTACGAGTGATGATGTTATTGTTAGGGTGGAAGAATGCCAATTCCTCAGTGATACTGCCGGCATCTACCAGTTCTTGCACATAACTATGGTCGTGCGACAACCGCTCTAATCCCGAAACGACATTGTATCGATAGGCACGCGAATCACCACACCAACCCACATACACCTTGCCCCGCAGCAGCCATGCTAAGACGATTGTGCTTCCCATACCTTCCGTAGCAGGATTACGCTTACTCTCGGCTTTGATAGCGGCATCCGCCGCTTGAATAGAGGATACAATATATTTCTCGGGAGCGGACAATACCTCTTTGGTGATTTTTTCTGCGACAAAACAGTCTTTGACCGTTTGCACTGCAATCGCAGAGGCTACTTCGCCGGCATTCATCCCACCCATACCATCACATACCACAAGCAGTGTACCGAGTTCGCTCAACTGCAGTTCCTCATCCGCCGTGAACCCGTGGCGATTGCCTGCGATGTCGGCAACTACTTGATAGTTATCCTCGTTATTTTCGCGTCCCGCTGCCTCGCAGCGTGCCGCTAAAGTAAATCTAATATCTTTCATTGTTTTTTATTTTTCTATTGATTATCATACTACTGGTTATTTTACTGCGGATATAGGAACGATGATGCCTGTAGAACGCCCGGCGATGGCAGAAACAACGCCGACTACAATCAGTTCGTCCGAATTGGTGGTAGCGAATACGGGTCCGCCGGAGTTACCATGCTCAAAGGTGGTACTGGTGGTAAGGATCAGACCTTGTTCCAATCCCTCTTTTGCCACTACCGCTTGTGAGTAAATCGGGTGGATGTCCGTAGGCGAGTTAGCACCGATAGCCATCGGATAACCCAAGATAGACAAGTCGGCACGCATAGGCAATTGCTTGGACAAGGTGTTGTTGTACGCCAAACCTCCACGCTCGGAGGTATTGAAATAAGCCCAATCTAAATCGGATCTTTCAGGCAGGCAGATCGTACTGCCATCCTCCATAGCGTGCCTTTTATCTGACGAACGGTTGGTATGGGCTTGTGAGGAGGTAAAATGGAGTTGCTTGCCTGTAGGCGAGTAGGCGTCAATAGAACAGACTACACTGCCGCCACTATGTGCGATGGCATTGCAAATCAGATTATTGGTATCATCTTCACCCGACGGGAACATCCATGGTTCTACCACATGGCGCGCCGTAACGAACCGCCCGTCGTCTAATAAGAAACCGGTGCCGGTACCTACATTTTGTATTGTTTTGGTTTGCCCGTTGTAGGTAATCTTTATCTCACGGATATGTATGAAATATACATTCGGAGCACACGCATCCAAGGAGGTGTTGCCTGTTGCCTTAGAAGAAACAGTCGGCACAGACTCATCTGACGAATCAGAAGAAGCAGGGAGTGCAGACATGGCAGCCTTTAGGTCTTTCTTGACGCGTGCCAGTTCTTTCTCTAATTTGGTTTGTTGCTCAGCCGCGGCAGCCATCTGTTGCTCGTGTTGCGTTTGTGCCTCTGCCAACTGCGCTTGGGTAATCTCTTGCGAGGCGATGAGTGCTTTGTTCTTGCTATTCAAATCAATGCCTAACCAAGTGCCACCCGCTATCAGCAATACAATCACGATTGCCATGGCTGCCATAGCCGTCTTGTAGGGTTTGAGTGCCTGCTGACGGAACAGGCTCAGACGACGCGAGAGAGCGATACTGCCCGTATTGCTCTTGTTGCCCTGCGGGATGATAAAACCTAACTTAGGTCCGTTGACCGACAGTTGTATCTCATCACCATTTTGCAGATACCACTCGTTGGTAACAGGTTTGCCATTTAGGAATGTCTGATTGGTGTGGGATAGTTGCACCAATTTCCAGTTCTCGCCATCGCGCACGATAGCCGCATGCCGACGGCTGACGGTAGAGAAAGACTCATCAAACTGGACTTGGCACTTTGGGTCGCGCCCGATTTCAATCTGATCTACAATGATTTCCTGTGCCTCGCCTGCATAGTGGTACTTAGAAGATACCTTATGCTCGAGGATGTAATAGTTTTTGCCCCCGGCATTGAAGATAGAGCCGATGCCTGCTCCCACGGAGCCGCTGAGTGTGCGTTTATACGCAGTAGATTGTGCCATAAAATAGTAGAATTATAATTGTTCTGAGATACTTATACAGATAGTGCTATACCCAAAATAACACCAATAAAGAAACAGCATACAAGCAGAATCCACGCCCATTTAGTCCATGCGGCTTGCTTGTCTTCAAACTCTTGGGCTGTACCATTGAACTTTTCCCATGCAGTGCGATTGGCTTTCACGCCGAGTACAATAGCAACAATAAGACCTATGTATGGAATCAAGCATAGCAATGCCCAGTAGACGCCATTGGCAAGTCCCCATATCCAGTTGAAATAGAATGCACCAAAATTGAACGAGTTGAGATTGCTTGGTTCTGACTTTTGCACCAGTTGCGGTGCGGGCTGAGAAGGCGGGGTGCGTTGTACAGAAGCAGCACACTGTGCTTGTACATTGTTTATATTTATAACAACCGCTTGCTTGGCAGAATCTTGATTTTGGACGCGTTGTGTATTTCTGTGTACACCATTATTTCCTATCACTGCATTTATTTGTTGCATGTTAAGGAAATATTGTGAACCTAAGGAAATACTGTCTGTAGGTTTGATTTCAATGCGTTCATTATGGATGTACCTGCCATTGATATATGTACCATTCGTACTATGGTCTTGCAAATAGAGTTGATTGCCCACCTGCTCGATGGTGGCATGTTGTCCGCTGACAGTGGTATATTCTGCACCGACAACGATCGTATTTTGCGGATTGCGCCCGATGGTAATAGTGTTCATTTTATGTTTGTTTATTAGGGGGGAACCAATACCCTACAATGTTGTTTTTTATTTTATAATTGTTCAATAAGCCTCTACACGAAGTTTGGTATCTCCTATAGATATAATGTCGCCGGGCTGCAAAAAGTAACCCGCATCACCCACTTCGGTAGAATTAACGAATGTTCCGTTCAGCGAGTGTTTCCATCCGCCGGATGCCCATCTATCCCATTGCCCATCTCGGATAAACCATATCGCAGCCTGTGAGTCGTACTCAAGTGTGCAGTGTTTGCGTGAGATATAACTACTTTGTTCCTCACAAATAGGAATGGTATTGCATACTGAACTGTCGTTGCGCCCCATAGTGAGCAGATTGCGCTGAAAGGCATTGAGATCGTAAGTTTTACCATACTCTTCGCCTTGCATAATACGAAGCAAATAGCCTGTAATATGCGCGGGTGCCATTCGTTGGATGGAATTATCCTGAGGCATATTCTCGCTAATGGGCAACATCTGCAAGACGGCATCTACCGACTGAAGGCGTTGCGTAAAATTCGGACGCAGGCATCCCTCTATAATCGGCTGAAAGACTGCACCATAAGCACTAAGGCTAAGCAGACTCCTATTCCAATTACCTTCGCTACCATTCTTGATATATGTTGCAAGATCCGCTTCTGTATTGAGTGTGCCAAATGGCAGTTTGCCTGTAAGCAGTTGGTACATCATCACACCAAAAGAGAATATATCGGTAGTAGGCAATACGGTAGCATCCCCTCGTTTGGGATTGACTTGCTCGGGCGGCATATAGGCATAAGTGCCAAATATCTGCATCGGTTTGCCAAGGATATTGCGCTCCGTCATCCGCTTGTTGCGGTCTCCGGAGATACCAAAGTCGGTAAGAACCGCCGTGCCATCCCGTTTGAGCAGTACATTCTCAGGCTTTAAGTCGCGGTGTACCTTACCATTGATATGCAAGGCTTTCAAACCTAGCAGAACTTGCCGTGCGATAGTTACCCAATCGGTATTACGCCCACATTTCGTCAGGTCTCCATTGGGGCAGTACTCCATAATGATATACGGGTTGCCTTGCGTGAAACCATGGTCGATCGAGTGTACCAAATACGGACTTTCGATACGCCCCGTTTGGTATTCCATCTCGAAACGATCAGATAGTTGTTGGCGCACCTCAGGAGGAACTTCCCAAAGTTTGAGCAGTTTGAGCGCATACACACGGTCGGCATAATCCGTTACACGAAACACCTTACCGAACGCACCCTCGCCCAATTCTCGCTCAACAGTGTATTGTCCGCTAATGGAGTCGCCAATATGAAAATCACATCGCTCAACCATAGTTACTTATCGGTATGGAACACAAACTGCCGATTGCCCATTAGAATCACATCGCCATCTTGCAGTGCCGTTTTCTCGGCTGCATGAATGAAAGTAGTATGTTGCGCACTACGATCTTGGATATACCATACACCATCTGTGCAAGTCAGTTCGGCTTGCGATTGCGAGGTGATAGTAGGGTTCTCTGCATCTAAGTTAGCCCGATTGAGATTGTGTGGCATATCGCCCTTGAAAGTCAGTGGTGCCGGCTCTGCCTCGTCGGTGGATTGCGAGACGGGAGTGAGTGTACAACGGCTCTGCGGTGTTACTTGAATCCACGGATTGACTGTCCCCATGTGATTAGGTGCAGATTGTGGCGTAGCAGCAGGCTTCGGTGCCGGTTTGGGCATAGAAGCCACCGGATTTGCCTTCCGTATCGGCTCACCACATTGCGGACAAAAGGCGGTATCAGGACGCAACGGGTAGCCGCAATGAGGGCAAGCATCGGTTTGCTCACCTATCGTAGCCGAATGTTCCTCTTGTGATTTGGGAGCAAAGATAGCCGCCTCGTTGATTGTTTTGTTGAGCGGAGAGACTTCGATATGAGGGTTATTCACTTGTGCTGCACCCGCAAGAGGTGTGTGGCACTTTTCGCATACGGTGTTGGCGCTTGGATTTTCCCAACCGCAATTATTACAACGCATAAATAAGATATTAGTATTAATTATTTTGTGCTATTTATTGTACATTTCATACACATACATAATGTTACTATAATCACAATACAGTTGTTTAGTACCATTCTGACGAATAATGACCCTAATAGAACAACGCGCCCCATCCGCATCTACACATTCCATTTTTAATACTGAATCGCCATCATTATCGGTGTAAATGTCATAATACTGAATAATATCAAATTCTTGCGGAGTAGAACTATAGATATTGATTCGATCTGTATCAAAATTGACAACTACCAGGATATTGCAATTCTCCCAACGACTCCAATCCGTCCAACGATTGGAATACTCATTGTGTGTCTTATAGGAAAATTCATAGGCTGTAAACTTCGTAACCTCGGCACTGATACTAAGGTTGATAGCCAATAAAGACAATAGAATAAATAACTTTTTCATAATGTATTATATTTTGCAGTTAGTTTGTCTGTATTAGATATATGTATTCATAGTTGGCAAAAGTAACCCGGTTACATCATTTTTTTGCATATAGTTAACTAAGCAGCACAAAAAAAAGCGTGGAGTTCGTACTTTGCCGAATCCATGCTTCTGAGGCTCTCGCATTGCCCACCAACCAATGGAACGGCAACGCGAAACCCACGCTCATATAAGCGATCTACCTATGTTATATCACAATGATAATACATTACACAGCAACATATCATTATTATGACACATCATACATATCCCTATCGGATAAGTACGACAAAAGAGGCAGAATACTTACATCCCGCGGGCGTCATTCGTTGCAGTAGCCGTGGTTGGTTGAAAGTTGCGAGATTTCAGAAACCCGGAATACAGCGCCAATAACGCCTTTAACTATGTCTGCAAAACCCGCCCCGAGTAAGTATCTGCCTCATGGTGGTACACTCTGTCATACAACAACAGGCAAGTACCTTTTTTCGGCGCAGACACCCCCATAGTGGGTCTTGCGACGGCAAAGGTACTACTTTTTTATGAATTGCACAACAAAAAATGTTTACAATTTTGTTTTTGCTTATAAAATGGGAATTTTTAGGCTATTGGATTTATTGATTAAAGCCTGCCAATACAGACCTATCTGCGCGCAATAGAAAGCGACAACATCACAAAATGGCAGCCGCTGCCGAATGCCATAAGACAAGTGAAAAGCACTTTGAGTGTATCCTTACAGATTGTGGAGGGTGCGGCAGAAGAGGGGGAGTTGGTCGGGGTGGGACTCGAAGTGGTTGCCGATGACGACCAGGTCGGCTCCTGCAGAGAAAGCAGCCGACATCTGCTCGGGGGTACGGATACCGCCTCCGACGATAAGCGGGAGACTGATTTGCGCACGCACAGAACGGATAACCGCTTGACTGACAGGCGTATCAGCACCGCTGCCCGCCTCGAGATAAACCAAGCGTTTGCCCAACAACTCGGCGGCGATAGCCGTGTCGGTAATCTGCGAGAGGTCGGTTTGCGGAATAGGCTGAGTATGAGAGACTCGTTGCACGGCGGTAGGTCTGCCGCCATCAATAAGGATATAGCCCATAGGAATACTCTCGATACCCGATGTGCGTACCGCTCGGGCTGCGCGTATCTGTTGCCCGACCAGTGTCTCGGGGTTGCGCCCCGAAAGCAGGGACAAGAAGAGGAGCGCATCGGCAGCGGGCGTAAACTGCAAAGCAGACCCCGGAAAAAGAACGATAGGGAGCGAGGTGAGCGAACGCAGAGAACGAACAAACGCATCGATACTACCGCCCGTACTACCCCCCACAAAGATAGAATCGGGCAGGTCGGTACCACCGAGCGGAAGGCGAGAGAGGTCGGCTTTCTCGGGGTCGAGGAGGAGGGCTAACTGCTTGCGCCCTGCCTGCTGCGCCGAAAGGATAGAGGTCAGTACTGCCATTGGAAACTCTCGATGAGGTGAATCATATCTTGCCGCAAGTACTGATGAATAGGTGCGAGCGAGTCGGCATTAGGACGGCAGTTGCAATAGACCGAAGCACGAAAGAAATGGGTGGTAGAGTCGGTCAAAAAGAACTGGTAGGGTGAGGCGGTGTTGCCCTCCAGGTCGAAAAATACGCCATAGACACGCTCTTCGGGATGAGAGTATGCCTGCTCGGGGATAGAGGTGGCGTGCGACGCATTCTTATAGACAAACTCGATCGCATCGTTGGTCAGTTCACGCAGGTTGCCCCGAACGGGCTTGTAGGAACAGTGCACCGTAGCATTGAGCGAAGGATAGAAGATGTTTATCCAATAATGTTCGCCCTTTTGGGTGAGCGATTGCACAACCGCATTGCCCGACAAGAGAAAATTATAGGGATAGTCTTGATTATCAGGCCGGTGCAGAGAGAAAGGGGTGTAGCAGGTATCGGGCATCGTAAAACGCACATAACCATAAGGCTTGGGGGCTGCAGGCTTCGCGCACGACCACAACAAGAGGGGCAAGAGCAAAAGAATAAACGAGTGTTTCATTGTAGGATAACAAAATATGGTGCAAAGGTACACAAAATGTTTGGAATAAACAAACGCTGTTTGTTGGACAATGGAAGAAGGACAATGGAGGAAGGACAAATGCTTTAGAAGTAGGTGCCGATGCCGAGGGAGACGAACTCGACCTTGGTGAGGTGGGCTTTCATGGTACCTTGCAAGAATAGATGCCACGGCAGACGATAGCGCAAGACTATCTGCGTATAGAGCCAACCATCGGCATTACCTGCCGAACCGGCTTTGAGGAGGTCGTAGCGGTAGAATATACCCTTGCTGAGCCGTCCGCCCTCCGCTTGCTGCGCCTCGGTGTACGGTTCTAAGTTCTTCACGGGGTCGAGCAGATAGACGCCGAAATGGAAACCTGCCGTGAACTGCCCCACGACGAACTCGGGTTGCAGGCTCACGCCCAAACGCCAACAGTCGCTTCCATCCTCTTGCGCCGCAGCAAGATTGGTCTTTTGAAAACGGGTCTGACGGCGGGTGTATGCTCCGTCGTAGAAGACATCGACGCCTCCGCCCAAACGGAATATCGGGTGCGCCCGCCAATAAGCCGCCAACTGCAGTTCACAGGCAAAGAAGGTCTGTCGGTCTTGGTAATAGACCTGTCGCCCGCCACCGGCAAACGCCAGTTCCACCTCCCAGCGTTTAGTCAGAATGGTACGCTCCCGGGCAGGCGGTGTGGTAGTGGCCGATGATACGGAATAGCGTGCACCCAGTTCGCCCGACAATAGGTTGTATCCCGAGTTGGGCTGCACCATACTGCCGTTGCTGATATGATACCACCCTCCTGCAGCGAGCAGGCTCCACCCGCTGCGGATAGGGAACTCCAAATACAACGCCTCGGGGAAATAGAAATTGAAGACACTGCCGATACTGCGATTGGCATCGGTAAGGTCTTGGTATAGGTGTCCGTCCGGCACGGTATTGCGATAGGTCTTTGTAACAAACGCCGCACCAATGCCGGGGCGCAGGCCTAAGACGAAATGCGGGCAGCGCACCAAGGGAATATCCATAAACAGGTATGGGGTGATGGCACTGCCCAACAGACGATTCTCTCCAAGATACCAATAGCCGAGCGATACTCCGAGAGAGGCATCGTTCCAATCGTGCAACGCTCGCCAATCGGGGCGAAAGGCGACAGCGAACTCTGCGCCTAACGACGGGCCTACGAACTTGCCTTTCTGCCCCACCATATCATCCACTTTGCCATCGGGCATAATTGCCCCGGCGCGTAGGGACAGACGATAATCGGTCTCCACGGCGCAGAGGGGCAGGCATACACAACCGAGCAAAAAGAGAGCAAGGCGTTTTTTCATCGTGTGTCTGTCGGTGTTGATTTTAGTGCGTATCTATCGGTGTCTATTTCGATGTACGAGCGGGTAGTTAGTCGCGTTTAATGACACTTCCGCCTACTGCCATGCTCTGCTTGATAGCGGGGTTGCCCTCGTAGGTAATCTTGCTTGCGCCGGCGGCTTGTGCCCAGAGGCTGCGTTGCACATTGAGTTCGGCTTCACTGGCCCCTGCACAGTTGATATGCATATCTTGCACTACCAGGTGCTCGGCGTCTATCGAGCCTGCTCCGCTAAGACTAATAGCGGCTTGCTCTGCCGTGCCCGAGAGGTCTAACTCGCTCGCCCCCTTGCTGTCGATAGTAAGCGAGCGGGCTTGCAGGTGCAGGTCGGCTTGTGTAGCCCCCGCTATATCGAGCAAGAGCGAATCGACCACAAGCGGCATGTCGCAGGTGATCTTGCAGGCTCCTGCCGTGCGGATAGCACTCAGCGTAGGAACAGAAATCTCCATTTTGGCTTTGGTGTAGCGGTTGTTGGCTACCTCGATATAGAGGACGCCATCGCGCACAGAGGTGGTAACATCGGCGGGCGAGTTGCTCCGCAGCGACAGTTGGTAATCGTTGCTCGGAATCAGGTGTATCGCTGCACAACCACGGATGTCGATGTCGGTAAACGGCTCTATGGTGCGCTGCTCTGCCTGCATAGGTGTATCATCAGAGTCGTCCCAATCGTAGTCGTCATCGAGTTGCTGCATAGTCTCGATAAGCGATACTATACCGCCTTGGTTATTAGCGGCTTGAGTAGCCAACACACCTATCCCGACAAGAGAAAGCACCCACAAGATAAGGCTAATCCACCAAAAGCGTGCCTTAGGCGCATGGCGGGTACGCATATACGAGACTATCGTACTGATAATCATCACAATAGGGATACCGATTGCCAAGATTAGGCACAATATAGCCGCTGCGGTGAGCCAAGCGTTACCGAAGAGATCCATCCCTATCAAGGGAAAGGCGGAGGCTACTCCTATGCTTGCGCCAAACAAACCCATCATCACAGCAAAGATGATGATAAACAGGATAAACAAGACCGGTAAGGCGCAGATAATCAAGAATATAGTAAGCGCAATGCGCAAAGCGCGTCCGCAACCCTGGTTGTTGGCTTGATGTTTCACCTTGGGGCGTTTGTTCTCACCAAAGTCGGCAGGAGAACCGATACGCCCTTGTACGGCTTTGACCATCTCGATATTGATAACCTGCTGATTCTTGGCGAACAACGCCGATTGTAGCAGTTCGGCTATACGGGCTTCGATGTCAGCCATCACCTCTTGTTTCTCGTCGGCAGGCAGGCGCAGTTCTATATCCTGCAAATAGCCTGAGAGGGCTACATAAGCATCGTTGTCGATGTGGAAAACCAACCCGTTGAGGTTGATGGTTCGTGTCTCTTTCATCTTGTATATAGTTTATGATTGTACGATATGTTGGTCCACTATCGTGTTGATAGATAAGCAGATAGCATCCCATTCGCGTTTTAAGTCTTCGAGCAAAATGCGCCCCTCGTCGGTGAGTTGATAGTACTTGCGCGGTGGTCCGTCGGTGGACTCTTGCCAACGATATGCCAAGAGTCCGTTGTTCTTCATGCGCGTCAGGAGCGGGTATAGCGTGCCCTCTACCACTATCAAGTCTGCCGCTTTGAGAACCTCCAGAATATCAGAGGCGTACGCTTCGCGGCGACTGATGATGGTGAGGATACAGTACTCTAATATCCCCTTGCGCATCTGACTTTTGATGTTCTCGACCATAGCGACAAGCGGTTAGCAGTTGTCCGATTGGGGCATAATAATCATTAAGATGATGTAGAGTATTATCCCGGGAAAGCCGGCACAGAATACACTCAGCGCCGCATAGAGAACGCGTACCAAAGTGGCGTCGATGCCGAAATACTCAGCGATACCTGCACATACGCCCGCAAGCATTTTGTTGCTAGAGCGAACTAATTTCTTGTCATTCATAGAGTTATTATGTTTTATTGATTGTTTGTTTATGCTTGTCTATTCAGCCTCTCTGCGAGCGCATTGTATAGCAGGAGGGGATTACCAGTCGTAACGAAGGAAGTTGCCTGCGCGGTCGAACTCGATTTCTACTTCGGTATTGAGTTCGACGCTCTGTTTGCGGCGGTCGATACTATACTCTACGATAAACATGCCCGCATGCTTGGTATTGACATACTCCACAATCGGTGCGGGTACGATACCCGCCGGCACGGGGCGTGTTTGGCAATCGATTTTCTCCAAGTTACCTTGGTAATCAAATTCGAGTTTGGTTCCGTCGTTTAAACGCACCTCGTACTCGTTGTGCAAGCCGTCGCGCTCCGATAAGATGAAGGCGATGTCGCTTTGCGAGAAATGGGTGGTTACGAAAGTTTGTGCCTGTTGCGGCAGATTGTTGTACGCAACGATTTGTGCATTTCCTGCACAAGCGGTAAGAGAAAGAGCGCATACGCTCACGAGCAAAATCATACGATTTTTCATTGTTTGTGTAGTTTTTAAGGGTTATAGTTTTTGTTTTACGCTGCAAAAGTACTGCAAAAATCAGAACTATGCAATACAAAGTATCTTTTTATGGTAGTATTTATGCATTTTGCTAAGTGTGGTTTGCATTTTTGATATGTAGGGGAACTAGGGGAAATAGATATTCTAGGAGATCTAGAGGATCTATGTATTCTAAATGCTCTAGGTGATCTATATAGAATAGGAATTTCAGGCAGACTATATATCAAAAAAAAAGAGAGAACTGCCGTTGAAAGCAATTCTCTCTAATGTGCGCAGGATGAGACTCGAACTCACACGATCTTGCGACCACTACCCCCTCAAAGTAGCGTGTATACCAATTTCACCACCTGCGCTTCGTAGGAGGGTGCGCTTGCAGCCGAGCATCGCAATAATCTACTTCAACCTTGGCACTCCCTAAGACAGCGGCACTTTGTTTTTTTTCACTCCGTACCCTATAGGTCATACTCGGGATTGCAGGGATATTGCAATGAGTAGTAATCGGCTTCGCACCTCCATTCGTCAGATCTTTAGAACCTAAGTTCTTTTTCGGAACCCCTGTCCCTATTATCTAACGCGTTAGCGTCTTTCCGCTATGTCTAAAGATCACTTTTACTCTGTGTAGTTGTGCCCGAAACAGGACTCGAACCTGCACGTCTCTCAACACTCGCACCTGAAACGAGCGCGTCTACCAATTCCGCCATTCGGGCGCATTTTTAGAGTAAAAAAGCAGGAACAAAGTCCTGCTCTCAGAGCGGCAAACGAGACTCGAACTCGCGACCCCGACCTTGGCAAGGTCGTGCTCTACCAACTGAGCTATTGCCGCAATTTGTGTAAGACCACTTGCTTCCTTCTCGAAAGCGGGTGCAAAATTACTGCTTTTTTTTGATATGACCAAATATTTTAGAGAAAAAAGTGAGAAAAAATGCATTTTTCTCATTTTTGGGTGCTATTTAGGTGTTTTTTTGTACCTTTGCAGTCGGAAAAAGGGGGTACTTTGCTCCGAGCAGGGTATGGAGCGACTACGAAATAGTACAACAAGCGGGCAGAGAAAGGGAGGAGGATAGGTAGAAGATAGAAGAATGATGGGTAGAGGCAGAGTGGATGGCAGGTTTAAGAGCGATTACGGGAAACGAATAACTAATACAACAACTACACAATAGGGAATATGGATAGACAGAGCAACCATATAATAAAGAGTCCGGATAGGCAGAAGAGCGAGGAGCAAATAGAAACGGAGAAACTGCAACGCAGGTTGACGAAGCGGTTTCACAAGGCTTGTGCCGACTATGGGTTGATAGGCGACGGCGACCATATCCTTATCGGTCTGAGCGGGGGGAAGGACAGCCTTGCGCTGGTGGAACTATTGGGGCAGCGTGCGCAAATCTTTGTGCCGCGATTTAAGGTAACTGCCGTTCATGTGCGTGTGCGTGAGCGTGCGTACATCTCTGATACGGGTTACTTAGAGCGTTTCTGCGCCGAATACAAGGTACCGCTGGTGGTGCGAGATACGGAAATCAACAACGAGGCTTATGCGGGGCAGGACGCAGCCACTGCACACAAACAGAAAGACCCCTGTTTTTTATGCTCTTGGTACAGGCGCAAGGCGTTGTTTGATGTAGCGCAGGAGTTGGGTTGCAACAAGATTGCCTTGGGGCACCACAAGGACGACATCGTAGAGACATTGCTGATGAACCTGGTGTTTCAAGGGTCATTCACGACTATTTTGCCAAGCCTTGCACTGGATAAGATGCCGATAGAACTGATTCGGCCGCTATGCCTGATAGAGGAGCGCGACCTTGCCCGCTATGCAGTGCTACGGAAGTATGAGAAGCAGAAGCAACTCTGTCCGTTTGAGAAAGAGAGCAGTCGCACGGTAATGAAACAGATGGTGAGGCAACTGGAGGCACTCAACCCCAATGTGCGGGACTCGATATGGGGTGCTATAGAACGAGAAGAACTACAAAACAATAAAACTAAATAGTAGAAAAATGAACGGAGTTTATACTGTATTACTGCTTATTTGCTCGAATGTGTTTATGACCCTGGCATGGTACGGGCACTTAAAATTGGGCGAGATGAGTTGGTTCCAGAAATGGCCGATGATTGCGGTGATTGCGTTCTCATGGGGTATAGCCTTCTTCGAGTACTGCTTGCAAGTGCCTGCCAACCGGATTGGTTTTGAGGGAAACGGAGGACCGTTTAGCCTGATGCAACTAAAAGTAATTCAAGAGGTTATCACACTAACGGTATTCGTAATTTTCTCGATGGTGGCGTTTCACACGGAGTTGCGTTGGAATCACTTGGTGGCTGCCGTGTTTTTGATTCTTGCCGTGTACTTTGTGTTCGGGTTCAAATAGGCTGCATAAGGTTTGCCCTGCTGCGCGGTAGCAGGACGCGGTGTGGAGAGTAGCGAGAGGCTGTCTGACGGAATAGTCGGGCAGCCCTTTTTGTATGTACGAAACGGCACGGTGGGAGTTTTTTGGCAGCAAATAGGTTCGGTTTTGGATTATACCCCTTACAAAAGTATTACAAAAACAGTATTATCTACCGTATATGTACCGTATATCTACCGTATATGTACCGTATATGTACCGTATATAGTCCGTCAGAGATGGTACTTTGTGTCGTCCTGAAAAAGGTTGACCAAATTGTGCCTTAATACTGAGATTGGTTGACTCGGTTACGCGAAGTACTCCTATGTATATCCTCTGTAGGTGATGCGGTAGCGACTCGGTCGTTGCTCGACGGTGATTTTATGTAGTATGCCATTGATAATGACGAGATAATGATGAGAGTATGATTAGACTATAGCTTCGCTCAATGCAGAATATGCGGGCTTGGCAAGCCCGCGACGAGAACACTTGCTCAATGCAGAATGCATAATGTTGCAGATATAGGGGGAGGGGGGGGGCATAAAAATACATAAAATGAATAAAGGGCATAAAAAGAGAAGGAAAAGCAAACAAAAAGAAAGCAATCGGGCAGAAAAAACAACTTTTTGAACAATAAAATACAAAAGACTATTGCACAAGTCGTTTTTTTGCAGTAACTTTGCGAGGTTTTATTTTTGGATAGGAAACTAGGAGGACTAGAAGGTCTAGGGAATCTAGAAGATCTAGAGGAACTATGGGAATAGGAGGATAGATAAAGGTATGAATGGCACGATAGGTACAAAAATATAGACATAGAGAATAAATATAAACTAAAAACATTACGATTATGAGGCAAAACAAACTCTTTTCGGTCTTGTTGGCGTGTCTCTTGAGCGTGGGTGCGATAGCGCAGAGCAGTACGACGCTGCCGTATTCCACGGGCTTTGAGGACGCAACGGACAATGCCTTGTGGCAGTACGCAAATGCGACGACGAACCAATGGTGTATCGGTTCGGCTGCCAATAACGGCGGGGGTTTAACCCTTGGTTGCCAAAACT